>NZ_PQSS01000193.1 GCF_002920535.1 Streptomyces sp. Ru71 | reverse complement strand
CCCCACCGTTCCTGTAGCTAGCTGCCCGCGTTGCGGGTTTCAGGGTCCGGGAGCGTCAGCGGACGGGCTCTCGCGCCCGGTAAGCGGGTTGGGGGCTGGGGGAAGTGCAGTCGGAGAGGGGGGAGCGCAGTGGACCCTGTTGCAGTCCCGTAGCGTCAGCGGAGGGACAGTCCCGGCGATAAGAGGCCGGTAGCCGTGCCTG
>NZ_PQSS01000192.1 GCF_002920535.1 Streptomyces sp. Ru71 | reverse complement strand
GGGAGACGTCGACCAGACACGGGTGAGGTAACCCGAGTCGGCGGTACGCAGGCGGTGTCCGCCAGACCCTTACGGGCACCGTGCGTGGAGATGAAGTACTCCAGCACGGACAGACCCTCACGGAAGGACGCCTTGATCGGACGCGGGATCGTCTCGTTCTTGGCGTTCGACACCAGACCACGCATACCGGCAATCTGACGCATCTGCATCATGT
>NZ_PQSS01000191.1 GCF_002920535.1 Streptomyces sp. Ru71 | reverse complement strand
GGGGCCGGCTGTGCTGTTGCGGCGGCACCCGGCTGTGCTGCCCGGCGCCGCTTCTACGGCAGTGCGCTCGGCGTGGGGATCGGCAGTGAGGCGGATGGGACCGCCGGGGCAGACGGCACCGCAGGGGTTGACGGTATTGCCGGGAGGGTCGGGACGGTCGGGTCCACGGAGACCTCCGGCAGGTCCGGCACGGCGGGGGCGTGCGGGACCGCGGGTGCGGACAGCTTCGCCAGGGGCGTCGCCG
>NZ_PQSS01000190.1 GCF_002920535.1 Streptomyces sp. Ru71 | reverse complement strand
ATCGCCGAGACCCGCGGCACCGACGCCGGTGAAGGCCGCCGCTGATCCCTTGAACGATCTCAGTATCGACCTCGCCTGGCTGCTCATGCTCGCCGAACAGAAGACCCCGGGAGACCCGCAGGTCACGGACTGGGGCGCCCTGGTCGCCGCCGTCGCCCGGCACCGGGCCGAGATATTCGGCGTGCCCGTGTACGACACCCCGCACGCCCGCGCCGCCTCCCTGCTCCAGCTGCTCATCCACGTCCCGGCGCTGGAACGGGCCAAC
>NZ_PQSS01000189.1 GCF_002920535.1 Streptomyces sp. Ru71 | reverse complement strand
CCGAGGACCTGACCGACATCACCTACCACCGAGGCGTGGAACGCGACGCCGACGGCACCGTGGTCCGCGACCTGCCCTGGGTGCGGATCGCCTTCGACCGGCCCGAGGTGCGCAACGCCTTCCGCCCGAAGACCGTCGACGAGCTGTACCGCACCCTGGACCACGCCCGGATGTCCTCCGACGTCGGCGCGGTCATCCTCACCGGCAACGGCCCCTCCGCCAAGGACGGCGGCTGGGCGTTCTGCTCCGGCGGCGACCAGCGCATCCGGGGCCGCGACGGCTACCG
>NZ_PQSS01000188.1 GCF_002920535.1 Streptomyces sp. Ru71 | reverse complement strand
CAATATATTGAATTTGCACGATTTTGTAGGCCGGATAAGGCGTTCACGCCGCATCCGGCATAAACAAAGCGCACTTTATCAACAATCTACATTTGTACCCGTAACGCTATGCTTCCGGTGGCAGACAGACGCCAATTCCGCCAATTCCACAGTAACCATACGGGTTTTTATGCAGATATTGCTGGTGGTCATCTTCGGCATAATAAAACGGTGTGGCGTTAGCGATTTCCGTGGTGATGTGACGATCATCATCGGCGGCAAGCATCGCCGCCTGAAAACGTTCCAGACTGGCGCGAGCTGCGGCATCCTGTTCTGGGG
>NZ_PQSS01000187.1 GCF_002920535.1 Streptomyces sp. Ru71 | reverse complement strand
GGACGACGTCCAAGCCGGGCTCTAGCGCTCAGCGGAGCGACCACTGGTTGAATCCGGAATGTCTTTCGCCCCACCTCGAAGCGGCAGGCAGGCGAGGGGTAACTCACCCTGGCACTGAGGGTGGCCACATGCTTGACTGCGAGTCGGCCGATCGACCGGCGAGCGTCAGGGTGTCGATGCGCCCCTTTCCTGCAGTTGAGAGCCTATTCGGGCGATCGGATCGCTCTCGCCGACCCGGTCGCCGACCGGGCCGCGACCGCCAGTGCCCCACGCGCCTCCAGCCAGACCTCGGAGGGCTGGACTCGGAGCCCGCAGCCACAACCGGAACGTCCGTCGTAGCACTACTCCTGCCCCATGCCTGTCTCG
>NZ_PQSS01000186.1 GCF_002920535.1 Streptomyces sp. Ru71 | reverse complement strand
AGCCATGGCCTTGAAATGGCGTTAGTCATGAAATATAGACCGCCATCGAGTACCCCTTGTACCCTTAACTCTTCCTGATACGTAAATAATGATTTGGTGGCCCTTGCTGGACTTGAACCAGCGACCAAGCGATTATGAGTCGCCTGCTCTAACCACTGAGCTAAAGGGCCTTGAGTGTGCAATAACAATACTTATAAACCACGCAATAAACATGATGATCTAGAGAATCCCGTCGTAGCCACCATCTTTTTTTGCGGGAGTGGCGAAATTGGTAGACGCACCAGATTTAGGTTCTGGCGCCGCTAGGTGTGCGAGTTCAAGTCTCGCCTCCCGCACCATTCACCAGAAAGCGTTGATCGGATGCCCTCGAGTCGGGCAGCGTTGGGTCCTGG
>NZ_PQSS01000185.1 GCF_002920535.1 Streptomyces sp. Ru71 | reverse complement strand
GCATGGTAATCATCACCACGCTGATCATCCTGTTCGCGCTGTTCGCCTTTTAACCCACTGCTCGGTTCTGGCTAACCCGATTCTGGTTTTTGCCTTCCTGCTGCTGGGGTTAAGTCTGATGGGTCTGACCTTCGGGCCAATGGGTGCGCTGTTACCAGAGCTGTTTCCGACAGAAGTGCGTTACACCGGAGCATCGTTCTCTTACAACGTAGCGTCGATTCTCGGGGCTTCCGTTGCGCCATATATCGCAGCCTGGTTGCAGACTAACTACGGGCTAGGTGCGGTGGGGTTATATCTGGCGGCGATGGCTGGCTTGACGTTAATCGCCCTGCTGCTGACCCATGAGACGCGACATCAGTCGTTGTAATAAGAGTGAAAAGCCTGATGCGCTACGCTTATCAGGCCTGAATTTCCATA
>NZ_PQSS01000184.1 GCF_002920535.1 Streptomyces sp. Ru71 | reverse complement strand
CCGGCCGTACGACATGGCGAAGGTGATCGAGGAGATCGTCGACGACGGCGAGTACCTGGAGGTCCACGAGCGCTGGGCGCGCAACATCATCTGCGCGCTGGCCCGCATGGACGGCCAGGTCGTCGGCATCATCGCCAACCAGCCCCAGGTCCTGGCCGGTGTGCTGGACATCGAGGCGTCCGAGAAGGCCGCCCGCTTCGTGCAGATGTGCGACGCCTTCAACATCCCGATCGTCACCCTCCTCGACGTCCCCGGCTTCCTGCCCGGCGTCGACCAGGAACACGGCGGCATCATCCGGCACGGCGCCAAGCTGCTCTACGCCTACTGCAACGCCACCGTCCCGCGGATCTCCCTCATCCTCAGGAAGGCGTACGGCGGCGCCTACATCGTGATGGACTCCCAGTCCATCGGCGCCGACCTCACCTACGCCTGGCCCACCAACGAGATCGCCGTGATGGGCGCCGAGGG
>NZ_PQSS01000183.1 GCF_002920535.1 Streptomyces sp. Ru71 | reverse complement strand
GAGCCCGTCGCCGCCGAGGACCCCGCAGACCCCGGCGCCGGCCCCCGTCGCGTCCCCGCAGTCCACCGACGCGCCTGCCGCCGACCCGGGTACCGCCCAGGCCGCCGCCCCGCAGGACGCGTCCGCCGCCGAACACCCCCCGGTGGCCGCCGCCGCAGCTCAGGAGGCTCCCGTGTCGACCCCGGACGAAGCGGTACAGCCCGCGCAGGACAGCACCCCGGCCGCGCCGCCCGCCATGGCCGCACCGGCGCCCCAGCCGGCCACCGCGCCCGCCGCCGACCAGCAGCCGGCCCCCGCCGCCCCGCCCGTCCAGGGACCGCAGCTGCCGCAGGACGCCGCTCACCCGGTGCCGGACGCCGCCGCAGCCGCGCCGCAGGCCCCCGCCGCGGCGGAGCTCCCGGAGGCCACCCCCGCCGCCCCGGTGCCCGGCGCCGTCCCCGCAGGGCAGCAGCCGGGGCAGCCGGTCGGGCAGTTCGTGCCGGTCGAGGGCTCCGTGCCCACCACTCCGCACCTCGCCCCGACTCCGCCGCACCCCTCA
>NZ_PQSS01000182.1 GCF_002920535.1 Streptomyces sp. Ru71 | reverse complement strand
GTGCAGTCCGGCGGTGTCGACGTCGGGGTGGAGGGTGAGGTGGCCGTCGTTCCAGCGGACGAGGATGTCGTTGGCCTTGTTGTCGGTGAAGGCGCCGGTGGTGAGGACGGTGGCGTTGGTCCAGGGGGACTTGGCGGGGCGGATGGTCTTCTCGCCGTGCAGGCCCTTGAGGTCGACGCCGGGGTAGATGGTGGTTTCGCCGTCGATCCAGCGGACGGTGAGGTCGGAGGTCTTGGCGCCGGTGAAGTCGCCGGTGCCGATCTGTTCGGCGTAGGTCCAGGTCTTGTTGTTCTTGATGATCTGGGTTTCCTTGCGCAGGCCGTTGGCGCCGAGGTCGGGGTAGAGGGAGACGGTGCCGTTGGTCCAGACGACGAGGAGGTCGTCGCGCTGGGTGCCGCCGTTGAAGTGGCCGAGGGTGAGGAGTTTGGCGTTCTGCCAGGTGGGGTTCTTGGCGGTGAGCATCTTCTCGCCGTGGAAGCCGCTCTTGTCGACGGTGGTGTACTGGCTGACCTCGCCGTCGCTCCAGCGCACGACGAGTCCCTCGCCGCCGTCGGCGAAGCCCCCGCCGGCGATCGCCCGGGCGT
>NZ_PQSS01000181.1 GCF_002920535.1 Streptomyces sp. Ru71 | reverse complement strand
GGCTCAGCGGTAGTAGTAGGCCTTGGCCTCGACGGTGTGCGCCTTGCCCTTGAGGTAGATGCGCATGTAGTACGCCGTGCCGGACCGCGCCGAGGTCTGCACCGTCATCCACCCGCCGTTGCAGTACCCCCAGCCGCCCTTCTTGACGACCTTCTTGTCCGACGTGCGCACCACGTCGATCTTGTACTTGGTCCCGTCGCCGCCGTTCCAGCACCGCGCGTTCACCCCGAGCGTCGAGCTGCGCGGAACGAAGTCGGGCGTCGCCCAGTACTTCGTCGGCGCGTGCTTCTTCGGGCCCCAGATCAGATGCCAGCTCCCCCTCGCCACCGAGGCTGCATCCGCGCGCGCCGCAGCCGACTGCACGGCGGCCGACTGCGTCGCCGAAGCCGTCTGGGGGGCCGGCTGGGCCTGCGCGGCAGGCGCGGCCATCGCGACAGCGCCCCCCAGCGCCGCCGTCGCCGTCGCCAACGCGAGGCAATCACGTATCTGCATGACGTACCTTTCCCTTCCCGCACTGCGGGCCGGATCCCCCGGTGGGCACCTAGCAGGACCCGCAGCTGGACCAGGCGCTGCTGTGGTCGGCAGAGCACCATGGCCTTGAACCAGGACGTTAGGGGCGGCACCTCATGTGCAGCATCCGGCAGAGGGTTGAAGGTAGAGGTAAACCTGCAGCGTAAGCCGACGGTTCCTGACGCGTTGGTTGTACTCCACGCTCA
>NZ_PQSS01000180.1 GCF_002920535.1 Streptomyces sp. Ru71 | reverse complement strand
TCCGCGTAGACGGCCACGCTCGCGATTCCGGCGTCCCGGCAGGCCCGGGCCACGCGGACAGCGATTTCGCCACGGTTGGCGATGAGCACCTTCGTCAGCATGCCGACTCCTGTACGTCCTTCAGGCCGGCGCTGAGCCGGTCCACCGTCTCTACGATCCCGCGCATGTCCGCGCCGGGGGTGAACACCGCGTGCACGCCCATGGCCTCCAGGGCGGTGACGTCGGCGTCGGGGATGATGCCGCCGACCATGACGCGGACGTCGTCCGCGCCCTCCCGTCCCAGCAGCTCGATCACCCGACGGACGATCGTCATATGGGCGCCCGAGAGGATGGACAGACCGAGGAGGGGCGCGTCCTCGGCGATGACGGTGGCGACGATCTGCTCCGGGGTCTGGTGCAGTCCGGTGTAGATCACCTCGTAGCCGGCGTCGCGCAGCGCTCGGGCGATGACCTTGGCGCCGCGGTCGTGGCCGTCGAGCCCGGGCTTGGCGATGACCACGCGGGCGCGTGGTGCCGGGGCCGCAGCGCCGTGGTCAGGGCGCTGCTGCAGGACGTTCATGGTGTCTCCGATCGGATGGTCAGCGAGGCAGGGCGGGCGCGAGCCAGCCGGCCGGGCCGTAGGAGTGCGGCGTGCGCAGCTGCAGGCGCCGCGAGGCCCAGGCGCCGGCGGGGCGCGCGGGAGCGGGCGGGGGAGCCGGTGCTCCGGCCACGGTCAGCACGGAGACCACGGCGGCCAGCTCCTCCGGAGTCGGGTTTCCCCGTACGA
>NZ_PQSS01000179.1 GCF_002920535.1 Streptomyces sp. Ru71 | reverse complement strand
TGCGCGGACGCGGGTCCAGTCGCTGGCCTTCTTCCCACTGCTGACGAACGCGGGCGGTCATTGCATCCAGTTCATTGATCAACGCCTCTTTATCGAACCGGAAGGTTGCGCCGTAAACCACTTTCAGAATGTCGCTGCCGCTAAGCGCCGGAGGATTTAACTGCCCAAGATGATAAAATTAGCCAGTGCGCGACGTTCGCGGTTTTTCAGCGCAATGGCATCGCGCAGAGCATCTTCGCTAATCTCGTGCCCAAAACGTTCTTCTACCGTTTTTTGCAAGCGCAGTATCTCGGCTTTCCATAACGCACGCGAGGCATCGTCCTTAACGCTGTTGGGCAATTGCATCACATGAACAGGCTTAAACTCCGCCATGTATTCATACATTTTCTTTTTGCCGTCGCAGGTGGTTTCACCGACCACCAGATCCGAAAAGTAGAAGTAGGGGCATTTATCGGTTTTGCCGAAGCCGTAGCTGCTTTTAATCAGCGGGCAGAGGTTGCGCGGCAGATCTTTCTCCGCTTCTTCAATGGTTTCATCAGAGGTGGAACAGAGCGAAACCACAACCGCACCGGCTGCCATCGGGATCTCTTGCGGCATAAAGGTGCAGTAAGTGCCAACCAGCGGAATGCCGCGCTCCTTGAGATCCATGACGGTGAGAAAGCCTGTCTGGCGAGCTTCAGAGAACTGATCGAAAATGGCGGGTAGATCGGTGACAAGTGACATGATTTTCCTTCCCCGTACCACGGGAGATAATGAAAAGAGGCCACATTA
>NZ_PQSS01000178.1 GCF_002920535.1 Streptomyces sp. Ru71 | reverse complement strand
TCACCCACCCAGCCGGGCCCGCCCCCGTCGGCGCCGCCGGCGTACGGCATCCCGCAGCAGCCCGGCGCGCAGCACGGTCAGGCGCCGGCGCCGCAGGGGCCGTACGGCGGCACCGGCCACCCGCACGCCCAGGCGGCGCCCGCCGCGTACGGCCAGCCGCACCACCAGGCGTCCCCGCCCGGCGGCGCGTACGGCCAGCCGCATCCCCAGCCGGCCCCGGCCCCCGATCGTTACGGCTATCCGCAGCAGCCCGGTGCCTGGGGCCATCAGCCGTACGGCGGCGGGCTCGGCTCCACGCCGCCCTACGGACCCGCGCCCTTCGGCCCGCAGGAACCCCCGCGCCGCAGCGGCCGTTCCACCGTGCTGCTCGTCGTCGTCGCCCTGGTCGTCGCGCTCGCGGCCGGCGGCTCGGTGTACGCGTTCATGAGCGGCGACGGCAAGGACCCGGGACCGGACCCGTCCCCACCCGACCAGCGGCCCGCCCACCCCGGGCCCGACCACCGCCTCCCCGTCCCCGACCACCGCCTCGCCGACCCCGCAGAACGGCACCGTCCCCCAGGCCTTTCTCGGCACCTGGACCGCGACGATCGACACCGGTGACGGCACCAACACCCGGGTGCTCACCATCCGTCAGGGCGAGGTGGGCGACACGGTCCTCACGCTCGTCGCCGACGGCCCCGCCGGCACCGGCAGCTACCACTGCGAGTTCGCTGCCTCTCTCACCCAGGCGCCCGGGCCCGACGGCCCGCTGCAGATCGGCCCGTCGACCGTGACGACCGGCGAACCGGCCTCGTCCTGCACCCCGGGCGCGGCCACGGAGGTGACCCTGCTGCCGGACGGCCGTCTGGAGCGCGTCAACACGAGCAACGGCGAAAAGCT
>NZ_PQSS01000177.1 GCF_002920535.1 Streptomyces sp. Ru71 | reverse complement strand
ACGCCATCGAATACGTCAAGCAGCTGCTGTCCTACCTGCCCTCCAACAACCTCTCCGAGCCCCCCGCCTTCCCCGAGGAGGCCGACCTGACGGTCACCGAGGAGGACCTGGAGCTGGACACCCTGGTCCCGGACTCCGCGAACCAGCCCTACAACGTCACCACCGTCATCGAGCACGTCCTGGACGACGCCGAGTTCTTCGAGACCCAGGCCCTGTTCGCGCCCAACATCGTCACCGGCTTCGGCCGCGTCGAGGGCCACCCCGTCGGCATCGTCGCCAACCAGCCCATGCAGTTCGCCGGCTGCCTGGACATCGCCGCCTCCGAGAAGGCCGCCCGCTTCGTGCGCACCTGCGACGCCTTCAACCTGCCCGTGCTCACCTTCGTCGACGTCCCCGGCTTCCTGCCCGGCGTCGGCCAGGAACACGAGGGCATCATCCGCCGCGGCGCCAAACTCATCTACGCCTACGCCGAGGCCACCGTCCCGCTGATCACCGTCATCACCCGCAAGGCCTTCGGCGGCGCCTACGACGTCATGGGCTCCAAGCACCTGGGCGCCGACCTCAACCTGGCCTGGCCCACCGCCCAGATCGCCGTCATGGGCGCCCAGGGCGCCGTCAACATCCTGCACCGCCGCACCCTCGCCCAGGCCGAGGCCGACGGCGAGGACCTGGAGGCGGTGCGCGCCCGGCTCATCCAGGAGTACGAGGACGCCCTGCTCAACCCCTACATCGCCGCCGAACGCGGCTACATCGACGCCGTCATCCAGCCCTCCGACACCCGCCGCCACATCGTCCGCGGCCTGCGTCAGCTGCGCACCAAGCGGGAATCCCTGCCCCCGAAGAAGCACGGCAACATCCCCCTGTAAGGAGCAGCTGTGATCAAGG
>NZ_PQSS01000176.1 GCF_002920535.1 Streptomyces sp. Ru71 | reverse complement strand
CCGCCATGCCGGCGATAATGGCCTGCTTCTCGCCGAAACGTTTGGTGGCGGGACCAGTGACGAAGGCTTGAGCGAGGGCGTGCAAGATTCCGAATACCGCAAGCGACAGGCCGATCATCGTCGCGCTCCAGCGAAAGCGGTCCTCGCCGAAAATGACCCAGAGCGCTGCCGGCACCTGTCCTACGAGTTGCATGATAAAGAAGACAGTCATAAGTGCGGCGACGATAGTCATGCCCCGCGCCCACCGGAAGGAGCTGACTGGGTTGAAGGCTCTCAAGGGCATCGGTCGAGATCCCGGTGCCTAATGAGTGAGCTAACTTACATTAATTGCGTTGCGCTCACTGCCCGCTTTCCAGTCGGGAAACCTGTCGTGCCAGCTGCATTAATGAATCGGCCAACGCGCGGGGAGAGGCGGTTTGCGTATTGGGCGCCAGGGTGGTTTTTCTTTTCACCAGTGAGACGGGCAACAGCTGATTGCCCTTCACCGCCTGGCCCTGAGAGAGTTGCAGCAAGCGGTCCACGCTGGTTTGCCCCAGCAGGCGAAAATCCTGTTTGATGGTGGTTAACGGCGGGATATAACATGAGCTGTCTTCGGTATCGTCGTATCCCACTACCGAGATATCCGCACCAACGCGCAGCCCGGACTCGGTAATGGCGCGCATTGCGCCCAGCGCCATCTGATCGTTGGCAACCAGCATCGCAGTGGGAACGATGCCCTCATTCAGCATTTGCATGGTTTGTTGAAAACCGGACATGGCACTCCAGTCGCCTTCCCGTTCCGCTATCGGCTGAATTTGATTGCGAGTGAGATATTTATGCCAGCCAGCCAGACGCAGACGCGCCGAGACAGAACTTAATGGGCCCGCTAACAGCGCGATTTGCTGGTGACCCAATGCGACCAGATGCT
>NZ_PQSS01000175.1 GCF_002920535.1 Streptomyces sp. Ru71 | reverse complement strand
AGAGCTGGAGGAAGGACAGGACCTGGGGCATGGCCGAGACGACCTCGGCGACGGCCGCGGGCTCCTGGTCCCCGGGCTCGGGGTGGGCGAGCGACCAGGCGTCGAACAGGGCGACCCAGCCCCGCAGCACGGCGCTGTCGTCGCGGTTCCAGGCGCGCAGCCGCCAGCCGGGGCGGGCGCTGTCGCCGTGCACCTCGACCAGGCCGGCGAGGCGGGCGATGTCCCAGTCGGCACGGACCTGGTCGACGGTGAGGCCGAGGTCGCGCGCGGCGCGCTCGGCGGTCGCGTCGGAGAGGGTGGCCTTGCCGTCGGCGGTGGCGCCGTGGCGGCCGGGGCCGAGCGCGGCGTCGGCCCAGCGGGCGACGCGGGCGGCGGCGGCCAGCCCGGAGCGAGCCATTCCGGCCAGTTCCGCGGGTGCCGGGGTGCCCTCGGGCGGACGTGGCGCGCGGCGGCGCGGGCGCCGCTGGTTCACGGCTCTGGGCGCGGCGGCCAGGGGTCGGGGTCGGACGAGTCGAAGCCTGGAGTCGCGCGGGATACGGGACGTCACGGGTGCAGTCTTCCGGTTGACGGTCCGAAAACCCAAACGGAATGTCACCGGCGGCGACGGGGATGGCCAACGGACCTGCGCGGGACGTCGCGGGGAGGCGTGATCAGGCCACTTGTACGGCCTTGAACGGAGCGGAGCCGAGGAGTGAAGCGGAATGAGGTCGACCGGCATGCGGGCGGGAAGCGGAGGCCCACGGGCAGACCACCCGGCGGGCCCTCCGCGCCGCATCGCCCGCCGGGGTTCGCCTCACCGGGGTTCAGCCGGGGTTCACATCAGCGGCGTCAGGAAACGGCGCAACGCCTCCTCGTAGCCCTCCGGGTCGGCGTTCCACATCGCGGCGTGCGGGGCGTGGGCGACGGTGTGCAGGGCGACGAGGTCGGG
>NZ_PQSS01000174.1 GCF_002920535.1 Streptomyces sp. Ru71 | reverse complement strand
CCTCGTCGTCGGCGAGCGCGTCACCGACCGTGCAGGCGGCGGCGTACGGCAAGCTGCCGCAGGCGTGCGGGGTGCTGACGAAGAAGACGCTGGAGAGCCTGGTCCCCAAGGGCCCCAAGGGCAAGGAGGGAAGCTCCAGCGACCTCGGCACCCGGGCCAGCTGCTCCTGGAGCAGCCTGGACAACAACGGTGTGAAGGGCTCGCAGTTCCGCTGGCTCAACGTCTCCCTGCTGCGCTTCGAGTCGGACACCTCTCGCGGCGAGGGCGACAAGCAGGCGCACGCCTACTTCGTGAAGCAGGTGCAGGACGCGCAGTCGACCGCGGGTGCGAAGAACGCCAAGACGGCGCCGGTCGCCGGGGCGGGCGACGAGGCGACGCTGGTGCGCTACGACCTGAAGAAGAAGGAGGGCGACTTCAAGCAGCAGACGGTCGTCGCCCGGGTCGAGAACGTCGTCGTCACCCTGGACTACAACGGTGCCGGTCTGGCCGGTGACAAGGCGCCGAACGCCGACGACCTGGCGAAGTCCGCGGAGCAGGCGGTGAAGGAGGCGGTGGCCTCGGTGTCCGCCGCGAACGGTGACGGCAGTGCCCCGAGCGGCGGTACGGCCCCCAAGTCGCCGTCGGCGTCCGCGTCGAAGCCCGCTTCCCCGTCGGCCTCCGCGTCGAAGTCCGCCGCGAAGTCGGCGTCGCCGTCCGCTTCGGCCGCGAAGAAGAACTGACGCACCCGTACGGGGCCAACAGGCCCCGTTCTGCGCCTGTTTGCCGGAACCCGGCCCTCCGCTGGGCCGGGCTGCGGCCGTACCGGCGACACGTTTGCCGTACACATGTGCCACCCTGTTGCGCGCAACAGCATGCACTGGGAGGGGAGTACGCGTGGCCGCGTCACCGCAGCTGACTCGGATGCACCGCATTCTCATCGGTGTGGTCGTGTCCGGCGCCCTGA
>NZ_PQSS01000173.1 GCF_002920535.1 Streptomyces sp. Ru71 | reverse complement strand
GGGCCTCGCCGAGCGGGCGCGCGGGGTCGCGCAGCAGGTTGGCCAGCGCGCGGTCCGGGTCCCAGTCCGGGCCGAGCAGATCGGGGCCGAGGTGGCCGACCGTGCGCTCCTCGTCGGCGGTGCGCAGCAGGTCCAGCACCGGCAGGCGGTAGCCGACGGCCGTGCGCTCGGCGTTGCCCAGGATCGCGCGGATCTGGTGCGCGGGGCCGCCGCTCCAGCGCTGGCCTGGTGCGTACACCTTCCAGGAGCCGTCCATCTTCAGATGCGAGTGCAGCGTCAGACCGCCCTCGATCCGGGTGAGCAGGTGCTTGCCGCGAGAGATGACGTCCAGGACGGTCCGGCCGGTGAGGTCGACCGTGGCGTACCGGGGCACCCGCAGGTCGCTGCGGGTCAGCACCCTGCCCGCGAGGGCGCCGTGCAACCGCCTCGCGGCCTGCCAGACCGTGTCACCTTCGGGCATGGCTCAAGGGTGACACGCCCGGATGCGCGGGGGCCGGGTGAGCGGCCGGGGCAAGGGGGACATGCCCGGATGCTCGGGGGCCCGGGGGCGCGGTCCGGTCACGCGCGCAGCCGCAGGCCCCGGGGCGTCGCGATGAACCCCGCTGCTTCCAACAGGGCGCCGAGGGGGGAGGTCAGGGCGGAGGCGCCGTTGACCCGCTCCACGGTGACCGTGCCGAGCGAACCGGCGCGGGCGGCTGCCGCGAGCGCCTCCGCGGCCGCCCGCAGCCGCGTGTCCTCGCTCGCGTCGGCGTCCGGCTCGGCGGGCCAGGCCAGCAGCGTCTTGCCGCCGCGCTCCATGTACAGCGCCAGCTCGCCGTCGACCAGCACGACCAGGGAGCCCGCCTTGCGGCCCGGCTTGTGCCCGGCACCGGTCGGCGGCTCGGGCCAGGGCAGGGCGGCGCCGTAGGCGTTGGCCGGGTCGGCGGCGGCGAGGACGACGGCGCGGGTGGAGGCGGTGGCGCCGCCGCGGCGGTTGC
>NZ_PQSS01000172.1 GCF_002920535.1 Streptomyces sp. Ru71 | reverse complement strand
CTCCTGCATTAGGAAGCAGCCCAGTAGTAGGTTGAGGCCGTTGAGCACCGCCGCCGCAAGGAATGGTGCATGCAAGGAGATGGCGCCCAACAGTCCCCCGGCCACGGGGCCTGCCACCATACCCACGCCGAAACAAGCGCTCATGAGCCCGAAGTGGCGAGCCCGATCTTCCCCATCGGTGATGTCGGCGATATAGGCGCCAGCAACCGCACCTGTGGCGCCGGTGATGCCGGCCACGATGCGTCCGGCGTAGAGGATCGAGATCTCGATCCCGCGAAATTAATACGACTCACTATAGGGGAATTGTGAGCGGATAACAATTCCCCTCTAGAAATAATTTTGTTTAACTTTAAGAAGGAGATATACCATGGGCAGCAGCCATCATCATCATCATCACAGCAGCGGCCTGGTGCCGCGCGGCAGCCATATGGCTAGCATGACTGGTGGACAGCAAATGGGTCGCGGATCCATGACCGAGGCCCAGGCCGCCGACGACACCGTGCTGGCCACCGGCCAGACGACGGTCGACGGAGCCTCGGTCAGCGGTTCGAACGACGGCATGCAGATCGTCTCGGTCGCGTCGAACATCTCGTCGGCCGTGCACGCCGAGGAGATCACCAAGGCCGCCGCGTTCGCACAGGAGCGCGCCGAGCGTGAGGCCCGCCTTTCGCGCCCGCTGTTCGTGATGCCGACCAAAGGCGTGTGGACGTCGGGCTTCGGCTACCGCTGGGGCGTGCTGCACGGCGGCATCGACATCGCCAACTCGATCGGCACGCCGATCTACGCCGCGTCCGACGGCGTGGTCACCGACGTGGGCCCGACGGCCGGTTACGGCGCGTGGGTGAAGATCCGCCACTCCGACGGCACCGTCACGCTCTACGGTCACATCAACACGTGGCTCGTCAGCGTCGGCGAGCGCGTGATGGCGGGCGATCAGATCGCCACCATGGGCAACCGGGGCTACTCCACGGGTCCCCACCTGCATTTCGAGGTCCTGACCAACGGCACGAACCGGATCGATCCGGTCGGTTGGCTGGCCAAGCGCGGGCTCAGCCCGGGCAGCTATGTTGGCCTCGAGCACCACCACCACCACCACTGAGATCCGGCTGCTAACAAA
>NZ_PQSS01000171.1 GCF_002920535.1 Streptomyces sp. Ru71 | reverse complement strand
GGCACGTGGTAGGACGCCAGGTCGGACTGGGCGAAGTCGCCGAACGCCGGGTCCACCGTGCTGTCCTCGGTCAGCGCCATGCCCAGGCCCATCGTCATCCCGCCCACGAACTGCGAGCGCGCGGTACGGGTGTTGAGGATGCGCCCGGCCGCGTACACGCCGAGCAGCCGGCGCACCCGGACCTCGCCGGTGACCGTGTCCACGGCGACCTCGGCGAAGTGCGCGCCGAAGGCGTGCCGGGAGTAGGGGCTGTCGGCGTCGGCCGCCCCGGTGGTGTCGGCGTCGGCGGAGAGCCCCTCCGGAGGCAGCGGACCGCTGTGCGCGGCGAGCCGCTCGGCCAGCCGGGCGCACGCCTCGTGCACCGCCCAGCCCCACGAGGACATGCCGGAGGACCCGCCGGCCAGCGAGGCGTACGGCAGATCGCTGCTGCCCACCTCGGTGCGCACCCGGTCGAGCGGGACGCCGAGGGCGTCGGCGGCGATCTGGGCGAGCACCGTGCGGGCGCCCGTGCCGATGTCCGTGGCGTTGATCTCGACCAGGAACGTCCCGTCGGGCCGGGCGTGCGCTCGCGCGGTCGACGGCTGGATCATCACCGGGTACGTCGCCGCCGCCACGCCGGTGCCGAGCCACAGCGGCCCCTCAGCCTGCGCCCGGGGCCGCGGGTCGCGGCCGGCCCAGCCGAAGCGCCGGGCGCCCTCGCGCAGGCACTCCACGACATGCCGGCTGCTGAAGGGTTTGCCGCTGTCGGGTTCGGTGTCCGGTTCGTTGACGATCCGCAACTCCACCGGGTCCATGCCCAGTTCGCAGGCCAGCTCGTCCATCGCCGACTCCAGCGCGTACATGCCCGGCGCCTCGCCCGGGGCCCGCATCCACGACGGGGTGGGCACGTCGAGCCGGACGACGCGGTGCGCGGTGCGGCTGTCAGGTGCGGCGTACATGATGCGGGCGGGCACCGCCGCCTGCTCCACGAACTCCTTGATGCGGGAGGAGTGCGTGGTCACCTCGTGCAGCAGCGTGGTCAGCCGGCCGTCCGGGCCCGCCCCGAGCCGCACCCGCTGCACGGTGGGCGCCCGGTGGCCGACGGTGCAGGGCAGGAAGCGGCGCGGGAAGGCGACCGTGACGGGCCGTCCGGTCGCGCGCGCCGCCATCACCGCCAGGACGACGTCCGG
>NZ_PQSS01000170.1 GCF_002920535.1 Streptomyces sp. Ru71 | reverse complement strand
CTGAACGTTTTACGCGGGTGAAAATATCATTGCCGAACATAATAAATAGTATCCTGAAGGTGCATGTTGTTATCGATTTGCAACGAATGTTGTTCAATGTTGCAAACTGAGGTAATGACTCCAACTTATTGATAGTGTTTTATGTTCAGATAATGCCCGATGACTTTGTCATGCAGCTCCACCGATTTTGAGAACGACAGCGACTTCCGTCCCAGCCGTGCCAGGTGCTGCCTCAGATTCAGGTTATGCCGCTCAATTCGCTGCGTATATCGCTTGCTGATTACGTGCAGCTTTCCCTTCAGGCGGGATTCATACAGCGGCCAGCCATCCGTCATCCATATCACCACGTCAAAGGGTGACAGCAGGCTCATAAGACGCCCCAGCGTCGCCATAGTGCGTTCACCGAATACGTGCGCAACAACCGTCTTCCGGAGACTGTCATACGCGTAAAACAGCCAGCGCTGGCGCGATTTAGCCCCGACATAGCCCCACTGTTCGTCCATTTCCGCGCAGACGATGACGTCACTGCCCGGCTGTATGCGCGAGGTTACCGACTGCGGCCTGAGTTTTTTAAGTGACGTAAAATCGTGTTGAGGCCAACGCCCATAATGCGGGCTGTTGCCCGGCATCCAACGCCATTCATGGCCATATCAATGATTTTCTGGTGCGTACCGGGTTGAGAAGCGGTGTAAGTGAACTGCAGTTGCCATGTTTTACGGCAGTGAGAGCAGAGATAGCGCTGATGTCCGGCGGTGCTTTTGCCGTTACGCACCACCCCGTCAGTAGCTGAACAGGAGGGACAGCTGATAGAAACAGAAGCCACTGGAGCACCTCAAAAACACCATCATACACTAAATCAGTAAGTTGGCAGCATCACCGGAGAATGGGTCAAATAGTTTGATGACGACTGGGAAAGAAACGAAGAGAAAAGGAAATTTCTCTTTGCCCAACTCCGTAGGCGATACCGCCGGATAATCCTGCGCCAGTTGCATCGCCGCTTCTGTAGCCTGCTTCTCTTTCTCTTGCAGATAACCCACCAGGCTAATCTGATACTTACGAATATTTTCGACATAAGCGTAGGCTTCATGTCCACGAGCGTAGCCGTAAGTCAGCTTGCTGTAATAGGGTTTCTGGCTAAGTAAAGGCAGACGCTGTTTTACGTCAGCCCAACTGTCAGGAT
>NZ_PQSS01000169.1 GCF_002920535.1 Streptomyces sp. Ru71 | reverse complement strand
TCGTCGGTGGCATCGGTGCGGTTCCCGCCCTGGTCGCGCCGCCGGCCGCACACGCCGCCGAGAGCACGCTCGGCGCGGCGGCGGCGCAGAGTGGCCGCTATTTCGGTACCGCGATCGCCTCGGGCCGGCTGGGTGACTCGGCGTACACGTCGATCGCGAGCCGTGAGTTCAACATGGTGACGGCCGAGAACGAGATGAAGATCGACGCCACCGAGCCGCAGCGGGGCCAGTTCAACTTCACCGCCGGCGACCGTGTCTACAACTGGGCGGTGCAGAACGGCAAGAAGGTGCGCGGCCACACCCTGGCCTGGCACTCCCAGCAGCCCGGCTGGATGCAGAGCCTGAGCGGCAGCACTCTGCGCCAGGCGATGATCGACCACATCAACGGCGTGATGGCCCACTACAAGGGCAAGATCGCCCAGTGGGACGTCGTCAACGAGGCCTACGCCGACGACGGTTCGGGCGGCCGGCGCGACTCCAACCTGCAGCGCACCGGCAACGACTGGATCGAGGTCGCCTTCCGCACCGCGCGCGCCGCCGACCCGGCGGCCAAGCTCTGCTACAACGACTACAACATCGAGAACTGGACCTGGGCCAAGACCCAGGGCGTGTACAACATGGTCCGCGACTTCAAGCAGCGCGGTGTGCCGATCGACTGCGTCGGCTTCCAGTCGCACTTCAACAGCGGCAGCCCCTACAACAGCAACTTCCGCACCACCCTGCAGAACTTCGCCGCCCTCGGCGTCGACGTGGCCGTCACCGAACTCGACATCCAGGGCGCCCCGTCCTCGACCTACGCCGCCGTGACCAACGACTGCCTGGCCGTCGCACGCTGCCTGGGCATCACCGTCTGGGGCGTGCGCGACAGCGACTCCTGGCGATCGGGTGACACGCCGCTGCTGTTCAACAACGACGGCAGCAAGAAGCCCGCCTACACCGCCGTCCTCAACGCTCTCAACGGCGGCTCCACCACCACACCGCCCCCCACGGGCGGCGGACAGATCAAGGGCGTCGGCTCGGGCCGCTGCCTGGACGTGCCCAACGCCACCACCACCGACGGCACCCAGGTCCAGCTGTGGGACTGCAACGGCGCCACCAACCAGCAGTGGACGCTCACCGACACCGGTGAACTCAAGGTCTACGGCACCAAGTGCCTGGACGCCGCCGGCACCGGCAACGGCACCAAGGTGCAGATCTACAGTTGCTGGGGCGGCGACAACCAGAAATGGCGCCTCAACTCCGACGGATCCATCGTCGGCGTCCAGTCCGGCCTCTGCCTCGACGCCGTCGGAGCCGG
>NZ_PQSS01000168.1 GCF_002920535.1 Streptomyces sp. Ru71 | reverse complement strand
GCTGCCACACGCTGCCCGGCTTGGCCAGCTGGTATTGCGCGCTGAACGGCGCTGACGGGTCCTTGCCGTCCGACCCCTGGAAGAGGGTGGCCGAGCCGTCCGTCCACACCACCACGAGATCGTCCCGGGCGGCGGCGGTGAAGTCGCCCGCCGCCGTCAGCCGGGCCTGCCGCCAGCGTTCCGGCCCGCCCAGCACGAAGGGTGGGGCGGGGGGCCGGTAGGGGCCCGGATCGTCGTGGCGGCCGTTCTGGGCGGCGTCGTAGAGGCGCAGCACGCGCTCGCCGTAGAGCGGGCTGTAGGAGATCCGGTCGTAGAGCGGGTCGCCGGCGGGGACGTCGGGGCCCCCGCCGTTGTAGCCGCCGACGTGGCCGATGATCTCGCCCGTGCCCTCCTTGGCGTCCAGGCGTGAGAACCAGGGGCCGCCCGAGACGCCGCCCCACATCCCGGCGCAGTCGATGCGCATCTGCTGGAAACCGGGCAGCGCCGCGGTGCGGGTGGCGCAACGCACCGGCCGGTCCTGCGGGTTGTGGCCCACCGTCGGGTAACCGACCACCGTGACGTCGTTGTCGGGGCGGGGCGTGCGGACGAGGGTGTTGGCCCCGGCCACGTCCTCCAGGCGCCGCCCGCCCTCGGGGGCGACGCGGCCGAAGGCGACGTCGAGGTCGGACTCGGGCCCGGTGGAGTTGCGCTTGTAGTGCGGGTCGAGGAACCACTCCGAGACGGGCCAGATGCCGTACGGCTGCCCGCCGAGGGGTTTCGCCGGATCGTAGTGGGGGACGAAGACCGCCTTGGCGCCGGTGCAGTGCCCGGCGGTCAGGATCAGACCGCCGCCGGGGCTGCGGACGCTGCCGGCCGAGCAGTAGTGCGCCCGCATCTCTCGGTCGACCTGGAAGAGCATGCCGACGGACCGGATGCCGTCGAAGTGAGTGGCCGCGTCCCCGCCGGGCCGGGCTCCCAGCGCTGCCTGCGGGGGTTTGGGCGTACGGGGTGCCGGGCCCGTACGCGTGGAGGGCGCCGGCGCGGGTGCCGAGGGGTCCGTGGCGGCGGCCAGGCGCTCCGGTGTCCAGAAGCGGAGGGCCGCCGCCGCGTCCCAGCCGTCGCCGGCGGCCTGGACGGGCGCGGCGGATGCCGGGGGAGCGGAGGCGAGGAGGGCCGTGCAGAGGGCGGCGGTGGCGGAGAAACGGCACAGGCCGCGTCTGAGGGACAAGGGTGCTCCAGGGGCGGGGAAGGGTGGGGGGTGAGGGGCACGGGTGCGGTGGCGTACGCCGGCGGCGGGCGCCGCGCCGGTACCTGGACCGGGCGCGGCGCCCGCCGCCGTGGCGTTCACCGGGCTGCTCGGATCAGCCGGCGAGCCGTACCTCGTT
>NZ_PQSS01000167.1 GCF_002920535.1 Streptomyces sp. Ru71 | reverse complement strand
TGGTTCCCGCTGACGTACGCCCGCAGCCGGGCGGTGTCCTAGTCGGCCGGCGCGGTGCGGTCGGGCGTGAGCGCGCCCAGCGACACCCAACCCGCGGCGACCGCCGTGCTGTCGGCGTCCCCGCGCGTCTCGGGACGGCACCCGGGGGCGTCGGGGCACAGCGCGCCGCCGACCGCGAAGGTGCCGTCCGCGGCCTGCCGGTAGGTGTGCACGGCCACCGTGCCGTCACCGACCCGGGTCCAGCGCTCTCCCTTCGGCTGCGCCGAACCCTCCTTCGTGTCCGGGTAGTTGACGTTCAGCGCGTGGGTGTCCGACAGCAGGCGGTGTGCCCGCAGCCGGGCCAGCAGCGAGGCGCCGTAGCGGGCGGCGGCCTCGTACGTCGCGTCGCTCGGCAGCGTGGCGCCGGCCGCGATCCAGGCGCTGAACGCCACCGCCGGCACCCGCTCGTCGACGGCGGCCAGCGCGGCCCCGGCGGTCCCCGAGTCGTTCACCTGGGAACTGACGTTGGGGCCGGAGTTGATGCCGGTGACCACCACGTCGGGCATCGAGGTCCAGCCGGTCAGCGCCCGCAGCCCGCCGCGCAGCGCGAACCGCACGGTGTCCGCGGGCGTCGCGCTCGGCGACGCGGCCGAGCAGGTCGGCGAACCGGTGCTGCGGCACAGGCCGAACACCGCGCCGCCGGCGGGCGCACCGGAGCAGTCGGCGGCGTACCGGGCGGGCAGGTCGCCGCGGCGTCGGGCCGCGAACGCGCCGCTGTTGGTGACGCTCGTGCCGGCGCCGCTCATGTACTGCCAGGGTGCGAGGACCACCACGTCGGCGCCCGCGGCGCACAGCGCCTTGCGCATCTCGTACAGGCCGCGCCCGTCGGCACCGTCGGCCCGGGCGGCCTGCATGGAGTCGTCGTTGCTGAGCAGCACCCGCACCCCGCCGAGTGCGGGCTGCCCGCCGTGCCGGGCGGGTGCCGCCGGTGCGGTGGAGGCGGCCAGGAGCATCGCGGCGCCGGCGGCGGCCGTGACGGCGAGGGCACGTGAGCCGCGGCGGCGCGCGGCCGCAGCCGGCCCGCTGGTGTGGGACGTACGCATGAGGGGTCTTCCGTTCTACGGTTCTGCGGGGGACTGGGACGCCGGTCAGCGCACGCCGCGGATCGGGCGCACCGACAGGGCCCCGGCGACGGAGAGGACGGCGGCGGCCACGAAGAGGGTGGTGTAGCCGCCGGTGAGCGTGACGAGGAGCGAGGCGGCGAAGGGCGCCATGATCTGCGGGCCGGCGTTGGCGATGTTCAGCACGCCCATGTCGCGGGCGGCGTCCTCGGCGCTCGGCAGGACGAGGGTGACCAGCGCGGTGTCCACGGCCATGAAGCAGCC
>NZ_PQSS01000166.1 GCF_002920535.1 Streptomyces sp. Ru71 | reverse complement strand
CGGGGTTGGTCCCGCAGCCGGCGCCGCGTGGGAGTCGGTCGTCATCTGCTCCCCGCATCTGCGGGGTTGGTCCCCCCACCAGCCCCATAGGGCTTGGGAGTGGCGGCTGCTCCCCGCATCCGCGGGGATGGTCCCTGTGGCGGCCGCCGACCCCGGGAGGCCACATGCTGCTCCCCGCATCCGCGGGGATGGTCCCCCCGCCGGCTAGCGGCGCCCCCAGACCGAAGCCTGCTCCCCGCGTCCGCGGGGATGGTCCCAGCGACGGGATGCTGTGCTCGAACCGGATCCGCTGCTCCCCGCGAACGCGGGGATGGTCCCCACCGCGCGCATCCAGCGGCGCGGCAGGCGGCCTGCTCCCCGCGTCCACGGGAAAGGTCCCACGCACCACAGGCATGAAGGGCACCGACCGTCTGCTCCCCGCGCACGCGGTCCTGGAGCTGCGGGTTCGGTGTCGTGCGGAGTGGCTTCACTGCACCTTCTGGGGAAGGTCCCGCGCCGGCGACCGCGTCTCATGCGCCTCGGTTCCGCTCACCATGTGGACGGGCTTCCCGAGTCATCAAACGGGCTGACCGCGCCCGGCTGTCGCTACCAAAGTCCCGGAGGGTGTTTCGGGCGCACACTAGCAGTAGGGGTAGATCAGAGTGTCTTGTCGTGAATGCCGGGTTCAGTAAAAGTGATGAGGAGGGAGTTGACGCCGCGATAGAACTGCAGGTGAGCGAGTCTGCTCCCCGCGCATGCGGGGATGGTCCCCCTTCCGAACGGGTACGCCGTACCCCTTCCGACTGCTCCCCGCGCATGCGGGGATGGTCCCGCCCCCGCCGTCGTACCGGGAGATGGCAGCCCCTGCTCCCCGCGCATGCGGGGATGGTCCCTGGGCATCGGCCGGGACGCCGTCCCCGTGTATCTGCTCCCCGCGCATGCGGGGATGGTCCCAGGGGATACAGGACCACGGGCCCCGGTAGTCTCTGCTCCCCGCGCATGCGGGGATGATCCCGCAACGCGGCGCGCGCTGGACTCGCGGCCGTTCTGCTCCCCGCGCATGCGGGGATGGTCCCAGACGGAGGGCGAAGGGTAGTCGAAGGGGAGTCTGCTCCCCGCGCATGCGGGGATGGTCCCCTCATCTACGCAGCCGGTACCACCGTGCTGCCCTGCTCCCCGCGCATGCGGGGATGGTCCCTCGGTGCGCGAGATGTACGTCTTCCAGCACTACTGCTCCCCGCGCATGCGGGGATGGTCCCTGCGGGTCCGGGTTCATGTGGTTCTGGACCAGCTGCTCCCCGCGCATGCGGGGATGGTCCCCCTGGTGCGGACCCTGTGCACGCACACGCCTACTGCTCCCCGCGCATGCGGGGATGGTCCCCGGACAATGACCACATACGTGGAGAACACGGGCTGCTCCCCGCGCATGCGGGGATGGTCCCACCTCTGAGCACGCCTGGCGCGTGGAGCACGGCTGCTCCCCGCGCATGCGGGGATGGTCCCGAAACTCCCTTTCGTGGGAACGAAACTCCGCCCTGCTCCCCGCGCATGCGGGGATGGTCCGTCCTGCGCAGGCTGGGCGTACCCGTTCCACGTCTGCTCCCCGCGCATGCGGGGATGGTCCCGACCTCAAGCTGCCGGGATCCACCGCTGCGGACTGCCTCCCCGCGCATGCGGGGATGGTCCCTTCATCCTCGACGACTCCCCGAACCTCACCCTCTGCTCCCCGCGCATGCGGGGATGGTCCCGAAGAGGCGGGCCGGGAGTAGC
>NZ_PQSS01000164.1 GCF_002920535.1 Streptomyces sp. Ru71 | reverse complement strand
CCGCGACGGCACCTCCTGGCCAACCGAGACGGGCGGGCGGGTGGGCAACACCCTCCGGGGTCCGGGGCGGAGCCCCGCGACGGCTCCCCCAGCCACCCGCACCCCCGGCGGAGCCGTCAGCGGCCGTCGTACCCCGCCGTCGGCATGGACAGCCGCCGATGCACCCGCGCCTTCATCTGCGCGTCGTACGCCGGCTCGGCGGAGCCGACCGTCTCCACCCGCACCCCGCGCCGCGCGCACTCCGCGGTGAACTCCTCAACCGAGGACAGCGCGGATTCCAGCACGCGCCGGCTGGGCGCGACGAACACGTCCCGCCCGGCCCGCACCCCGTCCCACAGCGCCCGGTGGTCGGCGCGCAGCCCGCGCACCAGCAGCTCACGGGCGACGACATAGCCGTGCTCGGCGGCCCACCGGGCGCACATCGCGTGCTGGCTGCGGGAGTCCACCAGAAAGGGATCGCTGTCCAGCTCCTCCAGCGGCGTCAGGCTGGCGATCGCCGTGACGCGGACCTGGGCCTGCCGCGGCCCGAGGGCACCCCGCACCTCTCCCATGGCGTCCCCCTCACCTCCGGGTTTCGCCGCCGACCCTACTCCTGCCCGTAGGCTTCGGGGGAGTCGCGCGAAGGAGGCATTGAGGTGCCGGTGGAGATCACCTGGTGGGGTCACGCCACCTGCACGGTGGAGGACTCGAACACCCGTGTGCTCACCGACCCCCTGTTCGCCCGCCGGCTGGCGCATCTGCGGCGCCGCCGCGGCGCACCCCCGCCACCCGAGGCCTGGCGCGCGGACGTCGCACTGGTCTCCCATCTGCACGCCGACCACCTCCACCTGCCCTCGCTGGGGCGGCTCGCGCCGGGTACGCGCCTGCTCGTGCCCCGAGGTGCGCCACGCGCCGTACCGGGGCTACGCCGCCTGACGCATCTGCGGATACGCGAGATGGAGCCCGGCGACGAGGCGGCCGTGGGCGGTCTGGTGATCCGCGCGGTGCCGGCCGAACACGACGGGCGCCGGCTGCCGTTCGGCCCGCACCGCTCCCCCGCCCTGGGGTACGTCGTCGAGGGCGAGGCGCGCACGTACTTCGCCGGGGACACCGGGCTGTTCGAGTCGATGGCGAAGGAGGTCGGCCCGATCGAGGTGGCGCTGCTGCCGGTGGGCGGCTGGGGACCGTTCCTCGGGGAGGGCCACCTGGACGCGGGGCGCGCGGCGCAGGCACTGGCCCGGCTGGCACCGCGCTGCGCGATACCCGTGCACTACGGCACGTACTGGCCGATCGGCATGGACGCGGTGCGCCCGCACGAGTTCCACGCGCCGGGCGAGGAGTTCGTACGGCTCGCGGCGCTGCGGGCCCCGGACGTGGCGGTGCACCGGCTGGAGCACGGCGAGAGCGTGCGGCCGGTGATCGCCCCGTGAGCTGGCTGGCCGCAGCGGTGACGACGGTGCCGACCCAGTCCACGCAGCAGGCGATCGGCTATCCGTCGCTGTTCCTGCTGGTGCTGATCGGGGCGCTGGTGCCGGTCGTGCCCACCGGCGCGCTGGTGAGTTCGGCGGCGGTGGTCGCCTTCCACCAGACGGCGCCGTTCGCGCTGGCGCTGGTCTTCGTCACCGCCTCGCTGGCCGCGTTCTGCGGGGACGCGGCGCTGTACTGGCTGGGCCGGCGCGGTATGCGCTCGCACAGCGGCTCGCGCTGGCTTGAGGCGATCCGCGCGCGGGCGCCGCAGGAGCGGCTGACGCAGGCACAGGACAAGCTGGCCGAGCACGGGGTGGCGGTGCTGGTGCTGTCCCGGCTGGTGCCGGCGGGACGCATCCCGGTGATGCTGGCCTGCCTCATGGCGAAGTGGCCGCTGCGCAGGTTCGCGCGGGGCAACCTGCCGGCGTGCCTGGCGTGGGCGGTGACGTATCAGCTGATCGGCATCCTGGGCGGTTCGCTGTTCCCCGAGCCGTGGGAGGGCGTGGTCGCGGCGGTCGCCCTGACGGTGCTGATCAGCGCGGCCCCGGCCGTCTGGCGCCGCCTGCGCGGGACACCGGCGCGGTAGCGTCCCGGTCCGCCGGCTCCAGTACCCGTGACGCCCCCACCGGCAGGTCCCACAGGTCGTCGCGGTCCAGTCCCGCGTCCTGCCAGGCGGCCCGTACCCGCGTGAGCGGCTCCAGCACCGGCTCCGCGGAGAGGATGAACGTCCCCCAGTGCATGGGCGCCATCCTGCGCGCACCGAGGTCCTGGGCGGCCCGCACGGCCTCCTCCGGGTCGCAGTGGACGTC
>NZ_PQSS01000163.1 GCF_002920535.1 Streptomyces sp. Ru71 | reverse complement strand
GGGGCGGTCGGGGGGTCGGCATGGGCCCCATGATGGCCCACCCCGGCGGGAGGGGAGGGGGTGAGGCTGGACGGACGGGGGAGGGCCGGGCTAGTTTTCTTACATGTATAAAAACTCTCGGAGCTTAGGCGAGCGACGCGGGGCGCTGCTGGCGGCGGTGTGTCTCGCGCAGTTCGTCGTCGCGCTCGACATGGCGGTCGTGAACGTCGCCCTGCCCGCCGTACGCGCCGATCTCGGGTTCGCGCCGGTCGACCTCGCGTGGGTGGTGCACGTCTACGCGCTCACCTTCGGCGGCCTGCTGCTGCTCGGCGGCCGCGCCGCCGACCTGTACGGCCGGCGCCGGCTCTTCGCCCTCGGGCTGGCCCTGTTCGGCGCCTCGTCCCTGGCGGGCGGGCTGGCGCAGGCGCCCTGGCAGCTGGTGACCGCCCGGGCCGTCCAGGGCGCGGGCGCGGCGGCCCTGGCCCCGGCGGCACTGGCGCTGCTGACGGTCACCTTCCCGGAAGGCCCGGCACGGGTGCGGGCACTCGGCGTGTGGAGCGGCGTCAACGCGGTGGGCGGGGCGTCCGGGGTCCTGGTCGGCGGCCTGCTCACGGAGTACGCGGGCTGGCGGTGGGTGATGCTGGTCAACGTCCCGCTGACCGTCGCGGCGCTGGCCGCGGGGCGGGTGGGGATGCGGGAGGGCGCCGACGGGCGGCTCAGTGGGTCCCGGGTGCCTGGTGGAGCGGGAACGGTGGGCGGGGACGCGCCTGGTGGAGCCGGGCGAGGAGATCGCGGCCACCGGGACGTGCCCGGCGAGGCGGGAAGGGTGGCGGCCCGGGGGCGTCTGGACGTGCCCGGTGCGCTGCTGGGCACCGCCGGCACCGGTGTGCTCGTGCTCGGTGTCGTGCGCACCGACCGCGAGGGCTGGACCTCGCCGGTGACCCTCGCCGCGCTCGCCGCCGGTGCGCTGCTGCTGGCCGCCTTCGTCGTCGTGGAGCGGCGCGTGGCCGAGCCCCTGGTCCCCGTGAGGCTCTTCCGCAGCCGGTGGATCAGCGGCGCGAACGCCTTCGTCCTCCTCGTCGCCGCGGGCCAGTTCAGCGCCTTCTACTTCGTCTCCCTCTACCTCCAGCAGGTCCTGCACCTGAGCCCGGCCGCCACCGGCGCCGCGTTCCTGCCGTTCTCCGCCGGCATGGTCGCGGCCACCGTCGTCGCGACCCGGCTCGGCTCCCGCCGCTCACCGCGGGCCTCCCTGCTGGCGGGCGGACTGGCCGGTGCCGCCGGCCTGGGCTGGTTCGCCCTGATCAGTCCCACCGGAAGCGTGCTGACGGACGTACTCGGTCCGTCCCTGCTCACCGCGGCCGGGGTCGGACTGTGCCAGGCGCCGGTCGCCGTGGCCGCGACGACCGGGGTGCCCGCGGCCGAGGCGGGAGCCGCGTCCGGCATCCTCAACAGCTCCCGCCAGCTCGGCGGCTGCCTCGGCGTCGCGGCCCTCGCGACGGTGGCGGCCCGGCACACCGGTACGGCCACTGGCGCGGCGGCACTGACCAGCGGATACGCCCTCGGCCTCGGCGTCGGCGCGGGGCTGCTGCTCGGCGCGGTCGCCCTGGCGGCGGTGGTCCTGCCGATGGGCCCGCTACGGCGGCCCGGCCGCACCACTCGTCCTCGTTCGTCCCGGACCCGACTGGAAGGAACCCCGTCATGACCACGCTCACCCCGATCGACCTGTTCACGGCCGCGGTCCACGTCGGGCCCGACGGCGGCGTCACGGCGGGCGAGCGCCGGATGACCGAGGGCCGCCCCGGTTCCTGGCAGCTGGCGGCGTTCCACGCGGCGTCGGACACGGACGTCCACGCCGACCACTGGGAGATGCACCCCGAGGCGGACGAACTGGTCTGCGTGCTCAGCGGCCGGATCCGCTTCCACCTCCACCCGGACACCCCGGGCACACCGGAACAGACGGCCACGCTCACCCCCGGCACGGCCATAGTCGTCCCCCGAGGCCGCTGGCACCGCATGCAGATCGACGAAGGCCCCGTGCAACTGCTGTCCCTGTCCCCACGAGAGGGAACGCAACTGAAGCCGGTGTCCTGACCCGGACCACGGGGGCCCGGCGCGGAGCCCCCAGCGGGGCCGAAGGACCGGCGGTCCCTGGGGAGGGGACGGGTGGGACGGCGGGGGCGACAACCACCCCCCGCGTGCCGCTGCCACTACGCCGGCGAGCCGGCGGGGCCGGGGGCGGAGCCCCCAGCGGGGCCGAAGGACCGGCGGTCCCTGGGGAGGGGACGGGTGGGACGGCGGGGG
>NZ_PQSS01000162.1 GCF_002920535.1 Streptomyces sp. Ru71 | reverse complement strand
CCGCGGGGCGGCCATCCGTATCAGGTCCGGGCTCTGATGGGCCGAGCCGTGATGGGCCACCTTCAGCACATCCACGTCCCGCAGTGACGCGGCCGCCTCCGAGTTCGCCAGCGCCTGCTGCGCCGGCGGTTCCAGGTCCCCCAGCATCAGCACCCGCAGCCCCGCCGACCGCACCAGCAGGGTGACGCTGGCGTCGTTCGGACCGTCCATCTCCGGCACCGGACCGGGTCGCGGCCACAGCACCCGCCAGGACAGCCCACCGACCCTGCGCTCCTCCCCCGCGGCGCCCCGGATGAGCGGGATGCGCCGCGCGAACGCCTCCTTCCGCACGAACCTCACCTGGTCCGCGGGCTGTTCCAGACCGGTCGTCTCGATCGCCCCCACCGCGCGGCCGCGCAGCACACCGGGCAGCCCGGCCACATGGTCCGCGTGGAAGTGGGTGAGCACGACGAGCGGGATCCGGGTGACGCCGAGCCTGCGCAGACACCGGTCCACCGGCCGGGGATCGGGCCCGGCGTCCACGACGACCGCGCTGCCCTCGCCGGCCGCGAACACCGTCGCGTCGCCCTGCCCCACGTCGCACATCACCAGCCGCCAGCCCGGCGGCGGCCAGCCCGTGACCACCCGGGTCAGCGGGGGCGGCTGCACCACGAAGAGCAGCAGCAACACCCCGCACGCCCCGCACAGCCAGGGGTGCCGCAGCAGCCACCGTCCCGCGAGCACCGCCGCCCCCGTCGCGAGCGCCAGCAGCAGCGCCCCGGTCCAGCTCCCGGGCCAGTCCAGGCCGCCGCCGGGCAGGGCGGCCCCGGTCCGGGCCACGCCGGCGATCCACCGGGCCGGCCAACTCGCGCACCAGGCCAGCGCCTTGGCCAACGGCATCGCGAAGGGCGCCGTCGCCAGCGCGCCGAACCCGAGCACCGTCGCCGGTGCCACCGCGACCTCCGCGAGCAGGTTGCACACCACCCCGACCAGGCTCACCCGGGCCGACAGCACCGCCACGACCGGCGCGCACACCACCTGGGCGGCACCCGCGGCGGCCAGCGCCTCGGCGAGGCGGGGCGGCACCCCGTGCTGCCGCAGCGCCTGGCTCCACCCCGGCGCGATCGTGAGCAGGGCTCCCGTCGCCAGCACCGAGAGCAGGAAGCCGTAGCTGCGGGCCAGCCACGGGTCGTAGAGGACCAGCAGCAACACGGCCGTGGCCAGCGCCGGGATCAGCGATCTGCGGCGCCCGGTCGCCAGCGCGAGCAGCGCGACGGACCCGCAGGCCGCCGCCCGCAGCACGCTGGGGTCGGGCCGGCACAGCACCACGAAGGCGAGGGTGAGTCCCGCGCCCAGCAGGGCCGTCGTGCGCAGGGACAGGCCCAGTCGGGGTGCCAGTCCCCGGCGTTCGGCCCGTTGCGCCAGGCCGGGCGGACCGAGGAGCAGGGCGAGGAGGATGGTGAAGTTGGCGCCGGACACGGCCAGGGTGTGGGTGAGGTCGGTCTCCTTGAACGCCTCGTCCAACCGCGGTGTGATCCGGGACGTGTCCCCGACGACGAGCCCGGGCAGCAGGGCCCGCGCGTCCGCCGGCAGTCCGTCGGTCGACTGCCGCAGCCCGGCCCGCAGCCGCCCCGCCAGCCGCTGCGGGCCCGACGGTTTTGCCACGACCCGCGGGGCGCCCGCGTCCCGCACCCGCAGCACGGCCGCGACCCGCTCCCCACCGAGAACGGGCGGGGCGAGCCGCCCCGTCACCCGGACCGTGGTGGACGGCAACAGCTCCAGCCATGGCGAGCGAGGGGTTGCGTCATCGACGGCTGGTCCTCGGGCGGTCGTCGGTGACGGGGGTCTGTCCGTGCCGGCCGTGCGCGGCTCGTCGCCCGCGCCGCTTGACGCCCCCTCGGCACCCGGGCCGCTCGGCTTCCGCTCGCCGCCCGCGTCGCTCGGCTTGCGTTCGTCGGCGTCTGCCGCCCCGGCCCGTGGACCCGCGTCCACGATCAGCAGCACCGGAGCCCGGGTGCGCGCCCGCGTTCCGCCGCGCTCCTCGACCGCCCTGACCTCCGCCTCCATCACCACCGACGGCGCGGTGAGGTGGTCCCCCTTCACCCGGGGCCGGGTGAGCCGCGCGTCGGAGGTGACCTCCACCTCCGCGGTCACGGTGGCGTACTGCCGGGCCAGCGCCAGCACGGGCCCCCGGCGCAGATCCGCGCCGTGCAGAGCGGCGGAGACGGCCGCGGCGGCCACGCACAGGAGGACCGCGGCCACGGTCGCGCCCGCCCTCGCCCGCCCCGCGGGCTCCGGGGTGGGCCTCCGCCGCCGGTCCGGGCGCGTGCACCGGGCGCCCTCGCCGCACCGCGAGCAGAACCGAGCCCCGCGGCC
>NZ_PQSS01000161.1 GCF_002920535.1 Streptomyces sp. Ru71 | reverse complement strand
CTCGGCAGGGACATCTCGTGCCGCGCCTGCCGGGGGGTGAGGTCGACCTCGTAGTACGTCGTGGCCCGGGTGCCGTACGAGCGGGCGGGGTCGAGCAGGGTGAGCGGGCCGTCGGCGTCCAGGTGCACGATCGCGGTGCGGCCGGGGGCGGGCATGCCGAGCGCGCGCAGGTCCCGGGTGATGAACGGGCCCCGCAGCAGGTCGGGTTCCTCCTCGTCCGCCGACGGGGACAGCGGGCAGTACCAGGCGCGGGGCGGGTCCTGGGGCGTGGCACCCCACAGCGGCCTGAAACGCGGGGGCCGCGAGGCGGCCGAGCTGGCGGCGAACTGCTCGTACAGGGCGGGCGGTACGGCGATACGGCGGCCGGCGGGCGGCTCCTCCGGCAGGACGGGCGGCGAGAACGTCACCCGCAGCCGGGACCGGCCGGGCAGGACGTCGGGGAACGTGCGCACCGCCGCCACCAGGAGGGGAAGCAGGTCAGCGGCAGGATCCACCCGCACGACGTAGCCGTCCCGCCGCACCGCCATCTCGTAGTGCTGCGGGGCCAGCGAGCGGGACAGGATGTCGTGCACGGCGGCTTCGAGGGTGATGCGGGCCTCGGGGTCACCGGTGAGATCGTCGGTGAGGAAGGAGACCGCGGGCCGTGAGAGGTCGACCATGGCGGTGAGCCTGCTGTGCAGGGACTCGAATTCGGCGCGGGCGGCCAGGGCGGCCGGGCCGGGGATGCCGTCCAGGGGAGTGCCGCGCCACTGGAACAGCGCCGCCTGGGCCAGTATGTAACGCTCCGCCGGGTCCTCGGTGGTGTCGGCGCGGGCGGCGAGCCGGCGGGCGGCCAGGGCGTCCACGTCGTCCTCGGTGAACGGGCGCAGCCGCACCGTGTCACCGTCGACGGTGACCTCCGCGTCCGGCGCCAGCGCGGCCCGCAGTTCCCTGATCCGCCGGTCCACGTCGGTCCCTGCCCCCAGCCCG
Source organism: Streptomyces sp. Ru71 (assembly GCF_002920535.1). Taxonomy (GTDB): domain Bacteria; phylum Actinomycetota; class Actinomycetes; order Streptomycetales; family Streptomycetaceae; genus Streptomyces. Next base: position 1,827 of record NZ_PQSS01000161.1, on the reverse strand, counting down.
GCGGCCAGTTCGGCGCGGGTGGCGCTGCCGCCGCGCAGAAGCAGCATGCTCAGCACCGCTCTCACCCCGGGCCCGCCGACCGGAACCTCCCGCCCGGCCCAGCTGACCCGCAACGGACCCAGCAGCTCATACCGCAGCCGCTCCTCCGGCAGCGTCAGATGACGCAGCCACTCGGCGCCGCGCTCCTGGACGTCGGTGAGGGGGGAGCGCAGGTCCGACACGGCCGTGGCCAGTTCCCCCGCCAGCCCCGGGGGCAACTGCTCCTCCCGGTACAGGGCGGACACGATGTCGCCCAGCGCCCGCAGGTCCTCGGCCCGGCTCCCGGTGCCGACGGCGAGGCCGTCGAGGCAGGTCAGCACCGGCCCGTTCGGGGTGAGGAGGACGTACGACGGGTCCAGCCGGCCGTGCGGGCGGCCGTGCGCGTGCAGGGCGTTCACGGCGTCCACGAGCGGGGGGATCACCTCGGCCAGCTCCGTGGGCGTCAGGCCGCGCTCCGGCAGCGGCAGCCCGTCGACGTACTCCCGCACGAGGTAGGTGTATCCGTCGGCCGTGCCGTAGTCCCGGATCGCCGCGATCCCCGGATGGCGGACCGCCGCCAGCCGCCGGGCCACCTCGGTGAAGCGGCCGTCCTTCCACATCAGCGGGCTGTGCCGGCGCACCAGGACCGTCGCGTCGTCGTCGTGGGTGTCCTCGGCGAGCCAGCTCGCGCCCGACAGGCCCATCCTGCGCAGCAGCCGGTAGCGCCCGGCGAACAGCTCCCCCTCGCTCTCGCGCTCCTCCGCCAGCCGCCGCACGCTCTCCCGGCTGACGTGCGCGAACGGTTCGCCGTCCACACCTGTGGGCCGGCCGCCCGACGCCGGGGTCGAGGCCCGGAACTCGCCCGGCGCCCGGCCCGCCGCCGTGTCGATCAACCCGCCGATCTGCTCCAGGAGCTGCGTGGTGCGGCCGTGCGCCGAGCGGGGCAGGCCGCGCAGCAGCAGCTCCCGCACGCCGGGCCGGAAGGCGTAGGAACCGGCCGGGCCGGGCACGGCGGTGAGCATGCCGCTGAGGATGACCTCGGCCAGGTGCTGCGGCCGCGGCTCAGCCTCCACGGCCCGCTGCACCAGCCGCATGACCGGCAGGTCCGGCCGGCCGACCGCGAGATGCCCGGCCAGCCGGAACGCCTCCGGGGACGCCGTCGCGCGAAAGCGCAGCACCAGCTCCTCGGGGGACAGCCGGGAGACGTCGGTGCGGTCGCCGGTGCCGGCGGGCAGCGGCCGGCCCAGGACCGCACCGGCGGCCGGGACCTCGGTGCGGCCGGGCGTGGCGAGCAGCGCCGCCCAGTTCGCCAGCCAGCGCGGCTCGGGCTCCAGCACCGGCAGCACGACCGAGGGGTCGCTGTCGTAGGGGCCGGGCGGCTCGTACGGCGTGAAGGTCAGCGCCGCCGTCGGGGCCGCCGGGTGCGGGGCCGACAGGCGGCCCGGCACCGTCGGCAGGGCCGTGTCCCGCCACAGATGCTCCGGCAGCGGCTGCACGACGGCCAGTGGCATCCGCCCGGCCCAGCGGCGCAGCGTGGCGTACCAGCGGCTGCCCGCGGGGCCCTCGCGCCACTGCGGACCCATGCAGTCGCTGACCAGCAGCAGGGCGGTACGGCCGTCGGCGGGCGCGGCCGGGCCGCCGACCGTGCCGTCGGGCTCGGCGCGGCGCAGCGTGACCGCGCGGAACAGGCCCGACTGGGCGAGCGTGGCGTGCAGTTCGCGGACCAGGGGCCGCCACACGGGCATCGTCGGCCCGGCGTCGTACACCAGGTGCAGGCGCAGCCAGCGCTCGCGGGCCGGGCGCAGCACC
>NZ_PQSS01000160.1 GCF_002920535.1 Streptomyces sp. Ru71 | reverse complement strand
GTCAGCCGCTCCTGGGCGCTCACTTCGCCGTCTCCCTCCCCTGCGGCTCACCGGGCGTCGCGGCGGCCGCGGCCTCCGCCTCCGCCGACTCGCGGCGCACGGTGACGACCCGCTGGATCAGCGTGACCAGGCTGCCGACGGCGACGATCCACAGGGCGACGGGCAGCAGGTACTGGATGCCGGGCACGCCGAACTTGTGCAGGCCCGCGAAACCGGCCGCGACCAGCGAGATCACCAGCCGCTCGGCCCGCTCCACGAGACCGTTCACGGCGACGGGCAGCCCGATCGACTCGCCGCGCGCCTTGGTGTACGACACCACCTGCCCGCTGGCCAGGCAGAAGATGGACACCGCGCACAGCACGTTGTCGTTCCCGTTCCCGGCGTACCAGAGCGCGAAGCCGCCGAAGATGGCGCCGTCGGCGACCCGGTCGAGCGTGGAGTCGAGGAAGGCGCCCCAGCGGCTGGAGCGGCCCAGCTGCCGCGCCATGTTGCCGTCGACCAGGTCGGAGAAGACGAACAGCGTGATCACGACCGTGCCCCAGAAGAACTCGCCCCGGGGGTAGAAGACCAGCGCTCCGGCGATCACTCCGGCGGTGCCGATCAGCGTGACCGTGTCGGGGCTGACGCCCCGGCGGATGAGAAACGCGGCGAACGGCGTGAGAACACGCGTGAAGAAAGCACGCGCGTACTTGTTCAGCATGGCCTTCCCGACTGGTCGGTGTCGCGAGCGGCCCCTGCTGGCCACCGGCTGGCCCATCGTAGCCACGCGCGCGTGCGGGTGAGGGGCGGGCACCCCAGGCCGTGTCTCGAACCGACGGGCCGCAGGTCACGGCGCGGCGGCGTCCGTCGTATGGACGCGGCGTTACGGGAGTGGAAAGCTCGAAGGACGCGGGCGTCGCCGGAGCCGCCCACACGCGGGCTCCCGCGTGTCCGCGCCCACAGTGACCTCACCGTGCACGGGAGGCAGGATCATGGGCGACAAGGCACAAACCCATCCCGGAGCCGCCGGCAGGGCTACGGCGGCCGACCACCCCGCGTCCATTCGGAATGTGGTGCTGGTCGGCCACTCCGGATCGGGCAAGACGACTCTGGTGGAGGCTCTCGCGCTGACCGCGGGGGCGGTGAACCGGGCGGGCCGCGTGGAGGACGGCGGCACCGTCTCCGACTACGACGACATCGAGCACCGCCAGCAGCGCTCGGTACAGCTCTCCCTGGTGCCCGTCGAATGGGACGGCATCAAGATCAACCTGCTGGACACCCCCGGATACGCCGACTTCGTCGGGGAACTGCGGGCCGGTCTGCGCGCGGCGGACGCGGCCCTCTTCGTCGTCTCGGCCTCGGACGGCGTGGACGGCTCGACCCGCATGGTGTGGGACGAGTGCGCCGCCGTCGGCATGCCACGCGCCATCGTCGTCACGCACCTGGAGGCGGCCCGCGCGAACTTCGAGGAGATGACCCGGATCTGCGCCGAGGCCTTCGGCGGCGACGACCCCGACGCCGTCCTGCCGCTGTACCTGCCGCTGCACGGCCCGCAGGCGCCGGACGGGCACGCGCCCGTGACCGGGCTGATCGGACTGCTCACCCAGAAGCTGTTCGACTACTCCACCGGCGAGCGCAAGGAGTCCGAGCCCGGCGAGGACCAGCTGCCGGGCATCGAGGAGGCCCGCAACCGGCTCATCGAGGGGATCATCGCCGAGAGCGAGGACGAGACCCTCATGGACCGCTACCTCGGCGGTGAGCAGGTCGAGCTGAAGACCCTGATCCAGGACCTGGAGCGGGCCGTGGCACGCGGCACGTTCTTCCCCGTCCTGGCCGCCGCCCCGGCCGCCGAGGGCGCCCGGCAGGGCATCGGCACGGTGGAGCTGCTGGAGCTGATCACCGGCGGGTTCCCGACCCCGTTCGAGCACCCCACGCCCACGGTGACGACCATCGACGGCACCCCGCGCGAGCTCAAGCCGTGCGACACCGACGGCCCGCTGGTCGCCGAGGTCGTCAAGACCTCCTCCGACCCCTACGTCGGCCGGATCTCGCTGGTACGCGTCTTCTCCGGCACCCTGCGCCCCGACCAGACGGTGCACGTCTCCGGGCACGGCCTGGCCGACCGCGGCCACGAGGACCACGACGTCGACGAGAAGATCGGCGCCCTGTCGACCCCGTTCGGCAAGCAGCAGCGGCCGGTGACGCACGCCGTCGCGGGCGATCTGGTGTGCGTGGCGAAGCTGGGCCGCGCCGAGACCGGGGACACGCTGTCCGCCAAGGACGACCCGCTGCTGATGGAGCCCTGGCAGATGCCGGACCCGCTGCTGCCGCAGGCCATCCAGGCACACAGCAAGGCCGACGAGGACAAGCTCTCCCAGGGCCTGGCCCGGCTGGTCGCCGAGGACCCGACGATGCGCCTGGAGCAGAACCAGGACACCCACCAGGTCGTCCTGTGGTGCCTGGGCGAGGCGCACGCCGACGTCGCGCTGGAGCGGCTGCGCACCCGTTACGGGGTGCAGGTCGACGTCGTACCGCACCGGGTGTCCCTGCGGGAGACCTTCGCGAACAGGTCGGCCGGGCGCGGCCGGCATGTGAAGCAGTCCGGCGGGCACGGGCAGTACGCCATCTGCGAGATCGAGGTGGAACCGCTGCCCGGCGGCTCGGGCATCGAGTTCGTCGACAAGGTGGTCGGCGGCGCCGTGCCCCGGCAGTTCATCCCGTCGGTCGAGAAGGGGGTACGGGCGCAGGCGGCCAAGGGCGTCGCGGCCGGCTACCCGCTGATCGACGTGCGGGTCACGCTGCTGGACGGCAAGGCGCACTCGGTGGACTCCTCCGACGCCGCCTTCCAGACCGCGGGCGCGCTCGCCCTGCGGGAGGCCGCGGCCGACGCCAAGATCCATCTGCTGGAGCCGGTCGCCGAG
>NZ_PQSS01000159.1 GCF_002920535.1 Streptomyces sp. Ru71 | reverse complement strand
AAGCTCCTTGTCGACATGTCGCCAGAAGGTCTTGAGCACGTCTTCCTCGCCGACTCCGGTTCGGTGTCGGTCGAGGTGGCGGCCAAGATGTGCCTGCAGTACTGGCGTTCGCTGGGCCGCCCGGAGAAACACCGGCTGATGACCTGGCGGGGCGGCTATCACGGGGACACGTGGACGCCGATGTCGGTGTGCGACCCCGACGGCGGGATGCACGACCTGTGGACCGGCGTGCTCCCGCGCCAGGTGTTCGCCGACGCGCCGCCCGCCGACTACGACGAGGCGTACGCGGAGCACCTGCGGTCGGCCGTCGAGCGGCACGCGCACGAACTCGCCGCCGTCATCGTCGAGCCGGTGGTGCAGGGCGCGGGCGGGATGCGGTTCCACTCCCCCGCCTATCTGCGGGTGCTGCGCGAGGCGTGCGACGCGCACGACGTGCTGCTCGTCTTCGACGAGATCGCGACCGGCTTCGGCCGTACCGGTGCGCTGTTCGCGGCGGAGCACGCGGCGGTGTCCCCGGACGTGATGTGCGTCGGCAAGGCACTGACCGGCGGCTATCTGACCATGGCGGCCACGCTGTGCACCGCGCGCGTGGCGGACGGGATCTCGCGCGGCGAGGTGCCGGTGCTGGCGCACGGGCCGACGTTCATGGGCAACCCGCTCGCCGCGTCCGTCGCCTGCGCCTCGATCGAGCTGCTGCTCGGGCAGGACTGGCTCGCCGAGGTCAAGCGGATCGAGGCGGGACTGCGCGAGGGCCTGGCCCCGGCGGCCGGGCTGCCGGGTGTGCAGGACGTCCGGGTCCTCGGGGCGATCGGGGTCGTCCAGCTGGACCACCCCGTGGACATGGCCGCCGCGACCCGCGCCGCGGTGCGCGAGGGCGTGTGGCTGCGGCCGTTCCGCGATCTGATCTACACGATGCCGCCGTACGTCACCTCGGACGTCGACGTGGCACGGATCGCCCGCGCGGTGTGCGCGGCGGCTTCGGAGGGATGACATGCCGGTACTGGTGATCACGGGCACGAACACGGACGTCGGCAAGACGATCGTGACCGCGGCGGTGGCGACCGCCGCGCTCGCGGCCGGCCGCTCGGTGGCCGTGCTGAAGCCCGCGCAGACCGGTGTGGGACCGGACGACCCCGGGGACGCCGGCGATGTGGCCCGGCTGGCGGGCCCCGTCACGACCGCCGAACTCGCCCGCTATCCGGAGCCGTTGGCGCCCGCGACCGCCGCGCGGCGGGCCGGGCGGGCACCGGTGCACCCGCAGGACATCGCCGAGGCGGCCGCCAAGCTGGCCACCGAGCACGACCTGGTGCTGGTGGAGGGCGCGGGCGGACTGCTGGTGCGGTTCGACGCGGCGGGCAACACCCTCGCGGACGCGGCCGCGCTGCTGAAGGCGCCGGTCCTGCTGGTGGCCTCGCCGGCGCTCGGCACGCTGAACATCGCGGAACTGAGCGCACGTGAACTGCGCTCCCGAGACGTGGAGTTGCTCGGTGTGGTGATCGGCAGCTGGCCGGGCACGCCCGACCTGGCCATGCGCTGCAACCTGGAGGACCTGCCGGTGGTCTCCGGCGCCCCGCTGCTCGGCGCCGTACCGGAGGGCGCGGGTGCCCTCGCCCCGGCCGACTTCCGCGACGAGGCCCCCGGCTGGCTGGCCCCCCGGCTGGACGGCACCTGGGACGCGGAGGCCTTCCGGGTGCGCGAGGCGCCCTGAGCGCCCTGCGTGGGACGCCCTCGTGAGGGGTGCCGGGCTCGGTGCGGCGCCCGGCCCCTTCGGGAGGGGTGGCGGCGTTCGCCGCGGGGGAGAATCGGCGTAAGGCACGTCCTGCCGAGGGAGGTCCCCCATGCCGCTGCGGTCCACGGGCTCCGGCACGGTGCCGCCGGACGCCGTCCACCATCCGCTGTTCGCCCGCTACTACGCCCGGGTGAGCGTCGCCCTGGAGACCCGGGCCGGCATGGCCGGCGTCCGTGGGCGGCTGCTCGCCGGGCTGTCCGGGCGGGTGATCGAGGTCGGCGCGGGCAACGGGCTGAACTTCGCGCACTACCCGGGCGAGGTCGCCGAGGTCGTCGCCATCGAACCCGAGCGTTCACTGCGCGGGCTGGCCGTCCAGGCGGCGCTGCGGGCCGACGTGCCGGTCGACGTGGCGCCCGGCGCGGCGGAGGCGCTGCCGGTCAAGAGCGAGGCCTTCGACGCGGCGGTGGTCTCGCTGGTGCTGTGCAGCGTGCGGGACGTCTCGCGGGCTCTGGCCGAGGTCCGGCGCGTGCTGCGGCCGGGCGGGGAGGTGCGGTTCTTCGAGCACGGTGCCGGCGGCGGTACGGCGATGCGGTTCACGCAGCGCTCCCTGGACCGCACGGTGTGGCCGGCGCTGAACGGTGGCTGCCACCTCTCACGGGACCCGGTGGCAGCCCTGCGCGCGGCCGGCTTCGTCCTCGGACCGTACCGGCGGATGCTGATGCCGGAGAACGGTCCTCGGCTGCCCACCTCCTACTGCGTGCTGGGCACCGCCTGGCGGCCCCCAGAGCCCGCCGCGTAGTCGTTCGCCGGGTTCGTCACGCCCCACCCGCGGTCCTCACGCGCTCCACTGCCGCAGCTCGCGGGCGATGTCGTCCACCGAGGCGTCGCCGCTCTTGACCAGCCGGGCCAGATCGCGCACCTGTTCGGGCGAGGTGACGACCTTCAGGCCGCTCGCGACCAGATAGGCGTAGGCCACGGCGGAGGCGAACAGCGCGTTGGAGCGCTCCAGCGCGGGCACGTGGACGAGCAACTGCAGCAGGGCCGCGGCGCGGTCGTGCGGGGTGTCGTAGACGGGGACGTCGAAGATCTCGGCCTGGTGCCGGGCGACGGCGGCGATCAGCGCCCCCCAGTCGGTGACCTGCGGGTCCCCCGGGGTCTGCTGCTCGGCGAGCATCAACAACCAGGCGAGATCGATCCTGAGGCTGCTCAACGGATCAGCGACGGCCTTCCCGGGCGCCTTCCCGCGCGCCCTCCCGGTCGGCGCCGAA
>NZ_PQSS01000158.1 GCF_002920535.1 Streptomyces sp. Ru71 | reverse complement strand
AACACAGTGGACGCGAGCAACTGAGGACAAGCCCTCGGCCTATTAGTACCGGTCACCTCCACACGTTACCGTGCTTCCAGATCCGGCCTATCAACCCAGTCGTCTACTGGGAGCCTTACCCCATCAAGTGGGTGGGAGTCCTCATCTCGAAGCAGGCTTCCCGCTTAGATGCTTTCAGCGGTTATCCCTCCCGAACGTAGCCAACCAGCCATGCCCTTGGCAGAACAACTGGCACACCAGAGGTTCGTCCGTCCCGGTCCTCTCGTACTAGGGACAGCCCTTCTCAAGACTCCTACGCGCACAGCGGATAGGGACCGAACTGTCTCACGACGTTCTAAACCCAGCTCGCGTACCGCTTTAATGGGCGAACAGCCCAACCCTTGGGACCGACTCCAGCCCCAGGATGCGACGAGCCGACATCGAGGTGCCAAACCATCCCGTCGATATGGACTCTTGGGGAAGATCAGCCTGTTATCCCCGGGGTACCTTTTATCCGTTGAGCGACGGCGCTTCCACAAGCCACCGCCGGATCACTAGTCCCGACTTTCGTCCCTGCTCGACCCGTCGGTCTCACAGTCAAGCTCCCTTGTGCACTTACACTCAACACCTGATTGCCAACCAGGCTGAGGGAACCTTTGGGCGCCTCCGTTACCCTTTAGGAGGCAACCGCCCCAGTTAAACTACCCATCAGACACTGTCCCTGATCCGGATCACGGACCCAGGTTAGACATCCAGCACGACCAGAGTGGTATTTCAACGACGACTCCACGAACACTGGCGTGCCCGCTTCACAGTCTCCCACCTATCCTACACAAGCCGAACCGAACACCAATATCAAACTGTAGTAAAGGTCCCGGGGTCTTTCCGTCCTGCTGCGCGAAACGAGCATCTTTACTCGTAGTGCAATTTCACCGGGCCTATGGTTGAGACAGTCGAGAAGTCGTTACGCCATTCGTGCAGGTCGGAACTTACCCGACAAGGAATTTCGCTACCTTAGGATGGTTATAGTTACCACCGCCGTTTACTGGCGCTTAAGTTCTCAGCTTCGCCCCACCGAAATGGAGCTAACCGGTCCCCTTAACGTTCCAGCACCGGGCAGGCGTCAGTCCGTATACATCGCCTTACGGCTTCGCACGGACCTGTGTTTTTAGTAAACAGTCGCTTCTCGCTGGTCTCTGCGGCCACCCCCAGCTCAGGACGTAAAGTCCATCACCAGGTGTGGCCCCCCTTCTCCCGAAGTTACGGGGGCATTTTGCCGAGTTCCTTAACCATAGTTCACCCGAACGCCTCGGTATTCTCTACCTGACCACCTGAGTCGGTTTAGGGTACGGGCCGCCATGAAACTCGCTAGAGGCTTTTCTCGACAGCATAGGATCATCCACTTCACCACAATCGGCTCGGCATCAGGTCTCAGCCGTATGCAAGGCGGATTTGCCTACCTTGCGGCCTACACCCTTACCCCGGGACAACCACCGCCCGGGATGGACTACCTTCCTGCGTCACCCCATCACTCACCTACTACCAACTTGGTTCAGCGGCTCCACCACTCCCCTTTGCCCGAAGGCTCCAGGGCGGCTTCACGGCCTTAGCATCACTGGATTCGATGTTTGACGCTTCACAGCGGGTACCGGAATATCAACCGGTTATCCATCGACTACGCCTGTCGGCCTCGCCTTAGGTCCCGACTTACCCTGGGCAGATCAGCTTGACCCAGGAACCCTTAGTCAATCGGCGCAAACGTTTCTCACGTTTGTATCGCTACTCATGCCTGCATTCTCACTCGTCAACCGTCCACGACTACCTTCCAGTGCCGCTTCACCCGGCAGACGACGCTCCCCTACCCATCACAGCACCCGTTAGGGCTATATGCTGCAATGACACGACTTCGGCGGTACGCTTGAGCCCCGCTACATTGTCGGCGCGGAATCACTAGACCAGTGAGCTATTACGCACTCTTTCAAGGGTGGCTGCTTCTAAGCCAACCTCCTGGTTGTCTCTGCGACTCCACATCCTTTCCCACTTAGCGTACGCTTAGGGGCCTTAGTCGATGCTCTGGGCTGTTTCCCTCTCGACCATGGAGCTTATCCCCCACAGTCTCACTGCCGCGCTCTCACTTACCGGCATTCGGAGTTTGGCTAAGGTCAGTAACCCGGTAGGGCCCATCGCCTATCCAGTGCTCTACCTCCGGCAAGAAACACACGACGCTGCACCTAAATGCATTTCGGGGAGAACCAGCTATCACGGAGTTTGATTGGCCTTTCACCCCTAACCACAGGTCATCCCCCAGGTTTTCAACCCTGGTGGGTTCGGTCCTCCACGAAGTCTTACCTCCGCTTCAACCTGCCCATGGCTAGATCACTCCGCTTCGGGTCTTGAGCGTGCTACTGAATCGCCCTATTCGGACTCGCTTTCGCTACGGCTTCCCCACCCGGGTTAACCTCGCAACACACCGCAAACTCGCAGGCTCATTCTTCAAAAGGCACGCAGTCACGAGAACACCGCAAGTTTTCCGACGCTCCCACGGCTTGTAGGCACACGGTTTCAGGTACTATTTCACTCCCCTCCCGGGGTACTTTTCACCATTCCCTCACGGTACTATCCGCTATCGGTCACCAGGGAATATTTAGGCTTAGCGGGTGGTCCCGCCAGATTCACACGGGATTTCTCGGGCCCCGTGCTACTTGGGTGTCTCTCAAACGAGCCGCTGACGTTTCGACTACGGGGGTCTTACCCTCTACGCCGGACCTTTCGCATGTCCTTCGCCTACATCAACGGTTTCTGACTCGTCCTGTTGCCGGCAGACAACAGAAGAGAGATCCCACAACCCCGCATGCGCAACCCCTGCCGGGTCTCACACGCATACGGTTTGGCCTCATCCGGTTTCGCTCGCCACTACTCCCGGAATCACGGTTGTTTTCTCTTCCTGCGGGTACTGAGATGTTTCACTTCCCCGCGTTCCCTCCACACTGCCTATGTGTTCAGCAGTGGGTGACAGCCCATGACGACTGCCGGGTTTCCCCATTCGGAAACCCCCGGATCAAAGCCTGGTTGACGACTCCCCGGGGACTATCGCGGCCTCCCACGTCCTTCATCGGTTCCTGGTGCCAAGGCATCCACCGTGCGCCCTTAAAAACTTGGCCACAGATGCTCGCGTCCACTGTGCAGTTCTCAAACAACGACCAGCCACCCATCACCCCGAACCCTTACGGTTCGAGTGCACTGGGGCCGGCAACTGAGGGGTTAACCGCACCCTCAGATACCCAACAGCGTGCCCG
>NZ_PQSS01000157.1 GCF_002920535.1 Streptomyces sp. Ru71 | reverse complement strand
CCACGGGTGCGCATGATCGTGCTCCTGTCGTTGAGGACCCGGCTAGGCTGGCGGGGTTGCCTTACTGGTTAGCAGAATGAATCACCGATACGCGAGCGAACGTGAAGCGACTGCTGCTGCAAAACGTCTGCGACCTGAGCAACAACATGAATGGTCTTCGGTTTCCGTGTTTCGTAAAGTCTGGAAACGCGGAAGTCAGCGCCCTGCACCATTATGTTCCGGATCTGCATCGCAGGATGCTGCTGGCTACCCTGTGGAACACCTACATCTGTATTAACGAAGCGCTGGCATTGACCCTGAGTGATTTTTCTCTGGTCCCGCCGCATCCATACCGCCAGTTGTTTACCCTCACAACGTTCCAGTAACCGGGCATGTTCATCATCAGTAACCCGTATCGTGAGCATCCTCTCTCGTTTCATCGGTATCATTACCCCCATGAACAGAAATCCCCCTTACACGGAGGCATCAGTGACCAAACAGGAAAAAACCGCCCTTAACATGGCCCGCTTTATCAGAAGCCAGACATTAACGCTTCTGGAGAAACTCAACGAGCTGGACGCGGATGAACAGGCAGACATCTGTGAATCGCTTCACGACCACGCTGATGAGCTTTACCGCAGCTGCCTCGCGCGTTTCGGTGATGACGGTGAAAACCTCTGACACATGCAGCTCCCGGAGACGGTCACAGCTTGTCTGTAAGCGGATGCCGGGAGCAGACAAGCCCGTCAGGGCGCGTCAGCGGGTGTTGGCGGGTGTCGGGGCGCAGCCATGACCCAGTCACGTAGCGATAGCGGAGTGTATACTGGCTTAACTATGCGGCATCAGAGCAGATTGTACTGAGAGTGCACCATTGCGGTGTGAAATACCGCACAGATGCGTAAGGAGAAAATACCGCATCAGGCGCTCTTCCGCTTCCTCGCTCACTGACTCGCTGCGCTCGGTCGTTCGGCTGCGGCGAGCGGTATCAGCTCACTCAAAGGCGGTAATACGGTTATCCACAGAATCAGGGGATAACGCAGGAAAGAACATGTGAGCAAAAGGCCAGCAAAAGGCCAGGAACCGTAAAAAGGCCGCGTTGCTGGCGTTTTTCCATAGGCTCCGCCCCCCTGACGAGCATCACAAAAATCGACGCTCAAGTCAGAGGTGGCGAAACCCGACAGGACTATAAAGATACCAGGCGTTTCCCCCTGGAAGCTCCCTCGTGCGCTCTCCTGTTCCGACCCTGCCGCTTACCGGATACCTGTCCGCCTTTCTCCCTTCGGGAAGCGTGGCGCTTTCTCATAGCTCACGCTGTAGGTATCTCAGTTCGGTGTAGGTCGTTCGCTCCAAGCTGGGCTGTGTGCACGAACCCCCCGTTCAGCCCGACCGCTGCGCCTTATCCGGTAACTATCGTCTTGAGTCCAACCCGGTAAGACACGACTTATCGCCACTGGCAGCAGCCACTGGTAACAGGATTAGCAGAGCGAGGTATGTAGGCGGTGCTACAGAGTTCTTGAAGTGGTGGCCTAACTACGGCTACACTAGAAGGACAGTATTTGGTATCTGCGCTCTGCTGAAGCCAGTTACCTTCGGAAAAAGAGTTGGTAGCTCTTGATCCGGCAAACAAACCACCGCTGGTAGCGGTGGTTTTTTGTTTGCAAGCAGCAGATTACGCGCAGAAAAAAAGGATCTCAAGAAGATCCTTTGATCTTTTCTACGGGGTCTGACGCTCAGTGGAACGAAAACTCACGTTAAGGGATTTTGGTCATGAACAATAAAACTGTCTGCTTACATAAACAGTAATACAAGGGGTGTTATGAGCCATATTCAACGGGAAACGTCTTGCTCTAGGCCGCGATTAAATTCCAACATGGATGCTGATTTATATGGGTATAAATGGGCTCGCGATAATGTCGGGCAATCAGGTGCGACAATCTATCGATTGTATGGGAAGCCCGATGCGCCAGAGTTGTTTCTGAAACATGGCAAAGGTAGCGTTGCCAATGATGTTACAGATGAGATGGTCAGACTAAACTGGCTGACGGAATTTATGCCTCTTCCGACCATCAAGCATTTTATCCGTACTCCTGATGATGCATGGTTACTCACCACTGCGATCCCCGGGAAAACAGCATTCCAGGTATTAGAAGAATATCCTGATTCAGGTGAAAATATTGTTGATGCGCTGGCAGTGTTCCTGCGCCGGTTGCATTCGATTCCTGTTTGTAATTGTCCTTTTAACAGCGATCGCGTATTTCGTCTCGCTCAGGCGCAATCACGAATGAATAACGGTTTGGTTGATGCGAGTGATTTTGATGACGAGCGTAATGGCTGGCCTGTTGAACAAGTCTGGAAAGAAATGCATAAACTTTTGCCATTCTCACCGGATTCAGTCGTCACTCATGGTGATTTCTCACTTGATAACCTTATTTTTGACGAGGGGAAATTAATAGGTTGTATTGATGTTGGACGAGTCGGAATCGCAGACCGATACCAGGATCTTGCCATCCTATGGAACTGCCTCGGTGAGTTTTCTCCTTCATTACAGAAACGGCTTTTTCAAAAATATGGTATTGATAATCCTGATATGAATAAATTGCAGTTTCATTTGATGCTCGATGAGTTTTTCTAAGAATTAATTCATGAGCGGATACATATTTGAATGTATTTAGAAAAATAAACAAATAGGGGTTCCGCGCACATTTCCCCGAAAAGTGCCACCTAAATTGTAAGCGTTAATATTTTGTTAAAATTCGCGTTAAATTTTTGTTAAATCAGCTCATTTTTTAACCAATAGGCCGAAATCGGCAAAATCCCTTATAAATCAAAAGAATAGACCGAGATAGGGTTGAGTGTTGTTCCAGTTTGGAACAAGAGTCCACTATTAAAGAACGTGGACTCCAACGTCAAAGGGCGAAAAACCGTCTATCAGGGCGATGGCCCACTACGTGAACCATCACCCTAATCAAGTTTTTTGGGGTCGAGGTGCCGTAAAGCACTAAATCGGAACCCTAAAGGGAGCCCCCGATTTAGAGCTTGACGGGGAAAGCCGGCGAACGTGGCGAGAAAGGAAGGGAAGAAAGCGAAAGGAGCGGGCGCTAGGGCGCTGGCAAGTGTAGCGGTCACGCTGCGCGTAACCACCACACCCGCCGCGCTTAATGCGCCGCTACAGGGCGCGTCCCATTCGCCAATCCGGATATAGTTCCTCCTTTCAGCAAAAAACCCCTCAAGACCCGTTTAGAGGCCCCAAGGGGTTATGCTAGTTATTGCTCAGCGGTGGCAGCAGCCAACTCAGCTTCCTTTCGGGCTTTGTTAGCAGCCGGATCTCAGTGGTGGTGGTGGTGGTGCTCGAGTGCGGCCGCAAGCTTGCCAAGGGCCCGTGCGAGCGCCTGTACGACGTCGTCGGCCGAACCGGTCGCGGAGT
>NZ_PQSS01000156.1 GCF_002920535.1 Streptomyces sp. Ru71 | reverse complement strand
CGCCCGCGGCGACGACCTCGCGGGGCGGGGTGGCCAGCTGGGAGAGGTCGGCCTGGATGAGCATGCGCCACACGGTCGGCGGGGCGCAGAAGGTGGTGACGCCGGCCCGGTCCATCTCGGACATCAGACGGGCGGCGTCGAAGCGCGTGTAGTTGTGGATGAACACGGTCGCCTCGGCGTTCCACGGGGCGAACAGGTTGGACCAGGCGTGCTTGGCCCAGCCGGGCGAGGAGATGTTCAGATGCACGTCGCCCGGCTTGAGGCCGATCCAGTACATCGTCGCCAGGTGCCCGATCGGGTACGAGGTGTGGGTGTGCTCGACCAGCTTGGGGCGGGCGGTGGTGCCGGAGGTGAAGTACAGCATCAGCGGGTCGTCGGCGCGGGTCGGGCCGTCCGGGACGAACCCGGCGGGCGCCGCGTAGCCGTCCTCGTACGGCTCCCAGCCCTCGGTGGGCAGGCCGCCGACGCTGATCCGGGTGTAGGTGCCGGGCACGTCGTCGAACTTCTCGGTGTCGGCCGCGCGCACGATGACGTGCTTGACCCGGCCCCGCTCCACGCGGTCGCGCAGGTCGGCGGGGCCGAGCAGCGGGGTGGCGGGGATGACGACGGCGCGCAGCTTCATCGCGGCCAGCGCCGTCTCCCACAGCTCGGCCTGGTTGCCGAGCATGACCAGAACGCGGTCCTCGGCGGCCACGCCCCTGTCGCGCAGCCAGTTCGCGACGCGGTCGGAGCGGTCGGACAGCTCGGCGAAGGACAGCCTGGTCTCGGTGCCGTCCTCCTCGACGATGTGCAGCGCGGTGCGGTCGTTGCCGTCCGCGACGACGTCGAACCAGTCGAGCGCCCAGTTGAAGTACTCGGGCCGGGGCCAGCGGAAACCCTCGTAGGCGCCCGCGTAGTCCTCGCGGTGCTCCAGCAGGAAGTCCCGGGCCCTGCGGAAGTCGTCCGTCGCCGTCGTCATCTGTCCTCCTCGTCACCGGACCATTGCCGGGCGGCTGAGGTACATCGTGTAATCCGTGATGCAGGTCTCACTACCCCCGAACGGGGGTAGGGGCCGCAGATGAGCCGCAGTGAGGGGTCGAGCAGGTGACAGCGGACGCGTCCGGGGTGATGGAGATTCGGGGTGCGCTGGCACGGCTGCGCCGCACGACCGGGGTGCCGGTGGCCTTCGGCGGGCTGGTGGACGCCGGGCACCGCCACATCCGGATCAGTGAGCTGAGCGGCAACGACACGTTCGCGCTGCGCTCCCTCGCGGTGACGTCCGGCAACGGGCTCGGCGGCAAGGCGGTCGCGCTGGCCCGGCCCTGCGCCGTCGCGGACTACTCCTCGTCGCGGCAGATCAGCCACGAGTACGACGCCCCCGTCGCCGAGGAGGGCCTGCGCTCGGTGCTCGCGGTGCCGGTGGTGGTACGGCGCCGGGTGCGCGGAGTGCTCTACGGCGCCCTGCGCACCGCCCAGCCGCTGGGCGACCGCACGCTGAGCGCGGCCGTGGCGGCGGCGCGGGACGTGGAGCAGGCGCTGGTGGTGCGCGACGAGGCGCGCGACCTGCTGCAGCAGGCGCTGGCGGGGCGCGAGGAGACGCGTGAGGTGCCGACGGGGGCCGGTCCGGCGTCCGCGAGCCGGCCGGGGGCGTGGGAGCAGGTGCGGGAAGCGCACGCGGCGCTGCGCGCGCTGGCCCCGCGTATCAGCGACCCGGCGCTGCGGGCGGAGCTGCTGGCGGCGTGCGGACTGCTCGCCCCGGTGCCGGCGACGCCGGCGGTGAGCCTCGCACCCCGTGAGCTGGACGTGCTGTCCTGTGTGGCGGCGGGCGCGACCAACGCGGCGACCGCCGACCGCCTCGGCCTGCGCCCGGAGACGGTGAAGGCCTATCTGCGCTCGGCGATGCGCAAGCTGGGCGCCCATACGAGAGGCGAGGCGGTCACAGCGGCCCGCCGAGCCGGGCTGTTGCCGTAGGCGCCCGGTGACCACCCCCGGCCGGCCACCCCGGCCCACCGCCCCCACGCCGGAGCCGTCCCCCCGCCCCGGCCGTCCGGGGTGCTCCCCCTCGTACCGCCCGGTCATCGCGGACACTGGAGTCGGCAGGAGGCGTCCGGCGCCTCGGCAGCGTTGTCATTCACCGGGACGTGGTCGTGAATTTTTCGTTGCGCAAGGGTGTTGTTATATCCCTCACGACATCGTCCGTCCGAATTTCCTGCGCGGTTGCCTAGAATTTGGCCCGAACACGACACACGGAGGGGAGCGGTAACCGTGCGACGGGACTTCCAGGAGCCTGCCCGATGCCGCCCCGACCTGGTCATCGGCCGGGACGAGCTGGTCACGACGGCCCGTGAGCGGCTCACCTCCGGCGGCAGCGTGCTGCTGCACGGTCCGGCGGGAATAGGAAAGTCGACCGTGCTGCGGGCATTGGCAGCGGAAAACTCCTTCCAAGCGGGCACCGTGTTGCGCTGCTCGGCCACCGAGTCCGAATCCCATCTCCCCTTCCTCGCCCTCGCCGACCTCTTCGGCCTGGTCCTCGACCGGATCGCCGACAAACTGCCCGGCGCCCAGCGCACCGCCCTGGAGTCCGCGCTCACCGGACGCGGCGAGTCCACCCTCCAGCGCGACGGCCTCGCGCTGCGCCTGGCCGTGCTGTCCGCGCTGCGCGCGCTCGCCGCCGACGGCCCCGTCCTGGTCGTCGCCGACGACTTCCAGTGGCTGGACTCGGCCAGCGCCGAACTGCTCGGCTTCGCCGCCCGGCGCCTCGGCGACACCCCGGTGCGGATGCTGTGCGCGGTGCGCACCGAGGCGCAGGAGTACGACCGCTACCTGCGCGCCTGCCCGCCCGACACGCTCGCCGTCCGGCTCGGCGCGCTCACCCGCGCCCAGGTCTCCACGCTGCTCGACCACCGCGGCTACACCGGCCTGCCCCGCTCCACGGTCCGCGACATCCACCGCACCAGCGGCGGCAACCCGCTCTTCGCGCTGGAGCTGGGCCGCGCGCTGGCCCGAGAACCCCACCCGCCCCGGCCGGGCGAGCCGCTGCCGGTGCCCACCTCGCTGCGCGCCCTGGTGCTCAGCCGTCTGGACCTGCTGTCCGACGAGGCCCGCCGCACCCTGCTCGGTGGCCAGCGCCGGCGCCCGCCCACCCCGGCGCTGCTGCACGCGGCCGGCCGGGACAACGCCGAGGCCGAGTGCGCCCAGGCCGCCGAGCTGGGTCTGCTGGCCACCGAGCCGGAGGCGCCCGCCGTACGCTTCGCGCACCCGCTGATCTCGGCCGCGCTGTACGCGGAGGCGCCCGCGCACGAGCGGCGCGCGGCGCACGCCGCGCTGTCCACGGCCGCCTCCGACCCGATCGAGCGGGCCCGGCACCTGGCGCTGGCCACCATCGGCACCGACCCGGACGTCGCCGCCTCGCTCGCGGACGCCGCCGCGCTCGCCCGGGACCGCGGGGCGCCCTCGGTGGCCGCCTCGCTCGGACTGCTCGCCGCCCGGCACACCCCCGCCGACGGCCGGCCAGCGCCGGACGAGCGCCGGCTGCAGGCCGCGGAGGACGCGATCACGGCCGGCGAGGTCGACCTCGCCCGGGACATCGCCCGCGAGGTGCTGACCCGGGCCACCGTGCCGGCGGAGCGGGTGCGGGCCTGGATGGTGGTGATCGAGGCGGCCGGGCAGGCCCTCGGCGACGTGGACGCCGTCTTCCCGCAGGCGCTGGCCGACGCCGGCGACGACCCGCGGCTGCTCGCCCTGGTCCACTACCAGCTGGCCTGGCGCGCTCTGGTCGTCGAGGGGGACTTCGCCGAGGCCCGGCAGGAGGCCGCGCACGCGGCGGAGCTGGCCGCGCGCGCCGGTGACCGGCGCACCGAGCTGATGGCGCTGTCGTTCCAGGCGTCCACCGAGACCCTGATGGGCCACCCGAACGCGCCCGCCACGGTCAAACGCGCCCTGCAGGAGCCGCAGGACCCGCATGTG
>NZ_PQSS01000155.1 GCF_002920535.1 Streptomyces sp. Ru71 | reverse complement strand
ATCCATCGCGGGGAGGAACCGGGCGCGCAGAGCCGTGACTTCCAGTTCCGCTTCGGGCGGCGATCCGGGTGGCACGACGAAGGTGGCCTGGGGCAGCAGGAGTTGTCGTACCCGCTCCTGGCCGTGGACGCGACGTACCACGGGAAGCCATTCGGCGAGGAAGCCGTCACCCTGCTGTGGCCCGTCGAGCGGGTACAGCAATTCCCACGGCACCACGTCGTGCTCGCCCAGCACCGTGAACGTGCGAATCTTGTCGCTCTCCCGCCAGAACTGTCCGCGCACCGCGTCGGGTACGGCTGCCCGCCACAGGGCGACGCCGAGGTTCTGCAGACGTCTGCGCACGTGCCGGGCATCCGTCCCTACGCCGGCCGCCGCAGCGATCCTGCGCAGTTCCCGGTAGATGTTCTCCGTGGCCTGCCGGGGGTCGCCGGCCTTGAGCTGGAACGCCGGGGCGTAGCTGGTCTCGCTGAGGAGCTGGAAGCTGTAACCGTCGGCGGCTCTGACCACCTGCAGCGTCACCTCGCCCGGGTCGAAGGCGAGTGAGTCCAGCGGTGCCGTACGAGGCGAGCCGTCACGCGAGGGC
This sequence comes from Streptomyces sp. Ru71, assembly GCF_002920535.1. Lineage (GTDB taxonomy): Bacteria > Actinomycetota > Actinomycetes > Streptomycetales > Streptomycetaceae > Streptomyces. Next base: position 3,443 of record NZ_PQSS01000155.1, on the reverse strand, counting down.
ACGTCCTGCTGCACCGAGATCTGCACGCGTAATTCCCCGAGGAACGACCCTCCTTTGAACGCGCGTACCGTGACCGCATGCAGCCCCGGTCGGTCGGCACGCAGACCAAAGCGCAGCACATCGGAGTCCCGGCCCGGCTTGACCCACAGCTCCTGCTGCAAGTCACCCAGCGCCAGGAGTCCCGGTGCGTGCACTGTGATCAACAGCCGGTCCCCGTCTGCGGGTGGCTGGAACGCCCGTAGAGCCACACCTTCCTGGCCACCACCGCTACCGCAGGTGACTTGGACCTGCAGCGGTACCTCGCGACCGGGTGACGCCTGCTCCGCGAGTTCTGCTCGCAGCCGATGCCGCTCCGGGTACTCAACGCGCTGGCCCACGACAGGGCCGTGGAACGACCCGCCGCTGAAATCGATGACGCCCTGTCGGAGGGCGGGCAGGTCGGCCTCGCGCACAACGCCACGCTCGACGAGGTATTTGACCATCTCGGCGTAGCGCCGGCTCTGACTCTCGTGCGGGGCGGCCCTGCTCTGTCTGATCTGCGCCAGCAGTTGGAGGACAGGTCCGGCCTCCTCGGGACGAAGGACCAGGTACCGCTGGATCAAACTCTCCCAGTCGAGCCGTGTGCTCGCCCTGGCGACGCTCTCCTCCGCCTCCGCGCGCCCGAGGGCGGCCGCCTCGCTGAGCATTTCGGAGTGGGTCTTCTCGCCCGATATGGGGCGTGGACGCGCATCGTTCCGTTCCTGTAGGTGCCGGACGGCAGCCTCGTCGGGCTCCATCCGAACCTCGCAGTAGTAGATGGTGATGCCCTCGGGCAGCCGGATCTCCCGAGCCAGCTCCTGGTTGACCGCCTGTTCCGCCGCCATGGCCTCGGTGACGGCGAACTGCGCGGACCGCTGCCGGAGCAGGCCGGAGAGATGGCCGTAGACGACCGGGAGAGCGTCCCGTACGTTCCTGGCCACCACCATCGCCGGATCGTGCACCCGGAAGCCGACGTCGATCACGGCCTGGAACCGGTGCTCACCGTCGATGGAGGTCAGCGGGGTCTTGGTGACCACTGCTCGGCGCCGGTGATCGCTGAGGTCGACGACGTAACAGGCGCGGTTCTTGCCGAACCATGGCCGGCCGGGCCGGCGGACGGTCTCCACCTCGAAGGAGCCGTCCCGCACCGGGTAGACGATCGCCACCGAGGGCGGCAGATCGGGCAGTTCGGCCACCCGGCTGCGGGCGATCAGACTCTCGTTGAGAATCAGAGAAACGGGCATTCCCCCCACCCTTCCGGGTCACGCTGCGCGACCGCCGGCCGTCAGGTGCAGCCCGACGATCCGGTCCGGGTGCATCCAGTCGTCGGCACAGCGCCCAGGATGCGATCTGAGCACCGGTTACGGAACATGCCCCTCGAAGCAATCGCTGACTGCCGCTGACGAGTATGTCGCGCTCGACATGGTCATGTTGGTGGGTCGCGGCTAGCGAACGAGACGAGCCTGGTTGTCTGTCGACGTCGCGCTTCTCGGCTCGTGGACGCCGCTGGACGGATGTGTGGGCCCGCCCGGTGACGCGGCTACGTGGGCAGGTGTGAGGAGCGGAGCACGAGCAGGGTGATCTCGCTGGGGGCGAAGACGCGGAACGGTGGGCCCCAGAAGCCGGTGCCGCGGCTGGTGTAGAGGAGGGTGCGGGGGCCGTGGTGGGTGAGGCCGGCGAGGGCGGGCTGGTCGAGGCGGACCAGGTGGTGGAAGGGCCAGATCTGGCCGCCGTGGGTGTGGCCGGAGAGCTGGAGGTCGATGCCGGCTGCTGCTGCCCGGTCGACGAACTTGGGCTGGTGTGCCAGGAGCAGGACGGGCAGGTCGGGGTCGGTGCCGTTGAGGGCTCCGACGAGGTGGGCGCGGTGGCCCGCCAGGCCGGAGGACTCGGCGGTGACGTCGTCCACCCCGGCGACCACGAGGGTGTCGCCTCCGCGTTCGAGCAGCAGGTGGCGGTTGCGCAGCGGCTCCCAGCCCAGCTCGTCCATCAGGTCGACCCAGCCCTGGGCCTCGCTGTAGTACTCGTGGTTGCCGGTGACGTACACCCGGGCATGGGTGGCCCGCACGGTGCCGAGCGGCACGGCCTGGGCGCGGCGGCGTTCGGCCGTGCCGTCCGCGATGTCGCCGGTGTGGCAGACCAGGTCGGCTTCCAGGGTGTTCACCGTCTCGCACACCCGTGCCGACCAGCGGGCGCGATCGAGCGGGCCGTAGTGGGTGTCGGTGATGAGGACGACGCGGAGGCCGTCCAGTCCGGCACCCAGTCGCGGGAGCTGCACGTCGAGCCGGCGCACCCGGGGCACGCGGCGGGCCTCGGCGTACCCCCAGGCGAGCAGTACGGCGGTGATACCGAGGACGGCCCAGGTGACGATGCGGGCGCGGTCCTGGCCCTCGCCGACGCCGGCCAGGGTCAGGGCGAGCCTCAGGAAGACGCCCAGCAGAACGGACCAGGTGAACAGCACCCAGCTCGTCCCCAGCAGGGTGTCACCGATGACCGCCGCCCGGTCCTGCTGGCGCCGGCCGTGGCCGCGCACCATCGCCAGCGGCATGGAGATGAGGCCGAGGACGAACAGGGCGGTGCCGGCCAGGGCGACGGGCAGCGGCCAGTGCTGGCCGGTGTGGAGCAGCACCCCGCAGGGCACGGCCCACAGCAGGACGGGGGCGATCATGGGGAGGTAGCGCATCAGGCGGAGCAGCCGGCTCGGCCGCGGCGCTTGCGCTTCGCCCTCTGCGGGCCGGGTGCTGCTGGTGTCGGTCACGTTTCCCCTCCCGGACCGGGGTGCCGTCCCGCGCACTGTATCCGGTCGCCGCCGGGACGGGCATGATCCTCGTCCAGCTCGCCCAGGGCGAGGCCGCCCGGCTCACCGACGACCGGGAGCTGGTGAACGCCGCGGCCATGCGGCTGGTCGCGGCGGCCTGACGCCCTGCCCCGCCAGGGTCTCGGCAGGACCGGAGCTGCCGCCCGGGTTCCTGCTGCCGAGCCACCCGAGCAGGAACGCCACCGGGACGGATATCAGGCCCGGGGTGCGGAACGGGTACCAGTCGAAACCCGCCCCCGGGATCAGCGCGTACGCGGAACCGGACACGGTGGGGGAGAACAGCGTGAGGACGAAGCACAGGAGCAGCCCGCCGTAGACGCACCACAGCAGCCCTGCGCGATTGAACCCCGGCCAGAAGAAGGAGTAGACGAGCACCGGGGCCACACACGTCGCCGCGACGCTCATCGCGAAGATGGCCAGGAACTCGACCGAATACCGGTGAGCGGCCGCGGACAGTGTCAGACCCAGGGCGCCCAGGGCGACGATGGCCAGACGCAGGACCCGCACCTGCCGGCTGCTCGCGTGCGGTCCGCCGGGGCGGGCGAACACGTCGTGCGTGAGACCGACGGCGGCTGCGAACATCACGCTCGTCACGGTCGTGAGGATGACC
>NZ_PQSS01000154.1 GCF_002920535.1 Streptomyces sp. Ru71 | reverse complement strand
GGAGGATCGACCAGTCCTGACGATGGCTGCCGCGCCTCGGCCGCACCCGGCGGCACCCATCGGCCGGGCGCCCGCGATCGAGGGAGATGGTGACCCATATGAAGCTGCTGCGAGTCGGAACGGCGGGGGCCGAGCGCCCGGCGCTGCTCGACGCCGACGGGACCCTGCGGGACCTGTCGGGTCTCGTCGAGGACGTCGACGGCGCGCTGCTCGCCGACGACGCCGCCCTCGGCCGGATCCGAGCCGCCGCGGAGGCCGGCGAGCTGCCCGCGCTCGACGCGGCCGGGCTGCGCATCGGGCCGCCGCTGGGCCGCATCGGCAAGATCGTGTGCATCGGGCTGAACTACCACGACCACGCCCGCGAGACCGGCGCCGAGCCGCCCGCCGAGCCGGTCGTCTTCTTCAAGGCGCCGGACACGGTCGTCGGGCCCAACGACACGGTGCTCGTGCCGCGCGGCTCGGTCAAGACCGACTGGGAGGTCGAGCTGGCGGTCGTCATCGGGCGTACGGCCCGCTACCTCGGGTCGGCCGAGGAGGGGCTCGCGCATGTCGCCGGGTACACGGTCGCGCACGACGTGTCCGAGCGGGAGTTCCAGATCGAGCGGGGCGGGACCTGGGACAAGGGCAAGAACTGCGAGACGTTCAACCCGCTCGGGCCGTGGCTGGTGACGGCCGACGAGGTGCCCGACCCGCAGAACCTCTCCCTGAAACTGTGGGTCAACGGGGAGCTGAAGCAGGACGGGTCGACGGCCGACCAGATCTTCCCGGTGGGCGAGGTCGTGCGGTACGTCAGCCAGTTCATGACGCTGTACCCCGGGGACGTCATCAACACGGGGACGCCTGCGGGGGTGGCCATGGGGCAGCCTGAGCCCAAGCCGTACCTTCGTTCCGGGGATGTGGTGGAGCTGGAGGTCGAGGGGCTCGGGCGGCAGCGGCAGGAGTTGAAAGACGCCTGAAGGGGTGGGGGGTTGCTGATCGTCTGGCGGCTGCGGGTTTGTCGTGGTTGCTCGCGCCCACGCGGCGGAGCCGCATATCGAATGCAGCCCCGCGCCCCTTCAGGTCAGTCAGCTCACCCCAGTAGAGCAGCCAGCCTCCTCCACTCCTGCCTCGGCAGGTTCTCCCTCGGGCCTGCCGTCACCACCTGGAGGGCCACGTGGTCGGCGCCTGCCTTGATGTAGGTGTCGATGCGTTCGCGGATGCGGTTCTCGTCGCCCCATGCGAACACCGCGTCGACCAGGCGGTCGCTGCCGCCGTCCGCCAGGTCGTCCTCGGTGAAGCCGAGCCGCAGGAAGGTGTTGGTGTAGTTGGGCAGGCCCAGGTAGAGGGCGAGGGCGCCGCGGGCCAGTTCGCGGGCGCGGGCCGGGTCGGTCTCCAGGACGACCTTCAGCTCCGGGGCCAGCAGCGGGGCGGCGCCCAGGATCTCGCGGGCCTCGGCGGTGTGCTCGGGCGTGACCAGGTACGGGACGGCACCGGCGGCGCGGTCCCGGGACAGCTCCAGGTTCTTCGGGCCGAGCGCGGCGAGGACACGGCGCTCGGCGGGTACGCCGGCCGCGTCGAGTTCGTCGAGGTAGGCGACCAGGGCCGAGTAGGGCCGGCGGTACTGCGAGGCGAGCTTGGCGTGGCTGACGCCCAGGCCGAGGACGAAGCGCCCGGCGTGGTCCCGCTCCAGCTCGGCGAAGCGGACCGCGGTGTCGGCGGCCGTGTGCTGCCAGATGCTCTGGATGCTGGTGCCGACGGTGATGCGCTCGGTCGCCTCCAGGAGGGGCTCGGCGTGGTCCGCCGAGGGGCTGCTGCCGAGCCACAGGGCGCCGTACCCGAGGGCCTCCAACTCGGCGGCGGCCTCGCCCCGTTCACCTCGCCCGGCGGGGTCCTCCGCACGCAGGGCCGCGCTCCAGATGCCGTACCGGCCGATCCTGTCCTTGACTGCGCTCATGGGTCCCTCCGGGCGGGTTCCGTGATCATCACGTCTACGGCCATCCCAACCGGAGGGATCCCCGGGTTAATCCCGGCGCACGTCAGATCTTCAGGAACTGCTCCAGCGCCTCCACCACGAGCCGGTGGTCCTGCAGTTGCGGCAGTCCGGAGACGGTGACCGCGCCGATCACGCCGACGCCCTCGACGTTGATCGGGAAGGAGCCGCCGTGGGCCGCGTACACGTCGGGGTCGAGGCGGGAGGACTCCTCGAAGGTGGTGCCCTTGGCCCGGAAGCGGGCGCCGACCAGGTAGGAGGCGCTGCCGTAGCGTTCGACGACCCGGCGCTTGCGGGCGATCCAGGCGTCGTTGTCGGGCGTGGACCCGGGCAGGGCGGCGTGGAAGAGCTGCTGTCCGGCCCGGTGGATGTCGATGGCGACGGGCGCCTGCCGCTCGCGGGCCAGCTCGACGAGCAGCGAGCCGAGCGCCCACGCGTCGTCGTGGGTGAACTGGCGGAAGACCAGGCGGCGTTCCTGGGCCTCCAGCTCCTCGATGCCCGGGGTGAGTTCGGGGGTGAACTTCGGGGTCAGTTCGCTCATCGCAGGGTCACCACCACACCGTCGCGGGCCGAGACGCGGGCCGCTTCCAGTACGTCGAGGGCGTCGGCCGCCTCCAGCGCGGTCACCGGGTTGGGGCCGGCGCCGGTGAGGGCCTTCGCCACGGCCGCATAGTAGGCCGGGTAGTCGCCGGGCAGGGTGGGTTCGGCGGTGCCGCCGCCGGTCACGGGGGACTCCCCGGCGCCCACGCGGCCCCACAGCTCCCTCGGCTCCTCGCCCCAGCCGGGGCCCGGGCGGCGGCCCTCGCGCAGCGCCGCCTCCTGCGGGTCCAGGCCGTGCTTGACGTAGCCGGCCCGCGAGCCGAGCACGCGGAAGCGCGGGCCGAGCTGGGCGGCGGTGGAGGAGACGTACAGGTGGGAGCGGACCCCGCCCGCGTGCGTCAGCGCGAGGAACGTGTCGTCGTCGGCCTCGGCGCCCGCGCGCCGCACCACCGACTCGGCGTACACCTGCGTGACCGGTCCGAACAGCACCAGCGCCTGGTCGACGACGTGGCTGCCGAGGTCGTACAGCAGACCCCCGATCTCCGCCGGGTCGCCGGACTCCCGCCAGCCGCCCTTGGGCTGCGGCCGCCACCGTTCGAAGCGGGACTCGAAGCGCCAGACGTCGCCCAGGGCGCCCTCGTCGATCAGCTTGCGCAGGGTGAGGAAGTCGTTGTCCCAGCGGCGGTTCTGGAAGACCGACAGCAGCAGGCCCCGCTCCTCGGCGAGCGCCGCCAGCTCGCGCGCCTCGGCCGCGGTGCCGGCGATCGGCTTGTCGACGACGACCGGCAGGCCGGCCTTGAGGGCGGCGGTGGCGAGCGGGACGTGGGTCTTGTTCGGGGAGGCGATGACGACCAGGTCGAGCTCGCCGGCCCGCTCCAGCAGTTCGTCCGCGCCGGCCACGATGCGCACACCGGGGTGCTCGGTGCGGGCCTGCTCCTGCCGCTCGGGGTTGGACGTCACCACCGTGTCGAGGGCCAGGCCCTCGGTGGTGGCGATCAGCGGGGCGTGGAAGACGGAGCCCGCGAGGCCGTAGCCGATGAGACCCACGCGGAGGGGGGCCTCGTCGCGCAGGGGCTCCTCGGGGAGGGGGGTGCCTGTCGTACCTGTCATGCCACCCACTTTCGCAACGCTGTTGCCAAAGTGCAAGCGGCGGGGAGAATGGGGGCTGTGAGCGGTACGAACGGTGCGATCAAGGGTGACGGCGGTGCCACCAGGGGTGGCGTCAACCTGCTGGGGCTGCGCAGCCACAACACCGCGCTGGTGCTCGACCTGCTGCGCACGGCCGGCGAGGAGGGGATCAGCCGGCTGGAACTCGCCGAGCGCACCGGGCTGACCCCGCAGGCCGTCAGCAAGATCACCGCCCGGCTGCGCGAGCAGGGCCTGGCCACCGAGGCCGGGCGGCGCGCGTCCACCGGCGGCAAGCCGCGCACGGTGCTGCGGCTGGTGCCGGACGCCGGGCACGCCGTGGGGGTGCACCTGGACCGCGACGAGCTGCGGGCGGTGCTGGTGGACCTCACCGGCGCGGTCGTCGGGCAGCGGCGGGCGCCGCTCGACCTCGGGGCCGGGGCGGAGGCGGTGCTGGACGCCGTGGAGCGGGCCATACGTCCGCTGACCGCCGCCGTGCCGGCGGGCTCGGTGCTCGGGGTGGGCGTCGCGCTGCCGGGGCCGCTCGACCATGCGCGGGGCGTGCTGCACCGGGTCAC
>NZ_PQSS01000153.1 GCF_002920535.1 Streptomyces sp. Ru71 | reverse complement strand
AGAAGCAGGACGAGATGGTCGCGGGCTCCTGCGAGGTGCTGGCCGAGCGCACCGGCCGGCCGCAGGACGACCTCGAACTCCGCGTCGTCGTCGGCGCGGTCATGGGTGGACTCCACCAGGTGCTGTGGGGCGACCAGAGCCAGGAGGGCGATCTGCTGGAGATGGTCGACCGGGCTCTGACGGTGCTGGAGCGGGGACTGACCCTGTAGCCGGACACCGCCGCCCGGCGTGAGCGCGGACCTCAGTCAGGAAGGGTAGCGAGCCAGTCGCACAGGATCCGGTTGACCTCGTCGGGCCGTTCCTGCTGGATCCAGTGACCGCAGCCGTCGAGGACATGGCTGGAGAGCAGCCCCGGCAGCGTGACCGGATACGCCTCGATGGCGTCGGCCAGCCACGTCGTGGAAGCGTCCATGCCGCCGCCGATGAACAGTGAGGGCTGGGTGAGCGGGGCGCCCTCGAAGGCGGCGAGGTCCTGCCAGTCGCGGTCCATGTTCCGGTAGCGGTTGAGCGCCCCGGTCAGGCCGGTCCGTTCGAACTCGGCGGCGTAGACGTCGAGGTCGCGCTCACTGAGCCAGCCGGGCAGCCTGCCGGCGGGGAACCGCTCCCGCAGCGTCCCGCCCTTGCCGACGAAGTGCGGGTCGGGAGCGCCGGGCGCGGGCATGGTGTCGGCGGACAGCGCGGCGTAGAACCCGGCGAGCCAGCCCCGTACATCGCCTGCCACCTCCGCCTCGGCCCGCCCCGGCTGCTGGAAGTAGGAGACGTAGAACTCCTCGTCGCCACCCATCTGCGCGAAGACGTCACTGGGCCGTACCGGACCGCGCGGGGTGTAGGGAACACTCAGCAAGCCCACGGCGCGAAAGACGTCCGGCCTGACCAGGCCCGAGTTCGCGGCGATGGCCGCTCCCCAGTCGTGCCCGACGATCACCGCCGTCTCCTCCCCCAGGGCGCGCACCACCGCGACGTTGTCCTCGACGAGCTCCAGCATCCGGTAGGCGTCCGTCGCGGCCGGCACGGCGGAGCGCCCGTATCCCCGCACATCGACGGCGACCGCCCGGTACCCCGCGGCCGCGAGCACGGGCAGCTGATGCCGCCACGAGTACCAGCACTCCGGGAACCCATGGACGAGCAGCACCAGCGGCCCCTCCCCCTGCTCCGCCAGGTGGACTCCCCCACCGGCGGAGTCCACCACCCGATGCGTGATCTGCCTGCCCTGCCGTGACATACGCCCTCCTCCAGCACCGCGGCCGTCGACACGACCGATCCTGCGCGGGCGCACACCCGAAGACCGAGCCTGTTTGCCGGTTCGGCAAGTCGGGCCGGATCAGGGGCGAAGTGCCGGAAGAGGGCCTCGGCGGGGCAAGCGAGTGCTTCTCGACCGGTCTCCAAGCGGCGGAAGCCATGATGAACCGCGAGCGGCCCGACTCGCTGCAAGCAGACGTTCCATCGAAATCTGGGGGTTCCATGTCCGAGAAGGCCAACATAGAACGTCTGTATGCGGCCGTGCAGGAAGCGGCCGGGCTGCTGGAGATCCCCTGCTCACGCGACAGCGTCTGGCCGGCCCTGACCGCGTTCCAGGACGCGATCATCTCCCCCACCGTCTTCAACATGGTGTGCAGCGGGGGCAGGGTCGGAGGCCTCTCCTTCGACTTCATGATGTCCCCGGCCGACGGCGACCCTTACGATTTCGCCCTCTCGCGCGGCCTCGTCGACGAGGTGAACCACCCCATCCGCGCTCTCTTCGCGGACATCCAAGCCCGCTTCCCGGTGCAGACGTTCGGCGTCGACTACGGCATCACCAGCGGCTTCAACAAGGCCTACGTCTTCTTCCCGCTGGGCGACCTGCAGGGACTGGAAAAGCTCGCCGCCGTCCCCTCCATGCCTCCCGGCCTGACCGAGCACGTCAGCTCGTTCGCCCGCTACGGCCTGGACGGCAAGGTCTCGGCCCTCGCGATCGACTACGCGCGCCGGACGTGGAACGTCTACTTCAACGGACTCTCCCCCGACCACGTCGAGCGCGGGGCCGTCCAGTCGATGCTCCGCGAATTCGGCCTGCCCGAGGCGAGCGCGCAGCTGACGGAGTTCATCGAGACCTCGTCGGCGCTGTACCCCACCTTCAGCTGGGACTCCTCCAAGGTCGAGAGGATCTGCTTCTCCACCAGGACCACGGACCCGGCGGCGCTCCCCGCCCGCATCGAGCCGAAGCTGGAGAAGTTCGCCAGGAGCGTGCCGCACGCGTACGAGGGCGACCGCGTGCTCGTCTACGCCGGCGCACTCTCGCGCAGCGAGGAGTACTACAAGCTCGCGGCCTACCACCAGGTGGCTTCCCCGGCACACGAGCGGGTCCGCCCCACGAACTGATCCCTTACGACGCGGCCGGGCCATCACGGGGTGATGGCCCGGCCGCGACGCTTGCGGTGGGCCTCCACGCGCTCTGCTCGAAGCCCAACGCAATGATCATCAAGTTTGTAAAGTGGGCCGCCCCGCCCGACAACCCCGACGCGCAAAGGGAACGCCCATGAAATTCGCCCTGGTGATCTTCGAGACGGATGCGTCACGCCGCCGGATCCAGGCCGACCGGGACGCCTACCGCAAGGCCTACGAGGGCTGGATCGCCCAGGTCGCCACCACGGGCAAACTGGTCGGCGGTGAAGCCTTCGACACCGAGCACACCGCAGCCGTGACCGTGCGCAAGGCACCCGACGGCACATCGACGACGACCATCGCGCCCGCCCACGACACCGAGGAGACCCTCGGCGGCTGGTTCGTGGTCGACGTGGCCGACCGGGACGAGGCCGTCGAACTGGCGAAGGCGCTGCCCACCCCGGAGACCATCGAGATCCGCCCCATCCTCGAATCGGCCTGACCCGCTCCGACAGACCGACACAGCTGCCTGCGGACCTGGGCGCGGATCAGGGCTTCCAGGTGCGCAGCATGGTCGCGATCTGCTTGGCGGTGGTGCGCGGGTTGTTCAGCTCCTGGGCGAACGCTGTGAGTTGTTCGCGCGTCGGGCTGACCGGGATGTTGCTGGCTTCGAGATACATGACGGCAACCGCGCAGGCGACGGTCAGATTCGAGCGCTCCAGCCAGCGGCAGCGGCCCAGGGTGTGCACCAGTGCGGCGGCGCGGGCGTAGGGGCCGTCGTAGACGGGGTGCTCCAGGAGTTCCCCGCGGTGACGGGAGACGGCAGCGACGGGGACTCCGTAGTCGTCGACGCCGGGATCGCGCTGTCCGGCGCGCTCGGCGACCTCCAGGATCCAGGACTCGTCGATGTGCAGGATCACGCGGCCGCGCCGGGCTGGTAGGGGGCGTCGAGCTGGCGCTCCAGGTCGTCGAGGAAGGCGCCGTGCTCCTCGATGAGCCGCTGGGCGGCGGCCATGCCGGCAGCGCGGACGCCCGTCGTGTCCTCGACGATGAGCCGCTCCACATAGCGGTTGAAGTCAAGGCCGCGGGCGGCCGCGGCCTCCTTCCCGGCGGCGAGCACCTGCGGGTCGAAACGGAGCTGCGTCTGCTTCCTGTCCGTGGCCATACCCGCATGGTAGCAGGGTGGTAGCACCTGGCCGCCGACGGCTGGGAGCCGTCGTCAGAAAATGAGGCGCCCCCTGTCGCCGGACCGATTCCGGCGACAGGGGGCGCTTAATGCGGAAGTTAGTTCTTCACTTCTTCGAATGAGACTTCCGCTGCTTCCAGCTTTCCGGAGATTTTTGCCGCCTCGAACTCGAAGAGGCCACTGCCGAGACTGTCGAATGCGTAGAACAGTTTCTCGTCATCCGGGTCGTAGTCCTCAGCCTCTTCGACTTCGACGCTGCGGACTTCATTGAACCGGATGACGAATCGACGGTGATCTTCCGTCCGCTCGAAGAGGAAGGTGATGCTGTCTTCCTCGCTCGATACGGTCACTCCGAGGAAGTCCGCAGCGTTGTGGACGTCGAGGTCCCCGAGCGCGGTCTGCTCGCAGTAGATGATCTCGCTTTCAACGCCCCACGGACGCATCCCGTGAAAGGTGACCTCGCTGTTCGTCAACGCAGATACCTCCAGACACGGTACAGGTCGCCCCATCCCATCGAGTGTGCTCTCCGCTCAGTCTTGCCCCAGCCGTGGGGCGCGCGGGAGTTTCGAGGTTGGTAGACCTTGTGTGGCGTCCGCACCCCGCCGTGGGTCTTGCCCCACAGATCGTAGTGCCAGCGTCCCTTGGCACCGTCGATGGAAACCCGGGAGCGCCCGTGGTTGTAGCGGTTGGAGATCCAGCGGCCCACTCGGGCCTTGGCGGCCCAGTTTGCAGCCCGAGCCTTGCGGCTCAGCCACCTGCCGCCCTGCTTCACGTAGCCCCAGCCCTTTGAGAACCAGCGACCTGCGCCTCGCGGCATCCGGAAACTCCAGCGGCCGTCGAGGTCATAGCAGTTGACCGGGTCGCCGACGCA
>NZ_PQSS01000152.1 GCF_002920535.1 Streptomyces sp. Ru71 | reverse complement strand
ACTTGCCGGAGCCACCGCCCTGGAAAGCGTCGGTCAGCTTGCGTACTACGGGCGCTTCGATCGTCGAAGACGCCGAACGGACGAATTCACCGAGTTCCTGGAGCTTGGCCATGACGACCTTGCTCTCGACACCGAACTCCTTGGCGAGTTCGTAGACCCGGACCTTAGCCACTTCGCTCCTTTGAGGTCCGGGTTGCAGCCGGACCGTCGCTAGTTCATGGGCGTACTCATCGCGTACTCATCGAGTGCTCATCGCAATCTCGACCTGCTTTCGACTCGCGAGGTACCTACACCGCACGGGGTGCCGTGCGGCACGTCTTCCTTACCGTGTTGCCTGCTCGGCAACTGTTGCCCGCTCGACGTACTGGCGCAACGCCTTTGTGTCGAGCGCTCCCGGGGCGCGCAACGCCCTCGTGAACGCCCGGCGGCGTACCGCCTGGTCGAGACAGACCAGGGCGGGGTGCACATAGGCACCCCGGCCGGGCAGCGTACCGCGTGGATCAGGAACGCACTCGTCCTTGATCGCCACGATCCGCAGCAGCACCGTCTTGGCCGCTCGTTCCCGGCACCCCACACAGGTGCGTTCAGGGCATGCGCGGACCCGCGTCCGGCCAGACACCCTTAAGTCTACCTCCCCGTACGCACCTCACCCCTTTGGGGCAGGATTCGAACAGTTGCCGTACACCAACCTGTCGTGATCTCAGCCTCACGCGGCCGAGATTTATTCCCCGGCCTGCTCGGTGTCCGGGCGGATGTCGATCCGCCAGCCGGTGAGCCGGGCCGCGAGGCGGGCGTTCTGCCCCTCCTTGCCGATCGCCAGCGACAGCTGGTAGTCGGGCACGGTGACCCGGGCGGAACGGGTCGACATGTCGACGATGTCGACCTTCGACACCCGTGCGGGTGACAGCGCGTTCGCCACCATCTCGGCCGGGTCGTCCGACCAGTCGACGATGTCGATCTTCTCGCCGTTCAGCTCGCCCATCACGTTGCGCACCCGGCCGCCCATCGGGCCGATGCAGGCGCCCTTGGCGTTCAGGCCCGCGCGGGTGGAGCGGACGGCGATCTTCGTGCGGTGACCGGCCTCACGGGCGATCGCGGCGATCTCGACCGAGCCGTCGGCGATCTCCGGGACCTCCAGGGCGAACAGCTTCTTCACCAGGTTGGGGTGCGTGCGCGAGAGGGTCACGGACGGACCGCGCACACCCTTCGCCACCCGTACGACGTACGAGCGCAGGCGCATGCCGTGCGGGTACGTCTCACCGGGGACCTGCTCCTGCACCGGCAGGATGGCCTCCAGCTTGCCGATGTCGACCAGTACGTTCTTGGGGTCGCGGCCCTGCTGGACCACGCCGGTGACGATGTCGCCCTCGCGGCCGGCGTACTCGCCGAGCGTCGCGTCGTCCTCCGCGTCCCGCAGCCGCTGCAGGATCACCTGCTTGGCGGTGGTCGCGGCGATCCGGCCGAAGCCGGAGGGGGTGTCGTCGAACTCGCGGGGCTCCTGGCCCTCTTCGAGGTCGTCCGGGTCCTCCTTCGCCCACACGGTCACATGCCCGGTCTCCCGGTTGAGCTCCACGCGCGCGTGTCGGCGGCTTCCCTCGGTGCGGTGGTAGGCGATGAGGAGGGCGGCCTCGATCGCCTCGACCAGCAGGTCGAAGGAGATCTCCTTCTCCCGGACCAAGCCCCGCAGGGCACTCATGTCGATGTCCACGGCTACGCCTCCTCTGCGTTCTCGTTCTTGTCCTTGCGGCTGAATTCGACCTGCACGCGGGCCTTCGCGATCTCCGGGAAGGCGATCCTGCGCGTGGTGGCCTTGCGTCCCTTGACCCCGGGCACCTCAAGGTCGAGACCCTCGTCGTCGGCCTTCAGAATGCGTGCGACCAGCTCGCCGCCCTCGGCCAGCTGGAACTTCACCAGCCGGCCCTCGGCGCGCACGTAGTGCCGGTGCTCGGTGAGGAGGCGCTCCGCGCCCGGGGTGCCGACCTCCAGGGTGTACTCCCCCTCGCCCATCGCGTCGCTCTCGTCGAGCTTCGCCGAGAGCTCGCGGCTCACATCGGCGATCTGGTCCAGGTCGGCACCGGTGTCGGAGTCGACGACGACGCGCAGCACACGCTTGCGTCCGACGGAGTCCACGGCGATCTCTTCGAGGTCCAGGCCCTGGGAGGTGACCAGCGGTTCCAGCAGTTCCCGCAGCCTCTCGTTCTGGGTGGTGCTCATCCGGGTGACTCCTCGGCCGCGTGTGCTGTTGTGGGATGGTCGCGTGTCAGGTCAAAGGGTATCCGGTCCGGGGCGGTGATGCCGTCCACCCTGTGTCCGGGTGGTGCCGGTGTGTGGTCGGGGTGGGGGGGTTGCGGGGCGTTGTGGGGCCGGCGGGGTGCTTGGTGCCGGTGGTGCCGCTGGCCGCCGATGGGTGTGTGGTGACGCTGGTGGGTGGTGATGCCGGTGGGGCGTTGGTGGGTGCGTGGTGCGGTGGCAGGTGGTGGGGGTGCGGGTACGGTGATCACGGGCCGCGAGTCCACCGGTCCCGCTTCGTACGAGTTCCCTGAGGACGACTGCCGTGCCGTTCCCTCCGCCGCGCCTGCCCTCGGGGCCGCGCAGACGAACCCTGCTGGCCTCCGCGCTCACCTCCGCCGCGGGCGCCCTCCTGGTCTCCGGCTGCACCGCCGGCGGTGACGGGGGCGACGGGGGCGGGGCCACCAGCGGCCCGTCGGCGACCGAGCGCGCACGCGCGCGTGCGGCCCAGGACAGCGCGGGGCTGGTGGCACGCTACGACGCCGTCCTGGCCGTGCATCCGCAGCTGGCGGGGCGGGTGCGGCCGCTGCGGGACGAGGTGGTGCGGCATGTGGAGGCGTTCGGGGGCGCGACCGCCCGACCTGCGCCCTCCGGGAGCGCGTCGCCCTCTGCGGCTCCCTCCCCCGCCGTCCCCGGCACCGACCGGGAGGCCGTCGCCCAGCTCGCCGCCGCCGAGCGTGAGCTGGCCGACCGGCGGGCCGCATCGCTGACCGACGTCGACGGCGAGCTGGCGCGGCTGCTGGCCTCCGTGGCGGCGGCCGGTGCTGCCCACGCGTTCCTGCTGACGGAGGGGGTCCGGTGAGCGACACCGAGGTGCTGAAGGCTCTGCAGGCCGCGCTGGCGGCCGAGCACGCCGCCGTGTACGGCTACGGCGTCGTCGGCGGCCGGATCGGCGAGGCCCGGCGCGCGGAGGCCCGCGCGGCGTACGACGCGCACCGGGCGCGGCGGGATGCCCTGGCGCGCGAGGTGCGCGAGCGGGGGGCGCAGCCGGTCGCCGCGGCGGTGGCGTACGCGCTGCCGTTCCCGGTCCCGGACTCCGCCACGGCCGTGCGGCTCGCCGCCGACCTGGAGGAACGCGTCGCCGGTGTGTACTCCGACCTGGTGCGGGCGAGCGAGGGGCAACGGCGGCGCGACGCGGCCGGGGCGGTGCGGGAGGCGGCGGTCCGGGCGGTGCGCTGGCGTGGCGGGAGCGTAGCCTTCCCTGGGCTCGCCGAACGGGCCGGTACGGCGGCGGCGACGCCCACGGCGTAGCGCGCGCTCGGGAAGGGCGTAGGAGACGCGCTCGGGAAGGGCGTAGGAGAAAGGAACGGCTCGGGTATGGCTTTCGAACCGCCGCGGCGTCTGGTGAGGGCGCTCGGTGAGACGGCACCGGACGGTGACGACTGGTTGGAGAAGCTGCCTGACGCCGTCCAGCAGGCCGTCGCGCTACGCGAGTTGACCGTCGAGCGGGTGCAGGTGCCGGGCGGGCGCAGCAGCCTGGTGCTGCTGGTGCGGTGTGCGGACGGCACGCCGGCCGTGCTCAAGCTGGCGCCGCCGCGGGCCCGTCCGGAGGCGGAGCGGGCCGCCCTCGCGCACTGGGGTGGGCGGGGGGTCGTCCAGTTGCTGGAGCCGTTCACCACGGAGGGGGCGCTGCTGCTGGAGCGGCTGCATCCGGAGGTGTCGGTGCGGTCGTTGCCGGAGGCGCGGGCGTTGCTGGAGGCGGCGGGGACGCTGCGGCGGCTGTGGGTGGAGCCGCCCGTCGGTCATGCCTTCGAGACGGTGGCCGGGCGGACGGGGCGGCAGGCGGAGGCCATGCGGGCCAGTGCCGAGCGCGATGCGGAGGTGGCGCCGCTGGTCGCGGAGGCGCTGGCCGCGCGGGAGGCGTTGCTGGTGGCGCCGCCGGAGGAGCGGTTGCTGCACGGGACGTTCCGGCAGAGCAAGGTGCTGGCCGGGGATCGGATGCCGTGGCTGGCGGTGGGGCCGGATCCGGTGGTGGGTGAGTGCGCGTTCGATCTGGCGCGGTTGGTGCGGGATCGGGTGGAGGATCTGATCGCGTCGCCGTCGGGGGCGGCGATCACTCGGCGGCGGGTGAAGCGGCTGGCCGAGTCGCTGGAGGTCGATCAGGAGCGGTTGCGGGGGTGGACGCTGTTTCGGGCGGTGGAGTCGGGGGTGCGGGCACTGCGCGTGGGGCGGCGGGGGGACGGGGAGTTGCTGTTGGAGTTCGCGGGGTGGTTGTGACCGCGGGTGCGGGTGCGGGTGCCTGCGGCGGCCCGTTGCGGTTGCGCTGTGGCTGGTCGCGCAGTTCCCCGCGCCCCTGAAATGCCTGCGGCGGCCCGTCGCTGTCGCGTCGTGGCTGGTCGCGCAGTTCCCCGCGCCCCTGAAATGCCTGCGGCGGCCCGTCGCTGTCGCGTCGTGGCTGGTGTAGCGCCTGCGGTTCGTTGTGGGTCGGGGCCGGGGTGGGGGTATCCGGTCCTCGGTCCGGCCCACTGT
>NZ_PQSS01000151.1 GCF_002920535.1 Streptomyces sp. Ru71 | reverse complement strand
TCGTACGGGGAAACCCAACCCCGGAGGAGCTGGCCGCCGCACTGGCGGTGGTTCGCGCCCGCGCCGCGGCGGCGGCCGCCCTGCCGCCCGGCGCACCCGCCCCGCGTGACTCCTGGGCCGACCCGGCCCGCCTCGCCGGCCGGCGGGTGCCGCAGCCCGGCCCGACGGCCTGGTCGCGCACCTACTGGCCGGCCTGACCCTCCGTCTCACAGCACCGCCGCGACGGCTTCGGCCATCACCTCGTAGCCCGCGTCGTTCGGGTGCAGGTGGTCGCCGAAGTCGTACGAGGGGTGCAGCCGGTCCCCGTCGCGGGGATCGGCCAGGGCGTGGTGCAGATCGGCCACCGCGTCGTACGCCCCCGAGGTGCGGATCCATTCGTTCAGCTCGTGGCTCGTCTTGGCCGCGCGCTCGCCCCAGTGGTCCGAGCCGGCGAAGGGCAGCAGGGTCGCGCCGATCACCCGCCGCAGTCCGGCCTCGCGGGCCTGGCGGATCAGCCCGCGGTGGCCCTCGATCAGTTCGGCGGCCGTGACGATCGGCGCCGGCTTGTACGTGGGCTGCTCGTCGGTCTCGCTGAAGCCGATGTCGTTCAGGCCGAGCAGGACGACGAGGGTGTCGACGCCCGGGTGCGCGAGGACGTCCCGGGCCAGGCGGTGGACGCCCTTCTCGCCGTACCACGCCGAGTCGTTGAGCAGCAGGTTGCCGCCGATGCCCGCGTTCAGGACGGGCCGTGCGGTGCGCCTGGCGAGCGCGTCCGACCAGCGGCGGTCGGCGCCGGGCGTGGAGCCGAAGCCGTCCGTGATCGAGTCGCCGAACAGCGCGATGCCGTCGGTGCGGCCGGCGTCGGTCTCGACCGCCGAGAGCACGTACCAGGATTCGGTGACGTCGCGGAACGCGGTGCCGCCGGCTGCCATGAGGAGGTCGCCCGGGCCCCGGTAGCTGGGGGTGAAGGCCTGGGCATGGAAGGTCGCCGGGCCGGTCGCCGCATCGAAGTGGAGGGTGACCGTCAGCGAATCGCCCGCCGCCAGGGCCAGCTCGGCCGGGTCGCTGACCACCTGCCCGCGTGCCGGGATCTCCACCGCGTCCGCCCCGCCGAAGGTGAGCCGGCGCAGCGAGCCGGGTTCGACGGCCGCCCCGTCCGCCGCGCGGGCCACGGACGCGCCGGCGATGCGCAGCGGGGAGGTGCCGTAGGTGTGGGAGAGCCGGACGCGGACCCGGCCGCCGCCCGCGCTCAGCCGTACGACCTGACGCAGTGACTGGCGCCAGAAGCCCTCGCGCGACCAGTTCGGGGTGAAGCCCTCGCTGGGCTGCTGGGGTGACGCGGTCCAGACAGCAGTGAACATGACACGCCTCCAAATGGAACTACAGTCCCTTTTACAAATGGGACTGTAGCACCGTTAGAGGAAGATGAGTATGCGTACTCAGGCGACGGGCGGCGGCCCCGCCGGACGATGGAAGGCATGCTGTGGTCCGACCCCGAGAACGAGCCGCCCGAGGACATGCGGGAGATGCAGGACATGCTGCGGCGGCTGGGCGTTCTCATGGCGCTGGCCATGGTGCTCGCGATGATCGTGATCGGGCTGAGGTGACCCGCCCCCAGCGGGACGCCCTCGGCGACCCGCTCCCCAGCGGGGCGCCCCCGGTGACGCGCCCCGGCCGCGTGCGCGCGGCTACGCTGACCGCATGACAGATCAGCCGCGCCGCCGACTCATTCTCGCCTCCCAGTCACCCGCCCGGCTCGGACTGCTCCGGCAGGCCGGACTCGACCCCGAGGTGATCGTCAGCGGCGTCGACGAGGACGCCGTGACCGCCCCCACCCCCGCCGAACTGGCCCTCGCCCTCGCCGAGGCCAAGGCCTCCGTCGTCGCCGCCAAGCCCGAGGTGCAGGGCGCCCTGGTGATCGGGTGCGACTCGGTGCTGGAACTGGACGGTCAGGCCCTGGGCAAGCCCGCGGACGCCGAGGAGGCCACGTCCCGCTGGAAGTCGATGCGCGGCCGGGCCGGGGTGCTGCAGACCGGCCACTGCGTCTGGGACACGCGCGCCAAGCGGTACGTCTCCGCGACCGCCTCCACCGTCGTCCGCTTCGGCGAGCCGTCCGACGAGGAGATCGCCGCGTACGTCGCCTCGGGCGAGCCCCTCCATGTCGCCGGCGCCTTCACCCTGGACGGGCGCTCGGCGCCGTTCATCGACGGCATCGACGGCGACCACGGCAACGTCATCGGCATCAGCCTGCCGCTGGTGCGCCGGCTGCTGGCGGAACTGGGTGTCGGCATCACGGAGTTGTGGGCGCCGCCGGAGGACTGACCGGGGCGCCGTCGCCGTCCTCGGGCTCCTCCACGGCGGGGCCCGGCTGGGCGTCGTACGTCATGAGGAGCAGGACGATCAGGGCGAGCACGACCACCATGAACAGGAACGCGCTCCAGCCCACCAGGCCCCAGGCGAACGCGCCCAGCAGCCCGTGCACCACGGCCGCGCTGACCAGCACGATGCGGCCGAGGCCGGCCGGGGCCCGGTTCCGCACGGCGACGACCAGGGCGACCAGTCCGCACAGCACGAAGTAGAGCCCGAAGACGACGCCGCCGATCTTCGAGGACGTCGCCATCACGTCCGGGTCGAGGCCGGCCAGCGACATGTGCTGCTTGTCGACGACGCCGGCGAGGATGAAGTTGAGCCCGGCCACGCCGACCGCCTCCACGAAGAGCACGAGCGCCACCACCCATGCCACCGGTCTGCGCACCACGGCCGCCCACCCACCTTCGAGCGCGGCTCGACCCCGCCACGCCACTGTTACCCCGAGTACGTGCGATACATCGCGAACGCTACTAACGGGTAAACCCGGGGACAAGGGTCCTGCGCATGCCAAGGAACCATTGGGCCATTCGTAGGGACTCGACAAAGAATCCGAGTGGGCCGCAGCACGCTCTCACAGAGACCTTGACCACACGAGAGGGCTAGGGTTTCCCGGAGGAGTCCTGCGTATCGCCGTGGGACAAGGGATTTCGCGGGTCGAGCGAGCCTCGAATCACGCTCCGTGTGGGCAAGCTCACCATTGGGGACGGGTCGAAGTGCCGTGTCGGCAGTCCCTAAACTCGGCTTGTTTCAAGGAGGGAGCCTCAATCGTGCGCAAGGTGCTCATCGCCAACCGTGGCGAAATCGCTGTCCGCGTGGCCCGGGCCTGCCGGGACGCCGGAATCGCGAGCGTGGCCGTCTACGCGGACCCGGACCGGGACGCTCTGCACGTACGCGCCGCCGACGAGGCGTTCGCCCTGGGCGGTGACACCCCGGCGACCAGCTACCTCGACATCGACAAGGTACTCAAGGCCGCCCGAGAGTCCGGCGCCGACGCCATCCACCCCGGCTACGGCTTCCTCTCCGAGAACGCCGACTTCGCCCAGGCCGTCCTGGACGCCGGCCTGATCTGGATCGGCCCCCCGCCGCAGGCCATCCGCGACCTCGGCGACAAGGTCGCCGCCCGCCACATCGCCCAGCGCGCCGGCGCCCCCCTGGTCGCCGGCACCCCCGACCCCGTCTCCGGCGCCGACGAGGTCGTCGCCTTCGCCAAGGAGCACGGCCTCCCCATCGCCATCAAGGCCGCCTTCGGCGGCGGCGGCCGCGGCCTGAAGGTCGCCCGCACCCTCGAAGAGGTGCCGGAGCTGTACGACTCCGCGGTGCGCGAGGCCGTCGCCGCCTTCGGCCGCGGCGAGTGCTTCGTCGAGCGCTACCTCGACCGCCCCCGCCACGTCGAGACCCAGTGCCTGGCCGACAAGCACGGCAACGTCGTCGTCGTCTCCACCCGCGACTGCTCCCTGCAGCGCCGCCACCAAAAACTCGTCGAGGAAGCCCCCGCCCCCTTCCTCACCCAGGAGCAGGTCGCCGAGCTCTACCGCGCCTCCAAGGCCATCCTGCGCGAGGCCCGCTACGAAGGCGCCGGCACCTGCGAGTTCCTCGTCGGCCAGGACGGCACCATCTCCTTCCTGGAGGTCAACACCCGCCTCCAGGTCGAACACCCGGTCACCGAGGAAGTCGCCGGCATCGACCTGGTGCGCGAGATGTTCCGCATCGCCGACGGCGAGGAACTCGGCTACGACGACCCGCCCCTGCGCGGCCACTCCTTCGAGTTCCGCATCAACGGCGAAGACCCCGGCCGCAACTTCCTGCCCGCCCCCGGCACCGTCACCGCCTTCAACCCGCCGTCGGGCCCCGGCGTCCGCCTCGACGCCGGCGTCGAATCGGGCAGCGTGATCGGCCCGGCCTGGGACTCGCTGCTCGCCAAGCTCATCGTCACCGGCCGCACCCGCAAGGAAGCCCTCCAGCGCGCCGCGCGCGCCCTGGAGGAGTTCCAGGTCGAGGGCATGGCCACCGCCATCCCCTTCCACCGCAAGGTCGTCACCGACCCCGCCTTCGCCCCCGAGCTCACCGGCTCCAGCGACCCCTTCACCGTCCACACCCGCTGGATCGAGACCGAGTTCACCAACGACATCCCGCCCTTCACCGCCCCCGCCGGCACCGACGCCGACGAGGACGAAGCCGGCCGCGAGACCGTCGTCGTCGAGGTCGGCGGCAAGCGCCTGGAGGTCTCCCTGCCCTCCAGCCTCGGCATGTCCCTGGCCCGCACCGGCCTGGCCGCCGGCGCCAAGCCCAAGCGCCGCGCCGCCAAGAAGTCCGGCCCCGTCGCCTCCGGCGACACCCTCGCCTCCCCCATGCAGGGCACCATCGTCAAGATCGCCGTCGAGGACGGCCAGGAAGTCCAGGAAGGCGACCTCGTCGTCGTCCTGGAAGCCATGAAGATGGAACAGCCCCTCAACGCCCACAAGGCCGGCACCATCAAGGGCCTCACCGCCGAGGTCGGCGCCTCCATCACCAGCGGCGCCCCCATCTGCGAGATCAAGGACTGA
>NZ_PQSS01000150.1 GCF_002920535.1 Streptomyces sp. Ru71 | reverse complement strand
CGGGGAGTCGGACGTAGGTGCCGGGTCTCGACGCGGTCCCTGGCCGTGACGGGGAGCGGGTCGGTGCCGAGGCCGTCGGTGCGGACGAGGGCGAGGCCGAGGCCGGGCAGCGGGGTGACGGCGTCGGCGGTGACGACGCATACGCGGTCGTCCGCGTCGTACAGGGCGATCCGGGCGAGGCCGCCTACGGGTCTCGTGGGCGGTGACGACGGTGCCGTGGTGGTCGGCGGCGAAGCCGAGGCCGCGGGGGCGTCCGGCCAGGTCGCGGATGCGGACGAGGGCGGTGTCGGCGGCGTCGAGGAGGGTGGCGTCGGGGGTGTCCGGTCCCGCCATGCCTACCTCCCCGCCTGTGCCCTTGGTGTCGACGGTAGGCGCGGGATGATCGGCGGGACAGCTCGCGGTCGGAACGCGCCCCCCCTGCGCTCCCCTGGTTCACTCCGAGCGCCTGCCCGGACGGGTGAATGAGACGGGGGCGCTGGATACACCCTAGGGGTGGGGGAACCGAGGGGGGACCGTGGAGCGGCGGGCAGTGGGTACCCCGTGACCGCCGCTCCACGGGCGACGACTCCTCGGCCGGTCAGGCGAGGACGGCGAGGCTCTTGGCCTTGCCCTTGTGCGACTCGACGAGGGCGAGGAGGCGGTTCTCCGGGCCGAACACGGCCACGGGGCCCGCGCCCGCGTACTCGTCGGGCATCTCCAGGCGTACGCCGTTGGTGAGCAGCCGGGCGCGCTTGGCGTCCACGTCCCAGCGGCGGAACGCGGCGGCGGCCGCGGCGGCGATCGGCATGACCGTCAGCTCCTGCTGGAGCTGGTCGAGGGTCTTGGCCACGTCCAGCTTGTACGGGCCGACCCGGGTACGGCGCAGGGCCGTGAGGTGGCCGCCGACGCCGAGGTCGGCGCCGAGGTCGCGGGCCAGGGCGCGGATGTAGGTGCCGGAGGAGCAGACCACGGACACCACGAGGTCCAGCACCGGGGTGCCGTCCTCGGCGACGGCGTCCCGGACGTCGTACACCGCGAAGGAGGAGACGGTGACCGGGCGGGCCGGGATGTCGAACTCCTCGCCCTCGCGGGCCCGCTTGTAGGAGCGCACGCCGTTGATCTTGATGGCGCTGACCTTGGACGGCACCTGCATGATGTCGCCGGTCAGTTTCGCGATGCCGGCGTCGATGGCGTCCCGGGTGATGCCGGAGGCGTCGGTGGTGGAGGTGATCTCCCCCTCGGCGTCGTCCGTGAGCGTGTTCTGCCCGAGGCGGATGGTGCCGAGGTACTCCTTCTCGGTCAGCGCGAGGTGACCGAGGAGCTTGGTCGCCTTCTCGACGCCGAGGACGAGCACACCGGTCGCCATCGGGTCGAGGGTGCCGGCGTGGCCGACGCGGCGGGTTCTGGCGATCCCGCGCATCTTGGCGACCACGTCGTGCGAAGTGAAGCCCGACGGCTTGTCGACGATGACGAGGCCGTCGGGCGGGGTGGGCTTGCGGTCGTTCATTCGGTGCTGTCGTCCGTCTCGTCGGCGTCGTCCTCGGCGCCCGGCTTGCGGTACGGGTCCGCCTCACCGGCGAACGCGGCGCCCGCGGACGCCTCGCGCACCTTCGCGTCGGACTGCCGCGCCTTGTCGAGGAGGTCGTCGATGGTCCGTGCGGTGTCCGGGAGGGCGTCCGCGACGAAGGTGAGGGTCGGCGTGAACTTCACGCCGGCGGCCCGGCCGACCTCGGAGCGGAGGATGCCCTTGGCGCTCTCCAGGCCCGCCGCGGCGGCCTTGCGCTCCTCCTCGTCGCCGTACACCGTGTAGAAGACGGTCGCCTCCCGCAGGTCACCCGTGACCCGGGTGTCCGTGATGGTGACGTGCGAGCCGAGCCGCGGGTCCTTGATCCCGCGAAGCAGCTTCTGGGCCACCACCTCTCGGATGAGGTCCGCCAGCCTTTTAGCCCGCGCGTTGTCGGCCACTGGTCCGTCTCCCGTTCTTTCTTCTGCTTGCGTTCTGTGGTCAGTCGTCGTCGCCGTGGAACCGCCGTCGCACGGACAGCAGCTCCACCTCGGGGCGGCCGGCGACCAGCCGTTCACACCGGTCGAGTACGTCGGTGAGGTGCCCCGCGTCACCGGAGACCGCGGCGAGGCCGATGATCGCCCGCCGGTGAAGGTCGGTGTGGTCCACCTCGGCCGCACTCACGGCGTACTTGCGCTGGAGTTCGGCGACGATCGGGCGGACGACGGAGCGCTTCTCCTTCAGCGAGTGGACGTCGCCGAGGAGGAGGTCGAAGGACAGCGTCCCCACGTACATGTGTGTAACCGGTTCACCCGCCGGTACGGGATCGATGGCCCGCAGCCGTGTGGCCGGGGACATCAAGAACCGTACAACGAAGCGGCCCGCACGATCGACGGATATTACGCTCCGTGGACCGTGGGAACGGGCCGCAAACGGCGCACCGGCCGACGGGACCGAAGTCCCGTCGGCCGGCACGCACCGTGGGCGTTACGCCCGCGGCTTCTCGCGCATCTCGTACGTCGCGATGACGTCGTCGACCTTGATGTCGTTGAAGTTTCCGAGGTTGATACCACCCTCGTAGCCTTCGCGGATCTCGGTGACGTCGTCCTTGAAGCGACGCAGGCCCTCGATGGTGAGGTTCTCCGCGACCACCTTGCCGTCGCGGATGAGGCGGGCCTTGGTGTTGCGGCGCACCTCGCCCGAGCGGATGAGGACACCGGCGATGTTGCCCAGCTTGGACGACTTGAAGACCTCGCGGATCTCCGCCGTACCGAGCTCGACCTCTTCGTACTCCGGCTTGAGCATGCCCTTGAGGGCCGCCTCGATCTCCTCGATCGCCTGGTAGATGACCGAGTAGTACCGGACGTCCACACCCTCGCGCTCGGCCATCTGCGCCGCGCGGCCGGCCGCACGGACGTTGAAGCCGATCACGATGGCGTCGGAGCCCATCGCCAGGTCGATGTCGGACTCCGTGACCGCACCGACGCCGCGGTGCAGGACGCGGATGTCGACCTCTTCGCCGACGTCCAGCTGGAGCAGGGAGGACTCCAGGGCCTCGACGGAACCAGAAGCGTCACCCTTGATGATCAGGTTCAGCTGCTGGACCTCGCCGGCCTTGAGCACCTTGTCCAGGTCCTCCAGCGAGACACGGCGCGTGCGCTTGGCGAAGGCCGCGTTGCGCTCACGGGCGGCGCGCTTCTCGGCGATCTGACGGGCCGTACGGTCCTCGTCCACCACCAGGAAGTTGTCGCCCGCACCCGGGACGTTGGTCAGGCCCAGGACCTGGACCGGCGTCGACGGGCCGGCCTCGGCGACGTTGTTGCCGTTGTCGTCGAGCATGGCGCGCACACGACCGTAGGCATCGCCCACGACCATCGTGTCGCCGACCCGCAGGGTGCCTCGCTGGACGAGGACCGTCGCCACGGCACCACGGCCGCGGTCGAGGCGGGACTCGATCGAGATGCCCTGCGCGTCCTGGTTCGGGTTGGCCCGCAGGTCGAGCGAGGCGTCGGCCGTGAGGATCACGGCCTCCAGCAGCGAGTCGATGTGCAGACCCTGCTTGGCGGAGATGTCGACGAACATGGTGTCGCCGCCGTACTCCTCGGCCACCAGGCCGTACTCGGTCAGCTGACCGCGCACCTTGGTCGGGTCGGCACCCTCGACGTCGATCTTGTTGACCGCGACCACGATCGGCACGTCGGCCGCCTTGGCGTGGTTGAGCGCCTCGACCGTCTGCGGCATGACGCCGTCGTTGGCCGCGACGACCAGGATCGCGATGTCGGTCGACTTCGCACCACGGGCACGCATGGCGGTGAACGCCTCGTGACCCGGGGTGTCGATGAAGGTGATCTTGCGCTCTTCGTCGTTGACCTCGGTCGAGACCTGGTAGGCACCGATGTGCTGGGTGATGCCGCCGGCCTCGCCCGCGATGACGTTCGTCTTGCGGATGGCGTCGAGCAGTCGGGTCTTGCCGTGGTCGACGTGACCCATGACGGTGACGACCGGCGGACGGACCACCAGGTCCTCCTCGTCGCCCTCGTCCTCGCCGAACTCGATGTCGAAGGACTCCAGCAGCTCGCGGTCCTCCTCCTCCGGGCTGACGATCTGAACCGTGTAGTTCATCTCGTCGGCGAGGAGCTGGAGGGTCTCGTCGGAGACGGACTGGGTCGCGGTGACCATCTCGCCGAGGTTCATCATGACCGCGACGAGCGACGCCGGGTTGGCGTTGATCTTCTCCGCGAAGTCGGTGAGCGACGCGCCGCGGGAGAGACGGATGGTCTCGCCGTTGCCGCGCGGCAGCATCACGCCGCCGACGCTCGGGGCCTGCATGGCCTCGTACTCCTGGCGCCTCTGCCGCTTCGACTTGCGACCGCGACGCGCGGGACCGCCGGGACGGCCGAAGGCGCCCTGCGTGCCACCGCGGCCACCGGGACCGCCGGGACGGCCACCGAAGCCGGGACGGCCACCGCCGCCGCCGAAGCCGCCGCCACCGCCGCCACCGGGACGACCGGCGAAGCCGCCGCCGCCACCGGGACGACCGGCACCGCCGCCGCCACCGGGACGGCCGGCGAAGCCGCCGCCGCCGGGACGACCGGCACCGCCGGGACGACCGGCACCGCCGGGACCACGACCGCCGCCACCGGGGCCGGGACGCGGGCCGGCAGCGGGACGCTGCGGCATCATGCCCGGGTTCGGACGCGGACCGGCCGGGCCGGGACGCGGGCCGCCCTGCGGACGCGGCATCGAGCCCGGGGTCGGGCGGGAGCCGCCCGGAGCCTGCGGACGGGGACCGCCCTGGCCGCCGGGAGCCTGCGGACGCGGACCGGCGCCGGGGGCACCGGGGCCGCCGGGACGCGCACCCTGCGGGCGGGGAGCCTGCGGACGCGCCATGCCGGCGTTGCCACCGGAGGTGAAGGGGTTGTTGCCCGGACGG
>NZ_PQSS01000149.1 GCF_002920535.1 Streptomyces sp. Ru71 | reverse complement strand
CGCCCGGTGCCGACCAGTCGGGGCCGTGCAGGGCGCGCAGTGAGGGCGTCGTCGGCGTTGCCGCGCTGGGCGCGCAGGGACACCCAGCGGTCGGCGGGCCGCACCGGGTGCCGGGTGGTGCGCCGGCCCTGCCGGATGCGCCAGCCGGCGTCCAGCACCCGCAGGGCGAGGTCGGCGTCCTCGCGGAAGGCGCGGGTGAAGCGCTCGTCGAAGCCGCCCACCTGCTTGAGCGCCTCGGTGCGGTAGGCCATGTCGGCGGTGATCCAGCGGGCCTGGGCGAGGCCGGCGGTGGCCCGTTCCCAGTCGGTGGGCCGCCGGTGCCCGGGCAGGGGTACGGCGATGACGCCCTGCACCGCGCCGGTGTCCGGGGTGGCCTCCTGCAGGTCCTGCACCAGCTGGTCGCACCAGTGCGGGCCGACCTGGACGTCGTCGTCGAGGAAGGCGACCCAGGGGGCGGTGACGGCCTGGGTGCCGGTGTTGCGGGCGGCGGCGGGTCCGCGTCCGCCGCTGGTGACGACGAGGGTGCGCTCGCGCAGGTCGCCGAGGACGCTGAGCGGGTGCTCCAGCGCGCCGGGGTCCGGGTCGGGGCCGGGCCGGTCGTCGACGACGACGATCTCGTCGGGGCGCGGTCCGGTCGCGGCGGCGAGCGCGGCCAGGCAGTCCGCGAGCGTGTCGCGCGCGAGGGTGGGGATCACCACGGCGTATGCGGTCATGCGCCGTGCCCCTTCGCGTAGGCCCGGCCGCGGCGCACCGCGTACGGTCCGATCGCCAGCAGGTCCACGGGCGCGGAGCCGAAGCACTCCAGCGCGTCGCGCGGGTCGTCGACCATGGGCCGCCCGGCCGTGTTGAGGCTGGTGTTGACGACGACGGGAAGTCCGGTTCGGCGCTCGAACGCAGCAAGCATGCGGGCGACGAGCGGTTCGCCGCGCTCCTCGACGGTCTGGATGCGGGCGGTGCCGTCGACGTGGACGACGGCGGGGATGCGGTCGCGCCAGGCGGGGTGCACGTCGTGCACGAAGAGCATGTACGGGCTGGGCAGCGGCCCGTCGAAGAGTTCGGCGGCGCGTTCGGCGCGCACCATGGGCGCGACCGGGCGGAACTCCTCGCGGCCCTTGACGTGGTTGAGCCGCTCCAGGTTCTCGGCACGGCCGGGGTGGGCCATCAGCGAGCGGTGGCCGAGGGCGCGCGGGCCGTATTCGCTGCGGCCCTGGAACCAGGCGACGATCCCGTCCCGGGCGAGTTCCTCGGCGACCGTCTCGGCGATGTCGTCGGGGCGCTCGTAGGGCACGCCGGCCGTCTCCAGCCAGGTGCGCAGCTCCTCGTCGCTCCAGCCGCGCCCGAGGTCGGCGCCGGGCATGGGCTCGGTGTCCTCGGCCTGCGCGGCGAGGAAGAGGGCGCCGCCGAGCGCGGTGCCGGCGTCACCGGCGGCGGGCTGCACCCACACGTGCTCGAAGGGGCCCCGCTGGGCGATCCTGGAGTTGGCGACGCAGTTGAGGGCGACGCCGCCGGCCATGGTGAGGGCCTCGCCGCCGGCCTCCCGGTGCAGCCACTGCACCAGCTCCAGCAGGGTCTCCTCCAGCACGGCCTGGGCGCTGGCGGCGAGGTCGGCGTGGTCCCGGGTCCACGGCTCGTTCTTGGCGCGGGCCGGCGCGAAGGCGGTCCAGTCGACGCCTCGGGCGCAAAAACCGCCGTCGCCGGTGGCGTGGACGTGCTCGCGGAGCCGGTCCAGGAAGCGGGGGGTGCCGTAGGAGGCGAGCGCCATGACCTTGAACTCGTCGCTGGAGCGCAGGAAGCCCAGGTGCTCGGTCAGCTCCTCGTAGACCAGGCCGAGGGAGTCCGGCAGGGCCTGGGTGTGCAGGGTGTCCAGCTTGCCGTCGTCGAAGCGTCCGGCCAGGTGGGAGGCGGATTCGCCGCGGCCGTCCAGGACCAGGACGGCGCTGTCGGGGTGCGGTGAGGCGGGCCCGGCGGAGGCGGCGTGCGCCACGTGGTGCGGGACGAAGACGACCCGCTCGGGGTCCAGGCCGGGCAGTGCCTCGGCCAGGAACTCCGGGGCGCGGCGGGCGTACTCCAGCCGCAGCGGGTCCCAGGGGTCGTTCAGGCCCATGTCGGCGGCGGGCCGGGCCAGCTTCGGGTCGAAGGAGTACGTGACGGCGTCCAGCTCCTCCGGCCGCAGCCCGGCATGCTCCAGGCACCAGCGCGCCGACAGCTCGGGCAGTTCCCACGCGGAGAACGGCAGGGGCCGCTTGCCGTGCTTGCGGCGGCTGAAACGCTCTTCCTCGGCGGCGGCGACGGTACGTCCGTCCACGACCAGCGCGGCGGCCGGGTCGTGGAACAGGGCGTTGATTCCAAGGATGCGCATGGGGCTTGCTCCGTCCCGAGAGGCGGTCGGGGGCTCTGGGGCTGAGCGGGTGCCGCACTGCAGCTGTCTCAAACACGTGAAGACAACTGCGCCCGCAATAACCCGATTTTTCACCCTATGTACGGACAGAACTACTCTGGGTCGGAACGGCTCAGGCTCCGGGTCGGACGGCTCAGGCGGCGACGGACCGCGAGAACCAGCCAATGGTCCGCTTGAGCCCCTCGGTCCAGTCGACCTGGGGCTGCCAGCCCAGCAGCTCGCGGGCGAGCCGGGTGTCGGGGCGGCGGCGGCAGGGGTCGTCGACGGGGCGCTCCACGAAGCGGATGCGGGAGGCGGAGCCGGTGAGGTCGACGATCCGGCGGGCCAGCTCCAGCATGGTGATCTCGTCGGCGCCGCCGATGTTGACGGGGCCGGGCTGCCCGGAGGCGGCCAGGGCGAGGATGCCGTCGACGGTGTCGTCGACGTAGCACAGCGAGCGGGTCTGGCCGCCGTCGCCGGCGACCGTGAGGGGCATGCCGTCCAGGGCCTGCGCGATGAAGGTCGGCACGGCGCGGCCGTCGCCGGTGCGCATGCGGGGGCCGTAGGTGTTGAAGATGCGGACGATCGCGGTGTCGGTGCCGTGCACCCCGCGATGGGCGGTGACCAGGGCCTCGGCGAAGCGCTTGGACTCGTCGTAGACGCTGCGCGGGCCGTTGGGGTTGACGTTGCCCCAGTAGCTCTCGCGCTGCGGGTGCTCCAGTGGGTCGCCGTAGACCTCGGAGGTGGAGGCGAGCAGGAAGCGGGCGCCGTCGGCGTGGGCGCGTTCCAGCGCGAGGCGCGTGCCGGTGGAGCCGACGTCGAGGGTCTCCAGGGGCAGCCGCAGGTAGTCGGCCGGGGAGGCCGGGCAGGCGAAGTGCAGCACCAGGTCGAAGCGGCCGGGCAGGGCCCGCCAGGCGGTGGGGTCGGTGGCGTCGCCGCGGACGAAGCGAAAGCCGGGGCGGGTGTTCAGCTCGGCCACGTTGGCGCGGGAGCCGGTGGCGAGGTTGTCCAGGCAGACGACGTCGCAGCCGCCGTCCAGCAGCCGCCCGCACAGGTGCGACCCGACGAATCCGGCTCCGCCGGTGACCAGCACCCGGCGCCAGGGGTGTGCGCTCACGGGGCTCTCCTCACTCTCGCCTTCACTTTCGTGTCCGCGAGTAACCCGGTGAGCACCGTCACACTCATGAAACGGGCAGCGATCGGCGACTATACATTCCGTGTATACACGCTATGTATAGTCGCTCCATGCCTTCACTGACCAGGAAGATGACAAGAACGGGGAAAGCGTTCCGGGCCGCGGCGGTCTTCTCCGCCGCCGCCGGCCTCACGCTGGCGCTGAGCGGGTGCACCCGCCTGGACACCACCGCGCCGAGCACCGTGCGCGCCCACCCGGCGAGCGACGTCCAGGCGGCCGGCTACGGCGCCGTCGACTGCCGCACGGCCAAGTGCATCGCGCTCACCTTCGACGCCGGGCCGAGCGAGAACTCCGCGCGGCTGCTGGACATCCTCAAGGAGAAGAAGGTCCCGGCGACGTTCTTCCTGCTCGGCGCGCGGCACATCGAGAAGTACCCGGAGCTGGTCAAGCGGATGGCCGCCGAGGGCCACGAGGTCGCCAGCCACACCTGGGACCACAAGATCCTCACGAAGATCGAGCCGGACGAGATACGCGACGAGCTCAAGCGCCCGAACGACGCGATAGAGAAGCTGACCGGGCACCGGCCGACGCTGATGCGCCCGCCGCAGGGCCGCACCAACGACACCGTCAACGCCATCTCCAAGGAGATGGGCCTGGCGGAGGTGCTGTGGAGCGTCACCGCGAAGGACTACACGACGAACGACTCCGCGCTCATCGAGAAGCGCGTGCTGGAGCAGGCCTCGCGGGACGGCATCATCCTGCTGCACGACATCTACCCGGGCACCGTCCCGGCGGTCCCCGGCATCATCGACGCCCTCAAGGAACGCGGCTACGTCTTCGTGACGGTCCCTCAACTCCTGGCCCCCGGCAAGGCGGAGCCGGGACAGGTGTACCGGCCCTGACCGGCGCACTCCCTATGATCGGGGCGTGGCCCACTTCCGCCTCCACCGCACGGCACCGCTCCCCCTCACCGAGGCCTGGCACCGGCTCACCGACTGGCCCCGGCACGGGGACGTGGTCCCGCTGACCCGCGTCACCGTGCTGACGCCGTCACCGACCCGCGAGGGCACGGTCATCGTGGCCCGCACCGGCCTCGGCCCGCTGGGCTTCGACGACCGCATGGAGGTGACGGTCTGGCAGCCGCCGACGGAGGACACACCCGGCCTGTGCCGCCTGGAGAAACGCGGCCGGATCGTCCTCGGCTGGGCCGAACTGGAGGCCCGCCCGGGGCCCGGCGGACGCACCAGGGTGGAGTGGCGAGAGGAACTCAGACTCCGCTTCCTGCCCACCCTGGCCGACCCCGTGCTCGCCGCGGCGGCCCGTGGCGTCTTCGGCCGAGCGGTCAACCGGTTGCTGCGGGCGGGTGGGTGAGCGGCGGGTTCGGGGTGAGGAGTTGGGGGTTCTGGCTCGGGGGCCGGGTGGCGAGGTTCCGGATCAGGGCGGGGCGTTGAGCATCGGGCTCAGGGTCATGCGTTTGAGC
>NZ_PQSS01000148.1 GCF_002920535.1 Streptomyces sp. Ru71 | reverse complement strand
CGGGTGCGGGTCCCAGACCAGCGGGGGGCGCTCGGCGAGGACGTCCCGCAGGGCGTCGGCCGCGCCCCGGCCGTAGTCGGAGACCAGCACGGCCGGTGCCGCCCGCAGCGCGGCGCGGGCCTGGGCGGTGGCCGTGCGGACCCGCCCGTCGCCGCGGTCCAGGCGGACCACCGGGCGGCCCCGGGCGAGCACGCGGGTCTTCTCGGAGAGCGGGCCGGTCAGCGGCAGCGCGATCAACTCCACGCGCCCGGCCAGGAGTTCGCGCAGCCGTGTGCTCGCCGGGTCGTCGCCGAGGCCGGTGATCAGCGTCACGTGCCGGCCGTCGGCGGCCGCGAGGCACGCGGTGAGCGCGGCGCCGCCGGGCCGGACGCGTTCCTCGCAGCCGGCGACGACCGGCACCGGCGCGTCCGGGGCGAGGCGGTCGGCGCTGCCGGTCAGGTCGCGGTCGAGCAGCGCGTCGCCGACCACGACGAGGGGGGCCTTGGAAGAGCCGTGCGTCGTCATCCGTCACCTCCCGTGGATGCGCTCCACTGCCGCGTCGAACGCCTGGCAGATCATGTGCACGGCGACCAGGTGGAGTTCCTGCACGGTCGCCGTGGTGGCGGCGGGCACGCACAGCGCCTCGTCGCTGCCCGCCATCAGCGGGTTGGGTGCGGCTCCGGTCAGCGCCCACACGCTCAAGCCGGCCGCGCGGCCCGCGTCGGCGGCGGACAGCAGGTTGGCGCTGGCGCCGGACGTGGACAGCAGCATCAGCACGTCGCCGGGCCGGCCGTGCGCGCGGACCTGGCGGGCGAACACCTCGTCGACGCCGTAGTCGTTGGCGATGGCGGTCGTCGCGGAGGTGTCGGCGTGCAGGGCGATCGCGGAGAACGGCGGCCGGTCGTCGCGGTAGCGGCCGACCAGTTCGGCGGTCAGGTGCTGGGCCTGGGCGGCGCTGCCGCCGTTGCCCGCGGCGAGGAGGCGTCCGCCGCCGCCGAGCACCTTGGCGAGCTGCTCGCCCCACCGCTCGGTGAGATAGGAGCGCTCCCTGAACGGGCCGAGCGCGTCGAGGAGTTCGTCGCAGTGCGCGGCGACCGGCGACGGTGCGTGGGTGCTCATGCCGCCCCCTTTCGTGTGTGCGGGGGCGCTCATCACGCCACCTCC
The DNA here is from genome assembly GCF_002920535.1 of Streptomyces sp. Ru71. GTDB lineage: Bacteria > Actinomycetota > Actinomycetes > Streptomycetales > Streptomycetaceae > Streptomyces. Next base: position 3,976 of record NZ_PQSS01000148.1, on the reverse strand, counting down.
GTGCGCAGGCCGCGCCCGACGGCGACCTGGCGGTAGACCTGTTCGACGCCGTCGGCGACCCGGTGCCAGGTGTAGCGGGCCAGGACGCGTTCGCGTCCGGTCTCGCCCATCCGGCGGCGCAGTTCGCCGTCGGCGAGGAGGTCGCGTACGGCGGCGGCGACCGCCCAGGCGTCCCCGGCCGGGACCCGGCGTCCGGTGACGCCGTCGGTGACGGTGTCCTTGTGGCCGCCCACGTCGGTGGCGACGACCGGCACGCCGCAGGCCATGGCCTCCAGCGGCACGATGCCGAACGGCTCGTACACCGGGGTGCACAGCACCAGGTCGGCGCTGCCCATGACGGCGGGCATGTGCGCGGGGTCGACGGCGCCGATCAGTCGCACCCGGTCGGCGACACCGGCGCGTTCGGCGAGTTTCAGCAGCCGCTCCGCCTCCGGGTCGGTCTCCAGCAGTCCGGGCGGCGGCCCGCCGGCGACGATCAGTTCGGTGTCCGGGATCCGGGTCAGGGCGCGGATGGCCTTGTCGTAGCCCTTGCGGCGCACGAGCCGCCCGCAGGACAGGATGCGGTGGCGCTGCTCGCGCGGCGGCACATGGCGCACGTCGCGGGCGCCGGGGTGGAAGTGGTCGGCGTCCACACCGCACGGCACCACGGACACCCGCTGCGGGGAGACGCCCATGTCGGCCAGCTCGTACACCTCGTCGGTGCAGGTGGCCAGGATGCGGCTGCAGTTGCGGCCCAGCTGCCGCTCGATGCCGACGCGTTCGAAGGGGCTGGTGTCGCGGCGGCCCTGGTGGCGGCGCTTGACGGTGCCCAGGGCGTGGAAGGTCTGCACGACGGGGATGCCGTGGGGGTGGGCCCCGATGCGGGCGGCCATGCCGGACATCCAGAAGTGGGCGTGCACGGCGTCCGGTCGCTCGCGCTGCCAGGCCCGCGCCAGGTGGGCGCCGAAGCCGGGCATGTAGGGGAACAGCTCGTCCTTGGGGACGGGCCGGGGCGGACCGGCCGGCACGTGCTCGACGACGGTGCCGCCGGGCATGGTCACCCGGTCGGGCAGGTCGGTGGAGTCGCGCCGGGTGTAGACGGTGACGTCGTGTCCGCGGCTCGCCAGCTCCTCGCTGAGCCGGGCCACGTACACGTTCTGGCCACCGGCGTCCACCCCGCCGAGTACCGCGAGGGGGCTCGCGTGCTCGGACACCATGGCGATCCTCATCGGGTCACCTCCTTCAGCAGCCGCTCCCAGTCGTCCAGGAAGCGGGTCAGCCCGTAGCGGGCGAGCGCCGCGGCGCGTGCGCCCTCGCCGACCGCACGGGCGCGCAGCGGGTCGGCGACGAAGTCCCGTACGGCGTCTTTCAGTACGTCGATGCGGTTGGAGACCACTCCGGCGCCCTCGGGCACCGCCTCGGTCACCTCGGTGGTGGCGAGCGCCACCACCGGCATCCCCAGGTGCATCGCTTCCAGCAGGGACAGGCCGAGGGAGGTCCAGCGGACCGGGTGGAGGTAGAGCCGGCGGCGGGCCATCTGCGCGTGCAGGTCACGCTGCGGCAGGTCGTAGGTCCGGGTGCCGGGCAGCTCCAGCCGGTCGGTCTTCATGCCGAAGACGTCCAGCGGGGCGGCCTCGGCGAAGTACGGCAGCAGGTCGGTGCCGGTGGTACGGCCGCGCCGGACGGGCTCGTTGACGACCACGGCGGCGTGCGGCACCTCGCCGGTCCACAGCGGGCCGGGGTCGACGATGCCGTGCTCGATGACGGCGGTCGGGGCACGGCCGTTGTCCCACATCAGCCGGTTGAAGTGGGTGACGTGCACGATCGGGATCGCCGACTGGTCCGCCATCGGGTGCCGGGTGTCGGGCACGTCGCCGTGCGGGGCGTTGTGCTCCAGGTACACCATCGGCGGGCGGCGGCCCAGCCACGCGTCCACGAGGGCGAGTTCGTGCGGGCGCTGCAGGACGACGAGGTCGATCTCCTCCTCGCGCAGCCGCTCGGGCGGCACCTCCAGCACGCTGTCGGGCCAGTCGAAGGTGCGGGCGCGGCCGAGGCCGTCGGGGCCGCGGTCGGGGGTGACCGGGACGAGGCAGGTGTGCGGGCCCTGGACGAAGGACGTGGTCCAGGAGCCGTGCACGTGCCAGATCAGGATCCTCATGCCTGCATCACCTTCTCCACTGCGGCGACCACGTCGTGGGCGGTCACGGACTCAAGACACGGGTGGCCGGGGACGGGGCAGGTGCGGGCCCGGCTGCCGGCGCAGGGCGCGCTCTGGTCGCCGAGCAGCACGTACGGCACGCCGTAGGGGCGCCAGCGCTCGGCCGGGACGACGGGGGCGAACAGGGAGACGACGGGCGTGGAGACGGCGGCGGCGAGGTGCGCGGGCCCGGTGTTGCCGGTGACGAGGGCGGCGGCCCGGGCCAGCACTCCGGCCAGTTCCCGGGCGCCGGTACGGCCGCCGAGGTCCAGGCCCGCGTCCCCGGCGACGTGCGCGGTCAGCTCGCGCTCGCCGCGCCCGCCGGTGACGACGACGCGGTGCCCGGCGGCGGTCAGCTCACGCACGGCCTCGGCGCAGCGGCCGGGGCTCCAGGCGCGGGCGGGCACGCTGGCGCCTGGGTGCAGCACGACGTAGGGCCCCGCACCGGTCAGTTCACGGGTGTCGGGCGGGGGCAGGACGGCGAGCCGGCCGTCGTCGACGCGCGGGAAGCCCGCGGCCTCGGCGAGGTCGAGGGCGGCCTCCGCCTCGTGGGCGTGCGGGGCGCGCTGGTGGCGTACGTCGAGCAGGGAGCCGGGGTAGTCCACGCTGTCGGCGGCGAGGTGCCCGACCCCGGCCAGGCGCAGCAGCAGCGCGGTGGGCAGCGGCGACTGGTGGAAGGAGGTCAGGATCAGGCCGGTGTCGGCGTCGAGGGACGCGGTCAGCTCGTCGATCTCCCCGCGCCGCACGGGCGGCGGGTCGAATCCGGCCCAGGGGGCGTCCCAGACGACGACCTCGTCCACGCCGGGCAGCATGCGCGCGGCCGGTTCGCCGAGCGGCCCGCACAGCAGGGTGAGGTGCTCGGCGCGGGCGGCGACGGCCCGGATCGCGGGCCCGGCGAGGAGCACGTCGCCGAAGCTGTCGAGGCGGGTGACGAGCGCTCTCATCGCGCCTCCCGAAAGGCCTCGGCGACGGGCCGTTCGTCGGCCAGGACGTGGCCGTGGGGCGGGCCGTCGAGGAGGACGCGGACGGCGGTCATGAGGTCCTTGGCGACGTGTTCGGCGCTCGCCGTCTCCTCCGGTCGGGTCACCGGCGTCGGGACGAGGATGCCGTGCGCGCCGGCCCGGCGGGCGGCCTCGACGTCGGCGCCGATGTCGCCGACGACGGCGAGCCGGCCGGGGGGCGTGCACAGCCTCCCCGCCGCCCACAGGACCATGCCGGGTTGCGGCTTGCGGCAGCGGCAGCCGTCGTCGGGGCCGTGCGGGCACACCGCGAACACGTCGAAGGGGCCGAGCAGTTCGTCCACGCGCTCGTTCACGCGGCGCACGTCGGTCTCGGTGAGCAGGCCGCGGGCGACGCCGGACTGGTTGGTGACGACGCCGGTGCGCACGCCGTGGGCGCGCAGCAGCTCGACGGCCTCGCGGGCGCCGGGCATCGGGCGCACCCGGTCGGGGTCGCCGTTGTAGGGCACGTCCTCGACGAGGGTGCCGTCGCGGTCGAAGAGCACCGCCCGGATCGCCGTCACAGGGCCACCTCCCGCCAGGGGGCGGCCCGCCGGTGCCGCACCAGCCCGCTGAGCCAGTGCCAGGTGGCCGCGGGCGGGATGAGCACGCTGGTGGCGAGCATGGTGTTGATCTCGTGCCGGGTGCGCGGTCCGGGCGCGATGCGCGCCCAGGCGAACTCGGCGGTGCCCGCCGCCCAGCCGAGCGCGGCGAGGACGGCGGCCTGCCGGTGCCCGGTGAGCGCGCAGCCGACGGCGGTCAGCCCGGCAGCCGTGGTGGCGAGGTGGCCGCGGATGCGGCC
>NZ_PQSS01000147.1 GCF_002920535.1 Streptomyces sp. Ru71 | reverse complement strand
GTCGGCGCCGTGATGAGCGATCTGTCCGGCCGGCGCGGCCGGGTGCTGGGCACCGAGCAGACCAGCGGCGGACGCACCCTGGTGCGGGCCGAGGTGCCGGAGATCGAGATCGGGCGGTACGCCATCGACCTGCGCTCGATGTCCCACGGCACCGCGCGCTTCGACCGGCGGTACGTGCGGCACGAACCGATGCCGCAGCAGGTCGCCGAGCGGCTCCGAGAACAGGAGCGCGCGGCCTCGTAGTTGCCGCTCCCCGCGCACAACCGTCGTACGGAAGGGGCTCATCCGGGTCGGCGGGCGGCTTTGAGGGCCGTCCGCCGACGGATGTCGGTGCCGGCGGATACGCTGATGACCTGATCAACAGGTGTGCGCAGCACGGAAGTCGGGAAGGCCGCAGAAGCGAGAGTTGCGGCGACCGGGGGTGGGGATGAGCGTGGACGGCGGTTACGCGGACTTCTTCGGGCCGCAGGTGCCGCGTACCGGCGACGCGGGGCAGACGGCGACGTTCGCGCTGGCCTCGGCGGCCTACCGGGACAGCCCGATGGAGGAGATCAAGAAGGCCGACAACGAGTGGCACCAGACCGAGGTGAAGCCGGGCAAGCTCGCGCTGTTCCGGCCGAACCTGGGCGAGGCGTTCGCCCGCGCGGTCGTGGACCGCATGATCGGCAACGACCGCAAGCCGCTCATCCAGTCCTTCGGCGCCGAGCCGCAGGTGGTCGTCGAGCACTGCCTGGCGGCCAACAACCTCCGCCGGGACCGCGACAACCGGCTCACCGCCGCGATCGTGCTGTGCGGGCTGCTCTTCCTGCCCGGGTTCCTGGTCTGGCTGCTGGTCTTCCAGATCCGCACCACCATCGACAAGACGGACAACAAGCGCGCCTCCGCGCTGGGCACCACCCTGCTCGTCGCCGTGGCCGCGCTCGCCGTGATCTTCCTGGTCCGCATGCCCTTCAGCGGCTTCTGGGCCTGGTACGCGCGCGCGGCGGTGGTGATGCCGGTGGTCGGCTGGTTCTGGGCCAAGCAGATCTGCGAGCGGACCGCCAAGGACCTCCGCGAGCGCTGGGACAGCCTGCTGTCCGGCAGCAGCGTCGGCGCCAAGGTCCCCGAGGCGGTGCCCACCAGCCCGCGCGAGACCGCGGCCGAGCAGCTGCGCCAGTCCCTGGCCCGGCTCGGCGCCGAGCAGCAGTCCAACTCCGTCTTCTACGCCGGCCCCAAGGGCATCCTCGGCATGGGCACCCGCTGGGGCTCCTGGCAGCTCGCCGAGGAACTGGTGCCCGCCGACCCGGGCCGGGAGATCCACCCCTTCCGCAGCTGGGACGTGATCCGCTCGATCCACGATCAGCTGCGCATGCTGGAGCGCGGACCGCTGAACACGGGCGGCTTCCCGGCCGCGTCGATACGGCACTGGATCGTCACGCCGATCGGTGAGGGCGCCAAGGAGGTGTCCCGGCCGTCGGGCACGGACGTCGAGGAGTACCAGGTCAAGCCGCACGCCATACAGGACATCTGCAACAAGCAGCAGTTCGGCGCGGGTGACCGGCACTACCTGGGCGTGCAGTGGACCCTGTGGGACGGGCAGCTGGTCATCACCATGCTGATCACCGTGACCGTGCTGCACGCGACGCTGCGCATCGAGGTCACCGGCCACGCGCTGGGTCCGGTGAACCCGCTGTTCACCACCAAGCCGACGGCACCGACCAAGGAGGTCGCCAAGTCCCTCAAGCCGTGGGAGAACCGGACGGTCCAGCTGCCGCTGGTCACCACCAACGAGGTCGTACGGCTCGCCGTACGCGCCCCGCTGACCTGGTATCCCCCGCTGCTGAAGTGGCTCGGCGGCACGATAGGCCTGCCGGAGCCGTTCGGGCTGCGCCACGCCTGGGCGGACCAGCCGTGGCGGCACCGCTTCATGGCGGACGACGCGCTGCGGGCGGCGACGCCGGTGCTGCGCGTGGTGCACGCGGCGGCGATCAAGGTGCTGGAGGAGAACGGGGTGGACACGGAGAAGTTCGGAACCCGCTCGGCGTTCCTCAGCACGGCTGTGCAGGACCCGATGCCGAAGAAGGCGGACGTCTACGACGCGTAGGCCTCCGGCGGTTCGGCCGTTCTCACCCGCGGCTCGGTGGGTGGCCGGGGTCCCTGGGGGCTGCGCCCCCAGACCCCCATCGGCCTGAACGGCCTCGTCCTCACGCGCCGGACGGGCTGGATTTCACCGGCCCCGGCTGACGCTCAAGCCGTCGGCCAGGCCTCGGCGAGCATCTTCCTCGTGTCGGCGAGGAGCTGCGGCAGCACCTTCGTGTGGCCGACCACGGGCATGAAGTTCGTGTCGCCGCCCCAGCGCGGGACGATGTGCTGGTGCAGGTGGGCCGCGATGCCGGCGCCGGCGACCGTGCCCTGGTTCATGCCGATGTTGAAGCCGTGCGCGCCGGAGGCGGTGCGCAGCGCGGTCATCGCCTGCTTGGTCAGCTCCGCCAGCTCGGCGGTCTCCGCCGCCGTGAGATCGGTGTAGTCCGCGACATGGCGGTACGGCACGGTCATCAGGTGGCCGCCGTTGTACGGGTAGAGGTTGAGCACGGCGTACACCTGCTCACCCCGCTTGACGATCAGGCCGTCCTCGTCGGACTTGGCCGGGAGGGAGCAGAAGGGGCAGCCGTCGTCGGCCCCCGGGCCGCTCGGCTTGTTCTCCCCCTGGATGTAGGCCATCCGGTGGGGCGTCCACAGGCGCTGGAACGCGTCCTGCGTCCCCACTCCGATCTGCTGCTCCGGCTCACTCGTCATGCGTGCAGCATATGGCGTCCAGGTGGGTGACAGGGCAGGGCCCCCGGCGAGATCACGTCACCGGGGGCCCGCTCACAGAGCCTGCTCAGACCTGCGCCCGCTCCTCGACGACCTTCACGATCTTCGCGATGGCCTCGTCGAACGGAATGCCGTTCTCCTGGGAGCCGTCGCGGTAGCGGAAGGACACGGTGTCGTGGCCCATGTCCTCGTCGCCCGCGATGACCATGAACGGCACCTTCTGCTTCTGGGCGTTGCGGATCTTCTTCTGCATGCGGTCGGAGGAGGAGTCCACCTCGACCCGCAGCCCCTTCTCCTTCGCGGCCTCGGCCCAGCGCTGCAGGTACTCGACGTGGGCGTCGCCGATCGGGATGCCGACGGCCTGCACCGGGGCGAGCCAGGCCGGGAAGGCACCGGCGTAGTGCTCCAGCAGCACACCGAAGAACCGCTCGATGGAGCCGAACAGCGCGCGGTGGATCATCACCGGCTGCTGGCGGGAGCCGTCCGCGGCGGTGTACTCCAGGCCGAACCGCTTGGGCTGGTTGAAGTCGACCTGGATGGTCGACATCTGCCAGGAGCGGCCGATGGCGTCCTTGACCTGCACGGAGATCTTCGGACCGTAGTAGGCGGCGCCGCCCGGGTCCGCGACCAGCGGAAGGTTCTGCTTCTCGGCGGCCAGGCGGAGGGCCTCGGTGGCCTCCTCCCAGTCCTCGTCGCTGCCGATGAACTTGTCGGAGTCGTCGCGGGTGGACAGCTCCAGCTCGAACTCGGTCAGACCGTAGTCGCGCAGCAGGTCCAGGACGAAGGTCAGGAGCGTGTCCAGCTCCTGCGGCATCTGCTCCTTGGTGCAGTAGATGTGCGAGTCGTCCTGGGTGAAGCCGCGCGAGCGGGTCAGCCCGTGCACCACACCGGACTTCTCGTACCGGTACACGGTCCCGAACTCGAAGAGGCGCAGCGGCAGTTCACGGTAGGACCGGCCGCGCGACTTGAAGATCAGGTTGTGCATCGGGCAGTTCATCGCCTTGAGGCGGTAGTTCTGCTCGTCGAACTCGATGGCCGGGAACATGCCGTCGGCGTAGTGCGGCAGGTGACCGGAGATCTCGAACAGCCGCTCCTTGGAGATGTGCGGCGTGTTCACGAACTCGTACCCGGAGACCTCGTGCCGCTTGCGCGAGTAGGTCTCCATCTCCTTGCGGATCACACCGCCCTTGGGGTGGAACACGGCGAGACCCGGGCCCAGCTCCTCGGGGAAGGAGAACAGGTCCAGCTCCGCACCCAGCTTCCGATGATCCCGCTTCTCGGCCTCGGCGAGGAAGTCCAGATACTGCTTCAGCTCGTCCTTGGTCGGCCAGGCGGTGCCGTAGATGCGCTGGAGCTGCGGGTTCTTCTCGCTGCCCCGCCAGTAGGCGGCGGCCGAGCGCATCAGCTTGAACGCCGGGATGTTCCGGGTGGTGGGCAGGTGCGGACCGCGGCAGAGGTCCTTCCAGCACAGCTCGCCGGTCTTGGCGTCGAGGTTGTCGTAGATGGTCAGCTCACCACCGCCGACCTCGGCGTCCGCGCCCTCGGCGGCCTGCGCGGCGTTGCCCTTGAGCCCGATCAGCTCCAGCTTGTACGGCTCACCGGCCAGCTCCTCACGGGCGTCCTCGTCCGTGGTGACACGCCGCTCGAAGCGCTGACCCCGCTTGATGATCTCCTGCATCTTCTTCTCGATGCGCTTGAGGTCATCGGGGTGGAACGGCTCGGCGACGTCGAAGTCGTAGTAGAAGCCGTCACGGATGGGCGGGCCGATGCCGAGCTTGGCCTCGGGGAAGATCTCCTGCACGGCCTGCGCCATGACGTGCGCGGTGGAGTGGCGCAGGATGTTGAGACCGTCCTCGGAGGAGATCTCGACGCCCTCGACGGTCTCGCCGTCCTTGACCTCGTAGGCGAGGTCCTTGAGCTCACCGCCGACGCGGGCGGCCACGATCGAGCGCTCGCCGGCGAAGAGGTCGGCGGCCGTAGTGCCCGTCGTCACCACGCGTTCTTCCCGCTCGGAATCGCGCTGGATGATCACACGGACGTCTGACACCGGTCTCTCCTGACTGAAGGTGGGGATGCGGCGCCATACCGGAGCGCCCGCACGAGTAAGGATCGTACCGACCGAACACGCCCGGAGGCGAAACCGGTGCCCAGCGCTGGCCAGGGGGCCTACACGTGCCCGGCGCTGTAGCGGGCCGGGGGTGGGCGGCGCAGCCCGGCGCGACGGGGTGCCGATGGAGGTGACCGGCCACGACGGCGGGATAGCCGCCCGCGGCGGGGAGGGGGCGGGGTGGGGGGTGTCCGCCCGCAGCGGCCGGCACCGCCGACCCTCTCCGCGTCGGAGACAGTGGGCCGGACCGAGGACGGATACCCCCCACCCCGGCCCCGACTCACCCACCGGACAGAAGGCGCTACGCACGCCACGACGCGACAGCGACGGGCCGCCGCAGGCATTTCAGGGCGCGGGGAACTGCGCGACCAGCCACGACGCAACCCGCACAGGCCGCCGCAGGCACCCGCGAGCAACCGCCCACCCACCCGCAGACGACGAACAAGCCCCCCTCAATCCCCCCCGCACGCCTCCTCGAAGAAGTCCAGATCCTCCTGCAGCGACTTGATCAGCCGCTCCCGCTCCCCCTCGTCCACCTCCACCGGCACCACCCCCGACACCCCCGTGACCCGCCGAAACCCACCCCGGCTCTCCAGCCGGCCGTGCACCCGCACCGGCAACCCCACCAGACTGCGCGTGCCCCCGCGATCCCGGTAGTCCTCCTCGT
>NZ_PQSS01000146.1 GCF_002920535.1 Streptomyces sp. Ru71 | reverse complement strand
GAGGCCCGCGTGCTCGGCACGGCCGAGGTGACCTACACGGCCGGCGACCACCGCCACGTCCTGCACGACGCCCTGGAGCTGGCGATCGGCACCGCCGGACAGGACGCCCTCCGCCCCGGCGGCGGGGCCGCGGGCGCCCCGGTGCTGGACGCGGCCACCGGCGCCGTCGTCGGCGTCGTCGGCACCGCGCTGCGCTCCGACCACCGTGACACCGGCTTCGCCGTACCCCTGCGCCCCGCCGCACCCGGCCCGCTCGCCGAGCTGCTCGCCCGCAACGCGGCCACCGTGCCCGCCTACGGAGCCGACCTCAACCTCGCCGGCGTGCTGGAGCTCACCGCCACCTCCGTCGGCTCCGACGGCCCGCCCGGCATCTCCCCGGAACCGGAACCGGTCCGACGCGCCGAAACTGCACAGGAGTTCGCCGCCTTCACCGCAGGCCCGGCCGCCGTCCTCGCCCCTGGTCGGCGCCCCCCGGCAGCGGCCGTACGACGGAACTGGCGGCCCTCGCCGCCCGCCGCCGGTACGGACCCGACCCCGCACCCACCCTGTGGCTGCGCGGCGCCGACCTCACCGAGCACGACACCTCGATCGCCGACGCCGCCCACCGCGCGCTGACCCGTGCCGCCCGGATCGCCGCCGCGTCCCGCGCCACGGACCCCGCCCGCCCGGCCGAACCCACCCCCGAGCGCCTCGCCCGCCTCGCCCGTGACGCGGGCCGCCCGCTGCTCCTGCTGCTCGACGGCCCCGAGGAGATGCCGCCCGTCCTCGCCCACCGCCTGCGGGAGTGGACGGCCGGCACAGCGGCGTGGCTGCGGCACAACGGGGGCCCGCCTGGTCGTCGCCTGCCGCGCCGAGTACTGGGACGGAGGCCGGCGCCGCCCTCCCGCCCGACCTGCTGCACGGCCGCCCCGAACCCGGCCTGCCAGCCTGCGTGCGCCTGGGCGACCTCGGCGAGGACGAGGCCCGCCTCGCCCGTGCCCGCCACGGCATCCCCGACGGCGTCCTCGCCCCGCCCGATGCCCGGCATCCGCTCACCCTGCGCCTGCTGGCCGAGATCCGCGCCGCCCTGCCCGAGCCGCCGCCCGCGACCCGCGTCGACCGGCACGACGTCCTCGCCGCCCACCTGGACCTGATGTGCCTGCGCATCGCCGTACGCCTCGCCGCCGGCCGCGGCCTGCGCGGCACCGCCGTACGACGGCTCGCCGCGAAGGTCGCCGGCCAGGTCCACGAGGCCGCCCGGCGCAGCCTCGGACCCGGCCAGGGCGAACTCGACCGGGCCTCCTTCGAGGCGACCTTCCCCTGGGGACAGGCCCCGGCCGAGCTGGGCGGCGGCACCGGCTGGGCGTCCGCCGTGCTCACCGAGGGCCTCCTCGTCCCGGCCGGCGACGGCTACCGCTTCGCCCACGAGGAACTCGCCGACTACGTCCAGGGCATCCACCTCGACCTCGACGGAGCCCTGCGCGCCCTCGTCCACCGCACCGACGCCCACCCCCTGCCGGTGCCGCACCACCGCGGCGGCCCCGTCGTCCAGGCGCTGCTCCTGCTGGAACGCCAGGAGGGCCCGCACGCCCTCGCCCCGCGCCTGGCCGAGCTGCTGGACGCCCTGGACGCCGCCCCGACTCCTGGTGGCCCGCCCACCTGTTCGCCGAGACCCTGCCGCGCGTGCCCGACGCCACCAGGTACCTCGCCGTGCTGCGCGAGCTCGCCGACCGGCTCACCGAAGGGCGGCTGCCGTCCGCGCGCTTCGGCCCCGCCTTCTGGACCTCCCTCGAACTGCCCCCGGGCGACCTCCTCGACCTGCTGCGCCGCCTGGTCGTCGCCGACCCCGCCCCGCAGGAAGGCGACAGACCCCGGTTCCTGGACACGGCCGCGGACCTGCTCGCCGCAGACCCCACCGCCCTACAACGGCACCTGGTGCGCTGGTTCGACGACGAGCGGCCGCTGCCGGCCACCCCGCACGCCACCGTCGCCACGGCCGCGCAGGCGCTGCTCCACACCCACCGGCAGCGCGCCCTGGACGATCTCACGGAGGCCCTCGTGGACGCCGCGCACCGGCACGCCGACGACCTCCTCGGCGTCCTCGCCGAGGAGGAGCCGTCCGCGCTGTGCCGGGCCGTCGACCGCTGGGCGCACGACGAACGCCCCGCACGCCGGGTGGCCGCGCTGACCTACGGACTGCGCGCCGCCCCCCACGTGCGTACCGACGCCGACCGCGAACTGCTGCGCTACGCCGCCCTCGCCCTCCTCGCCCGCCCCGGCGACACCACACTGCACGCCGGAGCGCTCACCCTCCTCGTCCGCGACCCGCACACCCGCGCCCGCCACCTGCCCCAGGCCCTGCGCCGCTTCACCGCAGGCGACCCGCACCTGCCGCCCGCCGCCCTGGCCGCGGCCCTGCCGACCCACCCCGACCAGGTGCTCGAAGCCTTCCGCACCCGCCTGCTCACCGCGCCCCCGCAGGACACCGGGCAGATGCTGGCCGCGCTCACCGACACCGCGCCGCCACCCCTGGCCCGCCGCGTCGCCGCGCTGATGCGGGAGACGGTGCGGCAGCGGCCCGAAGCCCTGGCACAGCCCCTGGCCGAGTACGCCGCCCAGCGCCTGCAGGACGCCGACGACCGCCTGTTCCCGCTGCTCGCCGGCCTGCTCCAGGACGGCCCCGACCGAGTGCGCACCGCCCTCGCCGCCGTGCTCGCCGAGCCCGGCACACCGGCCTCCCGCCCGCTCCGCCGCGACCTGCGCGACGTCCTGCTGACCCACGAACGCGACCCGGCCGTCCTGGACACCCTGCTGCACGCGGCCGTACCCGTCACCGGCCCCGAGGAGCTGCGCCCCCTCGTCCACCGGATCGGCCTGCTGCTCGTGCGCACACCCGAGGGCGCCGCCCGCTTCGACCGTGCCCTGGTCGACCTGGCCCGCCTCGCCCCCGGCTTCGCCGCCCGGCTGACCGGCTGGCTCACCACCGACCCGGCCGACTGGGCGGCACTCGTCGGCCCCAGCGCCCGGCGGACGATCGAGCAGCTGGCCGGTGTTCGGCTCCCCGTATGGGCCCCCGCCTGAACGGCCCCCCGGCACGTGCGGCCGGTCACAGCGCCCATGCCGATGCGGGCGGGGCGGGCAGGGCATGGCACCCTTAGACCTGCGTAAGAACGTAGACACGGACACGGGTTCGAGGAGCGGTCACAGTGCAGCGCTGGCGTGGCTTGGAGGACATCCCCCAGGACTGGGGGCGCAGCGTCGTCACCATCGGCTCCTACGACGGTGTGCACCGGGGCCACCAGCTGATCATCCAGCACGCCGTGGACCGGGCCCGCGAGCTGGGCGTGCCCGCCGTCGTCGTCACCTTCGACCCGCACCCCAGCGAGGTCGTCCGCCCCGGCAGCCACCCGCCGCTGCTCGCCCCGCACCACCGCCGCTGCGAGCTGATGGCGGAGCTGGGCGTGGACGCGGTGCTGATCCTGCCGTTCACCGCCGAGTTCTCGAAGCTCTCGCCCGCCGACTTCGTCGTGAAGGTGCTCGTCGACAAGCTGCACGCCAAGGCGGTCGTCGAGGGCCCCAACTTCCGCTTCGGCCACAAGGCCGCGGGCAACGTGGAGTTCCTCGTCGAGCAGGGCAAGGTGTACGACTTCGAGGTCGAGGTCGTCGACCTGTACCTCACCGGCGAGGCGGGCGGCGGGCTGCCGTTCTCCTCCACGCTGACCCGACGCCTGGTCGCCGAGGGCGACGTGGCCGGTGCCGCCGAGATCCTCGGCCGCCCGCACCGGGTGGAGGGTGTGGTCGTGCGCGGCGCCCAGCGCGGCCGCGAACTCGGCTTCCCCACGGCCAACGTCGAGACGCTCCCGCACACCGCGATCCCGGCCGACGGCGTCTACGCCGGCTGGCTGCACGCCGACGGCGAGACCATGCCGGCCGCGATCTCCGTCGGCACCAACCCGCAGTTCGACGGCACCGAGCGCACGGTGGAGGCGTACGCCATCGACCGCGTCGGCCTGGACCTGTACGGCCTGCACGTGGCCGTCGACTTCCTGGCCTTCGTGCGCGGCCAGGCGAAGTTCGACACGCTCGACGCGCTGCTGGAGCAGATGGCCGAGGACGTCAAGCGCTGCCGGGAGCTGGTGGCGGGGGCACAGCCGCCGCGCTGACGCGGCTTCTTGCCGGACGACGCCGAAGGGCGGCCGGTGCTCAACGAGCACCGGCCGCCCTTTCGTGTGTCCGCTACTGCTGGGGCGGAGCCGGAGGCTGCGGGTAGCCGTAGCCGGCGGGCTGTCCGGGCTGTCCCGGCTGTCCCGGCTGGGGGTACGGCTGCCCCGGCTGGGCGGGTGCCTGCGGGTACGGCTGTCCGGGCTGTCCGGGCTGCCCCGGGACCGGCTGCTGGCCCGGTGCGGGCTGGCCCGGGTACGGCTGACCCGCCACCGGCGGCGGTCCGGGGACCGGCTGGCCGGGGTGGGGCTGACCCGGATACTGCTGCCCGGGATACGGCTGCTCCGGGTACTGCTGTCCCGGATACGGCTGGCCCGGGTAGGGCTGTCCCGCGACCGGCTGGCCCGGCAGCGGCGGGGCGGCCACCGGCGGCGGGTTGCCGTCACTGGTCCACAGGCCGTGCGACTGCTGGTGCCGGACGAAGTCCTCGGCGACCATCGCCGCGAGGTTGAAGTACGCCTCCCGCACCTTGGGCCGCATCATGTCGAGGTCGACCTCGGCACCGGCGGCGAGATGCTCGTCGAACGGCACGACCACGACACCCCGGCAGCGCGTCTCGAAGTGCGCCACGATGTCCTCGACCTTGATCATCTTGCCGGTCTCACGGACCCCGGAGATGACGGTGATGGACCGGGAGACCAGCTCGGCGTACCCGTGCGCGGACAGCCAGTCCAGCGTCGTGCTGGCGCTGCTGGCACCGTCCACGGAGGGCGTCGAGATGATGATCAGCTGGTCGGCGAGGTCGAGCACGCCGCGCATCGCGCTGTAGAGCAGGCCGGTGCCCGAGTCGGTGAGGATGATCGGGTATTGCTTGCCGAGCACGTCGATCGCGCGCCGGTAGTCCTCGTCGTTGAACGTGGTCGACACGGCCGGGTCGACGTCGTTGGCGATGATCTCCAGGCCCGACGGCGCCTGCGAGGTGAACCGCCGGATGTCCATGTAGGAGTTCAGGTACGGGATCGCCTGGACCAGGTCACGGATGGTGGCCCCGGTCTCCCGGCGCACCCGGCGGCCGAGCGTGCCGGCGTCCGGGTTGGCGTCGATGGCGAGGATCTTGTCCTGCCGCTCGGTGGCGAGCGTGGAGCCGAGGGCCGTGGTGGTGGTCGTCTTGCCGACACCGCCCTTGAGGCTGATGACCGCGATCCGGTAGCAGGAGAGCACGGGCGTGCGGATGAGGTCGAGCTTGCGCTGCCGCTCGGCCTCCTCTTTCTTGCCGCCCAGCTTGAACCGCGAACCGCCGCCGGCCGGGCGGGTGCTCTTCGGCTTCTGCCGCTTGGTGTTGAGCAGCCGGTCGGAGGACAGCTCCACGGCAGCGGTGTAACCGAGCGGCGCACCGGGGTTGGTGGGCTGCCGCTGATCGTGCTGCATGGGCTGCGGCCAGGCAGCACCGAGCCGCGGATCGACGGGGGGCTGGGCAGCGTGGGGAGCCTGGGCCTGCGGCGCCTGAGCAGCGGGATCCTGCGGGGCGGGCTGCTGCGCCGCGGGGGGCTGCTGCATGCCGGGGTACGCCTGCGCGGGCTGACCGGGCTGACCGGGCTGGCCGGGCTGACCAGGGTGGCCGGGCTGACCGGGGTGGTCCGGCTGGCCGGGCTGGACCGGCTGTCCGGGCTGGCCCGGGTGTGCGGGCGGCTGGGGGAAGCCGTAGCCGCCGGGTGCCTGCGGCGGGTGGGCGCGGGCGCGGCGGTGGGCTGCGGGAAGCCGTAACCGGCGGGCTGTTCGGGGGAGT
>NZ_PQSS01000145.1 GCF_002920535.1 Streptomyces sp. Ru71 | reverse complement strand
GTATTCGTATGCGTTGGCGTTGCCGCCGGGGATGGGGTCGGTGGAGAGGAAGCGTCCGGTGGTGGGGTTGTAGAGGCGGACGCCCATGAGGGTGAGGCCGGTGAGGGTTTCGGTGGAGCGTTGTTTTCCGCCGAGCCAGTCGTAGCGGGTGGTGGGCTGGCCGGGGCGGGGGTTTCCGTATTCGTCGTTGTCGAGGACGGTGGCGGGGATGCTGGTGTCGAGGGGCAGCTGCAGGGCGATGTCGCCGTGGAGGTTTTCCAGCTGCAGGATGGTGCCGCCGGTCTTGGTGGTGGTGGCGGCGAGGTTGCCGTCGAGGCCGTCGACGTTGCGGGTGATGTTTCCGGCGGTGTCTTCGGTGATGAAGCGGGGGTTGTCGGTGTCGGAGTCGTAGTGGTTGGTCTTGGTGGCGGTCTGGGTCCAGGTGCCGGCGTTGTTGGTCTCGGTGGTCCAGGCGCGCAGGCGCAGGTTGGAGTCGAGGGTCCAGGTCTGGCGCTTGGTGCCGGCGGTCTGCTGCTGGATGAGGTCGTTGGTGTAGTAGGCCAGCGTGGTGCCGGGCAGGGCGGTGGTGCGGCCGAAGGCGTCGTAGGTGTAGCCGGTGTTCACCAGACGGTCGGCGCTGTCGTAGGTGTAGCTGGTGGTGGTGGCTCCGGTGGTGGTGCAGTCGGCGTTGGGGGCCGCGGTGGCGGTGGCCAGCGTCTTGCGGTTGGTGTTCTTGTCGAAGGTGTAGGTGCGGGTGGTGCAGACGGCGTCGGTGCCGGTGTCCTGGACCTGGGTGAGGCGGCCGGTGGCGTCGTAGGTGTAGGCCTGGGAGGCGGTGACGCCGGGGGTGCCGGTGTGGGTGGCGACCTGGCCGTGGATGGTCTCGGTGTTGCTGTCGGAGACCAGGACGGTGCCGTCGCTGTCGCGGGTGTAGGTGCGGGTCAGGGGGGTGCCGGCCGGGTCCTGCTCCTGGGTCATGGTGTAGCCGCCGGGCAGGCCCTGGCTGATCAGGTCACCGTCGGCGTCGTAGCGGGCGGTGAGGGTGCCGGCGACGGAGTCGGTGACCGAGGTGAGAACACCGCGCGGGTCGATGCTGGTGTCGTAGGTGTAGGTGGTGGTGGACGGCACGCTGTCGGTGACGGTGATGGGCCTATCCAGCGCGTCGTACTGGGTGGTGGTGGTGGCGCCGTCCGCGTCGGTGTAGGACATCTCGCGGCCGAGCTGGTCGAACGCCTTGGTGATGGTGCCGCCGGCGGTGGAGGTCTGCTTGACGGCCTGGCCGCTGGCGCTGTCGTAGGTGGTGGTCACGGCCGGGACGGCGGTGCCGACCCCGCCGGTGACGGTGACCGTGGTGGGCCGGGCGGCGCTGTCGTAGCCGGTGGTGGTGGTGCGGGTGACACTGTTGGCGGTCTCGGTGACCTTGGTGACCTGCCCGAACAGGCCGTACTCGGTGGTCTTGACGGGCAGCTGGGCGGGGTTGGAGCCGCCGCCGGTGATGGCCGCGGCGGGCCCGCTCTGGCAGAGGGCGTCGGCCCACTCCGGGCGGCCGGCGCAGGCGCCGGTGCCGTCCGCGGTGTAGTAGCTGGTGACGGTGGCTCCGGCGTCGGAGCCGGTGGAGGCCGGCAGCGTCGTCTTGATGACGCGGCCCTGGTCGTCGTAGCTGGTCGTCGTGGTCAGCGCCAGACCGCCCGGGTCCTGGACGGTGCTGGTGGGCAGGCCCTTGACCCAGTCATAGCCGGTGGCGGTGACCCGCGCGTCGGCCGTCAGGTCGGGCCAGGAACGCGGCTGGGCGCCGATGGTCTCCTTGGTGACCTGGTCCTTGACCGTGGCGGTGCCGTCGGTGGGACGGCCCGCGTCGTACTCCTTGACCGTGTGCTGACGGGCCGTGATCTGGCTGCCCGCGGCGGCCAGGGTGGTCGTGCCGCTGGTCAGGTTCGCCGCCAGGGTGACCTTCTGCAGCGGACCGTAGGAGTCCGTCTCCCGGGTGCCGGTGGCGTTGAAGACGGACACCGAGGACAGCAGCTGGGCCCGCTCGGCCGTCGACAGGGCGTTGATGCCCAGGTCGGTCAGCTCGCTCTTCTGGGCGGTGGTGGTGCCCAGCGCCAGTTCACGGTTGGCCGCGCTCAGGGAGCGGACCGTGTTGCCGAAGGCGTCGTACTCGGTGACCGTGAGGTGGTTGCCGGGGGTGGCCTCGTTGACCTCGCGGCCGGAGGCGTCCAGGTAGTGGATGCCGGCCCGCTTGTAGTCGCCCGCCGCCAGGGTGGCGCCGTCGTTGGCCAGCGGCACCTGGTCCGCGGGGAAGACGGCGGTGGCGTCGGTCGGGGTGTCGGTCTGCCCCCACGAGGCGGTCGCGGTCGCGCCCAGGTCGTTCGGGGCGGCCGAACCGGTCAGCGGGACACCGTAGACCACGGTGGTGTCGGCGGTGCCGTTGGTCTGGCCGGCCGTGCCCGGGGTCAGCGTGGGGCGGGAAGCCTTCAGCAGCATGCCCGCACCGGCAGCCGGGTTGGATCCGGCCTGGCCGTAGGTGAACGTCCACGGCAGCTCACCGGGCGGGGTGAGCGTGATGACCCGGCCGGCGCTGTCGTAGGCGTAGGACGTCTTCAGGGCCGGGGAGATCCGGGGGTCCCAGGTCTCACGCAGCCGGCCGGCGTCGTCGTAGGAGTACTGCGCGACGGTGGTCGCGGTGGCCGTCGCGGCGCCCGGGGCGGTGGCCCACAGCTTGATCGCGGACACCTGGTCCTTGACGTCGCCGAACGCGACCGAGGTGGCGGTGGTGGCGGGAGCGTAGACGAACTCCAGCACCCGGCAGCCCTTGACCGACGGGTCGGCCTCACAGGTGGCCAGGGTCGTCGCCGTGGTCGCGGCGATGATCCGCTTGGGGCGGGCCAGGGTCTTGCCGCCCACACTCACCGCTTCGGAGACCACCTTGGTGGTGGAGTTCGCCAGTCCGTCGGACAGCGAGCTGGACACCGTCCACGTCGTCGCCGACGAGTTCACCTTGGTGAAGGTCGTCACCGTGCCGTCGGTGTCGGACAGGGTGAAGTCACCGGAGGTGAACGAACCCGTCAGGGTCAGATCCTCCGCGCCCGTCTCCGGGATCCAGCCGGTCTTGGCGGCATTCGACGTGAACTTGACCGTCGAGCCGTCGACGGCGGCCACGTCCAGCGAGGTGGCCGAGGTCTTGCGGATCTCGGTGTAGTCGGACTCGGTCGCCTCGGCGACCGTCCCGGACAGCCACTCCTTGCCGAAGATCGCCGCCTGGCCCTCCTGGCCGGCGCCGGCCTGCGGAGAACGGGAAGAGGCGGTGCGGGTCACCGTCATGCCGAAGAACGACGCGTCGGTGTCCGACAGGGTGTAGTCACCGGTCAGCAGGTTCACCGAGCCCGGACCGACGTCCTCGCTCGCCGCACCGTCGGCGGTGCGGTCCACGACCATGCCCACCGCATCGGAGGAGGCGGCGGCACTGTTGGGGCCGGTGAAGTCCGCGCGGATCTGCACGGCCCCGTCGGGGTTGACCGTGCTGGTGGCGTTCCAGGCCAGGCTCGGGCTCTTGCCCGCGCTCAGCGCGACCGGCCACGCGGCAAGCGGCTGCCCGCCGCTGGTGACGTCACCGGCCGGGATCGGCGTCCAGGTGTCGGCGTCACCGCGGCGCCAGGAGAAGGTGACATGGTCGAACTTCGAGCTGTCGGCCTCCGCCGTCAGCGGGACCCGGGCCGCGGTGCGGGTGCCCTCGTCCGGAGAGGTCACACCGCCGGGGCCGACGTGGAAGGTGTAGGAGACCGGCTCGGACTTGTTCTCCGCCTTGTCCGTGGCCCGCACCTGCAGGGTGTTGGTGCCCGCCTTCGTCGGCTTGATCGTCACCGTGACCGGCGTGGTGGTGCCACCGGTGGCCACCTTGGTCCAGGTGGTGCCGTCCAGCGACCACTCGATGCCGTTCTGGTCACCGGCAGGCGGCGTGATGGTGAAGTTGCCGGCCTGGCCCACGCCCTTGACCCACGCACTGCTCGGGTAGTCCGTCGACGTCACCGAGGTCGGCGCGGACGGGGCGGAGGTGTCGACCGTGAACACCGCGTAGTTGGACCAGCCGAGGTTGTAGCTGGTGCCGTCATAGGGGGTGGTGCGGAACTTGTAGGTCTTGCCGTTGGCCAGCAGACCCGCAGGCACCGTCACCGACGCCGGCTGCCCGGCCGGCACGAACGCCGAGGACAGGTTGGAGCCGACCTGGGTGCCGGTGGCGTTGTCGGCGATCTGGAAGAAGCCCTGCACCTTGTCGTTGTTCGGGTCCGCGAAGGTGTCCCGCAGCGTCGGCGTGAGGGTGTTGACGTACCAGGTGCCGCCCGTGTCCTTGAAGAACGGCGGGCCGGCCTGCTGGTCGGTGCCCGTGCGCGGCCGGTAGTTGTAGGTCACGACCAGCTTGGGCGGGTTGGACGCCGCGTTCGCGGAGTTCACCCGCTTCCACGGCAGGCTCGTGCTCTCATCCGTCGCACGCAGGCCCATGTTCGACGTCGCGTTCTTCGCCGACGCCCAGGTCTGGGCCAGGTTCGTCACATCCGCGCTGATCCAGCCGTCCGGCTGCGTGGAGCACCCCGCGTTGCCGGTGGTCGCCGTGGAGGTGGCGAACTTCTGGTTCCAGGCCGGCTGAGCCGTCCACCGCGAGGACGTCGTGGGCTTGCCGGTGTCCCACACCTCCCACGGGTAGGCCTTGCAGTCGGTGTTGCCCGAGTGGAAGTTCCACAGCGACAGCGTCGCCTTCGACACCAGCGCGTCAGCGAACGGCGCCGTGTTCCACGTGATGAACGACCGCGCCGTGCGCGGCGTGCCGTCCGCGTTCTTCGTCCCCGGGTTGCCCAGGTCCAGCTCGGTGTCGGCCGACCAGTCGACCGTCTCACCCTGCTGCACGTAGGTGTCGAAGACGTTGGACAGCGCGGCCGTGGACGGGTCCACGGTGACCGGGAACTTCGTCTTCGGATCGGCCAGGAAGGACGCGTCCGGGGTGAAGACCAGGTCGACCTGGCCCTTGTGCTGCACGACCTGCAGCTTCACCGGCGCCCGGTGGGTGTGCTCACCGGAGACCGGGTCCACGCTCGCGTCCCACATCACCGGAGCGGGCATCGTCGCCTGCTTCTTGCCCTTGGCGTCGGTGAACTCGACACTGCCGTCCGCCAGCTGCCTGACCTTCAGGCCCTTGGCCTTCAGCGGCAGCGTGTACGAGTAGCCGCCGGCGGCCGGCTTCTGCCGGATCTCGACGAACTGCTCGAAGCCGGTACGGGTCGCCTCCACGACCACGTCCGCACCGGGCACCGCGTCGGCATACGTGGCCCGGTTGCCCGACAGCTTCGGCTTCGGCAGACCGCCCTTCCACTGCAGCACAATCTGTCGATCGCCCTCACCGAGCGTCACCAGATCCCGGGCAGCGGCCTTCCCCGTGGCAGCCAGCGAGCGGGCGGCCGCCCCGCCACCCGCCGCAAGCCTCAGCCCGCGCGGGTGACCCTTGGGAGCCACGCTCCCGTCGCTTCCCTGAACCAGCGTCAGGTCCACCGGCTGCCAGGAGCCGTTCTCCTTGTACCGAACCGGACCCGCAGCCATCTCAGTCGTCAGTGAACCGTTGGGGTTCACCCACGTCGTGGAGGTCTCCGTACGCTCCGACAGCGCCTCCACCCGCTTGCCCGACAACCGGGCCGTCACCCGCGCCGACGCGATGTCGGCAGCCGAGCTCGCGTAGTGCTTCTGCTGCGGCGCCGACGCCGGCTTGTCCGACACGGCGATCGCGTCGGCACCCTCCAGCGCCGTCACAGCCATCGTCAGGGCCACCGACGCGGCTATTCGACGCGTCCACACACCCCTCGGATTCGGCCAGACGCTCCCGCGCCCAGACCTTTGTCTCTTACTCATTTCATCCCTAATTCGTTCACCCACTGCACGAGTTGCAGCTGTGGCGATCGAACATTAAGCGATCTTGAAACACCCCCAAAAGGTATAAAAGTGACCTGCACCATCTTTACGCCTTCAATACAAGCCCGTCTTTACCCAAGCCTTACTGAAGCACCGTCA
>NZ_PQSS01000144.1 GCF_002920535.1 Streptomyces sp. Ru71 | reverse complement strand
GTCGTGGCTGGTCGCCTTTGCCTGCGGCGGCCTGTGCGGGTTGCGTCGTGGTTACTCGCCTTTGCCTGCGGCGGCCTGTGCGGGTTGCGTCGTGGCTGGTCGCCTTTGCCTGCGGCGGCCTGTGCGGGTTGCGTTGTGGTTGCTCGCGGGTGCCTGCGGCGGCCTGTGCGGGTTGCGTCGTGGCTGGTCGCGCAGTTCCCCGCGCCCCTGAAATGCCTGCGGCGGCCCGTTGCGGTCGCGTCGTGGCTGGTGTAGCGCCTTCTGTCCGGTGGGTGGGTCGGGGCCGGGGTGGGGGGTATCCGTCCTCGGTCCGGCCCACTGTCCCCGACACGGGTGCCGTTGGCGGTGCCGGCCGCTGCGGGCGGACACCCCCCACCCCGTCCCCTTCCCGCCGTGGGCGACTGCGGGCCGCCATCGGCTTGGCTGCGCGCCGCCGCGCGGGGGCGGCAACCGTCCCCGCGTAGCCGCGGGCGGCGCAGCGCCGGGCGGCTGCCATACCTGCGTAGCTGCGGGCAGTCGTGCCGCTGGGGCGGCACGGGTGGGCGCTGGGGGTCCCCCGTGCTCGAAGAGCTTGGGGGAGGCACCCCGCCAGCGCCGGTGAGCGAAACCCACCCCCGGTCAGCCACAGCACCGGGCACTCCGTCCCGCCCAGCCGCGGGCATGCGTGCCGCCCGGGGCGGCACGGGTGGGCGCGGGCGGCACCCCGTTGCGCCGGGTTGCGCCACCCACCCCCGGCCCACTGCAGTCAGCCTGCGGCTGAAACGCCGGGGGTGTAGAGCAACCGGGGTGCGTGGGAACGCCCCCGCCCAGGTTGCCGTTGGGCGCCTGGGCGGGGGGTCACTGGGTCAGGCTGTGGGTTCGAGGGTTCGGGGGTCCTCCGAGGCGGTTCGGGTGGTTATCGCGTGGCGGGCCGTCGGGATCAGGAGCGCCGCCACGCCGGCCAGCGCAACCACCGCCGCCCCCGTGAGCACCGCCGGCCGCAGGCCGTCGACGAAGGCCTGCCCGGACTCGTAGCCACCCTGCGCCGAGAAGATCGACGACATGATCGCGATGCCGAGCGCACCCCCGACCTCCCGCAGCGCGTTGTTCGCCCCGGAAGCGATCCCCTGTTCGGCCGGCCGCACGCTGGACATGACCAGATGCGAGGCCGGGGCGAAGAACAGCGCCATGCCCACGCCGCTGATGATCAGACCCGGCAGCTGGCTGGCGTAGGACGCATCCGCGGTCGACGCCGACGCCAGGTACCCCAGCCCCGCGGCCTGGAGGAAGAGGCCCACCGCGACCACCGGCCGGCCGCCGATACGGTCGGCCAGGATGCCGGCGATCGGCGCCACGAGCATCGGCATACCGGTCCACGGCAGCATGCGCAGCCCCGCCTGCGTGGGCGAGTAGCCGAGCACACCCTGCATGTACTGGCTGAGCAGGAAGATCGAGCCGAACATACCGAGGAACATCAGCATGCTCGCCGCGTTGATGCCGGAGAACGAACGGGAGCGGAACAGCCGCATCGGCAGCATCGGGTTCTTCGCCCGCGTGCCGTGCAGCACGAACCCGGCCAGGAGCGCGCCGCCCGCGATCAGTCCGAGGAGGACCAGGCTGCTGGTCCAGCCGTCCGCCGGCCCGCGGACCAGGCCGTAGACGATCCCGAAGAGGCCGCCGCTGGCGAGCAGCGTGCCGGGGATGTCGAGCGGCGCACCGGTGCCGTAGGACTCGGCGAGGCGGAGCCGGGCGAGGGGCAGCAGGGCGATGCCGAGGGGGACGTTCAGCCAGAAGATCCAGTGCCAGGAGATGTGCTCGGTCAGGCTGCCCCCGATCAGCGGCCCGGAGGCGACCGCGAGCCCGTTCACCGCGCCCCAGATGCCGTACGCCATGCCGCGTTTGGCGGCGGGCACGGCGGCCGTGAGCAGGGTGAGGGTGAGCGGCATCATGATCGCCGCGCCGACCCCCTGCACCGCGCGGGCCGCGATCAGGGCGCCGATGCCGGGGGCCATGGCCGCGGCGGCGGAGGCGCCGGTGAAGACGGTGACCCCCACCTGGAAGAGCCGGCGGCGGCCGAAGCGGTCGCCGAGGGCCGCGCCGAACATCAGCAGCACGGCGAAGGTGAGCGTGTAGGCGCTGACGGTCCATTCGAGGTCGCCCAGGGCGCCGCCGAGGTCCTCGCGGATGGAGGGCAGCGCGGTGGTGACGACGAGGTTGTCGAGGGCCGCCATGAATCCGGCGACGCTGGTGATGACCAGGGCCCAGACGGTGCCCCGGGTGGTGGGTTGTGACATCTCTCCCCCAGAGAGTTCGTTAGTTATTGGTCACTAAGTTTCGAGCCCATGGGAAACCGGCGCCGGCTTGCGGGCCGCTTCCTCTTCCGTTACGTCGTCGACTGGTCCTCGGGCGCCCTGAGCCCCGCCCACACCCGGTGGTCGTCCGGGAACCCCATCGCCACCAGGCAGTTGATGAGCATGCCGTACGCCATGAAGGTCGTCGTCTGACGGGCGTCGGCACCGAAGGGCAGGTGCACCGTGTCCCACAGCCGCGTCCAGCCCTGCCGTACGGCCTCGCCGAACTCGTGATCACCCTCGGCCTCGGCCGCCGCGACCGCGAGATACATCTGCATCTGCATCATCAGCCGCTCGGGCTGCTCGGCGATGACCCTCCGGTAGGCCTTTCCCATGGCCTCCAGGGCCTCTTCCCCTTCCAGTCCCTCCGAGGCCTCCTCGAAGGTCCGGATGGTGTCCTCGACGCAGCGTTCGGCCGCCGCGAGGAAGATCGCCCGCTTGCCCGGGAACAGCCGGAAGAGATACGGCTGCGAGACGCCGACCCGCTTGGCGATCGCCTCCGTCGAGGTGCCGTGGTAGCCACCTCGGGCGAACTCGGCGGTCGCCGCGCGAATGACGCTCTCACGCCGCTCTTCTGCGCTCATCCTGACCATGGGACTAAGTTAGTACTCAATCACTAACTACGTCAAGCGGTCGCCCGGGATTGATTGCAGTAAGGGGCGTCCCCCCATGGAGGACACCCCTTACTCGATGATCTCGTCCTGGCTCAGGCCAGACGGACGACCG
The DNA here is from genome assembly GCF_002920535.1 of Streptomyces sp. Ru71. Lineage (GTDB taxonomy): Bacteria > Actinomycetota > Actinomycetes > Streptomycetales > Streptomycetaceae > Streptomyces. The sequence continues at coordinate 3,035 of NZ_PQSS01000144.1, read as the reverse complement.
CCCGGGACATGCCGAGGACCTTCTGCCCGGCGCTGGTCGCCGTCAGGTCGACACGGACGGTGTTGTCGTCGAGCTTGGCGGCCACCTTGGCGCTGACCTCGATCGTGGCGCCCTGGTCGTCGTTGGGGACCACGACCGGCTTGGTGAAGCGGACGCCGTACTCGACGACCGCGGCCGGGTCGCCGGCCCAGTCGGTGACCACCCGGATCGCCTCGGCCATGGTGAACATGCCGTGCGCGATGACGTCGGGAAGCCCGACCTCCTTGGCGAACTTCTCGTTCCAGTGGATCGGGTTGAAGTCCCCCGAGGCGCCCGCGTACTGCACGAGCGTGGCGCGGGTCACGGGGAAGGCCTGGGCCGGCAGCTCGGTGCCGACCTCGACGTCGTCGTAAGCGATCTTCGCAGTCATCGTCTTCTCACGCCTCCTCGTCCGCCGCGCGGGCCACGAGCTTGGTCCAGGCGGTCACGACGTGCTCACCGGCCTCGTCGTGGACCTCGCCCCGGACGTCCAGGATGTCGTTGCCGGCCATCGACTTGATCGCCTCGATCGTCGAGGTGACCGTGAGCCGGTCGCCGGCGCGCACCGGGCGCCGGTAGGCGAACTTCTGGTCGCCGTGCACCACACGGCTGTAGTCCAGGCCGAGCTGCGGGTCGGCGATGACCTGCCGGGCCGCCTTGAAAGTGATCGCGAACACAAAAGTGGGCGGAGCGATCACATCCGGGTGGCCGAGCTGCTTGGCGGCCTCCGGGTCGGTGTACGCCGGATTGGCGTCGCCCACCGCCTCCGCGAACTCCCGGATCTTCTCCCGGCCCACCTCGTAGGGCTCGGTGGGCGGGTAGGTCCGCCCCACGAAGGACTGGTCGAGCGCCATGGCTCGGCACCTCCTGATCCTGCCTGCTTGGACAAAACAAACGTTGCGGTGAACCAAACGACGCGAGGCCGCCCCCCAGGTTCTCGGGGGCGGCCTCGTGTACGAGCCTGATTTATCGCGTCTCGCGGTGCGCGGTGTGCGCATTGCAACGCGGGCAGTGCTTCTTCATCTCAAGACGGTCCGGGTTGTTACGCCGGTTCTTCTTGGTGATGTAGTTCCGCTCCTTGCACTCCACGCAGGCCAGCGTGATCTTCGGGCGGACGTCGGTGGCAGCCACGTGAGTGCTCCTTGACGAACGGTTGACTAGAAATAACGCACATGAAGAGTAGCCGATCGACGGACCGACCCACCAATCGGCTACTTGGAGTAGCGGTGACCGGACTTGAACCGGTGACACAGCGATTATGAGCCGCTTGCTCTACCGACTGAGCTACACCGCTGCGGTGCGATCGGGCCCCGCCTTGCGACGGGAACCTCACTCACCAGAGCCCCAAAACGGAATCGAACCGTTGACCTTCTCCTTACCATGGAGACGCTCTGCCGACTGAGCTATTGGGGCGAGCGAGGAAGACATTACACGGTTGTCCGCCGTTCGCCCAAATCCGATTCCCGCCACCCGAGCGCGACGCCCCCCGCCCCCCTCCCACGGGCCCCAGAGGCCCCTGCGGCCCCCGCCCGTACGCGCTCGCTGACGGACCACACCGGTACGACTATTGCGCTCCTCCCTGACGCGCGCGGGCCGTCACCCTAGGCTCGACTCACTCTGTGTGATCTTGCGCCGCCGCGCGCGGTCCGACGAGCCCCTGGAGCGCGATGCCCGACAGCCAGCCGCAGCCGCCGCAGCCGACCCCGTCGTCGCCGGGACCGGCCGACCCCGGCCTGCTGCTGTGCGGGGCGCGGCTCACCGACGGCCGGCGGGTCGACGTACGGCTGGGCGGCGGGCGCATCGAGGCGGTCGGCACCGCGGGCAGCCTCGCGGCGGAGGCCCACGGCCGCGGCACGCGCGTGGATCTGCGCGGCTACGTGCTGCTGCCGGCCCCCGCCGAGCCGCACGCCCACGCCGACACCGCGCTCACCGCGGACGGCGACGGGCCGGTCTCCGACGACCCCCGGGACGTCCAGCGGCGGGCCACCGAGGCGGCCCTGCTCCAGCTGGGCCACGGCGCCACCGCGCTGCGCGCCCACGTGCGCGTGGGCGACGTACAGGGACTCGGTGCCCTCGGCGCCGTACTGCAGGCGCGTCGGGCGCTGCGCGGGCTCGCCGAGCTGACCGCGGTGGCGGTGCCACGCGTACTGACGGGGCGGGCCGGGGCGGAGGGGCTGGCGATGCTCCGGGACGCGATGAAGATGGGCGCCTGCGTCGTGGGCGGCTGTCCCGACCTCGACCCCGACCCCACGGGCTACGTGGAGGCCGTCCTGGAGGTCGCCTCCGAGCACGGCTGCCCCGTCGACCTGCACACCGACGCCGCCGACCCGGCACGCCTGGCCCGGCTCGCGGCGATGGCGGGCGGGCTGCGCCCCGGCGTGACGCTCGGCCCGTGCGGCGGCCTGGCCCGGCTGCCCGCCGAGGCGGCCGCCCGCACCGCCGACCAGCTGGCCGTGGCGGGCGTGGCGGTCGTATGCGTGCCGCAGGGCGGCTGCGGGGGCGCCCAGGGGCGCGACACGGCGCCCGTACGACTGCTGCGCGCCGCCGGCGTCCGGGTGGCCGCCGGCAGCGGCGCGCTACGCGACGTCTCCAACCCCGTAGGACGCGGCGACCCCCTGGAAGCCGCATACCTGCTGGCCTCGCGCCACGGCCTGCGCCCGGAGGAGGCCTACGACGCCGTCAGCACGTCGGCACGCGCCCTGCTCGGCCTGCCGGAGGTCCGCGTGGAGGCGGGCTTCCCGGCCGAGCTGCTGGCCGTACGCGGAGACCGCCTGTCCGAAGCCCTGTCCCTGGCCTACAGCCGGATCGTGGTGCACCGGGGCCGCGTGGTGTCCCGGACCAGCGCGGTACGGGAGTTCTGCGACTCGGCAGCGGCCCTGGACCTGGGCCTCCCCCGCCAGGGCCGCACGGAACTGTCCTGACGGAACCCCACACGAGCGGCACCCGCGTACGGCGGCAAGGGCCGCGGTGGGGGTGTCCGCCCGCAGCGGCCGGCACGACCCACAGTGACAGCGTCG
>NZ_PQSS01000143.1 GCF_002920535.1 Streptomyces sp. Ru71 | reverse complement strand
CGCGGTTGTCCCGCGAGGTCGGGGTGTGCGGGTGCCAGGCCGGACCGGTCCGTCGGCCGGGGCAGCGCGCACCGGCCGCGCCCCCGGCGGCACCAGCCGCGGCACCGCCCCGGGGCCTCCAGCGGAAGAAGCGCGCGACGCCCTCGTTCCCGCGCCGGGCGCGCGCCAGCAGGGCAGGCGCTCACCCCGCGATGCACATGGGTGCCAGCCCGCTCCCGCCCCTGCGAAGCGGGCCAGTCAGGCCCAGGCCAGCCCCGAGCCCCAGTCGACGCTGCCCGACGCGGGCCGCCAGCACAACGGCCAGAGCGAGGGCAGCGCCGGGCGGGTGCGGGCGAGGTCGTCCTCGGCGAGCCGGCCGGCACCCGCGTTCGCGTACCTTCACCGGCACGAACTCCGGGTCCGCCGGTACTCCCGCAGCACGGAGCGCCTCTGCTCAGGGTGAGCAACTCTCCTGCCGCACGCCGGCCTGTCAGCCGGCGCCGAGGTGTCGTCCGCCCACCACCGCCAGGGTCGGAGTGAGCAGCAGGCCGACCGCCGCCTGGGCCAGCAGCCCGGCGAGCAGGGTGGCCGGTACGGGCACGGCGAGCCAGGGGTACAGGGCGGCGACCCTGAGCGCCAGGATCAGCAGGCCGAGCGCGGTGGCCCCGCGCCGCCGCGACCAGCAGCAGTTCCTCCGGAGTGAGCCGGGTCATGACTCCCGCGTGGGAGGCGGATGGCGCGGGCCGGGCGTGGGCATGCTGTGAGCGAGGCCACTTCCGGTGGATCGGTGGATCTTCCTCGGTGCCTGCCCGCCTGATCGCCTCCCACGAAGGACATCCGCTCTTGTCTCTGACGATTCCTGACGCCCCCTCGGCCCGCCGCCCGGGTCGCTGCTGGACGATCCGCGTGGTCGGTCACCGTGACCGCAGCGCCTCGGTCACCTGCTCCTCGGCGTGCGTGATGCCGGCCCGCTCCCGCGACCTCGCGGCGCTGCGCCGGTTCGCCGAGGCACACGCCCTCGCGCACGCCCGGGCCGCGGCCGTGCGCGCCGACGCCGCCTGCTGGTGCCGCCATCAACGGTGCGCGCCGCACGAGGGCACCCGGGTCTCCTGCGGGGGCGCGGTCGTCCTGGTGCTGCGCCACGATCCGGCGGTGGGGCAGGTGTGGACGCTCAGCGAGGTGTGCTCCGCGTGCGCACCGCTGATGAGTCACGCGCGCGTGATGGCCCGGGCCGCCCGGCCGGCCCCGCCGCTGCCGCGCCCCGCATCCGCAGGGGACCGTCCCGCGTCCGCGGGGGACCGTCCGGCCGCCGGGGACCGGTCCGCGCCGCGTTCCGGGCCGGGGGCGGCGCCGTTCGTCCCGGGTGGCTTCAGTGCGCCCCCGGCCGACCCCGGGCAGCCCCCACCGCTGGAACGCCGCCGGCGCGGCCGGCGCCGGGGCCGCCCGGAGTGGAAGGGCAGTGCCGGCCCCTGAACCCGTCCACCGGTCAGGAACGGATGAGGGCCTGCTCCAGCAGGCCCTGCAGCACGCGCTGCTGGTCCGGGTCCAGGGCGGCCAACGGTGAATACTGTTCGAGCAGTTCGAGGAGCCGGGCCTGCAGGGCGTGGCCCTGCTCGGTGAGCACCAGGTGCCGGGCGCGGCGGTCGGTCGGGTGCGGACGGCGCTCGACGAGGCCCTGTTTCTCCAGCCGGTCGATGACGAATGTGGCGTTGGACGGCTCGCAGCTCATGCGCTCGGCGAGCTCCCGCATGGTCATCGGCCCGGTCATCTCCCGCAGTGCGATCGCCTGCGGCGCGGTGAGCCCGAGCGTCTCGGCGCGCTCGCGCACATGGTCGGCGATCTGCTGGGCCAGGCCGTTCACCAGACCGCACAACCGGCGCTCGGCGACGGTCTGCGGCTCGGGAGACGTCGTCATGCGTCGATGCTAGCAAGTCCATCAAGCCATTACCTTTCAAGCTTGAATGTTTCCAGCTTGATGCTTATGCTGGCCTGGCCGTCGGCACGGGCCGCGGCATCGGCACCCAACGGGGAGGGCTCATGGCGGAGTTGGCGCTCGACGAAGACATACGGCTGCGGCGGCCGGCGGGCATACGCTCGCTGCGCCTGGGGGACGTGCGCGTGTCCTACGTGCCGGACGGGGCGGTGCTGCTGCCGCCGACCGGCTGGCTTCCGGACACCACGGACGCGGTGTGGGCCGCGCTTCCTCAGTACCTGGACGACACCGGCCACCTCGTGGCGAGCATCGGCGCCCTGCTGGTGGAGCACGGCGACCGCGCGCTGCTGATCGACGCCGGTTTCGGGCCGCAGTCGCTGCCGCCCGACCCCTCCACCCCGCGCGGGGCCATCCACGGCGGCGCGCTCCTGGACAGCCTCGCCGCACTCGGCCGCACGCCCGAGGACATCGAGGCCGTGGCCTTCACCCACCTGCACCCCGACCACACCGGCTGGGCCCTGCACCCGGCACCGGGCGCCGACCGGCCCCCGTTCGACCACGCCGAGCACCTGCTGTCCGCGCCGGAACGGGCCGCCCACGGCGCGGTGTTCACGCCGTCGGCCGGGGTGCGCACCCCGGCCGACGGCGAGGAGGTCTTCCCCGGCGTGCGGATGCGGGTCAGCGCCGGGCACACCGCCGGGCACGCCGAGTACGTGATCAGCGGGGGCGGGCGCCGGCTGATCGCCTTCGGAGACGCCCTGCACTCGCCGGCCCAGGTCGACCACCCCGAGTGGTCCGCCGCCGTCGACCACGATCCCGTGCACGCCGCCCATCACCGGCGCCGGCTCGTCGCCGAGCTCGCGGAGCCCGGCACGATCGGCTTCGGCGTCCACTTCGCCGACGTGGTCTTCGGCGTCGTACGCCCCGGCGGCGACCGTCCGGCCTGGCGGCCGGTGGACGAATGAGCGAACGCCACCACCGGCGGCGGCACAAGAGCTGAGCGGCCGAAACGGACAGGACCCGTCCCGATGCGGATGGTGGACGGGCCCTGTCCGCCCGGACGATTGTGCGCGGCGGGACCGGGCCGCAACCACGGGTGCGCACCGCCCGCCGTGGTGAACGGCGCACACGCCGTGCGCGCGGCGCGCGTCCCGTGTGCGCACGGCACGTGCGATGAGCTGCGACCGCCGGCGGGGGGCGTGCGCCGCGACATGCCGCCGTACGCCCCGGGTACCCGGCCCGCATGAACGACCGCAAGACACCCGATCCGCACGAGGCCGCCCAGGCGGCGGAGACCGCCGACGAGAAGCGGGCCGCGGCCCGCCCCTTCAGCTACCCCCACGAGGAGCGGCGGGCCGGCGTCCGCGCCACCCGGCACATCAGCCGCGAACAGGCCGACGCCGACAGCGTCCCCGGGGTGCCCGGCGGCTACGGCACGACCGGAGGAGGGCAGCCGAACACGCGCAGCGCCGACGCCCGCCCGGGCCGGGACCAGGCCGACGACGAGGCCGGCGTGACGGACGTCGTCGCGGGCCTGGAACCCCACCCCGACGACAAGGAGTGACCCCGGGCCGGCGACCGGCGCGGGTCCGACACGAAGTCCGTGCCCTCACCCCCGCATGATCCGGAGGGGATGCGGCGACGATACTGGCAGTACACGTCGTCCCCGCGCTCACGAACGGACCCATGCCGACCTCGCCGCCCCCCGACCGCCCCACCCCTCGACGACTCCCCCGACGCTGTGGCCGGCCCGCGGCCGGTATCCGGGGTCCGCGGCCGCCGGTGTGCTGCGCAAGCACCTCCAGCGGCTGAAGGACGACGGAGCCGTCCAGGACTTCCTGGAACTTCCCGAGGACGAGAGTCCCGCCGGACAGCGCGTCTTCGAGGCCCGCTGGCAGGTGGCCGACACGGTGACCGTCCGCGCGCGGCTGACCGTGGCCATGGGCGCCGGGCACGGTCAGGAGTGGCAGCTGCTCGCCGAGGCCGAACGCCCCTGGGACCTGGGCTGGCCGTCCCCCGCGGGCGTGTTCTGGCCCGGTGAGCCGGACGGCGGCTGGGCCCACGAGTCCGTGACCGGCCAGCGGTTCCTCCAGGTCAACGCGCTGCCGAAGGACGACAAGGCGATGCGCCGGGTGCTGCGGGAAGCCCTGCGGGACAGCTGGACCATCCATGTCGTCGTCCACGAGGCCATGACGCCCGACGAGCGCGGCCGCGGCCCGCTCACCCGCTTCCTGCCGCCCGGCCTGCACCACCGCGTCGTCGAGCACCGGGCCGCCCCACAGCAGCTGCGCGCCCTGAACTACGCGCTGCGCGACGCCGGGGTGGAGGTGCCGCGCGGCGGCGCCCTGGTGCTGCCGGGTACCCCGGCACCGGACGGCTTCACAGCCGCGGACTTCTCGGTGCGCAGCGTGTTCCTGGACGGCTCCGAGCCGGTGGAGCTGGTCTCGGCGGTGACCCGGTTCGCCGCCCTGCCGCGGCCGCTGCCGGACGGCGCCGCCGAACAGCTCGGGGCGTTGCGCGAGGAGTGGCACCTGTACACGCTCCAGGAGGAGCTGGAGCGTCAGCGGGCACTGGTCGCCATGTACGCCGAGGCGCTGGAGGCGATGACGCGCTCCCGGGACCTGTACCGGGAGGCCGCCGAACGGGCGCACGAGGCACTGGCCGCCTACCGGGAGAACGCCGGGACGACGACCGTCGTGGACCAGCCGGCGCCGGGACGGCCGGCCGGCGGTCCGTTGCAGCAGCTGACCCGGACGTTCGAGCGCCTGCGGATCTCCGGACGCGCCTCGCGTCCCGCCCCTGCCCTGGAGCCGGCCGCTGTCGCCGAGCCCGTTCTGGACAGCAGCGGCAGCCGGCCGGCGCAGGAGCCCAGTGAGCCCGTTCCTCCCAAGTGAGGGCCGCTCCGGGCGCGGGCCGGCGCAGGTAGCGGGCCCCGGCCGTCCGCCGCCGGTTTTCGGACGCCGGCAGGTGTCGCCCTTCGAAGTCGGGATACGCGGTCAGGACAGCACGACGCCCCCGTCCGGAGGGGAACACGACATGGGCAGCGAGCACCCCGCAACCCCGACCGCGCACAGCTCCGACACGACCCTCCGGGTCAACGGCAAACCGCACACCCTCACCGTCGACCACCGGCGCACCCTGCTCGACCTGCTGCGGGAGGACCTGGGCCTGACGGGCGCCAAGAAGGGCTGCGACCACGGCCAGTGCGGCGCCTGCACCGTGCTGGTCGACGGGCGCCGCGTCAACGCCTGCCTGACACTGGCAGTGGCCTCGGACGGCTGCGACGTGACGACCGTGGAGGGCCTGGCCGGCGACGGCGAGGCATCGCACCCGCTGCAGCGGGCGTTCGTCGAACGGGACGCCTTCCAGTGCGGGTACTGCACGCCGGGCCAGCTCTGCTCCGCGCTCGGCGCGCTCGCCGAGGCGGAAGCGGGCCATCCGTCCCATGTCACCGACCCCTCGGTGCCCTCCGGCCGCCCGATGCCGCTGGACCGGGACGAGATCCGTGAGCGGCTCAGCGGCAATCTGTGCCGCTGCGGGGCGTATCCGCGCATCGTCGACGCGGTGGAGGACGTGATCCCGTGAAGCCCTTCGGTTATGTACGGGCGGACAGCGTCGCGCAGGCCACCGAGGCCTACGCCGCCCACCCCGGCGCCCGCTATCTCGGCGGCGGCACCAACCTGGTCGACCTGATGAAACTCGGCGTGGAGCAGCCGGGCCTCCTCATCGACGTCACCCGGCTGCCGCTGGCGGCGGTGGAGGAGACGGCGGACGGCTCCCTGCGGGTGGGCGCCCTGGTCCGCAACAGCGACCTCGCCGCGCATCCGCTGGTCCGCGACCGCTACCCGGTGCTCTCCCAGGCACTGCTCGCGGGCGCCTCCGGCCAGCTGCGCAACGCGGCCACCACCGGCGGCAACCTGATGCAGCGCACCCGCTGCCCCTACTTCCAGGACCTGTCCAAGCCCTGCAACAAGCGGGCGCCCGGCACCGGTTGCGGCGCCCTCGCCGGCGTCCACCGCGACCACGCGGTGCTCGGCCAGTCCGAGCAGTGCATCGCCACCCACCCCTCGGACATGGCGGTGGCGCTGGCCGCGCTGGAGGCGCGGATCGAGACGTACGGCCCCGGCGGCGCGCGCGAGATCGCCGCGGACGCCTTCCACCGGCTGCCCGGCGACCACCCGGAGCAGGACACGGTGCTGCGGCCCGGCGAGCTGATCACCGGTGTGCTGCTGCCCGCGTCCACGGCCGGACTGCCCTCGCGCTACCGCAAGGCCCGCGACCGGGCGTCGTACGCCTTCGCGCTGGCCTCCGTCGCGGCGGTGCTCCAGGTGGCGGACGGGGTGGTCACGCGGGCCGGGATCGCCTTCGGGGCGCTGGCGCACCGGCCCTGGCGGGCCCGGCGGGCCGAGGAAGCGCTGCACGGCGCGGCGCCCACCCGGGCCGCGTTCGAGCACGCCGTCGACCTGGAGCTCGCCGAGGCGCGGCCGCTGCGCGACAACGCGTACAAGGTGCCTCTCGCCCGCCGCATCGCCGTCGACGTCCTGACCGGACTGGCCCGGCCGCCCGCGCCGGGTGACCGGACCGGCATCCGCCAGGAGGAAGCATGACCCCCACCGCCGTGGGCACGCCGGCCGAGCGCCGCGAAGCGCATCTGAAGGTCACCGGCACGGCCCACTACGCCGCCGAGCACGCGCTGCCGGGCCGGCTGTACGCCCGGCCGGTGCCGGCCACGATCGCGCGCGGCCGGGTCACCGCGGTCGACGCCTCGGCCGCGCTCGGCCTGCCGGGCGTCGTCACCGTGCTCAGCCACGCCGACGCGCCGCGCCTGGGCGAGCCGGACGATCCGACGCTCGCCGTGCTGCAGGACCCCAAGGTGCCGCACCGCGGCTGGCCCGTGGCCCTGGTGGTGGCCGAGACCCTGGAGGCGGCCCGCGCCGGCGCCGCGGCGGTCCGCGTGACCTACGCCGAGGAGCCGCACGACGTGGTCCTCACCGAGGACCATCCGCAGGCCTACGTCCCCGAGAAGGCGAACGGCGGGTATCCCGCGGTGCGCGAACGGGGCGACGCGGAGGGCGCCTTCGCCGGCGCGGCGGTGCGCGTGGACGCGACGTACCGGGTGCCGCCGTTGCACAACCACCCCATGGAACCGCACGCCAGCACCGCGCACTGGGACGGCGACCGGCTCACGGTGTACACCTCCAGCCAGGGCACGTCCGTCGTCCGGATGGTGCTCGCCGGGCTGTTCGGGCTGCCCGAGGAGCGGATCACGGTGGCGGCCGAACACGTCG
>NZ_PQSS01000142.1 GCF_002920535.1 Streptomyces sp. Ru71 | reverse complement strand
CGCGCAGACAAGAAGGCGGCTGCGCCGCGGGCGCTTCTCTCGCATCTCACGCTGGTCGTCACGCTGGGCTCGTCGCTGCATGGTTCCTTCACTCGATGTGGCTCGTGGTTCCTGCGGTCGGATCGGGTCCGAGGGGCCACGGTACGCGGTGCGCAGACCGCGCGGTCGAGCTTCGTCCGCTTTCCGGACGGCGCCGGCCGGGAGCGCGGGGCGGGTCAGCCGGAGAGTGAATCGTCCAGCCGGGCCGCCAGTTTCCGGGCCCTGTCCTGCATTTCCTTGCTGTCCGGGACCACGCCGACGGTCGTCGGCGACTCCTCGTACCGGATGGTCACGATGACGTTGGACGTGCGGAACGCCACAGTCACCGTGCGCTGCTTGGCCGTCGAACCGGGGCCGCCCAGCTGGTCGTCGAGGAACGCCTCGTCGCCGACGTCGTCCAGGGTGCGGGGCTGGAGTTCGGCGGTGGAGGAGGGCGAGGACGACGGGGAGGAGGACCCGGAGACGGACCCGGACGGCGATGTGCTGGGTGTTGCGGAGGGCGCCGTCGTGGACGGCTTCCCGGACGGGCTCGCCGTGCCGAAGTCCGCGGTGGCCGAGGCGCTCGGCGCCGGCAGGTCGGCCGCCGTCTGCAGGCGCGCGAAGAGCTGTTCGGCCTGGCTGTCGTCGCTGACGGCGTTGTCGTAGGAGACGACCCGCTCGAAGTCCACGGAGAGATGGTCGGTCGCGGCCGCGGACTCCACCTTCCAACGGCAGCCGACCTTGCGGTCCGTGTTGTACGTCAGGGACGCCTCGCCCGCGTACGCCCGCTGCCGCTGCTCCTCGTCGGCGATCTCCTTGATGCCGGGCAGCAGCGCGTCGAGGGTGTCGTGGCCGACCACGCCGCACGGCTCGGGGAGCGTGCGGTACTTGCCGGGCTCGGCGGCGGCGGTGGCCGTGCCGGGCCCGCCGGGGTTGGAGTTGTCGCTGCGGCCGCCCTCGTCGGAGCCGCTGGTGCAGGCGGCCAGCAGCGCCGCGAGAACGGCGACGGTGCCGGTTACGTACGCCTTGCGCTGCACGGGTGGGGCTCCTCTCGACGGGGCGGGACGGTCGCTGTCCGCGCTGGTTATTCGCTTGCCGCACGGGGCCGCCCCCTGTGCACCATGTGTATCGCACGCATGGCTGTGGATGCCGGTCCGTTGTCCTTTTCATCGACCTTGGCACCGGTTTTTGCGATTCAAGACTTTTGTTCTGTTTTCCGGGGGAATGAGGTACCCGAGATGTCGTACGTGGAGCTGCCGGGCGCGAAGGTGCCGATCCGGATGTGGACGGACCCGGCGACGGTCGAGGAGGGCGCGCTGCAGCAGCTGCGCAACGTGGCGACGCTGCCGTGGATCAAGGGCCTGGCCGTCATGCCGGACGTCCACTACGGCAAGGGCGCGACGGTCGGCTCGGTCATCGCGATGCGGGGCGCGGTGTGCCCGGCGGCGGTCGGGGTGGACATCGGCTGCGGGATGTCGGCCGTGAAGACGTCCCTGACGGCGAACGACCTCCCGGGCGACCTGTCCCGCCTGCGCTCGAAGATCGAGCAGGCGATTCCGGTGGGGCGGGGGATGCACGACGACCCCGTGGACCCGGGCCGGCTGCACGGCTTCGGCACGGCCGGGTGGGACGACTTCTGGTCGCGGTTCGGGGGTGTCGCCGAAGCGGTCAAGTTCCGCCAGGAGCGCGCCACGAAGCAGATGGGAACGCTCGGAAGTGGCAACCACTTCGTCGAAGTCTGCACGGATACGACCGGTTCCGTCTGGCTGATGCTGCACTCCGGCTCCCGCAACATCGGCAAGGAACTCGCCGAGCACCACATCGGCGTGGCCCAGAAGCTCCCGCACAACCAGGGCCTGGTCGACCGCGACCTGGCCGTGTTCGTGGCGGACACCCCGCAGATGGCGGCGTACCGCAACGACCTGTTCTGGGCGCAGGAGTACGCCAAGTACAACCGCACGATCATGATGGCGCTCCTGAAGGACGTGGTCCGCAAGGAGTTCAAGAAGGCGAAGCCGACCTTCGAGCCGGAGATCTCCTGCCACCACAACTACGTGGCGGAGGAGCGGTACGACGGCATGGACCTGCTCGTGACCCGCAAGGGCGCGATCCGGGCCGGCTCGGGCGACTACGGGATCATCCCGGGCTCGATGGGCACGGGTTCGTACATCGTCAAGGGCCTCGGCAACGACAAGTCCTTCAACTCCGCCTCGCACGGCGCGGGCCGGCGCATGAGCCGCAACGCGGCCAAGCGGCACTTCACGACCAAGGACCTGGAGGAGCAGACCCGGGGTGTGGAGTGCCGCAAGGACTCCGGCGTCGTCGACGAGATCCCGGGCGCCTACAAGCCGATCGAGCAGGTCATCGACCAGCAGCGGGACCTGGTGGAGGTCGTGGCGAAGCTGAAGCAGGTCGTCTGCGTCAAGGGCTGAGCCGCTTCTCCAGGAGGGTCACGGCGTACGGGCTGCCGCCGCCGTCCGTCTTCGCCGGCTGTTCTCCCACCACCCGGTAGCCCGCCGACTCGTAGTAGGCGCGCAGGCGGGGGTTGGTGGAGAGGCAGTCGAGGCGGGCGTAGGGGCGGCCCGCCGCCGTGATGCGGGACTCGGCCTCGGCCAGCATCGCTCGGCCCGTGCCGGGTGGGGCCGTGTGCGGGGTCGTCATCAGGCGGTGGATGTAGCCGGCGTCGTCGGGGCGGGGGCCCCATGCGGCCTCGTCGGTCCACCAGAGTTCCCAGGCGCCGGTGAGGGTTTCGCCCGCGTAGGTGAGCCAGACCTCGCCCTCCTTCATGCGGTGGACGAAGTGGGCCTCGTTCTTCTCGCCCGGCTTCCACTGGTCGATGCCGCGGGCCAGTTGCCACAGTGCCGCGCTGTCGCGCAGGCGGACCAGCGCGGGGGCGTCCGCCTCGGTGGCCTTGCGGAAGGTCAGGGGCGGATGGGTGGTGGGGCGCGGTTCCAGGAGGGCCTCGCGCAGGGTGGCCGAGAGGGCTTCCGCGTCCAGGCCAAGGGACTGGGCGACGTACGCCTCGACGCTGCCGTGGCGCTCCTTCAGGGCCGTCAGGAACAGGCGCATCACCGCGGCGGGGGCGCGGCCCCAGCCGGGCCAGGTGGGGGTGGCGCCGTTGTTGCGGGTGCGCCAGTTTGCGAGCAGGGCCTCGGTCGCCAGTTCCGTGAGGGTGAAGTCCTCGACGATCGTCTCCTCGTCGATGCCGAGGAGGGCGAGGACGAGGGCCGCGATCTCGCCGGTGCGGTCCTTGCCGGAGGCGCAGTGGAAGACCACGGGGGTGTCGGAGCGTGCCGATTCGGCGATCGTCTCCAGGGCCGCGCGGATCTCCTTGACGCCGTCCTGGGCGACCTCCATGAAGCGTTCGGCCAGGTAAGGGCCGGGGTCGATGTCGGCCGTCAACGCGGCCTGGTCGTAGGGGCGGTGCTCGATGCTCAGGTTGTGGTACGTGAGCGACGGGTGCTCGGGGACGCGCCCGGAGCGCTCGATCTCCCACGGGTAGCGCAGGTCGATGACCGTGCCGATGCCCAGGGACAGGAAGCGGTCCCAGTCCCGGGTGCCTTCGGTCAGCTTGCCGAGGGAGTCGGAGCGGTAGAGGCGGCCGGGGCGGACGCGGTGGGTGCCGTCGGGGGTCGGATAGTCGCCCAGGTCGCGGAAGTTGTGCAGGGCGTCGAAGGGTATGTGTCTGTCCACGAGTCCTATTTAGCGTGCCGGACGGCGTAGATCATCACGAACGCCACGATGTGAATGCCGAAAAGGAAGTACGCCAGGAAGATCCACACCTGGCGTTCGTCCTTGGTCTCCTGGGCCAGCCGCCGCTGTTCCGGGGTCAGTTCGGGCTCGTCGGCCATCATGACTCCCGGTGGACCTTGGTGTTGGACGCCTGGGCGCGCGGGCGGACCACCAGCAGGTCGACGTTGACGTGGCTGGGGCGGGTGACGGTCCAGGCGATGGTGTCGGCGACGTCCTCGGCGGTGAGGGGCTCGGCGACGCCCTGGTAGACCTTCTCCGCCTTCTCCCGGTCGCCGCCGAAGCGGGTGAGGGCGAAGCCCTCGGTCTTCACCATGCCGGGGGCGATCTCGATGACGCGGACCGGCTTGCCGACGATCTCCAGGCGCAGCGTCTCGGCGAGCACGTGGGCACCGTGCTTGGCGGCGACATAACCGGCGCCACCCTCGTAGGTGCCGTGGCCGGCGGTGGACGACACGACGACGACCGTGCCGTCGCCGCTCGCCTCCAGCTTGGGCAGCAGGGCCTGGGTCAGGTTGAGGGTGCCGATGACGTTGGTCTCGTACATCGTGCGCCAGTCGTCCGGGTTGCCGGTGGCGACCGGGTCGGCGCCGAGGGCACCGCCGGCGTTGTTCACCAGCACGCCGATGGTCTTGAACGCGGTCGCGAACTCGTCGACGGCGGCGCGGTCGGTCACGTCGAGCGGGTAGGCGGTGGCGGAGTGGCCGGCCGCGTTGATCTCCTCGGCGATCTCCTCGATGCGGTCCTTGCGGCGGGCGGTGAGGACGACGCGGTAGCCGGCCTCTGCGAGCCGGCGGGCCGTGGCGGCGCCGATTCCGCTGCTCGCGCCGGTGACGACGGCGATACGGGAGGCGGCGGACGGTGCGGCGGTGGCCATGGGCTGCTCCTCGGACGTCTGTGCGCTGGGCTCGGCCCAGGATAGGCGGCACGGGTGACGCGCCGGTGCGGGGCCGGTCAGCCGTTGCCGCGCGGCGCCCACATGATCAGGGCCATTCCGGCCAGGCAGACGAGGGCGCCGGCCACGTCCCAGCGGTCGGGCCGGTAGCCGTCCGCCACCGCGCCCCACAGCAGGGAACCGGCGACGAAGATCCCGCCGTAGGCGGCGAGGACGCGGCCGAAGTGGGCGTCGGGCTGGAAGGTGGCGACGAAGCCGTACGCGCCGAGCGCGAGGACGCCGCCGGCGGCCCACAGCCGGCCGCGGTGCTCGCGCACGCCCTGCCAGACCAGCCAGGCGCCGCCGATCTCCAGGACAGCGGCGAGCACGAAGAGGGCGGCGGAGCGGAGGACGAACATGCGGGCAGCTTGGCACACGCCGTGCGGGGGCCCGCTGTCACCTGATGGACGGCGCCTGCGGGGCGGGCGGCGGGGGATACATGGCTGCGATGTGCCGGACGGTCGGGTGAGGAGTGGGTGGCGTGCGCGGGCTTGGGATGTGGGGTACGGCGCTGGCGGCGGTCGGCGCGGTCACGGTGGCGGGACCGGCGGGTGCCGCCGTCTCGGCACCCGGGCCGGGGGACGGGCCGGGGGCCCGGAAGGTGGTGCGGGAGGCGGGCGCCGGGGAGGCGGTGCGGGACGCGGATCTCGCGTACCACGGGTCGGCGGTGCTGAGCCGGGGACGGGTCCGGGTCGAGCTGACGCCGCGCAACCACGGCCCGGCGGCGGTACCGGAGGCCGCGGTGCGGCTGCGCTGGTCGGTGCCGCTCGCCGCCGACGGGCAGCGGCTGCCGGGCGGGTGCGTGCGCACGGGCGAGCGGGACGTGGTGTGCCGGACGGGTTCGCTCGCCGCGGGCGAGGTGGGCGAGCGCATCGACCTCGACCTGCGGCTGCGCGGCCGGCCGGCGGAGGTGCGGCTGGAGATCGGCACGGCGTGGGGCGGCGGCGTGGTGGACCGCGACGCGGCGAACGACCGGCACCACGTGCTGGTGCTGGACACGGGGGACGCTTACGCCTTCTGAGCAGGTGGCGGGCGGGTATCGCCGCGGCGCGGGGGCTGTCGTTGCGTCGTACGCTTTCTGCATCACGCAAACGAAGGGGTGCGGCGGATGGCGCGGGACGGGCGGGCGCGGCTGCTGGAGGAGCTGTCGGGCGTGTCCCGGCGGTACATGGCGTCGTACGCGTTGTTCAACCAGGCCGTCGCCGACCACCTGCGGCTGCATCCCACGGACGTGCAGTGCCTGAACCTCCTCGCGCTGGAGGAGGGCCCCGTGACCACGGGCCGGATCGCGGAGCTGACGGGGCTGACGACGGGGTCGGCGACACGGCTGGTGGACCGGCTGGAGAAGGCCGGCTATGTGCGCCGGGAGCGGGACGCGACGGACCGGCGCAAGGTGCTCGTGGTGACCGTGCCGGAGCGCATCGCCGAGTTCGGCCGCATGTGGGACCGGCTCGGCGGCGGCTGGTACGCCCTCTTCGACGACCTGGACGAGGCCGAGCTCGGGGTGATCGTCGAGCACATGCGCCGTACGACGCGGTTCGGCGCGGAACAGGTGGCACGGCTGCGGGCGGGCGACGTCTAGCGGCCGGAGGTCCGCACCAGGTCGGCGTAGAGGATGATGTTGTCCGGGCGGTGGCCCGCGCGCAGGTCGCCGCCGCAGGTGATGACGCGCAGTTCGGGGCGCGCGGTGTCGCCGTAGACCCGCTGGGTGGGGAAGCGCTTCTTGTCCACCTGCTGCAGGGCGCGTACGGCGAAGACGGCGGTGGTGCCGTCGGCGCGGTCGACGGTGATGGTGTCGCCGGGCTTGACGCGTGCCACGTTCCGCAGGACCGCGGGGCCCTTGACGGTGTCGAAGTGGCCGATCAGGACGGCCGGTCCCGTCTGCCCCGGGGTGACGCCCTCCCGGTACCAGCCGATGCGGTCGGCCTGTTCCACGGACGGCACCTGGACGGTCCCGTCGGCGGCGAGGCCGAGTTCCAGGACGGGCGCGGTGTCGACGCCGGCGGCCGGGATGCGGACCCGGACCGGCTCGGCGGCGGGCAGCGGGGCGGGCGGGGAGGTGGACACGGCCGGCGTGGGCGCGGCCGACGGCGGCGGCTCCGATGCGGTGATGTTCGCGGCCGGACCGTGCGCGGCCGGTGCCGTGCTGTCGGCGCGCAGGGCGGTGACCGTCGTCCAGCCGCCGAGGGCGAGCGCGGCCGCCGCCGTCACCGCGATCCACCGCAGGCGGCGTCGGGGCGGTGCTTCCGGTGGCTCCGTTGCGTCCGGGGCGGTTGGCGTGGTCATCGGGTGTCCTCGGGTGTACGCGGAAGGCGGGTCGCCGGTGACGACCGGCGGCCCGCCAGGGATGCGGTGGTGACGGGGGATCAGACGCCCGCGCCGGTGCGGCGACGGCGCACCACGTAGCCGAGGCCGATGACGCCGGCCGTGGCCACGGCCGCGCCGCCCGCGACCAGCGCGGTGTTCTGCCCGCCGCCGGTGCCCTCGGCGCCCGCCGCCACGCCGCCGGCCGGGACGACCTTGGTCTGGGTGGTCTTGGTGGTGCCGCTGTTGCCGCCGGTGCCGGTGCCCTTGTGGTCGGAGGTGCCCTTGCCCGTGCCCTTGTCCGTGTCCGTGTTCACGCAGCTCTTGGGGAGCTTGGGGAAGGGCGTCACGCGCCAGGGGGTGTCGCCGCCCTGGGAGCGGTCGAGGAAGAGCGGGGCGGTGCTGTAGGCGTCCTTGATCTTCAGGCCGTTGGCGAGGTCTTCGAGGCGGTCGCGGTTCACGGTGGACACCGCCTTGCCCTTCTCGTCCCTCAGTACGGCCTTGGGGCCGTTGCGGAGGCTGTTGGTCAGGTCGACCGTCCAGCCGCCGAAGCGGGAGGGGATGGTCTGCAGCACCGCGCACTTGCCGATCACGGTGACCGTGCCGGTGCCGGTGCCGGTGCCGGTGCCGGAGCCCGTACCCGTGCCCGTACCGGTCCCCGTGCCCGTGCCGCTCCCGGAGCCCGTACCCGTTCCCGTGCCCGACCCGGACCCCGTCCCCGCCTTCACGCAGTCCTGCGGCAGCGCCGGGAACGGCGTCTCGCGCCACGGGTGCCGGGTCGCCCTGGGAGCGGTCGAGGAAGAGCGGGCTGGTGGTGTCCGCGTTCTTGATCTTCAGGCCGTTGGTGAGGTCCTCG
>NZ_PQSS01000141.1 GCF_002920535.1 Streptomyces sp. Ru71 | reverse complement strand
TGCAGGAGCCGCAGGACCCGCATGTGGCGTGTCATCACAACGGCGCCGGCGCGGCCCGCTTCCGCTGGCTGCTGATGAACGACCAGCTGTCCGAGGCGCGTTCCACGATCAGCGCGCTGCTGCGCGAGGTGCGCCGGCGCGGCATGGTCGAGAGCGAGGTGCACTTCCTGCGGGCGCTCGCCGAGACCGAGCTGCTGGCGGGGCACTGCGGCCGGGCCCTGGACCTGGCCCGCGAGAGCCTCAGACTGGCCCGCGACTCCGGCATCGGCGAGAGCGCCTCGGCGATGCTGGCCTCCCTGGCGGAGGCGTCCGCCGGGGACCTGGAGCGGGCGGAGGCGCTGGCCCGGGAGGCCGCCGCGCACGCCGAGGAGGACGGCGACGCGATGTACCTCTCGCGGGCCCTGGCCGCGCTCGGCCACGCGCAGCTGGTCGCCGGGGACGCGCGCGGCGCCGTGGTGTCGCTGCGCCGGGTGCGGGAGCTGGAGGCGGGCCTGGGCATCACGGACCCGGCCCGGGGCCGCTGGCACGGCGACCTCGCCGAGGCGCTGGTGCGGATCGGCGAGGCGGGTGAGGCGCGGGAGATCCTGGCCACGGCCCGGGAGCACGCGCTGCGGCTGGGCCGGGAGAGCGTGCTGGCCGTGCTGGACCGCGGCGAGGCCCTGGTGCGGGCGGCGCGCGGCGACACGGAGGGCGCGCTCGCGCAGCTGACGTCCGTTCAGGACCGGCTGGCCAAGCTGGGATACGGGCTTGAGGAGGCGCGGGCCGCGTACGCGCTGGCCCGGCTGCGTGCCGGACGGCCGGCCGGACCGGGCTTCGGCGGGGCGGAGACGACGCGGGTGAACGCGTCGTACGACGAGGCCGCGCGGCTGTTCCGGCGCTGTCGCGCGCTGCCGTGGCTGCGGCAGGTGGAGGCGGCCGCCGAGGCCGCCACGGCGGCGGCGGCCGAGCGGCGGGCATCCGCCCCGGCGGGGCTGCACACGGCGCTGGACTCGCTGGCCTCGATGGAGCGTCAGGTCGCCGGTCTGGTCATGGAGGGCGCCACCAACCGGGAGATCGCGGCCCGGTTGTTCATCAGCGTCAAGACGGTGGAGGCGACGCTGACCCGGGTCTACCGCAAGCTGGGCATCCGCTCCCGGGTGGACATCGTCCGGCTGGCGGCGGGGCGCCACGCGAAGTGAGGCGGGCGCGGGTTTACTGCCTTCGTGGGTGAACAGCGGGGCGACCGAGGGTTTTCCCTGCCCGCCTCCGTTAGGGGGTTCCCTCATTGGGGCGCGGGCGTGCGCGCCCCTAGCGTGAGGGACGTGCCGCTCGCCCGGGCACACGGGGGTCGGTCCCGCGACCCCCGTGCTCAACCCCCCACACCCGTGCGAACCCCCACCGGCAACCCCCATCGAGGAGACTGATGTTCGGGCTCACCCGTGCGAGATCGACGGCGAGGAAGACAGCGGCCGTCGCCGTCGCCTCCGCCGCGACCACCGCCGCGGCACTCCTCAGCGCTCCCTCCGCCGTCGCCGCGCCGCAGCCCGTCGTGGGCGGTACGACGACCACGACGGCGGCCTACCCGTTCATGATGCAGATCACCGACGCCTCGCAGAACCAGTTCTGCGGCGGCACGCTCGTCGCCCCGACGAAGGTGGTCACGGCCGCGCACTGCATGGCCGGCGAGACCGCCTCCGGTGTGCGGGTCGTGGGCGGCCGCACCTACCTCGACGGCACCGACGGCACGGTCGGCCGGGTCAGCAGGATCTGGATCGACCCGGACTACACCGACGCCACGAACGGCGACGACGTGGCCGTGCTGACGCTGTCGACGCCGATGCCGTACGCGACGGCGAAGTACGTCTCGGCGTCCGACACCTCGCTCTACGCCGCGGGCACCACGGCCCGCATCCTCGGCTGGGGCACGACCTCGGAGAACGGCAGCTCCTCCAACCAGCTGCGCACCGCCACGGTCCCGGTCGTGTCCGACGCCGACTGCAAGACTTCCTACGGCTCTGACTTCGTGCAGAGCGACATGGTGTGCGCCGGATACTCATCCGGTGGCGTGGACACCTGCCAGGGCGACAGCGGCGGTCCCCTGCTCATCGGGGGCGTCCTGGCAGGGATCACTTCCTGGGGAGAAGGTTGCGCGGAGGCGGGTTACCCGGGTGTGTACACCCGGCTGACCACCTTCTCCAGCCTCGTGACCGCACAGGTCGGCTCATAGCCCCAGAAGGCTCCTGAGTATCCCTCAGGTGATAACCAGGGGGGCGTTGCGGGCTTCCACGAGCAGCCCGCAGCGCCCCCCTATCCAATGCCCGGCCCCCTGTGCGGCGTCGGGGATGCCCGGTGTCATCGGCGTACCGGGCCGAAGCGGATGTCGTGCAGTGTGCCCGGGTGCAGTGTGGCGAGCATGCGTTCCGCCTCCGTCGTGATCTGCGTTCGCCGGGTTCGGGTCAGGTGGGTGAAGGGCTCGATGACCAGTGCGTTCTGCTCCAGGGTCCACAGGCCCGCGAGGAAGCCGTCGAGCAGGAGGGTGCGGTAGGCCTGGTTGCCCTGCCAGCTGCGGCCGTGGTGCTCCGGCGGGACGACCCGGGTGCGGTCGGCGTGGGAGAGCAGCAGGTTGTCGAACTCCGGCAGGAAGCGCGGCGGGACCGGCGTGTCCGGGTCGGGGCGCGGCGCGTCGGGCAGGTCGAACAGCTCGACGCCCTGTTCGTCGCGGAAGGTGAGCAGCCGGGGCCTGAGCCGTTCGAAGGCGTCGCGCAGCCGGGTCAGGCCGGACCAGGTCTGCATGTCCTTGACCGAGGCGGGGCCGTACGCGGCGAGGTAGCGCAGGACGGTCGCGTCGAGGGTGGCGGGCGGCTCGGCGGGGCGGCCCAGCCAGTGCTCGGCCGTGGTCAGCGCCACCTGCCCGCTCGCCTCCCACAGCCCGCGCGGGGTGACCTGGACGAGCGGCAGCGCGCAGCGCGCGGCGACGGCGAGGGCCTGGGGGTCGGCGTGCGGCCAGTGCTTGTGCAGGGCCTCCCGCAGCTGCTTCATGGTGCGCGGCTCGGCCTCGACCAGCTCCCGGGCGAGCGCGGCCAGCCGGCCGAGGTCGACGCCGTCGAGGCCCTTGCGGAAGTTCGCCAGCTCCCGCTCGCGAGCGCCCTGCACCAGCGGGCGCAGGGTGAGGCAGTCGTCTGCGGTGTGGGTGTGGAGGGTGGAGCGCAGGGTGACGATGCGGGCGACGGCGCGGTCGGCCATCAGCCGGGACAGCTGCTCGGGCGCGAAGCCGTCGAGGCGTGCGGCGAGCGCGTAGTAGGGCGGCTTGACGTTCTGCGCCTGGAGGCCGATCAGGTGGGCGACGGCCTCCTCGGCCGTCAGCGGCGCGGGGGCCAGCAGCAGTTGCCGGCGCAGGGTCGCGCGGTTGAGGGCACGGGTGCCGAGTACGGGAGCCGTCGTCGTCTTGGCCATGTACGGCACGCTAACGAGCCTTGCGGACACCTGCTGTCCGCAACACCCAGCTGGTTCCCGGACGTGCGGGGTACGGGGCTGCGGCGCGCATGGGGGGCCGGCGACGCGTGGCAGCACGTCCGCGCGGGCACTCGGGGGCCGTGCGAGGACGGATTCTGCTGACGGGGTGGTTCACCTTCCGGCACGGGGAGGCGACCGCCGGTGACGTGCTGGCGCTGCACCGGGTGCGCGATGTGCTGGAGCGCGAGCGGCTGGCGTACGACGTCGTGTGGAGCCCGGGCTTCCGGGCCGACGCCCTGCACCTGGACGACGTACGCCCCGAGGACTACACGCATCTGGTGTTCGTGTGCGGGCCGCTGCACGGTCCGCAGATCGAGGAGCTGCACCGGCGTTTCGCGCACTGTGCGCGGATCGCCGTCGGTACGTCGGTGATCGACCCCGGCAGCCCGGCCGTCACCGGATTCCACCGGGTGCTCGCCCGGGACGCGCCGGGCGCCGAACCGGCCCTGGACCTGGCCGCCCGCGCCCCCGCCCCGCCCGCCCGGCCGGTGGCCGGCGTCATCCTCACGCACGGGCAGCACGAGTACGGCGGGCAGCGGCGGCACGCCGAGGTCGCGGAGGCGGTCACGGCGTGGCTGGCGGGCCGGGACTGCGCGCGCCTTCAGCTGGAGACCCGGCTGGACACCCGCGACTGGCGGCTGTGCGCCACGGCGGAGCAGTTCGAGTCGCTGCTGGCCCGCCTCGACCTGGTCGTCACGGACCGGCTGCACGGGCTGGTGCTGGCGCTGCGCGCCGGGACGCCGGTGCTGGCGATCGACCCGGTCGCGGGCGGCGCCAAGGTGACGGCGCAGGCGCGGGCCTGTGGCTGGCCGGCGCTGCTGCCGGCCGGCCGGGTGGACGCGGACGGCCTCGGGCGCTGGTGGGACTGGTGCCTGGACGAGGGCCGCCGCCGGGCCCGGCAGGTGGCGGACGGTTTCCGCCGGGGCGCCGGCGAGGACGGCGCGGACCGTCTCGTGGCCGCGCTGGGGGCCGCCGCGGCCGGTTAGGGCGCGGGGGCGCCGGGGCACCCGTGGGTTCAGTCGTGCAAGCCGTCCGCGAGACCGGAAGAACCGGAAGAGGAGTGACAGTGGCGACCGGCCGTCTCCCCGATCACGAGCAGCGCATCCTGGACGCCCTGGAACGGGACCTGCGTCGCGACCGCCGGCTGGACCGGCGGCTGAGCACCCTGCGGTGGCGGCCCCGGCCCGACCTCGCCCGGCTGCTCGCCCGCCGGCCGCACCCGGTCCTGGTCGCCCTGCTGGTCGCGGTGTCCGTGGGGCTGATGGTGACCGGTATCAGCACCTCCCATCCCGGCGTGATCTGGGCGTTCGCCCTCGTGTGGCCGCTGACCCTGTTCGCGGCGTTCCGGCTGCTGTGCCGGTGGACCGAGCCGTGAGCGTTTGCCGGGCGGGCTGCGAGGCACCTGTCGGCAGGAGCTGATCGCGATGCCCGAGCCCGGCGGCAAGAAGTACGACACCCGACGGGCCAGGATGCGCAAGGAGGCGGAACGGTCCGGGATCTCCGACCAGGACGCCAACGACGTCGCCAACGAGGAGTCGCAGCGCGAGCCGCAGTACCGCAGCAGCGGCCCGCGCACCGAGCGCGGCCGCGGGCCCACGCGCGAACGCCCGGAGAGCTCCGGCTGAGCACCGGGCACAGCGCGGGAGAGGGGCCGCCGGGAACGGCGGCCCCTCCCCTGCGATCAGCCCACGTACCGCCGTGCCTTCGACTGCCGCTGGGCCCGCTCCAGCAGCCGCATCCGCGCCTCGACCTCCGCCGGCAGCACGCGCCGTTCCCGCAGCACCCACGGCAGGGCGGCCGCGGCCTCGGCGAAGGCCCGCAGCGACACCGTGTCACGCGGGACCGTGCGGGCGAGGTGCACGGTACGGCGCAGCGCGGGCCGGGCCGGCCGGCGCAGCCAGGTGAACCACAGGGTGTTGCGGATGCCGTGCGCCCGGCGCAGGGTCGCGTCCCGCATCCCTGACGGCTGGTGGTGGATCGTCAGATGGTCGGCGTACGTCAGCCACCAGCCGTTCGCGGCCAGGTCGACCGCGAGCAGTTCCTCCTCGCCGCCGAGCCACAGCCGCGGGTGGAAGCCGCCGGCGTTGCGGAAGGCGTCGGTGCGCAGCACGGTCGCGGCCGCCAGGAAGGAGCCGAGCGCCGGGCCGGGCAGCCAGTCGGGGCCGGGGACGGGCGAGTGGCGCAGCTCCTCGGTGATCGGGTCCTCGGCGGAGCCGGGTTCGACGAGGATGCGCGCGGTGACGGTGGCGAGCGCCGGATACCGGTCGAGCAGGTCGGCGGCGCCGGACAGGGACCCCGGCGACCACCAGGAGTCGTCGTCGCAGAACGCCACGTAGGGGGTGCGGACCTCGCGCACCGCGAGGTTACGGCCGACGGCGCCGAGGTTGCGGCCGGGCCGCAGCAGCCGTACCCGCGGATGCCGGACGGCGACGGCGTCGGCGGTGCCGTCGGCGGAGGCGTTGTCCACGACGATCACCGGGGGACGTTCGGGGAGCTCGGCCAAGTGGTCGAGGGTGCGCAGGAGTTCGGCACGCCGGTTGTGGGTGATGACGACGACGGTGGTGCGCGGGTCGGTCATGGGCGGGCTCCGTCCAGCGTGCGGGCGGCGTGCTCCAGGTGCGGGGGCAGGGCGCGGCGGGCGCGCAGGGCGGCGGGCAGCCGGGCGAGGGTCTGGCGCAGTGCCTGCCGGGCGACGGGGTCGTGGCGGGCCTCGGCGGCCAGCTCGCGGGTGCGGGCCAGGGCGTACGGCACCGGGCGGCGCAGCCACGCGGTGAGGACGTCGTTGCGGCGCTGCGCGGCCGGGCGGCCGGGGCGGGGCGCGGGGTCGGGGTGGTGGTGGGCGACCACGTCGGGGCAGTGGGTGACGCCCCAGCCGCGGGCGGCGAGGTCGTAGGCGAGCAGGGTCTCCTCGCCGCCGAAGAACAGCACCGGATGGAAGCCACCGGCGTCCAGGTAGGCGGTGCGGCGGACCACGGCGGCACAGGCCAGGAAGCCGAGCACCTGGGTGCCGGGCAGGTCGGTGGCGGGGCCGAGCGGGGAGTGTTCCAGTACGTCGTTGAGCGGGTCGTCCTCCTCGGCCGGGCCGACCAGGGTGCGGGCCGAGACCAGTCCGAGCCGGGGATGGGCGTCCAGCAGTTTGCCGGCGAGCTCCAGGGCGCCCGGTTCCCACCAGGAGTCGTCGTCGCTGAAGGCGATGTACGGCGTGGACAGTGCGCGCACCCCTTCGGTGCGGGCGAGCGCGCCCCGGTTCTCGGCCAGGGCGAGCACCCCGGCCTGCGGGAAGTCGCGGGCGAGCAGGGCGCGGGTGTGGTCGGTGGAGGCGTTGTCGACGACGAGGATCTCCGGCCGCTCCGGCAGCGCGGTGAGCCGGCGCAGGGTGCGGGCCAGGCGGTCGGCGCGGTTGCGGGTGGCGATGACGATGCCGAGGTCGGTCATGAACGGAGCCGGTCGTAGGCGTGCAGGACGTCGGCGGGGGTGATCCGCAGCAGGGCCGGGTCGGTCCGGCGGCCGTGCGGGTCGCCCTCCTCGGGGCCGGGGCGCCACAGGGCGCGGTGGCGCGGGTCGTCCGGTGGACCCCAGCGGCTCGGTGCGACCGGGCCGAACAGGGTCACCGAGGGCGTGGCGTGGGCGACGGCGAGATGCGCGATGCCGGTGTCGCCGCTGATCACGGCGTGGGCGCCGGCGACCAGCGCGGACAGCCGCGCGAAGGGCGGGCCGCCGCCGAAGGTGTCGGTGTCGGGCAGCCGGGCCGTCTTGGCGAGCCGGGCGACGAGGTCGTCCTCGCCCTCTCCCCCGGTGACCACGACCCGGCGGCCGCGCTCGCGCAGGGCGGTGGCGACGGCGGCGTACCGCTCGACGGGCCAGCAGCGCGAGGGCGCCCCGGCGCCCGGGTGCAGGACGACGGCGTCCGGGGCCGGGGAGGGTCCGGGCGGCGCGGGCAGCCGCAGGTCGGCGGGGTCGGCGGGGACGCCGTAGTGCTCCAGGAAGCGGCACCAGCGGGCCCGCTCGTGCTCCTCGGCCCACCAGGGCGGGCCGTCGGGGGCCGCGAAGGCCCACAGGCGGCGCGGGCGCAGCGTCTCCAGGAGCCGTCGGCTGGGCGGTCCGTTGCCGTGCAGGTCGACGGCGAGGTCGGGGGGCGGCCCGGTCCAGTCGATGCGCTCGGGTACGGCCCGGCCGGGGGCGGACGCGGGCAGCAGCCGGTCGACGGCTCCGGTGGCACCGGCGACCGGGGTCAGCTCGGCGGGCGCGGCGAGGATCAGTTCATGGCCGGGGAAGGCGCGGCGCAGGGCGCGCAGCGCGGGCACCCCGGCCAGCAGGTCGCCGAGGCCGAGGGCGCGCAGGACGAGCAGCCGGGCCGGGTCATCGGGCTCCTTCCGCGGCGCGGGCGATCAGCTCGGTCGAGGAGCGGCCGTCGAGGTAGGGCAGCAGGACCGCCTGTCCGCCCCACTCCTTGAGCAGCGCCGCCTCGGGCAGTTCGGCTCCGGTGTAGTCGCCGCCCTTGACCCACACGTCGGGCCGCAGCCGGGCGAGCAGCCGCTCGGGGGTGTCCTCGTCGAAGACGGCGACGGCGTCGACGCAGCCCAGGGCGCGCAGGACGCGGACCCGGTCGGCGAGCGGGTTCACGGGGCGGCCGTCGCCCTTGCGGCGGCGTACGGAGGCGTCGGAGTTGACGCACACGACGAGGCAGTCGCCGATCCGGCGGGCGGCCTGCAGCAGGCCGACGTGGCCTGCGTGCAGCAGGTCGAAGCAGCCGCCGGCGGCGACGACGGTCCCGCCGGCGGCGCGGACCCGGGCGGCCGTGGCGAAGGGGTCGCCCTGGGCGGCGTTGGGGTGGCTCTCGGCAGCGGAGGGTTCGGTGGCGTGCTCCGGGAGCGCGGCGGCGCCGCCCGCCCCGACGAACGCGGTGGCCGCGGCGACGGCGCCCTGGAGCGCCTCGCCGACCAGTGCCCCGTCGGCGAGCAGCCCGGCCGCCGTGGCGGCGAACCGGTCGCCGGCGCCGCACGGGTCG
>NZ_PQSS01000140.1 GCF_002920535.1 Streptomyces sp. Ru71 | reverse complement strand
TCGCCGTCGTCGGGGAGGACGTCGCCGATCGCAGCGTGCAGGAGGGCGGTGACGTGTTCGGGGCCGCCGGCGGGCAGGGGGCCGCCGCGGGTTCGGGTGCCGTGCTGGAGGGCGTCGAGGACGGTGTCGAGCAGGGGGCGCAGGGCGGTGGGACCGTCGGGTCCCGAGGCGAGAGGCGGCGTGCTCATGGGGTCCTCCGGGCGGCCGCGGGACGGGGGTTCCAGCTTGTACGCGCGGGATGCGGGCACGCCCGGAATATCCAACGATCGCGACCCTGATGGGGGTACGTCCCCTTGCGGGGGTGGCGTGTTGGCGGTAGGGGCGGTGTGCCGCGGCCGTGGAGGGGGCCTCGGGGTGGCGGGGTCAGTCGCGGAAGTCGTCGGCGTGGTCCGCGGCCCACTGGGTGAAGGTGCGGGCGGGGGTGCCGGTGATCTTGTGGACGGTGTCGGTGATCTCGGGGGGTGTGCCGACGGTGTCGGCGAAGCTCTTCAGCAGTGCCTGGACCATGTGGGGCGGGACGTGCGGGAAGAGTTCGGGGCCGGCCTGTTCGGGCGGGACCTCGGTGAAGCGCAGGTCGCGGCCGAGGGCGTGGCCGATGGCGGTGATCTGTTCGGCGTTGGTGGTGGCGTCAGGGCCGCTGAGGCGGTGGACGGCGCCTTCGTGGCCGTCGTCGAGGAGGGCGCGTTCGGCGACGGCGGCGATGTCGTCCTCGTGGATGGGGGCGGTCAGGCCGTCGGCGAAGACGCCGCGGATGTCGGTGCGTCCGCTGCGGATCTGCGGCGCCCACTGCAGGGCGTTGGTGGCGAAGGCGCCGGGCCGCAGGAAGGTGAAGCGGGGGCCGTGGTCGCGCAGCTGCTGTTCGACGGTGGCGTGCATGACGTGGATGGGGTGTCCGGGGTCGTCGGCGCCTTCCTGGATGATCGCGGAGGACAGCAGGACGACGTGGCGCACGCCGGCGGCGCGGGCGGCGGGCAGCAGGCCGGCGCTTTGGATGTAGAGGAACAGTTTGGTGACGCCGTCGAACAGGGCGGTGGGGTCGTCCTGTCCGGCGTGGACGACGTCGGCTGCTTCGGGCAGGGCGGCGCGCTGCGGGTCGCGGGTGAGGGCCCGTACGGGGGCGCCGGCGGCGAGGAGGCGGTGGACGAGGGCACGGCCGACGTTGCCGGTGGCGCCGGTGACTGCGATCACGGCTGTCTCCTGACGTGTGCGGGGGCTGATCCGGTGTGGCTCAGGTGAGCCTAGGAACCGTGATCAGCCCCGCGCATCGTCGCCGGGGACCAGCCGTGGCCGTGCGTGCCCTACGCCTCGGGTCCTAGTTCCCCCGCACGCGCAACGCCCGGGCGAGGTCGTCGAGTTGGTCGGCGAGCTTGCGGCGCAGGGCGGGGATGGGGTCGGCGTCGCGCAGGCATTCCTCGCCCAGGCGGAGGGTGTCGGGGTCGACGGCGTGCACGGGGAAGGCCCAGCGGCCGGCGGCGTCGGCCATGGCGGGGCCGCGGCGGGCGGCGACGGCGACCGCGTCGGTGTAGTAGCGCTCGACGTAGGGGCGCACCAGGTCGGCCTGTTCGGGCTGCCAGAAGCCTTGGGCGGTGGCGGTGAACAGGTAGTTGGACAGGTCGTCGCCGTCGAACATGGCCGCCCAGGCGCGGGCCTTGGCGTCGGTGTCGGGCAGGGCGGCGCGGCAGCGGGCGGCGCCTTCCTGGCCGGTGGCGGAGGGGTCGCGTTCGAGTTCGGCGGCGATGGTGGTCTCGTCGGTGGCGCCGAGGACGGCGAGGCGGGTCAGGACGCGCCAGCGCAGTTCGGGGTCGAGTTCTGGGCCGCCGGGCACGGTGCCGTCGGCGAGCCAGGCGGCGATGGTGTCGGGGTGGGCGGCGGTGTCGATGTAGTGGCGTACGGCGATCAGACGCAGGCCGGGGTGGTCGCCGTCCTCGGTGCGGCGGATGAGGTCGCGGCACAGGTCGGCGAGGGTGGCGAGGGCGGCGGGCCGCTGTCCTGGGTGGATGTAGCGGTCGGCGATCTGGCCGTGGGCGAAGGCGAGGACGCCCTGGACGAGGGCGAGGTCCCTCTCGTGCGGCAGGTGGGCGCGGGCGGCTTCGAGGTAGGCGGTGGGCGGCAGTTCGCCGTCGCGGACGGCGTCGCGCAGCGCGTTCCACACGACGGCGCGGGTGAGCGGGTCGGGCAGCCCGGACAGTGCGGCGCGGACGGTGTCGAAGGAGTCGGCGTCGAAGCGGATCTTGGCGTAGGTGAGGTCGCCGTCGTTGAGGAGCAGCAGGGCGGGCTTCTTGCCGAGGGGCTGGGCCTCGGTGAGCGGGACGTCGATCTCGACGCGTTCGCGCAGGGTGAGGCGGCCGTCGTCGGTGAGGTCCTGGTCGTAGAGGCCGACGGCGACGCGGTGGGGGCGGCTGCCGGTGTGGTCGACGGTGAGGGTGCGGTCGCCGTTGCTGCCGTTGATGTGGGGGGTGAGGGTGTCGACTCCGGTGGTGCGCAGCCAGGCGTCGGCCCAGGCGTGGACGTCGCGGTCGGTGGCGGAGGCGAGGGAGTCGATGAAGTCGGCGAGGGTGGCGTTGGCGAATTTGTGCCGGGCGAAGTGGGTGTTGATGCCGGCGAGGAAGTCCTTCTCGCCGAGCCAGGTGACGAGCTGGCGCAGGGCGGAGGCGCCCTTGGCGTAGGAGATGCCGTCGAAGTTGAGCAGCGCGGAGGCGGTGTCGGGGACGGCTTCGGGGGCGACGGGGTGGGTGGTGGGGCGCTGGTCGGCGTCGTAGCCCCAGGCTTTGCGGGTGACGCCGAACTCGACCCAGGGCTGGGTGAAGCGGGTGGCTTCGAGGGTGGTCTGGTAGCCCATGTACTCGGCGAAGGACTCGTTGAGCCAGATGTCGTCCCACCACCTGAGGGTGACGAGGTCGCCGAACCACATGTGGGCCATCTCGTGGGCGATGACCATGGCGCGGGTCTGGCGTTCGGTGTCGGTGACGGCGGAGCGGTAGACGAACTCGTCGCGGAAGGTGACCAGGCCGGGGTTCTCCATGGCGCCGGCGTTGAACTCGGGGACGAAGGCCTGGTCGTAGGAGTCGAAGGGGTAGGGCTCGGCGAACTTCTCGTGGTAGCGGTCGTAGCAGGCGCGGGTGATGTCGAGGATTTCCTCGGCGTCGGCGTCGAGGTGGGGGGCGAGGGAGCGGCGGCAGTGGATGCCGAAGGGCAGGCCGCGGTGTTCGGTGCGCACCGAGTGCCAGGGGCCGGCGGCGACGGCGACGAGGTAGGTGGAGATCAGCGGGGTGGCCGCGGCTTTCCAGTTGCCGTCGCCGAGGTGTTCGGTGATGCCGTTGGCGAGGACGGTCCAGTTCCCGGGGGCCTTGACGGTCAGCTCGAAGACGGCTTTGAGGTCGGGCTGGTCGAAGGCGGCGAAGACGCGCTGGACGTCCTCCATGAACAGCTGGGTGTAGACGTAGGTCTCGCCGTCGCTGGGGTCGGTGAAGCGGTGCATGCCCTCGCCGGTGCGGGAGTAGCGCATGGCCGCGTCGACGCGCAGTTCGTGGTCGCCGGCGGTGAGGTTCTTCAGCGGCAGGCGGTTGCCGTCGAGGGTCTCGGGGTCGAGGGGCTGTCCGTCGAGGGTGACGGTGCGCAGCTCGGCGGGCTTCAGCTCCACGAAGGTGTCCGCGTCCGTCCGGGCGGTGAAGCGGATCAGGGTGCGGGAGTCGAAGGTCTCGTCGCCGGTCGTCAGATCGAGGTCGATCGTGTACTGGTGGACGTCGAGGAGCTGGGCACGGGTCTGCGCTTCGTCGCGCGTGAGTACGGACATGCAGGACATGCTGCCTGATGGCACCGGCATCGCACAGGGGCGGTTCGGTACGCGGCCTATGTCCCTTCGCGCGCCGGAGCCGACGGTGCGGGGTGCGCCGCGGCCCCTGCGGGTGGGGGGCCTGGGCGCTCTTTGGGGGGCGGCTGGGTTGGCCGGGGGGCGCTGCGGGTGGCGGCTCGGTGGGTCGAGGGTCGGCGCGGTGCGGGTCCCGGCCGGGTGGGCCGGGGCAGGTGGCCGGCTGGGTGCGCCGGGGCAGGTGGCCGGGTCAGTGGGCCGGGTCGGGGGCGGTGCCGTTGCCGGTGCCCTCGGCGATGTGCTCGTGGTGGCGGATCACCTCGGCGATGATGAAGTTCAGGAACTTCTCCGCGAACGCGGGGTCGAGTTTGGCGCTCTCGGCGAGGCCGCGCAGCCGTGCGATCTGGCGGGCCTCGCGGTCGGGGTCGGCCGGCGGCAGCTGGTGGGCGGCCTTGAGGTGGCCGACCTGCTGGGTGCACTTGAAGCGCTCGGCGAGCATGTGGACGACGGCGGCGTCGATGTTGTCGATGCTGTCGCGCAGCCGGGCCAGCTCGGCGCGCACGGCCGGGTCGACGTCACCGGTTCCGGTGTTGCTGATGGTCATGGCGGTCCACCCTAGTGCGTCCCGGGTACGGTCCGACCAGCGAGGATCCGCCATTCCCGGGCGGTGAGGGGCTGGGCCGGACCTGCGTACAGTGGAGTCGGGTCAAGGCGTCTTGGGGGTTGGACGTGGCCAACGGCGGACCGGTCCAGCACGGCTACCCGCATCTGTCGACGGTGCGGGCCGCCGTCACCGCGCTGTACAGGCGCCTGTCGTACGACACGATCGCCGGGTTCGCGACGAGTGTGGCGCCGGCGGACGTGGCGTTCTGCGACACCGACGACCTGTATCTGGGCGCGCAGCGGGTGGCGCGGGAGCTGGTGCGGCATTACCGGCTGCCGGACGCGCGGCTGATCGTCTCCTTCCGGGACATGACGCATGCGGCGAATGTGGAACTCACCGCCGGCCCGGAGTACTTCGTGGAGCTGAACGACCGGTTCCGTACGCATCGGCGGGACATCGGCGCGGCCCTGGCGCACGAGATCATGCATGTGTATCTGCACCGGCTGGACCTGGCGTTCCCGGGCACGCGGGAGAACGAGATCCTCACGGACACGGCGACGACGTATCTGGGTGCGGGCTGGCTGCTGCTGGACGCCTACCGGGAGGACGGGGCGTCGTCGCAGAAGCTGGGCTATCTCACCCCCGAGGAGTTCGGGTACGTGCTGGCGAAGCGGTCGCTGCTGTTCGGGGAGGACCCCTCGACGTGGTTCACCAGCGCGCGGGCGTACGAGGCGTACGGCGCGGGGCTGGAGCTGGCCCGCCGGGACGCGCGGCAGCCGCCGCTGACGGCCGCCGGCTGGGCGGGGCGCCGGCGGTACGCGCGCGAGCGGCGCCATGCGCAGGAGCAGGCGCGTGCGGCGGCCCCGGACGATGTGCCGTACAGCTTCACCCCGGACGGGCACGGGCCGTTGCGGGTGTCGTTCCCGTGCCCGACCTGCCATCAGCGGATCAGGGTGCCGGTGCGGGGGCGGATGCGTGCGCGGTGCGCGCTGTGCCGGACGGTGCTGGAGTGCGATACGTAGCCCGGCGGGCTCAGTCGAGGGTGACCTGGGCTTTGTGGACGGCGCCCAGGGTGCCTGGGGTGATCCGCAGCGTCAGTGCGCTTCCGGTGGCCAGTACCTGCACCGTGGGGTCGGCCGACGTCACCGCGGTCACCGGCCGCTGCCAGGTCAGGTCGATGGCCGCGCCGTCGCGCAGCGGGCCGGAGACGCAGACGGTGGCGGTGCCGCCGCTCTGGCGGATCATGACGGATGCCGGGGCGCTCGCGGTGAGGTCGTCGACGGTGCCGGCGAGCCAGAAGTTGACGCCGGTGAAGCCGAGCGCGGGGGCGCGCAGGCCCTGCTGGTCGCCGGTGTTGGCGAGGATCCTCAGCCGGCCGGCGTCAGCGGCGCGGGCGGCGGTCTGCCGGGCGCTCGCGCCGGGCAGGATCGCGTAGGCGTAGTCGCCCGCGGTCGGGTCGGTACCGTGGTCCGTCCACAGGGTGAGGTAGCGGCGGGTGACGGGGTCGGTGGTGCCGCCGGTGTTGATGGCGGACCAGGACCCGGTGCGGGCCTCGCGCAGCGCGGTGAGGTCGGTGCCGCCGGGGAAGACGTAGCCGCCGAAGCCGGCGAGGTGGGCCCAGCGGGCCCCGCGGAAGGTGGACTGCCGGCCGAGGGTGGTGGGCTGGACGGCGCCGTCGACGGTCAGGGCGTGGGTGCCGTTCGCGCCGAGGTTGCGGTTGTCGACGATCGTCTCCACACCGGTGCCGTCGCGGCTGAGGATGCCGGCGCCGAGGCAGACGATCATGTCGTCGAGGAAGAACCAGGACTTCTTGGCCTGCATCGTGGAGGACAGGCCCTTGAGGTACTGGCCGACGGCCGCGTACGTGCCGTCGGTGGCGCCGCCGACCCAGCGCACGTCGGGGCGGGCCGCGCCCCAGGCGCCGCCCTCGCCGTCGGCGAGCGGTTTGCGGGAGACGGTGGTGCCGGGCAGCCGCATGGGGTCGACGGTGGCCCAGAAGCTGTCGCTGTACTGGCCGTTGCCGAAGGTGTCGCCCCACCAGTAGAGCATTCCCGAGCCGCTGTGCCAGCCGCGCAGGTGCTCGCCGTTGCCGTTCTCGTAGTAGGTGATCCGCTTGGACGCCATGGAGACGGTCGCGGCCCAGCCGGGTCGGCGGTGCACGGCCCGGTCCATGGCGGGGAAGAGCCGGTGGCCGGTGGGTTCGGGGGCGGCGGTGGTCGTGGTGGAGTCGGCGATCGTCTTCAGGCGGGCGAGCTGGGCGATGCCGAGGGCGTCGCTGGTGAGGATGGGGCGGTAGTGGGCTCGGGTGATCCAGCCCTTGATCATGCCTTCCCAGCGGGTGCGTTCGGCCGGGGACGCGCTGCGGGCGAGCAGGGCGATGCAGGCGATGATTCCGTGGCCGCGCAGGTGGTCGTCCTGCAGGACGCGTCTTGTGTCGCTCTTCTGCACGCCGCGGCTGACCGCGCGGCCGGAGACGTTGTCCATGGCGAGGCCGTTGAAGAGCAACGGCGCGTAGGCCTTCTCGACCGAGTCGAGGATGATCTGCCGGTTCGGGTCGGTGACCGCCCAGTCCGAGCCCTCCAGCAGGGCGAAGAGGAGGGAGAGGCCGCCGAGCATGACCGCGCCGTAGGAACCGGCGTAGGGGACGTAGGTGTGCTGGATGAAGCTGCCGTCGGCGTAGAGGCCGTCGCCGGTGGTGACGTAGGGGAAGACGGGGCTGAGCGCGTCGCGGGCGAGGGCGAGTTTGGCGGGGTTCTTGCCGATGACGCCGCGCAGGGCGATGACGCGGCACAGGTCGACGCGGTTGGCGCCGGTGGAGGTGCCGGTGTACTGCGCGACGGCGCTGTCGGGGACGAAGTGGTCGACGGCGGCGGTGTAGTCGGCGATCCGGGTCGCGCCGAGGTCGTCGTAGAGGTGGGTGGCGATGTCGAGCAGGGCCTGCGGGATGCCGATCTGCCAGCTCCACCAGTTGCCGTAGCGGGCCTGGGCGGCGTTGTACGCCTCGGCGTGCAGGTGGTCGAGGCCGGTGAGGATCTCGGTGAGCAGGGTGGCGTCGCCGGTGAGGCCGGTGCCGGGCTGGGCGTAGGCCTCGGTGAGGGTGCGCAGGCGGTTGAAGCTGTTGGTGAGGTTGCCGGAGAAGGTGTACGACTCGGCGTCGGTGTCCGGGTCGGGGTCGGCGTAGGGCAGGTCGGGCCACAGGGAGCCGGGGGCCACCTGCATGGTGGCGCGCAGGCCGGCGGCGGTGTCGCCGAGGGCGGCGAGGCGGGCGGCGTAGGGGGCGGCGGTGGGGTCGAAGCCGGTGCCGAGGAGGAGGTCGCGCCAGGTGTGGCGGAGGGTGTCGTAGGGGTCGGCCGTGTCACTCTGCGTGGCTCGGGCGATGCCGGGGGTGGTGACGGTGAGGGAGGCGGTGGCTGCGGTTGCGAGGGCGGCGCGGAGGGCTGCGCGGCGGGTGATCCGGGGCATGTGGGAGTTACCTCCGGGGACGGGGAGGGTGGGGTGGCGGTGGGTGGTGCGGTGCCATGTGGGTGCGGTTGTGTGTGGGTGCGGTTGTGTGTGGGTGCGGTTCCGTGTGGGTGCGGTTCTGTGGTGGGGTGAAGCGGTTTCTAGCACGAACGAACAAGGTGAGCAATGAATCGCGCAGGAGCGGTTGTATTGATTGTTCGGTCGGAAACGCTCATGAACGATCACCGTGGGGCTACACTCCTGGTGAAGGTCACGTCGACAGGGAGGGGCGCGGCGCGTGCATGCCGAGCAGCGGCATCAGGAGATCCTGCGCAGACTGCGTGAGAGCGGGTCGGTGCGGGTCAGTGACGTGGCCGGGGAGTTGGGTGTCTCCCCCATCACCGTCCGCCGCGACGTCGAGGCGCTGGCCGAGCGGGGGGTGCTCGTGCGGGTGCACGGTGGGGCGGTGCTGCCGGAGGCCGTTCCGGGTGCGGTTGCGCCGACGGTGGGGGCTGGTGGGCGGGAGCTGGTGGTGGGGCTGGTCGTGCCGGCCGCCGACTACTACTACCCCGAGGTGATCAAGGGGGCGCGGGAGGCTGCGGCCGAGCGGGGGATCCGGCTGGTGCTCGGTATCTCGCAGTACGACCCGGAGCAGGAGCGGGTGCAGGTGCGGCACATGCTCTCCGAGGGGATCGACGGGTTGCTGATCACTCCGTGTGGTGGGGA
>NZ_PQSS01000139.1 GCF_002920535.1 Streptomyces sp. Ru71 | reverse complement strand
GGAGGCCTGATGGCTGGGGGCATGGGGGCCAGGAGCCTGCGGGCCGGTGAACTTCGGACCTGGGGTCTCCAGGCCTGGGGTCTTCGGGTCCGGAGCCTGGTGGCTGGAGGCCTGTCGGCCAGAGGTCTGCGAGCCGGGGGGTTGCTGGCCGGCGGACGGCTGGCCGAAGGTCTGCGGACCGAGGGCCTCCTGGCCGGGGGCTTGTTGGCCGGGGGCCCGGACGCCGGGGGTCTGCTGGACAGGGGCCTGCGCGCCGGTGAGCTCCGGGCCGGGGGTCTGGCCAAAGTCCTGCGCGCCGGTGAGCTTCGGGCCGGGGGTCTGGTTGCCGAAGTCCTGTGGGCGGGGGCCTCCTGGTCGGGGTGTTGTCGGATGGGGTGCGGGGCTGTGGGCGGCGGCGCGGCGAGGCCGGGCGGGGTGGGGGGATCGGCTGGCGGGTTCTCGTGGTTGTGGGCCGGGAACGGGTCCTTCGGGGCCACGATGCCGTAGGTCTCCTCCCGGGCCGGCTGTGACGGGCCGGTGCTGTGCTGCGCCGGCGTCTCCTGGCCCGGCAGGGGGTGTGTGGCCTTCGACCGTCGCCATGGCAGCCGGCTGCGGCGCTCGGGCGGCACCGGCTCCGGTCGGGGGCCGCCGATCCTCGGCCGTACGGGCGGTGCGGAGGCTGCCCCGCCGGCCGTCGCGGCGGCCGGGATCCGGCCGGCGGTTCTCGGGGCGCCGGCCTCCGTGCCGGCTCCGCGTGCCCTGCCGCGCCACGCCCGTACGATCAGCGCCAGCGGGATCGCCGCCGTCCCGGTCCACAGCACGGTCGCGGCGCCGACCTGCCACCACACCGGCCCGAACCGGGCGAGTGCCGCCACCCCGAGCGGCCCGCCCGCCAGCGCCGCGAGGCCGGCGAGGAAGGCCCCGCACAGCACCGCCGCGAGTGCCGCG
Source organism: Streptomyces sp. Ru71 (assembly GCF_002920535.1). Classification (GTDB taxonomy): domain Bacteria; phylum Actinomycetota; class Actinomycetes; order Streptomycetales; family Streptomycetaceae; genus Streptomyces. The sequence continues at coordinate 7,680 of NZ_PQSS01000139.1, read as the reverse complement.
GCCCCGGCGGTCCGCCCGCGCGGCCACACCCCGTCCGGCCGCCCGTGCCGACCGCTGCTCACGCCGCTCGCCGCCACCCCGAGAAACCAGCCGACCGTCACCCCGGCCGCCAACGGCACCCCGGCCGTGGCCCAGTTCAGCGGGGTTCCGGGGCCGCCGGTCGGGACGGCCGCCAGCAGCGGGAACGGCGGCAGCTGCGGGACCGGGTCGGAGGCCAGCGGACCGGTGAGATGCCCGACGGACAGGGAGAAGCCGGGGCCGAGCGCATAGGCGGCGGCCCACACCGCGGCGTTCGGCACCAGCACCAGGCACAGCAGCAGCACCGCGAACCGGCCCGACCAACCCGTCGTCAGCTGCAGGAACGACCCGTGCGCCGCCCCGCTGTGCCACACCAGCGACACCGCCACCAGCAGCGCCCCGCCCCCGATCAGCACCGCCGCGCCGGCGCACGCGGCCCGCGCGGCCGCGCCCAGCCGGGCCCGTGCGTCCGCGCCGAGCAGCAGCCGCCGCACCGGTCCCGGCAGCACCACCAGCACGCTGTCCAGCGGCTCGCGGGGGTGCCCGTGCGCCGTCCACACCCCGGCGCCGGCCGCCGCCACGACGAGCAGGCCCAGCGGCGCCGGACCCGGCCAGGTCCAGGCCGGCCGCAGCTCCCCGCGCGAGGACACGTACAGCAGGGCCGCCGCGCCGACACCCAGGTAGCCGAGGACGACACCGGCGAAGGCCGTACGGCCCCGCACGAGCGGCCCCGTGTCATGGCCGTAGACCGCGTCCCGGGCCGCCCGGTGCACCAGCCACACCGGCACCACCGTCAGCAGCAGCGGGGTCACCCCCACGGGGGCGGGCAGGCCGGAGAGGGTGTCGGTGCGGACCATCTCCGCGCCGTGCCCCAGCAGCCAGAGCGCGGCCGCGATGTGCAGGGCGCCGCCCGGTCCGCTGTCCGGGAACGGCGAGCTGATCCACAGCATCATCACGAGCACGGCGAGCGAGCCGAGCCCCAGGCCCGCGGCGACCGCGCCGCCGAGCAGGCTCGTGCCCAGCCCGGGCGACCGCCTGCGCATCCGCAGGAGCAGGGGCGGCAAGGACGATCGACGGTCGGTCATCTGGCTCACGACCGCCATGGTCCCAACGACACGCGCTTTCCGGGCGTAACGGGCGAAGCTCCGTTGTGTCGCTCAATATACGTTTATGTTCTTTTTCGTACGAAGGGGTGTCCGGTGACGCAGAGCCCTGCCATCCCGCTCCCCCCGCCCGAGGAACGCCGACGCCTGCGTGAGGCAGGCGCGCTGACACACGCTCAGGTCGCCGACCGGCTGGGCGTGTCGAAGGGTGCGGTGCGCGCGTGGGAGTCGGGCCACTCGACTCCCCGCGGCCCGAAACGGGAGGCGTACGTGGAGCTGCTGGAATCGCTGGCGGGACGATCCGACCAGGTGACGGAGGGTCAGGGCGATGCCGCCGGGGCGCCCGGACACGGGGAAGCGTCCTCTGGCGCACGCTCACTGACGCCCGCTCAGGCGTTCGACGCGCTCTACGCCTTCTGCGCCCCGGCGCTGGTCCGGCAGGCGTATCTGCTCACCGGGCGGCGGGAGCTGGCCCGGGAGTCGGTGGAGCGCGCCTTCCAGCAGGCCTGGGAGCGCTGGCCCGAGGTGGCCCGGGACCGCGACCCGGCGGGCTGGGTGCGGGCGACGGCGTACGAGTACGCGCTCTCCCCCTGGCACCGGTTCCGCCCCCGCTACCGGCACCCCGAACCACCGCCGGCCGCCCCGGCCGACCGCGCGCTGATGGACGTACTCCTCAAGCTGCCGCCGTCGTACCGGCGCACACTGCTGCTCTACGACGGGGTCGGCCTCGGGCTGCCGGAGACGGCGGCGGAGACGGAGGCGAGCACGCCCGCGACCGCGAAGCGGCTGCTGCACGCGCGGGAGGCGCTCGTCGCCCGGCTGCCGGAGCTGGAGGGCCCGGCGGTGCTGCACCGGCGGCTCACGGAGGTCGCCGGGACGGAGCGGCTGCGTGCGCCCCGGCCGACGAACGTGCGGGTCGGCAGTGAACGCCGGGCGCGGTTCTGGGCGCGGGCGGCCATCGCGTTCACGGTCACGATCATCGGTGCGACGGCGTTCACGCTCCGCTCGGCCCCCACGCAGTACGAGCCACCGGTTCCCCCTGGAGAGGCGGTACGCGGAGTGCCGGCCAAGCCTGCACCGGGGCCGCTGTCCAAGGCGGAACTGGAGCTGCGGGAGAAGCTGCGGGAGGCGCCGATGAGCGGACCGGAACGGTTGGCTCCATCGGCTTGGTGAGCGGCCACAACAGCCGGCCCGGGGGCGCGGGGCCGTTTCGGTGTGCGGCTCCGCCGCGTGGGCGCGACCAGCCCACCACCCGCCGGCACCCGGCACATGACCCGAACGCCGGCGGGCCCGCCCCCACGCAGGGGACGGGCCCACCGACGATCGGTCGGTACGCTCAGCCGGCCAGGATCTCGCGGGCGAGCTTGGCCGTCTCGGTCGGCGTCTTGCCGACCTTGACGCCGGCGGCCTCAAGGGCCTCCTTCTTGGCCTGTGCGGTGCCAGAAGAGCCGGAGACGATGGCGCCGGCGTGACCCATGGTCTTGCCCTCGGGCGCCGTGAAGCCCGCGACGTAGCCGACGACCGGCTTGGTCACGTTCTCCTTGATGAAGGCCGCGGCCCGCTCCTCGGCGTCGCCGCCGATCTCGCCGATCATGACGATCAGGTCGGTGTCGGGGTCGTCCTGGAACGCCTTCAGCGCGTCGATGTGGGTGGTGCCGATGATCGGGTCACCACCGATGCCGACGCAGGTGGAGAAGCCGATGTCACGCAGCTCGTACATCATCTGGTACGTCAGCGTGCCGGACTTCGACACCAGGCCGATACGGCCCGGCTTGGTGATGTCGGCCGGGATGATGCCGGCGTTCGACTGGCCGGGGGTGATCAGGCCGGGGCAGTTCGGGCCGATGATCCGGGTCTTGTTGCCCTTCTTGCCGGCGTACGCCCAGAAGGAGGCCGTGTCGTGCACGGCGACGCCCTCGGTGATCACGACGGCCAGCGGGATCTCGGCGTCGATGGCCTCGACGACCGCGTCCTTGGTGAACTTCTCAGGGACGAAGATGACCGTGACGTCGGCGCCGGTCTTCTCGATGGCCTCCTTGACGGAGCCGAAGACCGGGACCTCGGTGCCGTCGAAGTCGACCGTGGTGCCGGCCTTGCGCGGGTTCACGCCGCCGACGATGTTGGTGCCGGAGGCCAGCATGCGCTTGGTGTGCTTCTGGCCCTCGGAGCCGGTCATGCCCTGGACGATGACCTTGGATTCCTTGGTGAGGAAGATAGCCATGGTGTTCTGTGACCTCGTCCCTTACTTCGCGGCAGCAGCCAGCTCGGCGGCCTTGTCGGCCGCGCCGTCCATGGTGTCCACGCGCTGCACGAGCGGGTGGTTGCGGTCGTCCAGGATCTGGCGGCCCAGCTCGGCGTTGTTGCCGTCGAGGCGGACGACCAGCGGCTTGGTGACCTCTTCGCCCTTGCTCTCCAGGAGCTCCAGGGCCTGCACGATGCCGTTGGCGACGGCGTCGCAGGCAGTGATGCCGCCGAAGACGTTGACGAAGACGGACTTGACGTCCGGGTCGCCCAGGATGATCTCCAGGCCGTTCGCCATCACCTCGGCGGAGGCGCCGCCACCGATGTCGAGGAAGTTGGCGGGCTTGACGCCCTTGTGGTTCTCACCGGCGTACGCGACGACGTCCAGGGTGCTCATGACGAGACCCGCGCCGTTGCCGATGATGCCGACCTCGCCGTCGAGCTTGACGTAGTTGAGGTTCTTCTCCTTGGCGGCCGCCTCAAGCGGGTTGGCGGCGGCCTTGTCGTGGAGCTCCTCGAAGTCGGGGTGACGGAACTCGGCGTTGTCGTCCAGGGAGACCTTGCCGTCGAGGGCGATGACCTCGCCGGAGGCGACCTTGGCCAGCGGGTTGACCTCGACCAGGAGGGCGTCCTCCTTGACGAAGACGTCCCACAGCTTGACGAGGACGTTCACGACCTTGTCCGCGACCTCGGCCGGGAACTTCGCGGCCTCGACGATCTCGCGGGCCTTGGCCTCGTCCACACCGTCGATGGCGTCGATCGCGATCTTCGCGACGGCCTCGGGGCGGGTGGCCGCCACCTCCTCGATCTCCATGCCGCCCTCGACGGAGGCGATGGAGAGGAAGGTGCGGTTGGCACGGTCGAGGAGGAAGGAGACGTAGTACTCCTCCAGGATCTCCGGGGCCGTCTCGGCGATCATGACCTTGTGGACCGTGTGGCCCTTGATGTCCATGCCGAGAATGTTGGTCGCGTGCTCGACCGCCTCGTCGGTGCTGGCGGCGAGCTTCACGCCACCGGCCTTGCCACGGCCGCCGACCTTCACCTGGGCCTTGACGACGGACTTGCCACCGAGGCGCTCAGTGGCTGCGCGGGCCGCCTCAGGCGTGTCGATGACTTCACCGGCCAGCACCGGTACATCGTGCTTGGCGAAGAGGTCCCTCGCCTGGTACTCGAACAGGTCCACGCGCTTCCGTCCCTATCGTGATCTCGCGGTTCGTTGGATGCGTGGGCGTGCCGCGAAGGGCAACGTGACGTCCGCTTGTCACAAGGGAGGCGCACACGGTGTCCGAGCGCGCGGCATGTCCGTCTCGCAGGTTATCCCCGCTGGCGTTTCGGCTCTAAATCGGAGGTCACACCTGAGCGGTGATACCCGTCACACGATGCCGCGCCTCACGGCACCCAGTGCCAGGCGGTGCGGGACCTCACCGGGCTGGGGTTGACCCGGTGAGGCCTTCGAGCCGCCCTGAAGGGGCCGGGAACCTCCTCGCCGAGGGCCCGGAGGACCTCCCGGAGGCGCGCGTCCCGCTCAGGGCGAGGCGGGCGATCCCCACCCCAATGGGGACCGTCCGCCTCCTTACCGCGGGGCTCCCTCCGGACAAGCCGACGGCTTTCGGCCATCCGGGGTCCGTCGGCCCCACGGAGTCCGTCCGGGCTTCCTGCGCCTACCCACCGGTGTCATGGACATACCCTGCCTCGCGTCAGACTGCCTCGCGTCAGGGGCCGGCCGGTACGGGCAGTGGCCGTCTCTCGATCGCCGCCGCCATCACCTCCGGGAAGAGGTCGGGCGTGCAGGCGAACGCCGGTGCGCCCAGCGCGGCGAGCGCCGCCGCGTGCTCCCGGTCGTAGGCGGGCGCCCCCTCGTCCGACAGCGCGAGCAGCGTCACGAACTGCACCCCCGACCCCTTCATCGCCGCGACCCGCTTCAGCATCTCCTGGCGTATGCCGCCCTCGTACAGATCGCTGATCAGCACGACCACCGTCTCCGCGGGCCGGGTGATCCGCGACTGGCAGTAGGCGAGCGCCCGGTTGATGTCCGTCCCGCCGCCCAGCTGGGTGCCGAACAGCACGTCCACCGGGTCGTCGAGCTGGTCGGTGAGGTCGACGACCGCCGTGTCGAAGACGACGAGCCGCGTGCTGATCGACCGCATCGAGGCCAGCACCGCCCCGAAGACGGAGGCGTACACGACGGACGCCGCCATCGACCCCGACTGGTCGACGCACAGCACGACGTCCTTCCTCACCGACCGCGAAGCCCGCCCGTACCCGACGAGCCGCTCGGGTACGACCGTCCGGTGCTCCGGCAGGTAGTGCTTGAGATTGGCCGCGATCGTGCGGTTCCAGTCGATGTCGTGGTGGCGGGGCCGGTGGACGCGGGCGCTGCGGTCCAGCGCGCCGGTGAGCGTGGCCCGGGTGCGGGTGGCGAGCCGCTTCTCCAGGTCTTCGACCACCTTGCGCACGACGGCCCGCGCGGTCTCCTTCGTCGACTCCGGCATCGCCTTGTTCAGCGACAGCAGCGTCCCGACGAGGTGCACGTCGGCCTCGACCGCCTGGAGCATCTCCGGCTCCAGCAGCAGCGTGGACAGGCCGAGCCGGTCGATGGCGTCCCGCTGCATGACCTGGACGACGGAGGACGGGAAGTAGGTGCGGATGTCCCCCAGCCAGCGCGCCACGGACGGCGCCGACGCCCCGAGGCCCGCCGCTCGGTCCCGGCCCCCCTGCGCCTTGTCCCCCTTCCCGTACAGCGCGCCCAGCGCCCCGTCCATCGCCGCGTCCCGGCCGGACAGCGCACACCCGGTACCGTCCGCCGCGCCCCCACCGAGCACCAGCCGCCAACGCCGCAACCGCTCCCGCGCCAACTGATCCACCTCGCCCTGCGGGGCCGCCTGGCGTGCAGGGAGCGCCTCGTGCTCCGGGGCCACCCGGTTTGCCGGGTCCGGCAGGTCCGGTCGGTCGGCTCCTGTGGTCGCTTCCGTCGTCATCCGCCCACGCCCGCGAGATCGTTGTCGTCGGACATCGTCCGGGCCTCGCCCAGGCCCAGCAGCAGCCGCACCACGGGCAGCACCGCGTCCGCCCGCTCGGTGTCGAGGCCAGGCCCGAAGCCCGGGACGCCGTCCGCGCCGTCGGCCGTACTCCCCCGCTCCCTCGGCCCGCGCCGCACCAGCTCGCCGAGCGTTCTGCGTACCCCCGGCTCGTACGCCGAGAACGTCCGCCGCAGCAGGGGCAGTACATCCGTGAACGCCTCCGCAGGCACCCCGGTCAGCCAGCCGTCGACCAGAGCGAGCAGCTGCTCGTCGTGCACCAGCAGCATCCCGCCGCCCCCGCCGCCGACGAAGCCCTCGATCCACGCGGCCGCTTCGGCCGGCGGCGTCCCCGGCGACAGGGCGAGCCCCATCAGCCGGGCCGCCGCGTCCTGGTCCAGCTCGCCGGCGTCCAGCAGCAGGCGTGCGGCTCGCCCGCGGATCACCCCGGGCACCGTGTCCCGCCCCGACAGCACCCGCAGCACGCCCAGCCAGCGAACACGCAGCCCGCCCCGCCCCTCGGCCGGGCTGTCCTCCGGCCTGCTCGCCGCACCGCCCGAGGCGGCCGGGGGGTCGGCCAGCAGCCCCACCGCCGTGTGCACGGCGTCCACATGGCGCCGCATCTCCGCGGCGGCGTCCGCGTCGAGCGCGGCACAGGCCGGAGGCAGACCGACGAAGACCCGCTCGGCGAGGCCCGCGGCGACCTCCGCCAGCGCCCCGGTGTCGGTGCCCCGCACGTCGCCGTAGCGCAGGGCGCGGACCAGCGCGGGCAGGGCCTGCGCGAGATGACCGACGTCCGCGTCGAGCGCGGCCCGGTCGGCGAGGACCCGCATCACCGTGGGCAGCGCGCCGGCGAGGCCGGCCAGGAGGCACTGCTCGGCGAGCGCGGTGACCTCCGCCAGGGACTGCGCGGCGACCGCGTCCGCCTCCGCCCTGCCGGTCGCCGCCGCGAGCACGGTCGTGCCCCACACCCCGGCCTCCGCGACCCGCACGGACAGCTCCGGTTCCCAGTCCAGCCGCCAGGTCTCCCGGAACGTGCCCGTGCTGCCCCGTGAGGCGACCGGCTCACCCCAGTCGATCCGCAGCAGCCGCAGCCGGTGCAGCAGGCGGCTGCGCTCGGCGTCGGTCTCCTTGCGCAGGTCCAGTTCCAGCTCCCGACGCGCCGCCTCCGGCTTGAGCGCAGCCGGCGCTGCAGCCGCTCCAGGTCGCGCTGCAGCGGCACGGCCGGCGCCGTCCGCGGCACCTCCCCCAGCACGTCGCCCACGACGAGCCGGTCGTGGACCAGCGCCAGCGGCACGTCC
>NZ_PQSS01000138.1 GCF_002920535.1 Streptomyces sp. Ru71 | reverse complement strand
TGTTCCTTCGCCCCGGCCTCCCGTAGCCCGTCAAGGAGGTGGACGACGGCATGCGGGTCATTGATGGGGGCGTGCGCGGCACGGTTGCGGGCCAGGCAGGGCGGCGGCCTGCTCCTTCGCGCCGGCCTCCCGCAGCTCGTCAAGCAGGTCGTAGACAAACCACTGGTTATCGATGGGGACGTGCGCGGCGGGGTTGCGGGCCAGCAGGGCGGCGACCTGCTCGTCCGCCCCGGCCTTCCGCAGCATGCGGAGCAGGCGGGCGACAGCGTGCGGGTCATCGATGGGGGCGTGCGCGGCGGGGTTGCGGGCCAAGAGGGCGGCGACCTGCTCGTCCGCCCCGGCCTCCCGTAGCCCGCGGAGCAGGTCGGCTAGGGCGGGGCCATCGAGGGTGACGTGCGCGATGGCCCATTGAGCGGGGCGGGTGTCAGTGGGGTGCAGGGTGTGGAAATGGTCGACGAGGGTGGTCGCGGCGTGGGCGTTGCCATGGGCGGTGGCGTTCTTGAGAAGTTGGCATGCGTCCTGGTAAAGGCCGCGGTTCCAGGCGGCGTTGCCGAGCGCGGTCAGGTCGGCGGGGTGGGCGTGGTGGGCGGCTGCGGTCCAGAAGGTGATCGGGGGGATCTGGTCGGCGCGGTGGCGGCGGCCGTACTGGTCGAGGTAGTCGGCCAGCTGGTAGTGCGGCCTCTGTGCCTGGCGGGCGAGCGCACCGGGAGCGCGGCTGGGAGCTGGTCGACGGTTGCGCTCATTGCTGGGCATCGTGGGCGGGACGAGGGTGAGGATGCCGGGGATGCCGTTGCATTCCTGGGTGACGTAGGCGAGTGCCTGCTCCTCCCAGTCTGTGCCGGTGGTTTTCCGTTGGGTGTTGGTGAGATAGCCGGGTGCGGCCTCAGTCAGCCAGTCCAGCGGGAGATCAGGGCCGGCGCGGAAGCGGCGGGCGTCCATGGCGGCGTGGATCAGGGCCCGGGTGGCTGCCGGGGCTGCACGGTAGCGGGAGATTAGGACGGGAACCCCGGCCAGGTACTGGGTGATCTCACCGTCCTTGGCGTGTGCGGCGGCGTCGGCGAGGCGGGGATCAGCGTGGCTGGCGGCGGCGAGTGCGTCCAGGTCGGGCTTAGTGAACGCCTCCGGCACGTCGATCTCGTGACCGGTCAGCAACTCGCGGGCGTGCGCGTACAGGTCCGGGGTCGTGCGTGTGGTCAGCTTGTCCCAGTGCTGGGGCCACAAGGCGGCCAGCACCAGCACCGGGCCCCGGGTCTCATCACGCAGCAGGTCTCGCAGACCTGCTGCGACCCGTTCGCCGAGCGGGCCCGCATCCTCGCCTAGGTAGAGCTGGGCCTCGTTCAGCCACACCACGGTCTGGGGAGCGACATCGGGCAGTTCAGCCAGCACTGCCTCCGGGCGTGTGGGGTTGATGGGATGCCACAGCCGCCAGGTGTGGGGCAGTTGCCGGGCTGCTTCCCACAGCGCACGGGTCTTGCCCGTGGACGAGCCACCGACCACGACAGCGATCTGGCTGTGCCCTGCCGCTGCGGCATCGACGATGATTTTCAAAGACGCGTCGTGCGCGCGGGGAATGTAGGTGGGCAGGGCACCGAGCCTGTTGTCGACGCCGGCGTTCAAGGCCGGGTGGACCTCCAGATCGGTCAGGACGACCTGGTCGTCGAACTCGCTGATCGGACGCCCCGCGCCGGTGGCCAGCCGGGCCTTGACCCACAGATCGCGTACTCGGTCTGACAGATCCTTCTCGTTCCAAGCGGCATGGCGGGCCAGCACCTTGGCGACCGACACCGCATCTGCCTGGTTGGCTGGCAGGGACGGGGCGCTGATGCAGCGGTGCACTCTGTCCCGGCTCGGTGATCCTGGCAGAGCGTCGTCGTCGGCGACCTCCGCGGCGATCTCGTCCAGGGTCGGGGCCCCGGCCGCCAGGTATGCCTCGTACAGCAGGTCCTTCAGCTCCCGCAGAGGCGGCGGCCATCCCACCCGAGCCCGCTCCAGGACTCGCGGCCGCTTCCCATCGGGCTTGCCCGCCCGCTCGTCGCGACTCATCGCAACATCATCCCTCACCCGTGCGACCCGCCACGGCTAAACAGGGACGCAACAGGGGCGGGTTGGCGCCTTGTCGCAACCGAGAGTCGATCTTCACGCGGGGCTGAGCGTGGACAGCAAGCCGGCCGGCTGCCCACCTGAAGGCCACGACTGTGGAGGACCCATGCCCCGCACCCCCCTGACACGACGCGAGCGTCTGGCCCTGGCCGGTGCCGCCCTGAAGGGCGCCGTCTCCGGAACCGTCCGGGCCGTCATCACCTGGCTTCTTGAGCAGCTCACCCCGTAGCCCGCAATCGGGTCACGAAAGAAGCAGCGTGCTGGGCCGCCGAGCGCGCGGCCCAGCACGTCTCAGGGCAAGCGTGCCTCAAATCCCAGAACCGGTGTCATCAGCCTGACCTAAGGGGGAACAACCAGCCACGCTAGATAAAGGTGCGGAGACAGGGAGGTCCCATAGCGCGCCCTACGCATCGCTCCGGACACCGCCGTCAGGGAACTCGACTTACCCGAGCGCTGGGCCATGCGTGGTGTGGGCCGTAGCCGGAGCCGACGCAAGAAGGCGATCGAGTCGGCCGCCCCGCTGGAGCCGACGACCAGCACGCTGTGGTCCTCGCGGGACGGCCCTTAGAGGGCATCTGATCAATGTTCACGCCGTTGAGGGCGGGATTTCTGTTTCGATTCGCCAGGTTGGTGTGGATTCTCCGGTCAGGTGGCGGCTCATTTTGTTAGCCATCGCCCGGTGGATCGTTGCTCGGGATCTCTGCGGCAGGGCCTCGTAGTCCCGTGCCAGGCGATGGTGCTGCATCAGCCAGCCAAACGTGTGCTCGATCACCCACCGCTTCGGCAGCGGCTGGAACCCCTTCGCCTGCGGCCGCTGCACGACCTCCACATCGATGCCCAGCCCGGCACCGTGGTTGAAGATGCTGCTCTGGTAGCCGCCGTCGGCCCAGACCTTGGTCACGCTGGGATGCGCCGCGGTCAGGTCGTCGAGCAGGAGCTTGCCGCCGGTGGTGTCGTGGACGGATGCGGCGGTGACGAGGACGGCGAGGACCAGGCCGAGAGTGTCGGTGATCAGGTGTCGCTTGCGTCCTTTGATCTTCTTGCCGACGTCGATGCCCTGGCTGGTCTCGGCGACAAAAACATCCCAGAACACCAACTACCTAGATCAGATGCCCTCTTAGCCGTAGCCCACGTTCCCCACATCCGGGTCAGCGCTCACGCTGGTGGCACTTCCCAGAACGCAAGCGCCTGCTATTGCGAGGGCCGCCGCGCCCCTTCCTGCCTTGATCGTCCGGTTCAAGGTCCCACCTTGAGTTGGCTCGCACAGGTTTGGCCTGCCTGATCAACTTAGGGGGCAGAGCTAACAGTTCAGCAACAGCAGAGCAATGCTCGGCAGCCGCCTTTACCCGGTGAGGTGGATCTTGCAGGTGTCAGGCCGTCCCTGGACGGTCCGAGTCTTTCGTCGGGGCGGTAGCAGCGGGGCCACCCGCTCCCGCAGGTCGTCAGGAACATGATCAGCACGCATTCCGGATTCCCTGCCGACCAAGACCGCCGAGCATAAGGCCCGCCGCTGGCACCGCCGCCGACAACGAGCGGCGGATGCGCCTGGAGTCCTACGTCTGTCGCTGGCCTGGCCGCCGGTGACGAAGACGTGCGCGAGGACCACCGAGCGGGTGCCCGGCGCGCGGGTGGCCAGGTCGGCGCGGACCCGGTCCATGGCCGCGCCGAGCACCGCCTCGTGGCCCGCCGTCTCCACCCCGAACTCGTCCTTGACCAGGGACGGTTGAGGTAGGGCAGCCCGTAGACCGGCTCAACTCACTGAAGCGATCAGTGAGGGGGCACGGCCCGTGGTGCCACCGCTGTCCGCGCCGCCGCGACGAATGCTGCGATCGCCGGGTGGGTGCCGCCCCCCGCGCGGAAGGCGACCTTCGAGCGGCGGAAGAGGGGCAGCCGGGTCAGGACCACGTTCTCGGGGGCGTGTGCGGTGGCCATCTGCGGTACGAATCCGGCGCCTTGCCCGATGGCAGCCAGTGCCAGGACCGTACGGAAGTCGTTGACCTGATGGCGGATGCGCGGCTGGAAACCGGCCGCCTGACAGGCGCGTACAGCCATCGCGTGACCGGTCGTGCCGTCCCGGGCCGTGATCCACGGGGCCGTGGTCCACGGTCCGAGCAGCTCCGCCAGCGTGTCACCGCGTTCGGCGGGACCTCTTGCGGGACCGGTGTCGGTGGCGGCGCCCGTGGCCAGGTACATCGGCTCCTCCAAGAGGGGCACCTGGTCGACCGTGGTGTCCGGGGAGGCGGGCACGAAGTCGTAGTCGTGGACGAGGGCCACGTCGAGTTCGCCGGCGCGCAGGCCGTCGGAGACCCGCGCCGAGTCGATCTCCTGCACCATCGGTTCCAGCGCGGGATGCCGCCGAGCCAGTTCGGCCAGGGTGGCGGGCACGATCGCGGGGCCACCAGAGGGGAACGTCCCGATCCGCAGCGGCCCGCCGATGCCCTCGCGTGCCCCGGCCAGCTCGGAGACCGCCAGTTCCAGGCGTTCGAGGACGGCGTCGGCGTGGGTGACGAGGGTGCGGCCGGCGGGGGTGAGCACCACCCGTCTGCCACTTCGTTCCAGCAGGGGCACGCCGGCCTCGCGCTCAAGCACGCTCAGCTGCTGGGAAACGGCCGAGGCGGTGAAGGTCAGCGCCTCGGCGACGGCCGCGATGGTGCCGCGTCGGTCCAGTTCGCGCAGCAGGTGGAGACGTCGGACATCGAGCATAAGGTGAGCTTACGCATAGGCGAAGAAACATAAACTGGATCTACTGGGTTTGTGTCGGTCAGGCTGGACGCATGAAGCCCGAAGCAAACCTCACCGGCCTGTTTGTCCCCTTGGTGACCCCGTTCACCGACGACCTGCGCCTCGACCCGGACGCGCTCGCCCGGCTCGCCAATGAGGCACTGTCAGTCGGCGGCGCTCGCGGACTCGTTGCCCTGGGCACCACCGCGGAGGCGGCCACGTTGACCACGGAGGAGAAGCAGGCCGTGGTCCGTATCTGCTCGGCCGCCTGTCGGGCACACGGAGCTCCGCTGATCGTCGGCGTAGGCACGAACGACACCGCCGCCGCTATCACGGCACTGCGGGAGCTCGCTCAGAGCGGTGACGTCGCCGCGGCGCTGGTTCCCGCGCCGCCCTACACCCGGCCCGGTGAAGCGGGAACGCTGGCGCACTTCACGGCACTCGCCGAACACGGGGGTCTGCCGCTGGTCGTCTACGACATCCCGTACCGCACCGCTCAGCCCCTCAGCACCACAACCCTGAACGCGCTCGGGCACCTACCGCAGGTCGTCGGGGTCAAGTACGCGACCGGCGCGATCGACGCAGCCGCGATGGAACTGCTCGGCTCGCCGCCACCGGGCTTCGCGGTGCTCGGCGGCGATGACGCCGTCATCTCGCCGCTGCTCGCGGCGGGCGCTCGCGGCGGCATCCTGGCGTCGGCCAACGTCCGCACCGCTGACTACGCCGAGCTCATCTCGCTGTGGCAGCGCGGCGCCGCCGGACCGGCCCGCAGGCTGGGGGCCGAGCTGGCCCGGCTGTCCGCCGCGCTCTTCGCCGAGCCGAACCCGACCGTGATCAAGGGGGTGTTGCATGCCCACGGCCGTATCCCCAGCCCGGCCGTCCGGCTGCCGCTGCTGGCCGCCTCCGCCGATTCAGTCCGGCAAGCGGCAGACTTGGCCGCCGCCAGGACCCCCCAAGAGACCGCGGCCTGACACCGGCGGGGCATCGGGCCCGTGGCCCTCTGGGGAACCCGGTGGACTTCGACTGCAAGCCGATGAGGCCGCCCGCTCCCGCACCACCACACTCCGAACGGTGCGCGCTTCCCAGGCGGCCGAGGAGGCGGTCGATCCACAACATGGACCTGCCAGCGGATGTGATGATGAGGTCGCAACGGTGGCCGAATGACGGATGAGATCCAGAAGACAAACCTGGCGGTCGAGAAGACGGTGCACCTGCTGGCCGCAGAGCAGGTAGCCCGATTCTGGGAGACCGAGTCCGTGCTCCCCGGGATGTCAGTGGGTGGGTTGGCCGGCCACCGATCCGGCGACCTGGCCGCGCACACCGGCCAACCTGGAGCGGCTCGCTGCCATCACCCGCGTAGCCGACGCCCGCCGACGCGCCCACGAGGGCCCCAAGGGCCCGGCACGTGCACCGCCCCGGCCGCCCTGTCCGAGGGCCTGGCGCAGGTCGCGGCCGCCACCGAGGACGACGCGGCCTCCCGCGCCGCCGGCCGCACCGATGGCATCCACTCCCACGGTGGTGCGGCTACCGGTGGCCGCCGGCTGCGAGGTGCGCCGAGTGCGCCAGCACCAGGCGTTCGTCGCGCATCGCCTCCAGGGTGTCGGGGGTCCGGGACGACGTTCGCCGTGAACGGATGATGCAGCGGGCGATGCCCGGCACCGCCATGGTGGGGGAGTCCCGTGCCCAGTCCCGCAGCGCGGACAGCGTACGCACCCGACCTGGTCCGAACGCGAAGCTAACTACCTGCACGTTGTCACCACGCACCCTGAGGAAGGCGGGGCATCCGAAAGTAGGTGATCAGCAGTCCCGGGCGGCCAGGGGTGCCCCAGTGTCGAATTGGTCATCTAGTCATCTGGCCCGGTCCGGGTGATGCGCAGTCGGGCGTCTTCGAGATGGGCGTCCAGGGGGACACCACTACGGAGGATCGCCGCACCCTGGGTTGTCCCGGGCGGGAGTGCCACCAGCGGCGGGTGTGCTGCCCGAGGTCGAGCCGATAGAGGTCGCCGAAGTGCCTGGTCGTTGGAACGTCACCCTGGCTGTGTCACTCGGCGTGGACGTCGGTTCGATGCGAGTGGGGGAGTCACGCTCCACCCGTCGTGTGGGTATGTGTGAGTCATCGGCGTCCTCGGTGGCGGAACCCGTGGTGGTCCGCTGTCGGTCGTCCCGGGGTGATGGCGGGCGGGGCGTCCAGCGCGCAGTGCAGGGGGTGTTGCTCGACGACGGTCTCTCTGGGGCCGACAGCGGCATGGACTGGCCGATCGGGGTTGCGGATGATGGCGGCGGCGAGCAGCCCGGCCAGGACGCACAGGGCTCCCGAGATCAGACAGGCTGTGCCGAAACCTGCGGAAAAGCGGTCCGGATCGAGGTAGGCCGCCCCGGTGAGCCCTGCAGCGGCAGGTAGCACTGATACAGCGATCAGACCGGCAGCGCGGGCAACGTCGTTGTTCACTGCTGACGCCGCGCCCGCATGCCGTGCGGGTGCGGTGGCGAGGGCAGTGGCCGTCAGGGGTGCAACGGTCGTGGCCAGGCCGAGTGCCAGTACCAGCACGGCCGGCAGCACCTCCGTGAGGTAGTCCGCGGCCGCGCCCACCCGCGTGAACAGCGCGATGCCGCTACCGACCAGGACGGGACCGATGCTCATCTGCGCCCTGGGGCCGATCCTGGCGGCCAGGGCACCCGAGCGAGCTGACAGCAGCAACATCACCGCAGTGAGCGGCAGGAGCGAGATGCCGGCCTCCAGGGCGGTGTACCCGGACACCTGCTGCAGTTGCACCGGCACCAGAAACAGCGCACCGCCGAGCGCCCCGTACAGCACGAAGGTGACCGCATTGGTGGCATTGAACTGGGCCGAGCGGAACAGCTCCAAAGGCAGCACCGGGTTTCGTGAGCGACGCTCCCACAGCACGAAGGAGCCCAACAAAAGCGCCCCCGCGGTCAAGCTGCCCAGTACCACCGCACCGGTCCAGCCGCTCGACGGTGCCTCAATGAGCCCGTATGTGATGCCCACCAACCCCAGCGTCACCAACGCCCCCCCGACCACGTCTACGCGCTCGGGGGCCTGCGGGTCCCTCGATTCCGGGACGTGGAGCATCGAAATGGCGATCACGGCGGCAGCCACCGGCAGGTTGACGGCGAAGATCCACCGCCAGGACACCGCTTGGATCAGCCAGCCGCCCAGAAAGGGACCGATCGCCGTGCCGACACCACTCAGACCCGACCAGGCGCCGATCGCCTTCCCCCGGTCATCGGGTGCAAAGGTGACCTCCAGGATGGCCAGACTGCCCGGAGTGAGGAGAGCGGCGCCAACGCCCTGCAACGCCCGGGCAGCGATCAGCGTAGGGGCGTCGGGTGCCAATCCGCACATCAGCGAGGCTGCGGCGAACCAGGTGACCCCGATGAGGAAGAAGCGTCTGCGCCCGTAGCGGTCGCCCAGCGCGCCGGCCACCAGCAGCAGGCCCGCCAGAGTCAGGGTATAGGCGGTGACCACCCACTGGAGCGCGGCCAGCCCGGCGTGGAAGTCCTGGCCAATGGCCGGCAGCGCGATGCCAACGACGGTAGCGTCGATGGACGCGACCGCGGAGCCGAGCACGGCCGCGGTGAGCACCCAACGCCCCTGTCCACTGGCATACGCGAGCCCGGCGCCATTGCCGGGGACGGTAGACCCGGTTGTCATGACCTCGGCCACCTCCTGGGAATCTCCGACTGCCGCCGACCACGGCCACCGGCCCGTGGCCGCCGTTTTGGAGCCTGGCCGTACGCGCCACGATCACAGCCGCGCCTACTGGGTACACCGTAAGCGGGTACGGCCCACTCTCCAGCGTCGGCGCCGGCCGAGTACAGCCCGCGCCGTCCGACACCGCGCTTCAGCGGTTTAGGTGGTTCACCGGCCTGCGGGGCAGCAGCCCGGGGGTGGGGGCTGGAATCCAGGGATTGCACAGCGCATCAAGTGATGCAAGGCTTGCCCTTCAACGTGTGAACCTGGCACCATGTCAGGAAGCCCCACCCCGCACCGGCCTCCGAACCACCGCTCACTCTCCGCAAGTCAGCGCCCTCGGCAACCCCTCTTGCAGCCAG
>NZ_PQSS01000137.1 GCF_002920535.1 Streptomyces sp. Ru71 | reverse complement strand
TGGCCCACGTCGAGGTCCTCGGACCTCAGCCGCAGCGCCTCCGCCTGCCGGGCCGGCAGCTCGCCGCTGCGCACGGCCAGCCACCTGGCCTCGGCCCGGTCGCACACGGCCTCCTCGACCGGCACCGGCCCCGGTGCCATGAGCGTCGGGCTGGTGCGCACCTCCGCCTCACGGTTGACCTGGCGGTACCGGTCGACGCACAGCCGCATGGTCACGGTCGTCAGCCATGCGCCCAGGCGCTCGTCGTCCAGGTCCGGACGCTCAGCGGCGCGCAGCATCGCCTCGTGCACCGCGTCCTCGGCGTCCTCCAGGCTCATCGACCGGCGCCGGGCCACCTTGAGCAGCTGCTCGCGGTGGCTCCACATGCGCTCCCACCGGTCGTCGGCGGCTCGTGTGTCCGCAGGCATCTCCGTCGCCATGAGGGCCCCTTCGCACTCACCCGCCGGCATGGTGCGTCCGGCGGGTGGGGACATTACCGCTCGGTAGGCACGGTTGTGGAGGGGGCTGCGCCCATCGTGTCCGCACCGTTGCGGGTCAGCGGACCGCCGGTGGGCAGCAGACCACCGGGCAGCTCCGTGACCGGGCCGGGCAGCGGCAGCCGGGGTGCGTCGGTCGCCCGTGCGGTCCCGGTGGGCGCCGGTGACCCAGTGGCCGAGGGCGCGGGCGAGGGGGTGGCGCCGGGGCGGGCCGAGGGCGCCGGCGTGTGCGACGGCCCGGGCGCCGGCCTGGGCACCGGCCGGTCCTTCGGCGCGGGCCGCGACGGATGCGAGCGCGCCGAGGGTGCCGTACCCCAGCCCGCGTCCGGCACCACGCGGTGCCCCAGCAGGAAGTACCCGTACCAGGCCAGCACGGTGCGCAGATACGCCGTCGAGTGGTTGTAGCCGAGGATCGCCCGGTCCCGCTGCGCCGGGACGGACAGGTCGCGTCCGCCCGCGCACAGATAGCGCCCGGCGGCGAGCGCCGCGTCGTACACGTTGTCCGGGTCCCGGCGCCCGTCGCCGTTGCCGTCCGCGCCCCAGCGGGCCCAGGTCGACGGGATGAACTGCATCGGCCCCACCGCGCGGTCGAAGACCGGGTCCCCGTCGTAGGCGCCGCCGTCGGTGTCCGCCACGCGCGCGTAGCCCACGCCGTCCAGGCGCGGACCGAGGATCGGCGTGAGCGTCGTACCGTCGGGGGCCACCCGGCCGCCCCGCGCCTGCCCGGACTCCACCTGCCCGATCGCCGCCAGCAGCTGCCAGCGCAGCCGGCAGCCGGGGGCCTCCACCGCGAGCCGGTCCTCGACGCGCCGGTAGGCGGCGAACACGCCGGCGGGCAGCGCGGCGACCGGTGTCCCGGCCTGGGTGTGCCCGCCGGTGCGCAGCGGCGGGAGATCGGTGCGGTACGGGGTGTCGCCGGTGACGCTCGGCCCCTGCCCGGCGGCCGCCGGTGGTGCGGGCGCCGCGGACCGCGCCGGTGTCCCGCCCGCCGCCTGGGACGCGGTCAGCGCGGTCATCGCCGCCACCGCCAGTGCCGTACCCCGCACCCGTCTCGCTCTGTGTCCTGCCATGCCGCGAACCCCTCCCTGTGGGCCTGTCCTCGTCCGCTCTACGCGGCCGGGCGGCCCATCCGTCGCGGGGATGCCCCGGGAGCTGCCGGAACACCGGCTGGGGGGGTTAGGTTGTGCGCGTGCGATTGAGAGTGGAGTTCACGACCGAGCCCTTCGACCTCGACCAGGCGCCCGCGCACGCGGTGGTCGCCCGCCAGGTCATCGAGACGGCCGAACTGGAGGCCGTGGACGTCGGCCCGTTCGGCAACACCGCCGAGGGCGGTGCCGACGTCGTCCTCACGGCCGTGGACGCGCTGCTGCGCAAGACCCTTGAGGCCGGCGCGACCCGCGTCTCCCTCCAGGTCAACGTGATCGAGGAGGACGAGTGACCGGCACCGGCGACGAGTCGTTCATCGCGGCCGTGAAGCCGCTGGTCGATGCCATCGGCGGGGAGATGCTGCCGCCCGACGAGGCCGCCCCTGAAGACGTCGTGCTGTCCTGGGAGGGCAGCGACGCCGTCGCCGTACGGCTGCCGCAGCTGGCCGACTCCCTCGATCACATCCTGGCCGCGATGGAGCGCCGCAAGGGCATGCCGCTGGCCGATCTGGACCGCAAGGCCAAGCAGGAGATCGTGCGCATCCTGGAGGCGCGTGGCGCCTTCTCCGTGCGGCACGGCGTGGAGACCGTCGCGAGCGCGCTCGGCGTCAGCCGCTTCACGGTCTACAACTACCTCAACCGCGAGAGAGAGGCCTGACCGACGGGTGGCGGGAAGATTTCCTCCGCTCGATTTTTCAACAAAGTGTTGACGTGGTGTTTCGGACGGCGTTAGCTACTGCCACGCCCGTTCAGCACGACGGCCTTAACGGCCACGGAGGCTCCAGTGACGTCCACTTCCACGCCGCCGGGCCTGGCCCGCTTCAACGCATCCGAGGAGGACGCGGCCCGCGCCGCTCTCCTTGAGGCGTGCAGCTCCACGGCGTGGGCGCAGCGGCTGCTGGCCGCCCGCCCCTACGCCGGCCCCGAGGACCTCTACGCAGCCAGCGACGCCGCCATGGCCGAGCTGACCGCCGAGGACCTTGAGGAGGCCATGGCCGGGCACCCGCCGATCGGCCGCCCCAAGCCGGGGGATCCCACCTCCGCTCGGGAACAGCGCGGCATGGCCGGCGCGTCCGAGGAGCTCAAGGCGGAGATGCTCGAACTGAACCTGGCCTACCAGGAGAAGTTCGGTCACGTCTTTCTGATCTGCGCCACCGGCCGCACCGGTGAGCAGATGCGGGACGCCGTCAAGGAGCGGATCGGCAACTCGCCGGAGCAGGAGCGGGAGATCGTCCGCACCGAGCTGGGCAAGATCAACCGCATCCGACTGGCACGACTCGTCGAAGAGGACTGACAGCAGCCATGAGCACCAGCACCACCGCCTCGGTGTCCACGCACATCCTGGACACCTCCGTCGGCCGGCCCGCAGAAGCCGTCGCCGTCCACCTCTCCGCCCGCTCCGGGCGCGACGCGGACTGGCAGGCACTCGGCGGTTCGGCCACCGACGCGGACGGGCGGTGCAAGGACCTCCCGGCTCTGCCGGAGGGGACCACCCACGTACGGCTCGACTTCGAGGTCGAGACGTACTTCGCCAAGAAACAAGCCGCGGCCCAGCAGGACGCCCCCGCGCTCCGGGACAGCGAGAACAGCAGGCCGGTGTTCTTCCCCGAGGTCACCATCGCCTTCGCGGTGGTGCCCGGTGAGCACTACCACGTTCCGCTGCTGCTCAACCCGTTCGGCTACTCCGTTTACCGAGGGAGCTGACCGACACCATGACCCGTTTCGTCCTGGGACAGAACCAGTACGGCAAGGCAGAGAACCGCGTCGTAAAGATCACGCGTGACGGCGACACGCACCACATCAAGGACCTGAACGTCTCCGTCGCCCTGTCCGGCGACATGGAGGAGGTCCACCGCAGCGGTTCGAACGCGAACGTCCTGCCCACCGACACCACCAAGAACACGGTGTACGCGTTCGCCAAGGAGCACGGGATCGAGACCGCCGAGGGCTTCGGCATCAAGCTCGCCCGCCACTTCGTGGACAACACCGGATCCATCTCCCGGGCCCGCATCCGCATCGAGGAGTACGGCTGGGAGCGGATCGAGACCTCGCAGTCCGGTGCCCGCTTCGTCGGCGCCGACGAGATCGCCCACTCCTTCGTCCGCAAGGGCCAGGAGACCCGCGTCGCGGAGATCACCTACGACGGCCACGGCATCCAGGTGCTCTCCGGCTTCAAGGACCTGACCGTCCTGAACACGACCAACTCCGAGTTCTGGGGCTACCTGAAGGACAAGTACACCACCCTTCAGGAGGACTACGACCGCATCCTCGCCACCACCGTCTCCACCTGGTGGCGGCACAACTGGGACGGCATCGACTCGCACGCCCCGGACTGGGACCGCTCGTACAACGGGGTGCGCAAGCACGCGCTGCAGGCGTTCGCCGAGACCTACTCGTACTCGCTCCAGCAGACCCTCTTCGAGATGGGTGTGCGGGTGCTGAACTCGCGCGACGAGGTCGACGAGATCCGCTTCTCCATGCCGAACAAGCACCACTTCCGCTCGGACCTGTCGCCCTTCGGGATCGACAACGAGGCCAAGGACGGCGCCGTGTACTACGCCGCGGACCGCCCCTACGGCCTGATCGAGGCCACCATCCTGCGGGACGGCGCCGAGCAGCTCATCCCGGTCGACATGACCAACCTCTGACGCGGGACGCGTGTCCCCGGTCCCGCCGCCGGGACCGGGGACACGCCACACCGGAGGGAAGACCATGGCACAGCCTGCAAGGGAGCCGGCGAAAGGCTCCTGTTCCACCCCGCCGGTGCACACCGAGGACGCCGTCACGTCCGTGCACCCGGTGGACGAGAAGCTCCACCTCTCGCGGCTCGTCCCCGCCGCGCTCCAGCACATCGCCGCGATGTACGCAGGCGTTGTCACTCCTCCGCTCATCATCGGCCAGGCCTGCGGACTCGACATCGCGGCCCGCACCCGCCTGATCGCCGCGTCCCTGCTCATCGCCGGCGTCGCGACCATCCTGCAGACCATCGGCGTCAAGGGCTTCGTCGGCAACCGGCTGCCCTTCGTCAACGCCGCCTCCTCCGCCGGCATCGCACCGATCCTCGCGATCGCCGAGACCAACGACAAGGGCCACCAACTCCCCGCGATCTACGGCGCGGTGATGGTCGCCGGTGTCTTCTGCCTGGCGATCGGCCCCTTCTTCGGGCGGCTCCTGCGCTTCTTCCCGCCGCTGGTCACCGGCGTGGTCATCACGCTCATCGGGGTCACCCTGATGCCCGTGCCCGTCAGCTGGGCGCAGGGCGGCGACAAGACCGCCGCCGACTTCGGCGCCATGAAGTACCTGGCGCTGGCCGGCTTCACGCTGACGGTCATCCTGCTCATCCAGCGCTTCGGCAAGGGCTTCGTCAGGCAGGTCGCCCTGCTGTTCGGGCTGCTCATCGGCACCCTCGCCGCCATCCCGTTCGGCATGGCCGACTTCAGCGGCCTGAAGTCCGCGCCCGTCGCCGCGCTGCCCGCGCCCTTCGCCTTCGGCGCCCCCGAGTTCCAGCCCGCGGCCGTCCTGTCGCTGTGCATCGTGATGCTGGTGCTGATGACCGAGTCCAGCGCCGGCATGCTCGCCCTCGGCGAGATCTGCGACCGCCGCACCGACGGCCGGACGATCACCCGCGGCCTGCGCACCGACGGCATCGCCACCCTGCTCGGACCGGTCTTCGGCGGCTTCCCGACCTCGGCCTTCGCCCAGAACGTCGGCGTCGTCTCGCTGACCCGGGTGCGCAGCCGCTACGTCGTCGCCGTCGCCGGCGGCACCCTGCTGGTCCTCGGCGCCTTCCCCGTCCTCGGCGCGGTCGTCTCCCTGGTCCCGATGCCGGTCCTCGGCGGCGCGGGCATCGTCCTGTTCGGCTCGATCGCCGTCAGCGGCATCCGCACCCTGTCGGAGGCGGGCCTGGACGACAGCTCCAACATCATCCTGGTGGCCGTGGCGCTCGGCGCGGGCATCATCCCGCTGGCCGCCCCCACCTTCTACTCCGACTTCCCGGCCTGGGCGCAGACCGTCCTCGGCTCCGGCATCAGCGCCGGCGCGCTGGTCGCGGTCCTGCTCAACCTGTTCTTCCATCACCTCGGCACCCGGAGCGGCCAGACCGCCCCGGCACTCAAATCCTCCTAGGGTCCTGCCGTGCCCTCCCCGTGGACTCACCCCCGTCCACGGGCCGCCACTGAAAGACAAGGAAGCACGATGGCACCTTCGGCAGCCCAGCGCACCGTCATCGAGCACTGCGCGATCGCCACCGTGGACGCGGACGACACCGAGTACGCCTCGGGGTATCTCGTCCTCGCCGGCAACAGGATCGAGTCGGTCGGCGCGGGCCGGGCCCCCGAGGGCCTGGAGAACGTGGTGCGGCGGATCGACGCGAGCGGCCACCTGGCCACGCCCGGTCTGGTCAACACCCACCACCACTTCTACCAGTGGATCACCCGGGGTCTGGCCACCGACCACAACCTGTTCGACTGGCTGGTCGCGCTGTACCCGACCTGGGCGCGCATCGACGAGCAGATGTGCTACTCGGCCGCGCAGGGATCGCTCGCCATGATGGCCCGCGGCGGTGTCACCACCGCCATGGACCACCACTACGTGTTCCCGCAGGGCTCCGGTGACCTGTCCGGTGCGATCATCAGGGCCGCCGCCGAGATGGGGGTGCGTTTCACGCTGGCCCGCGGCTCGATGGACCGCAGCGTCAAGGACGGCGGCCTGCCGCCGGACTTCGCCGTCGAGACGCTGGACGGTGCCCTGGCCGCGACCGAGGAGACGGTCCAGGAGCACCACGACGCCTCCTTCGACGCCATGACCCAGGTGGCCGTCGCGCCCTGCTCGCCGTTCTCGGTCTCCACCGAACTCATGCGCGAGGGCGCCGCACTGGCCCGCCGGCTCGGCGTACGGCTGCACACCCACGGCTCGGAGACCGTGGAGGAGGAGAAGTTCTGCCACGAGCTGTTCGGCATGGGCCCGACCGACTACTTCGAGTCGACGGGCTGGCTCGGTGAGGACGTGTGGATGGCGCACTGCGTCCACATGACCGACTCCGACATCGCCGCGTTCGCCCGCACCGGGACCGGCGTCGCCCACTGCCCGTCGTCCAACGCCCGCCTCGCCGCCGGCATCGCCCGCGTCCCCGACATGCTCAAGGCGGGCGTCCCGGTCGGGCTCGGCGTCGACGGCACCGCCTCCAACGAGTCCGGTGAACTCCACACCGAGCTGCGCAACGCCCTGCTGATCAACCGCCTCGGCGCACACCGCGAGGCCGCGCTGAACGCCCGCCAGGCACTGCGGCTCGGCACCCACGGCGGCGCACGGGTCCTCGGCCGGGCCGACCAGATCGGCTCGCTGGAGGCGGGCAAGCTGGCCGACGTGGTGCTGTGGCGGATGGACACACTCGCCCACGCCTCCATCGCCGACCCGGTGACCGCGCTGGTCTTCGGCGCCGCGGCCCCGGTCACCGCGTCCTTCGTCAACGGCCGGCAGATCGTCGAGGACGGCCGCCTGCTGACCGTCGACGAGGACGCCGTCGCCCGCTCCACCCGCGAGGAGGCCCAGCGCCTCGCCCGGATCGCCGCGCAGGGCTGATCCGAGGGCTCACAAGACTCCGGCCGGGAGGGACGGCTCCCGGCCGGGACCGTGGATCCGAGCGGGATCCACGGCAGCCGTCTCCGGGGCGCGTGCCCATGCGCGCGCCCCGGAACGGTCATACCGCTCACCAGCGCCGCTCCCGTCACGGTCCCGCACGACCACCCGCACCACCTCCCTGAAATCCACGTCGCCCCACGACGTGTTAGCCGTTTGGAGGAGCAGCTGTGGCCGCCCATCCCGTAGACGAAAAACTCCCCGCACTCAAAATGGCGACCAGCGGCTTGCAGCACGTCGCCGCCATGTATGCCGGAGTCGTCGCCCCACCCCTGATCGTCGGCGCGGCCATCGGCCTCTCCGGCGCCGAGCTGACGTTCCTCACCGGCGCGTGCCTGTTCACCGCGGGCCTCGCCACCTTCCTGCAGACGCTGGGCATCTGGAAGATCGGTGCCCGGCTGCCGTTCGTCAACGGCGTCACCTTCGCCGGCGTCGCCCCCATGACCGCTGTGGTCGCCTCCACCGACGACAAGTCCGACGCCCTGCCGATCATCTTCGGCGCGGTCATCGTCGCCGGCCTGCTCGGCTTCCTGGCCGCGCCCATCTTCAGCAAGGCGCTCCGCTTCTTCCCGCCGGTCGTCACCGGCACCGTGATCACGCTGATCGGCGTCTCCCTGCTGCCGGTCGCCTTCGGCTGGGCCCAGGGGCCCAATCCCAAGGCCGACGACTACGGTTCGACGACCTACCTCACCCTGGCCGGCATCACCCTGCTGATCGTGCTGCTGCTGCGCCGTTTCACCACCGGGTTCGTCAAGCAGATCGCCGTACTGCTCGGCCTGGTCGCCGGCACGCTCATCGCGATCCCCTTCGGCGTCACCGACTTCAGCCCCGTCGGCGACGCCGACGTCATCGGCTTCCCCACCCCGTTCCACTTCGGCGCCCCCCAGTTCCAGCTGGCCGCGATCCTCTCGTTGTGCGTGGTGATGGTGGTCTCGATGACCGAGTCGACCGCCGACATGCTGGCGCTCGGTGAGATCGTCGAGCGCCCCGCCGACGAGAAGACCATCGCGGCCGGTCTGCGCGCCGACACCCTCGGCTCCGCGATCAGCCCGCTGTTCAACGGCTTCATGTGCAGCGCCTTCGCGCAGAACATCGGCCTGGTGGCGATGACGAAGATCCGCAGCCGCTTCGTCGTCGCGACCGGCGGCGCCTTCCTGGTGCTGATGGGCCTGTGCCCGATGGCCGCCTCGCTGATCGCGGTCGTGCCCCGCCCGGTGCTCGGCGGCGCGGGCGTCGTGCTGTTCGGCTCGGTCGCGGCGAGCGGCATCCAGACCCTGGTGCGGGCCGGCCTCGACCGGGACAACAACGTGCTGATCGTGGCCGTCTCCCTGGCCGTCGGCATGATCCCGATCACCGCGCCGGAGTTCTACCACTCCTTCCCCGAGACCGCGAAGATCGTCCTGGACTCGGGCATCTCCACGGGCTGCGTGACGGCCGTGGTGCTGAACCTCCTCTTCAACCACATAGGCAAGGGCCGCGAGGCCCAGGACGTCACCCACCCCATGGAAGCGGGGGAGGAGATCGCCGCTGCGCACTGACACCGACGGCAAGGACTTAACCGGCCGGGGGAGACGGGACAGACACCGTCACCCCCGGCCGTTTTCCTGTGGCCTTCCGCGCTCTCCTCCCGGTGGCCCGGTTCAGGCCAGGGGGATCTCCTC
>NZ_PQSS01000136.1 GCF_002920535.1 Streptomyces sp. Ru71 | reverse complement strand
CACCCTGCGCACGCGGACCCGCGAGGCACCCGGCACCCGGTGACCACGGCGCCGTCACCCCGGTGCCCAATGCCCAATGCCCGGTGCCCGGTGACGGAGACGCCGGAGGCCGGCGCCTCGCGAGGAGTGCGCCGGCCTCGTCGGCACCGGGCGGATCAGACCGCCGGCGCGGGGTACGTCGGGTACTCGACGCCGGAGACGTGCTGGACGACCCGGATGACCTGGCAGGAGTAGCCGAACTCGTTGTCGTACCACAGGTAGAGGATCGCGTTGTCGCCCTCAACCTTGGTGGCGCCGGCGTCCACGATCGACGCGTGGCGCGAGCCGATGAAGTCGCTGGAGACCGCGTCGGGCGCACTGATGAAGTCGATCTGGCGGCGCAGCGGCGAGGTCAGCGACACGTCCCGCAGGTAGTCCAGGACCTCCTCACGGCTCGCCTCGCGGGCCAGCTGGAGGTTGAGGATCGCGATCGAGACGTCCGGCACAGGGACGCGGATCGAGCTGCCGGTGATACGGGCCTTGAGGTCCGGCAGCGCCTTGGCGACGGCCGAGGCGGCTCCGGTCTCGGTGATGACCATGTTGAGGGGCGCGGAGCGGCCCCGGCGCTCGGACTTGTGGTAGTTGTCCAGCAGGTTCTGGTCGTTGGTGAACGAGTGGACGGTCTCCACGTGGCCGCGCAGCACGCCGTACTCGTCGTCCATCGCCTTCAGCGGCGGCACGATGGCGTTGGTGGTGCACGAGGCGCAGGACAGGATCTGCTCGTCCGGCTTGATCGTGTCGTGGTTCACGCCGTGCACGATGTTCGGCACGTCGCCCTTGCCGGGGGCGGTCAGCACGACCTTGTCGATGCCCGGGCGCAGGTGCTGGGAGAGGCCCTCGCGGTCCCGCCACTTGCCGGTGTTGTCGATGAGGATCGCGTTCTTGATGCCGTACGCCGTGTAGTCGAGCTCGCTCGGGTCGTTGGCGTAGATGACCTTGATCTCGTTGCCGTTGGCGAGGATCGTGCTGTTCTCCTCGTCCACGGTGATGGTGCCCTGGAACTGGCCGTGGATGGAGTCGCGGCGCAGCAGCGAGGCGCGCTTGACGATGTCCTGGGCGCCGCCGCCGCGCACCACGATCGCGCGCAGCCGCAGGCCGTTGCCGGAGCCGGCCTTCTCGATCAGCAGGCGGGCGACCAGGCGGCCGATGCGGCCGAAGCCGTACAGCACGACGTCGCGGCCCTCGCGGCGCTCGATCTTGTTCGCGCCGGTGGCGCCGGCCACGGCCTCGGCGGTGAACTGCTCGATGCTCAGGCCGCGGTCGTCGCTCTTGTACGTCGCGGCGAGCATGCCGATGTCGATCTGGGACGGGCCGAGGTCGAGGGTGGTGAGCGCCTGCAGGAACGGCATCGTCTCGGTGACCGAGAGCTCCTCGCCGGCGATCTGACGGGCGAATCGGTGGGTCTTGAGGATGCTGACCACCGACTTGTTCACCAGGGAACGGCTGTGCAGCAGGACCGTCACGTCCCGCTCCCGGTGCAGCTTCCCGATGATCGGGATCATCGACTCCGCGATCTCCTCGCGGTGGTTCCAGGTGGTGAACGAGTCGTCGTTGACAGTCACGGGTCCAACTTTCGAGCTAGGTGGCGCTCATATGCTAACCGCACCGCTCGACGGGTCCGTCAGGTGGTCCCCTTCACCGCCCCAGGGCCGGGCTCACGGCCCCACCGGCCCGGCCCGCAGGGCCAGGACCGTGATGTCGTCGCTGTACCGGGCCGTGGGCCAGATCCGGCCGACGAGACCGTCGATCAGCCCCTCCAGATCCCGGTGGTCCGCGCCGGCCAGGTGCGCCACCAGGTCCGCCGTGACCTCGGAGGCGTCGGCGCCCGGGACCTCCACGAGACCGTCGGTGTACAGGGTGAGGACCGCGCCCGGCGGCAGCGGCAGCGACGTGGTCGGGTAGCGGGCGCGGGTGTCGATGCCGAGCAGCGGGCCGGGCTCCGCCTCGACGGTGCGGGCCCGCCCCGGCCCGGTGCGCAGCAGCGGGGCGACATGACCGGCGCTGGCCAGCGTGATCAGGTGCCGGTCCAGGTCGAGATGGACGTACAGGCAGGAGACGAGCAACTCGGAGTCCAGCTCCGTCAGCAGCCGGTTGGTGCAGGCCAGCACCTCGTCCGGGGACGCCCCGGAGGTCGCGTGCGCGTGGATGGCGGTGCGCACCTGCCCCATCAGGGCCGCGGCGGCCACACTGTGCCCCTCGACGTCGCCGATCACCGCGGCGGCCGTACGGGAGTCCAGCCGCAGCACGTCGTAGAAGTCGCCGCCGATCTCCACCCCGTGGCCGGCCGGCAGATAGCGGGCGGCCACCGCAAGACCGGGCAGCGTGGGCAGGGTGCGGGGCAGCAGGGCGCGCTGCAGCTCCTGCACCAGCTGCTGCTTGGCGTCGTACAGCCGCGCCCGGTCCAGGGCCTGCGCGATCAGGCCGGCCAGTGAGGTCAGCACGGCCCGCTCGTCGGCGGTGAAGGCGTGCGGCTCGTCGTAGGACAGGATGCAGCAGCCGACCGGCCGCCCGGTGACGATCAGCGGCAGGAAGGCCCAGGCCTGCTTCCCGCTGATCCGGGGCGCCCGGGGAAATCGGGCCGCCAGCTCGGCGGGGGAGGCGAAGAAGGCGGGGGCGCCGCTGGCGAGGACCTGCCCGGCGGGGGTCAGTTCCGTGCTGAGCGGCAGGGCGTCCAGGCGTTCGATGGCCTCCCGCGGGTAGCCGTGATGGCCGGTGATCTTCAGCCGGCCGGCGTCGGCGGCCGACAGCACCAGGCCCTGGGCGCCGAACGCGGGCAGGATCTGGCCGGCGACCAGGGCGACCAGGTCCTGCACGCCCACCGTCTCGCCGAGCGCGGCGGCCAGGTGCACCAGCTGGTACAGGCGGCCGGTGGGCGCGATACCGGGCCGGCGCGCGGGGGCCGCCGGCGCCCCGTCCGGCAGCGGTCCGCTCCTCGGGATGACGCGGACGCTGATGCCGCTGGCGTCCGGGTACAGCTCGAAGGCCAGCGCCTCACCGGGCGGGCGCACCGCGGTGAAGTACACCGGGGCGCGGCTGACGACGGCCGTGCGGTAGTGGTCCTCGTGGACGGGGTCGTCCAGCCAGGGCAGCGACTCCCACGGGCGGGTGCCCAGCAGCCGGTCGGCGCCGCGGCCGAGCAGCCGGGAGGCCGTACGGGAGATGAAGGTGATCCGGCCCTCCAGATCGAGGGACAGGGCTCCCCAGGGGAGCCGTTCCAGGTAGTCCGCCGCGGCCAGGCCGGTCTGCAGCGGGTGGTGGGCGGCGTCCACGGGGACGCTGCGCGGCCGCTCGGGCAGCGACGGCTCGGTGGGCGCGTCGTCGAGCAGCTGGGCGAGGCGGCGGGCGCCCGAGACGATCCGGGCGCGCTCGCGGGCGGTGCTGTGGCGGGGGTGGTCCGCGGGCCACATCAGCACGATGCCGCCCCAGCAGCGGTGCGCCCCGTACAGCGGGAGCGCGGCGAGCGCGAACGGGTAGGGCAGGACGGCCGCGGCGCGCGGGTAGTGGCGGACCATGTCGCCCTGGCTGCCGACCCACACCAGCCGGTTGTCGCGGATCGCGTCGGCGACCGGTACGGGGGCGGTCATCGGCAGCCGCTGCCAGGGCGTGGTGAACTCCTCCGGCAGACCGCACAGCGCCACCAGGCGCAGCATGGGTGTGCTGGTGCCGAGTGCCTCGCTCTGCGCCATCAGGTAGAGACCGCCGATGGCGGCGCCGGTGCGGCGGACGGTGTCGGCCAGGGCGGAGTCCAGCGCGTGGTCCAGGGTGCCGGGGGTGGTGCCGCTGCCTGGGCCCGCGGTCGTGCCGGTGTCCGCCGCGCCGGGCCCGGCACCTTCATCCGGGCCTGTGCCCGCACCCGCGCCCGTGCCCGCCGGGGGCCCGGCGGGCGTCGGAGTCCGCTCGTCGTGAGGCACGGAGCGCTTGCCGCCCATATCGGGACAGTACGCCGGATCCGGCCGCCGGGCCCAGCGCTCACCGGCCGCTCGGGCTCACATCGTCGCCTGCACGGCCTCCTGGAAGGTCTTCATGCAGGGGAAGCAGTGGCGGTCGGTCACCTCGCGGCTCGCGAGTTCCTCCTCACGTTTCGTCATTCCGCACAGCGTGGAGGTCTTGTCGGTCGTCAGGACGTGCCACACCGGTTCACCCCGGGTGTCTGCGCCGCACCACATCTCGTGCATCTCAGCTACCTCGGTTCGGAATGGGGAGGGACCCCTCCATCCGAGCACGGCACCGCGTGCCTGGCCCCTTCTCACGGCCAGTCGGGTGACATCACCGAGCGTCGCCGCAGGTCGGTGCGGCGCGCGGTCAAGGGTGCCGTCGCTACCCGCCCGGGCGCCGCTCGGCCGCCGTCGGCTGGGCCGGGACGGCGGTGCGGGCCGCCGTGCAGCGCGCCGGGGGCGCGTCGCGGGGCACGGGGCACCGCTGATGGGCCCGCAGGGCCAGGCTGACCAGCGTCATGAGCAGGTCGATGTCGGTGTCGACCTCCAGGCGCACCGTCACCCACTGCGCGCCCGGAACCAGCTGGACGGCGGTCGCGCTGCCGAGATCCTGTTCGAACCGCCGCACCGCCCAGGTGGTCAGATGCAGGTCGACATCCCGTTCGGTGTGGAAGTGGGCGATCTCGGCCCGGTCGCAGCGCAGCGCGCTGCCGGTGCCGCAACTGGGGGCGGCCTCGGTGAGATCCGCCCAGTTCGCCAGGCGGTCCATGGCTCGCAGGGCCAACGTCATGCGCTCATCATGGTGCGCTTACGGCCCGTCCACCAAGGTGTGAGCGAGACGTAACCGAACCGCAGCCTGCCACCGGTGCAACCGTATGCCGGGCAGGAATGTCCCCCTTAGTGTCAGTTCTGTCCCCTCACTCAGGAGAAACCGGGGGGCGTCATGCACCACCGTCCGCGCCGCACGGCCGCTGTCGCGGCTGCGCTTCTCACCCTGTCCGTGGCCGGTGCCACGGCTTCCGCCTCCGCCACCCCGCAGTCCGGGGCGGTGCCGAGGACCGCACTGGTCACCAACGCCCGCTGGGCCGGCCACTGCACCTACGACCGGCTCGTCATCGACGTCCGCGGCAAGCTGCCGCCGGTCACCGTGACACCGGTGAAGCAACTGCGCTACGACGCCTCGGGCAAGCGGGTCCCGCTCCCCGGGCACCACTTCCTGTCGATCAAGCTGTCACCCGCCGCCGCGCACGACATGGCCGGCCGGTCCGTCTACCGGGGGCCGCGTCTGGTCACCCTCCGTCTGCCCCAGCTCAAGGGCCTCGCCCTGACCGGCGACTTCGAAGGCGTGGTCTCCTTCGGTGCCGCCTTCCACAGCAGGCCGCACTACCGCACCTTCGCGCTCCACTCGCCGGAGCGCTTCGTCCTGGACGTCCGGCACGGCAACGTCTGCCGCTGACTCAGTCCTCCCGCCACTCCTCAAGCCTGCGCCGCGCGTGGGCCAGGAAGGCCTCCAACGCCACCTCGAAGGCGCGGTCGGCCCGGTTCGGGCCGGCCGCGTCCAGCGCCTCGGCCAGCCGTGGGGTGGCCGAGGCGTCGTCGATCTCCCACATGGCCTCGGGCGCGGTCAGGTCCAGCGCCGAACCGAGGACCGTGTTCTCCAGCGCGACGATCATCGTCATCACCTCGGACATCGGGAACCCGGTGTCGAGCAGCAGCGTGACGGCCTGCTCGTACTGCTCCAGCACCCGGGGCGCGCGCACCGGATTCGTCATCAGCAGCGGGATCGCCCTCGGGTGCGCCGCGAACGCGGCCCGGTAGGAGCGCGCCCAGGCCGCCAGCGCCGCGTCCCAGGGGCGGACGTCGAGGGCGGCCGTGTCGATGGCCCGTGACACCCGCTCGCGCAGCAGCTCCACGATGCCGTCGCGGCCGTCCACGTGGTGGTAGACGGAACCCGTCTGCACCCCGAGCCGCCGAGCGATCTGCGGGACGCTGAACTCGCCCTGCTCGTCCACCAGTTCCAGGGCCGTGGTGGTGATGCGCTCCCGGTCCAGCAGGGGTGTGCGCGGCCGTCCCATGTTCTGTCGTCCCCCTCGGGGTCTTCCCAGTCGTCCGAAGGGGAGGTTACATTGCGCAAACCGAAAGCCTTTCGGTTTACGGCGCCTGCAGACCCCGTATGTCCCTGCCCCGCCCCCTGCCCGCAGCTCAGAAGGGCTTCCGACGTGCCCGACAGCACTTGCGCACCCACCCCCGCCGCCGCCCTGAGAAGCGGCTCCCTCGGCACCGCCGACATCGCCTTCTTCGTCGTGTCCGCCGCGGCCCCGCTGACCGTCATGGCCGGCGTCGCCCCGCTGGCCATCCTGCTCGGCGGGATCGGTGCCCCGGTCGGCTATCTGCTCGCCGGCGTCACCCTCGCCGTCTTCGCGATCGGCTTCACCACCATGAGCCGCCATGTGCACGGCGGCGGCGCCTTCTACGCGTACATCACCCGCGGTCTCGGCCGCGGGGTCGGCGTCGGCGCCGCCCTGCTCGCCCTGGTCGGCTACAACGGCATGGAGATCGGCGTCTACGGGCTCCTCGGCACCGCCACCCGCGACACCGTGCAGGCGCTCTCCGGCGCGCATCTGCCCTGGCTGCCCGTCGCCCTCGCCGGTCTGCTGCTCATCGGCTACGGCGGGTTCCGCTCCATCGACTTCGGCGCCAAGGTCCTCGGCGTGCTGCTGGTCGCCGAGACCGGCATCCTCGTCCTGCTCGCCGGCGGAGTGCTGATCGAGGGCGGCGCACACGGCCTGTCCCTCGCATCCTTCACCCCCGGCAACGTGTTCGTGCCCGGCACGGCCGCCGTCCTGGCGTTCGCCTTCGCCGCGTTCACCGGCTTCGAGTCCACCGTCATCTACCGCCGTGAGGCCCGCGACCCCGACCGCACCGTGCCCCGCGCCACCTACATCGCCGTCGGCTTCCTCGGCCTGTTCTACGCCTTCGTCGTCTGGATCGCCGTCCAGGCCTTCGGCGACAGCCACGTGGTCGAGGCGGCCGGCCAGGACCCCGCCGGACTGTTCTTCTCCGCGATCACCACCTACGTCGGCGGCTGGGCGGCCGACCTGATGCACGTCCTGATCGTCACCAGCGTCCTGGCGTCCCTGCTCTCCTTCCACAACGCCATCAACCGCTACGGCCTCGCCCTCGCCGAGGAGGGCGTGCTGCCCAAGGCGCTCGCCCGCGTCCACTCCCGCCACGGCTCCCCGTACGTCGCCGGAATCGCCCAGACCGTCCTCGGCGCCGCCGTCGTGCTCGCCTTCGCCGCGGCCGGCGCCGACCCCTACAACCAGCTGCTGCTGTGGGTGAACACGCCCGGCATGCTCGGCCTGCTGGCCCTGCAGTTGCTGGCCGCGCTCGCCATCCCCTTCTACTTCCGGCGCGTCCGCCACACCGAGGGCGCCCTGCGCACCGTCGTCGCGCCCGTGGCCGCCGCGATCCTCCTGGCCACCGCCATCGCGCTGGTGATCACCCACCTCGACCTGTTCACCGGCGCCTCCGCGACCGTCAACACCGTCCTCGCCGCCGTCGTCCCGGCCGTGTTCGTCCTGGGGCTGCTCCTCGCGGGCTGGCTGCGCCGCCGCAAGCCCGAGGTGTACGCCGGGTTCGCCGCCGAACCCGCGAGCGACCCCGCCGCGCCCGTGGCCGAACCGGCCGCCGTCGCCGGCGAGTGACCTGTCGCCGACCCCGCCGAGCCGTAGGCGAACGAGGCCTTGTCCACCCGGCCGAGCCCCTGGGGGACGACCCCGCGACCATCCGCCGAGCCCCAGGGCGCATGACCCCCGTATCCACGCCGCCGAGCCCCAGGGCGCACGACCCCGTATCCACCCCGCAGAGCCGCAAGGAGCCCCATGCCCACCGCCGACCTCGTCCTGACCGGCGCCCACGTCCGCACCCTCGACCCGGACCGGCCCGGCGCCCGCGCGGTCGCCGTCCGCGACGGGCTGATCGCCGCCGTGGGCGACGAGGCCGACGTCCGCGACTGGTGCGGACCGGGCACCGAGGTGGTGGACCTGGCCGGGGCCACCCTGGTGCCGGGCCTGGTGGACGGCCACAGCCACCCGGTGTGGGGCCTGGAGATGACCGCCGGCACCGACCTGTCCTCCGTACGGGACCTGGACGCACTGCGCGCCGCGCTCGCCACCGCGCCCCGCACCGACGGCTGGGTCATCGGCTGGGGCCTGGACCACAACGTCTTCGGCGGCCGCCCCGTCGACCGCGCGCTCGTCGAGGACGTCCTGGACGGCGCCCCGGCCTTCCTGCGCCTGTACGACGGCCACTCCGCCCTGGTCACCGGCGCCGCGCTGAAGGCCGCCGGCATCACCGGCCCGCGCGCCTTCGCCCAGCGCTCGCACATCGCCACCGACGCCGACGGCCGGCTCACCGGGCACCTCGTCGAGCACGCCGCCATGGACCTCGTGCACGAGGTCGCGCCCCGGCTGCCGTACGCCGAACGACGCGCACGGCTGGTCGAGTTGCTCACCGCCATGGCCGCCACCGGGCTCACCGGCGCGCACGTCATGGACGGCGGCGACCCCGGCCTGATGGACGCCGTCGCCGAGGAGACCGTCCTGCCGGTGCGGCTGCGCTTCGCGCCCTGGTGCATGCCCGGCGCCGACCGGGCCGCGCTGGAGGAACTGGTGGACCTGCAGCGCCGCGGCGGACGGCATTGGCGGGTGGGGGGCGTGAAGTTCTTCATGGACGGCACCGTCGAGGGCGGCACCGCCTGGCTGGAGCACCCCGACTGCCACGGCCAGGGCACCGAGGCGTTCTGGCCCGACCCCGAGGCCTACAGCGACGCCGTGCGCTTCCTGCACGCGGCCGGCGTGCGCACCGCCACTCACGCCATCGGCGACGCGGCCGTACGGCACGTCCTGGACACCGTCGAGACACTGGGGGAGGGCGCCCGGTTCGCGCACCGGATCGAGCACATCGAGTCCGTGCCCGACGACACCCTCGCCCGCTTCACCGGTCTTGGCGTCATCGCCTCCATGCAGCCCCCGCACACCGCCTACACCCGCCCCGACCGCACCGACGAGTGGTCCACCCGGCTC
>NZ_PQSS01000135.1 GCF_002920535.1 Streptomyces sp. Ru71 | reverse complement strand
GGGGAGCCGTCGCCGGGGGCGTTGACGTGCGGCAGGGCCACCGCCTTCCGGGCGAGCGGGCCGGTGCGGCCAGTCGGGGGCGCTGAGCGTGTACGCGGCCGTCGAGCCGTCGGTGTAGCGCACGGTGCCCGTGCCGCCCGTGACGTCGCCGGCCGTGCCCGTGACCAGGAAGGCCAGCGCGTCGCCGCGGCCGGACAGACGTACCCACTGCCCGGCGGAGCGCACGTTGTCCGGCTCGCCCGGCGCCCGCCGGGGCCAGGTCAGCCGGGCGCCGAGCACGGTCAGCGCCCGGCCCGGCGTCCAGCCCGCGGCTGCGAGGTCCTGCGCGGACAGGGAGGCGCCCGAGCCGTCGAGGTCCGCCGCGGCGGGCCGGGCGTCGTCGCTGACCGCGGTGTTGTCGAACAGCCGCTCAAGCGGCAGCGGGGTGGGACTCACCGTGGCGGCGGCGCCGGCCGGCGCGGGCCCGGCCGCGCACAGCAGGACGGCCGCCACCAGGACCCGCACCCCTCGCCGCACGGCCCGCTCCTCCCGCTCACCCGGTCTCCTCGCGCACCGCGAAGCTAGGAAGGCGTCAGGGACCCGTCAATGCGCCATGCGTGGGCGCCGAACGGAATGCGCCGTACGGGGAGGGGCGAGTGCGCCGGACGAGGGGTGGGCGGTGCGCGGGACGAGGATCGGGCAGTGCTCCGTGCCACGGCGAAAAGGAGGCCCGCGCGCCTGTGGTGCGCACGAGGGTGCGAATGCCACGCTGGGCGTATGAACCTCCCTTTTCTGGGCAACCGGCGCAGGAAGCTCGCCGACGCGCGGTTCACGGCGGCCCCGGAGGCGGTCGCCGCGCTCCTGTCGGAGTGCGAGCTGCTGCGCTCGCAGGCCGCGCAGGCCGGCGTACGGCTCGACGACACGGCGGCCTCGCTGGAGGCGCTGGACCAGCTGGTGCCGCGCTGGCGGGACGACGCGGAGACACTGCCCTGGCTCGGCAACGACGCGGGGCTCTACCTCGGCACGGTCGTCGTGCGCACGCTGCCCGGAGCGCAGTGGGAGATCCGCCCCGGCGAGCCGCCCGTGGTCAGGCTCGCGTCGGGACGGGAGATCGACGTCGTGACCGCGGGCCGGGGCTGGGCCGAGAGCGGGGTGCCGGAACTGTCGCAGCTGTACGCGGAGGTCGCCGAGGTATGAAGCCGGGCCCCGAGGGTGAAGTCATGGCCCGACCTGCGCTTTAAATACGGCTTATATCCGGAAAGTGCGTGTCGTGGGGTCGGGCGGAAGCCGTCTGGATACGTTGCGGCCACCACGACACAGCTGAAAGTGAGTAGGGCTGCGCATGGCCGTCGATCCACTGATCGAGCTGCGGAACGTCAACAAGTACTTCGGGGAGCTGCACGTCCTGCGGGACATCGACCTGACGATCGGCAGGGGAGAGGTGGTCGTGGTCATCGGCCCTTCCGGGTCGGGCAAGTCGACGCTGTGCCGCGCCGTCAACCGGCTGGAGCCCATCCACTCGGGCACCATCCTGCTGGACGGGCAGCCGCTGCCCGAGGAGGGCAAGGCGCTCGCCCGGCTGCGTGCCGAGGTCGGCATGGTCTTCCAGTCCTTCAACCTCTTCGCGCACAAGACCGTGCTGCAGAACGTCTCGCTGGGCCAGGTGAAGGTGCGCGGCCGCAAGAAGGACGAGGCCGACCGGCGCTCACGCGAACTGCTGGAGCGGGTCGGGGTGGCCAACCAGGCGGACAAGTACCCCGCGCAGCTCTCCGGCGGCCAGCAGCAGCGGGTGGCCATCGCCCGGGCCCTCGCCATGGAACCCAAGGTGATGCTGTTCGACGAGCCGACCTCCGCTCTGGACCCCGAGATGATCAACGAGGTGCTGGAGGTGATGCGGCAACTCGCCCGCGACGGCATGACCATGGTCGTCGTCACCCACGAAATGGGCTTCGCCCGTTCCGCCGCCAACCGCGTGGTGTTCATGGCGGACGGCCGGATCGTCGAGGACCGTCATCCCGACGAGTTCTTCACCAGTCCGCGCAGCGACCGCGCCAAGGACTTCCTCTCCAAGATCCTCAAACACTGAGGCAGTTGACGTCCCAGGCGCCCACAGCCGCGCGGGAACCGAACGAGGAGCACCCTGCATGGTCCGTACCGCTTGTGTCCGCACGGCGGTTCTCAACTACGATGTGCCGTTCATCCCTGTGGTGACGACCGAGGCCGTACCCGCCGGTACGGCCGCACCACGAACGCTGCTGCCGGGGGTGGGTCCCCCCACGGCCCCTCGTCCGTAGGGGGCAGCAGTACACAGGGCCATACCCGCCCGGCCGCGGCCGCAGATCACTGCTCGCGGCGGATGCGACCCGCGCCAGGGGCCGCCCGCCCGGGGAGAAGGTCAGCCGCGTGCCGGTCGGGTTGTGCTCGTCACGGGGGGTGAGGGGACGTCAGGCCTGGGCCCGGTGGGAGTTCCTCGGTGCCGCCGGCAGCGGGGCCTGCGCGGCCCGGGTGACGTCCGCGACCAGCTCCACCACATCGGGTCCGTACGCCTGCGAGTTGACCACCTTCAGCAGCAGCACGAACGAGTTCCTGCCGTGCTTGCGGGCGAGCCGCTCGTGGTTGCGGGCGAGGTAACGGGTGGCGGCCTGGTTGGTGATGGCGGTCTGCCCGCAGAACAGGAACACCGGCCGGTCGCCGTGGCTGCCCTCCACGGTGAGCCGCGCGAGCAGTACGTACTCGGCCCGTCCCGCGTCCAGCCGGTAGCGCTCGGAGCCGATCTGGAAGGCGCCGCGGTCCGGGCCCGGTTCGGCGTCCACGTTGATGCGCACCCCGGGCAGCAGGGACGACAGATGAGCGGCCATACGGCGGTTGGAGGCCGGGCCGCCGACGCAGAACTCGGTGCGCTCCCCGAAGCCCTGACGGGCCGTGTCGTGCGGCAGCACCTGGGCGTGGGCGCGGCAGTCCTTGATGAGCGCGGACAGTTCGAGGAGGGCGAACACATCGTGGCGCATCACCGCCAGTTCCGGCCCGCCGGCGTTCCGGTTGACCACCAGCAGCGACTCGGAGTCGTCGGGCAGCCCGAAGAAGGCCTGCTTGCGCCGTAGTTTCCGCTTCCACAACCAGGTGCGGGACATCCAGCCCAGCGCGGCGCTGATACCGGCCGCCATCACACCCAGGACGATGTTGCGCACGTCGTCGTTCATGGGCGCGCATGCTACGTGACTGACGTGACCATGATAGTGGAATAGGCTGCGCGGACGGTCCCTCAACCGGAGGTGCGGATGCGTCGTCCTGTTGCCCGGAAACTGTCCGTCCTGGCGGTCTCGGCCGCCGTGGTGTCGGTGGGGGCGGCGGCACCGCCCACCGCGCACCGGGATCCCGTCCAGAAGTCACCCCTCGCCGTCGGCTACGGCGGAGCGGTCGCCAGCGTCGACGCGGACGCCTCCGCCGCCGGCATCGAGGTGCTGAGGAAGGGCGGCAACGCCGTCGACGCGGCCGTCGCCACCGCCGCCGCGCTCGGCGTCACCGAGCCCTACTCCGCCGGCATCGGCGGGGGCGGCTACTTCGTCTACTACGACGCCCGCACCCGCACCGTGCACACCATCGACGGCCGCGAGACCGCCCCGCTGAGCGCGGACCAGAACCTCTTCACGGAGAACGGCAAGCCGCTCGCCTTCGCGGACGCCGTCAGCAGCGGCCTGGGCGTCGGCACCCCGGGCACCCCCGCCACCTGGCAGGCAGCCCTGGACGCCTGGGGCAGCAAGCGGCTCTCCAGCGTGCTCAAGCCCGCCGAACGACTGGCCCGGGACGGGTTCACCGTCGACGACACCTTCCGCTCGCAGACCGCCGCCAACGAGACCCGCTTCCGCTACTTCCCCGACACCGCCGAGCTGTTCCTGCCCGGCGGCCAACTACCCGTCGTCGGTAGTACGTTCAAGAACCCCGACCTCGCCGACACCTACGCCGAGCTGGCCCGCAAGGGCGTCGGCGCGCTCTACCACGGCGGCCTCGGCCAGGACATCGTCGACACCGTCAACCACCCGCCCGTCGACCCCGCCTCCGGCTGGAACGCCCGCCCCGGCAAGCTGACCGAGCGCGATCTCGCCGCCTACCGCGCCAAGTTCCAGGCGCCCACGAAGACGTCGTACCGCGGACTCGGCGTGTACTCCATCGCGCCCTCCTCCTCCGGCGGCACCACCGTCGGCGAGGCGCTCAACATCCTGGAGAACACCGACCTGTCGAAGGCCGGCGAGGCGCAGTACCTGCACCGCTACATCGAGGCGAGCCGTATAGCGTTCGCCGACCGCGGGCGCTGGGTGGGCGATCCCGCCTTCGAGGACGTACCTGCGAAGGAACTGCTCTCCCAGCGGTACGCCGACTCGCGGGCCTGCCTGATCAAGGACGACGCGGTGCTCACCAGCCCCGTGCCGCCCGGCGACCCCCGCCACCCCGCCGACTGCGGCGCTCAAGGCACCGCCGCGCCCACGACCTACGAGGGCGAGAACACCACACACCTCACCGTCGCCGACAAGTGGGGCAACGTCGTCGCCTACACGCTCACCATCGAGCAGACCGGCGGCAGCGGCATCACCGTGCCCGGCCGCGGCTTCCTGCTCAACAACGAGCTGACCGACTTCTCCTTCGCCCCCGCCAACCCGGCCGTCCACGACCCGAACCTGCCCGGCCCCGGCAAGCGGCCCCGCTCGTCGATCTCCCCGACGATCGTGCTCGACCGGCACGGCAAGCCCGTCGTGGCGCTCGGCTCGCCCGGCGGCGCCACCATCATCACCACCGTGCTGCAGACCCTCACCCGGTTCCTCGACCGCGGGCTGCCGCTCGTCGACGCCATCGCCGCGCCGCGCGCCAGCCAGCGCAACGCGGCGCAGACCGAACTCGAACCCGGCCTGTGGAACAGCGACCTGCGGGCCCAACTGGAGAAGATCGGGCACTCCTTCAAGCTCAACCCGGAGATCGGCGCCGCGACCGGCGTGCAGCGGCTGCCGGACGGCCGCTGGCTCGCCGCCGCCGAGAGGGTACGCCGTGGCGGCGGCTCGGCGATGGTCGTCCGCCCGGCGTCGTAGGGCCGTACAGGAGGGCCGTCACAGCTCGGGGGCGGGCCGCGCGTGCGTGCGGAACTCCAGCCGCCCGCCCTCGACGTCGACGGTCACCCGGCCGCCCTCGCTGATCGTGCCGTTCAGCAGCAGCCGGGAGATCTGGTTGTCGACCTCCCGCTGGATGGTGCGGCGCAGCGGCCGGGCGCCGTACTCCGGCTGGTAGCCGCGCTCGGCGAGCCAGTCCACGGCCGCGTCGGTGAAGTCCACCGTCACGCCCTGCGCCTGCACCAGCCTGCGGGTCTGCCCCAGCAGCAGCTGTGTGATCTGCCGCAGTTCGTCCCCGGTGAGCTGGCGGAAGACGACGATCTCGTCGATGCGGTTGAGGAACTCCGGCCGGAAGTGCTCCCGCAGCGGCCGCAGGATCTGCTCGCGCCGCGCCTCCTCGTCCGCCTCGGACCCGGTCGCCCCGAAGCCGATACCGGCACCGCGCCGCGTGATGGCCTCCGAGCCCAGGTTGCTGGTCATCACGATGACCGTGTTGGTGAAGTCCACCGTGCGGCCCTGCGAGTCGGTCAGCCGGCCGTCGTCCAGCACCTGCAACAGGATGTTGAAGACGTCCGGATGGGCCTTCTCCACCTCGTCGAGCAGCAGCAGCGAGTACGGGTGCCGGCGCACCACCTCGGTGAGCTGCCCCGCCTCCTCGTGGCCGACGTACCCGGGCGGCGCCCCCACCAGCCGGGAGACGGTGTGCCGCTCCTGGTACTCGCTCATGTCCAGGCGGACCATGCGGTCCTCGCTGCCGAACAGCGCCTCCGCCAGCGCCCGCGCCAGCTCCGTCTTGCCGACCCCGGTCGGACCGAGGAACAGGAACGAGCCGATCGGCCGGTTCGGGCTGGACAGTCCGGCGCGGTTGCGCATCACCGCCTCCGCGACGACGCTCACCGCCTCCTCCTGCCCCACGACCCGCTGGTGCAGATGCTCCTCCAGGCCCAGCAGGCGCTCCTTCTCCTCCTGGGTGAGGCTGGCGACCGGGATGCCCGTCTGCCGGGACACCACCTCGGCGATGGCCTCGGCCGTCACCTGCAGGTTCTGACCCTCGTCCGCCTCGCCGTCGCCGCCCTGCTCGGCGATCCGCTGCTTCAGCTCGGTGATCCGGTCGCGCAGCTGCGTCGCCGTCTCGTACTGCTCGTCGGCGACCGCCTGGTCCTTGTCCCGGCTCAGCTGCTCGACCTCGCGCTCCATGGCCCGTACGTCGGTGCCCTTGGTGCGCGCCCGCAGCCGCACCCGCGCGCCGGCCTGGTCGATCAGGTCGATCGCCTTGTCCGGCAGCCGCCGGTCGGTCAGATAGCGGTCGGACAGCTCCACCGCCGCCACCAGCGCCTCGTCGGTGTAACGGACCTGGTGGTGGGCCTCGTAGCGGTCCCGCAGCCCGCGCAGGATCTCGACGGTGTCCGGCACGGACGGCTCCGGCACCAGGATCGGCTGGAAGCGGCGGGCCAGCGCCGCGTCCTTCTCGATGCGCCGGTACTCCTCCAGCGTGGTCGCGCCGACGATGTGCAGCTCACCGCGGGCCAGCGCCGGCTTGAGGATGTTGCCCGCGTCCATCGAGCCGCCCTCGCCGCCGCCCCCGGCACCGACCACGGTGTGCAGCTCGTCGATGAAGACGATCAGCCGGTCGGAGTGGGTGCGGATCTCCTCGACGATGTTGTTCAGCCGCTCCTCGAAGTCACCGCGGTAACGGGTGCCGGCGACCACCCCGGTCAGGTCCAGGGCGACCACCCGCCGCCCGATCAGGATGTCCGGCACGTCCCCGTCGGCGATGCGCTGGGCCAGCCCCTCCACGATCGCCGTCTTGCCGACGCCCGCGTCACCGATGAGCACCGGGTTGTTCTTGCCGCGCCGGGACAGCACCTCGATCGTCTGCTCGATCTCCGTGTCACGGCCGATCACCGGATCGATACGGCCCTGGTTGGCCAGCTCGGTGAGGTCGCGGCCGTACTTGTCGAGCGTCGGCGTGCCCGTGGGCCGCGCCCGCTCGGCACGCGGCATCTGCGGGGCCCCCTCCGGCGCCGCCGGCGGGCCCGACGGTGCGAAACGCGCCGCGTTCAGGATGTGCCCGGCGGCCGAGTCCGGGTTCGCGGCGAGCGCGCTCAGCACATGCTCCGGGCCGATGTACCCGGCGCCGCTGGAGCGCGCCATCTCGTGCGCGTCCAGCAGGGCGCGCTTGACCGCCGGGGTGAGGGAGAGCGAGGTCGGCGCGGGCGCCTCGCCGGCTGAGTGCTGGACCGGACCCGACCGCTCGTCGATCTCCGAGGCCAGCGAGTCCGGGTCCGCGCCCGCCCGGCTCAGCAGACTGCGGGTGGGCTCGCTTGACAGCGCGGCCCGCAGGAGGTGCTCGGTGTCCAGATCCCGGCTGCCGTGCTCGGCGGCGTACTGGGCGGCGCCGCGCACCAGTTCCCTGGCGGGCTGGCTGAGCAGCCGTCCGATGTCGATCTGGCGGGGCCCCGGGCGGGGGCCGCCGAAGAAGCGGGCGAGGAATTCTCCGAAGGGGTCGCCCTCCGGGCCGAGGTAGCCGCTGGTCATGGCGCTCCGTTCCTTCGCTGAGACGTACCGGAGGCGGGTAACCGGGGGTGGGGTCGGTCATGCCCACGATGGCATGTTCTGTGGGGGTGCGCCTTCCGACCCGGGATGTTCTGTCGTCTCGCGGGTGCGGGTCCTGTGTGGTCGCTCGCGCCCACGCGTCGGAGCAGCATCCCGCGTCCCTTCCAGGTCGGGCTGCTCAGCGTCGGGTGAGGATGCGCGGGCCGGTTTCCGTGATGGCCACCGTGTGTTCCACGTGGGCTGCCCTGGTGCCGTCGTCGGTGCGCAGGGTCCAGCCGTCGGGGGCCGCGTGGTAGCCGTCGGTGCCGCCGGCGATCAGCATCGGCTCGATGGCGAGCACCATGCCGTGCCGCAGCGGCATGCCGCGCCCGGGCCGGCCCTCGTTGGGGACACCCGGGTCCTCGTGCATACGGCGGCCGATGCCGTGTCCGCCGAAACCGTCCGGGATGCCGTAGCCGGCGGCGCGGCACACCGTGCCGATGGCGTGGGCGATGTCCCCGATGCGGTTGCCGACGACAGCCGCGGCGATGCCGGCGTCCAGGGCGCGCTCGGCGGTCTCGATCAGCTTCAGGTCCGCCGGGCGCGGGCGGCCCACGGTGAAGCTGATCGCGGAGTCGCCGACCCAGCCGTTCAGCTCGGCACCGAAGTCCGCGGAGAGGAGATCGCCGTCACGCAGGCGGTACGTCGTGGGGATGCCGTGCACGATCGCGTCGTTCACGGAGGCGCAGAGCACGGCCGGGAACGGGGTCGGCGCGAAGGAGGGCCGGTAGCCCAGGAAGGGGGAGGTCGCGCCCGCCTCGCGCAGCACGTCGTGCGCGATCTCGTTCAGTTCCAGCAGGGATACGCCCACGTCCGCGGCCTCGCGCACGGCTGTGAGGGCGCGGGCCACGACCTGGCCCGCCTCGTACATCGCATCGATCGACGTGTCCGTCTTCAGCTCCACCATGCCAATTACTATACCGGTATTAGAATGGGTGCCATGGTGCGCACCCCTCTCACCCCCGAAGAGCGCGAGCGAGGCGAACGGCTCGGGCGCCTGCTGCGCCAGGCCCGTGGCAGCCGGAGCATGACCGAGGTCGCGGCGAGCGCCGGGATCT
Source organism: Streptomyces sp. Ru71 (assembly GCF_002920535.1). GTDB lineage: Bacteria > Actinomycetota > Actinomycetes > Streptomycetales > Streptomycetaceae > Streptomyces. Next base: position 458 of record NZ_PQSS01000135.1, on the reverse strand, counting down.
CACCCGAGACCCTCCGCAAGATCGAGACCGGGCGGGCCCCGACGCCGGCCTTCTTCACGGTGGCGGCGCTGGGGGGGTGCGCTGGGGTTGTCCCTGGATGAGTTGGCGGCGTTGTGTGTGGGGGCGGGGGTGGATGCGGCTGCGGCTTGAGGTGCCGGGGTGGCCTGATGTGGGCAGGTGGCATGTGGTGCTGGGTGGCGTGACGTGCCGTACCGCCCGTGGCGCCGGGTGACGTGGCGTGCCGTGCCGTAGCGCGCGTGGTGTCGGGTGGCGCGGCGTGCCGTACGGCGTGAGGTGTCAGGTGGCGCGGTGTGCCGTACGGCGTGAGGTGCCAGGTGGCGTGGCGTGCCGTACGGCGTGATGTGTTAGGTGGCATGTCGTGCGGTGCGGCGTGAGGCGCAAGGCGGCGTGGCATGCCGTGCGGCGTGGTGCGCCAGGTGGCGTTCCATGCCATTCGG
>NZ_PQSS01000134.1 GCF_002920535.1 Streptomyces sp. Ru71 | reverse complement strand
GGTTCCGTATCCGGCGCCGGTCCCGTACCCCGGGCCTGTGGGGTATCCGGAGCCTCTCTCGGGTCCTGGGCCGCCGCCTCGGGGGCCGCCGGCGCCCGGGGAGTCGAAGTCGCGCGGGGAGACGTAGTCGCCGGGGGAGAGGGGGAAGTCCGGGAACTGGGTGCCGTCGGGGGAGTCGAGGGCCTTCATCCAGTCGGCGTCGGCGGCTGTGAAGCCGTCGGAGGGCCCGCCGGCGGGTGGTGTCGTGCCGTGGCCGTCGGGGCCGCCGAAGCCCGCCGGGCCCGCTGCCGCCGCCGCGTCGCCGCGCTCGCGGGCGTTGGCCACCGCCCGGAGCCGGTCGACGGCGCCGTCCATGGCGAACTGGGCGGCGCCCAGCCCCTCCACCACGTACCCGCGCCGGGCCTGCCCGCTGTCCTCGAACGCGGACAGGATGCGGTACACCGCCGAGAAACCGCCCTCGACGCCCTCCGCGGCGACGGCGCCCCGGGTCACCACGCCGTGCCGGTCCAGCAGCGTGCGGGCCAGGGCGTGGGCGCGGACCGTGGGGTCCGGCTCCTGCGCCGGGAGCAGCGACCAGCGGCCGGCGACGGTCGGCGGCCCGCTGCGGGAGGCGGGGCGGGCGGCGGCGGTCAGGGAGCCGTAGCGGCCGCGCGGGACCGAGCGTTTGGCGCGGTGCGCGGTGGAGCCCGCGGTGCGGCCCGAGCCCAGCAGCGAACGCATCGGGGTGAGCGTGTCGTTCGTGAGCCGGCCGGACCAGGCCAGGTCCCACAGGGCGTCGGCCAGTTGGGGATCGGAGGCCTCGGGGTGGGTGGTGGCGCGGACCTGGTCGGCGATCTGACGGAAGAACAGGCCGTAGCCGCCGGACAGGGCGTCCAGCACGGACTGGTGAAGGGCCGTCAGCTCCAGCGGGTGCGGCGGGGGCAGCAGCAGGGGGGCCGCGTCCGCCAGATACAGGGAGACCCAGCCGTCCTTGCCGGGCAGGGCGCCGGCGCCGGCCCAGACGATCTCCCCGGCGGCGGTGAGTTCGTCGAGCATCGCCGGGGTGTAGCCGGTGACACGGGACGGCAGGACGAGCTTCTCCAGGGCCGACGCGGGCACGGACGCGCCCTGGAGCTGCTCGACGGCCCGCACCAGCCCGTCGATGCCGCGCAGCGCGTGACCCTTGCCGATGTGCTGCCACTGGGGCAGGAACTGGGCCAGCGCGGCCGGCGGCACCGGCTCCAGCTCGTGCCGCAGCGCGGCCAGGGAGCGGCGGCGCAGCCGGCGCAGTACGGCCGCGTCGCACCACTCCTGGCCGATGCCGGCCGGATGGAACTCGCCCTGGACGACCCGGCCGGAGGCCGCGAGCCGTTGCAGGGCGCCCTCGGTGACCGCGACGCCGAGCCCGAAGCGCGCGGCGGCGGTGGCCGAGGTGAAGGGGCCGTGGGTGCGGGCGTAGCGGGCGAGGAGGTCGCCGAGCGGGTCCTTGACCGGCTCGGTGAAGGCCTCCGGGACTCCGACCGGCAGCGCTGTGCCCAGCGCGTCGCGCAGCCGGCCCGCGTCCTCGATCGCCGCCCAGTGGTCGGTACCGGCGATACGGACCCGGATGGCCCGGCGGGCGGCGGCGAGCTCTTGCGGCCACCGCGGTTCGGCGCCCCGCTCGACGAGTTCGGCCTCGGTGAGCGGGCCCAGCAGGCGCAGTACGTCCGCGACGCCCTCGACGTCCTTGACCCGGCGGTCCTCGGTGAGCCACTGCAGCTCCCGCTCCAGCTCGGTGAGCACCTCGGCGTCGAGCAGTTCGCGCAGCTCGGCCTGGCCGAGCAGCTCGGCCAGCAGCCGGGAGTCCAGCGACAGCGCGGCAGCGCGCCGCTCGGCGAGCGGGGAGTCGCCCTCGTAGAGGAACTGGGCGACGTAGCCGAAGAGGAGGGAGCGGGCGAACGGGGACGGCTCGGGGGTGGTCACCTCCACCAGGCGCACCCTGCGGGACTCCAGATCGCCCATCAGCTCGACCAGGCCGGGGACGTCGAAGACGTCCTGCAGGCACTCGCGGACCGCTTCCAGGACGATCGGGAACGACCCGAACTCGCTCGCCACCTCCAGCAGTTGCGCCGCGCGCTGGCGCTGCTGCCACAGCGGGGTGCGCCGGCCGGGGTTGCGGCGCGGCAGCAGCAGGGCGCGGGCGGCACACTCGCGGAACCGGGAGGCGAACAGGGCCGAGCCGCCGACCTGGTCGGTGACGATCTGGTCGACCTCGCCCTTGTCGAACACGACGTCCGCGGCGCCGACGGGCGCCTGGTCCGCGTCGTACTCCGTGCCCGCCTTCGCCGGCTCCTGGTCGAGCAGGTCGAGGCCCATCAGGTCGGCGTCCGGCAGCCGCAGCACGATGCCGTCGTCGGCGTGCATGACCTGGGCGTCCATGCCGTACCGCTCGGCGAGGCGGGCGCCGAGGGCGAGCGCCCACGGGGCGTGCACCTGGGCGCCGAAGGGGGAGTGCACCACGACCCGCCAGTCGCCCAGCTCGTCGCGGAACCGCTCCACGACGATCGTGCGGTCGTCGGGGACATGGCCGCAGGCCTCGCGCTGCTCGTCCAGGTACGACAGCACGTTGTCCGCGGCCCAGGCGTCCAGTCCTGCGGTGAGCAGCCGCAGCCGGGCGTCCTCCTTGGACAGGGAGCCGACCTCGCGCAGGAACGCCCCCACCGCGCGGCCCAGTTCCAGCGGGCGGCCCAGCTGGTCGCCCTTCCAGAACGGCAGCCGGCCCGGCACGCCCGGCGCCGGGGACACCAGGACCCGGTCGCGGGTGATGTCCTCGATGCGCCAGGAGCTGGTGCCCAGCGTGAAGACGTCGCCGACCCGCGACTCGTAGACCATCTCCTCGTCCAGCTCGCCGACCCGGCCGCCGCCCTTCTTGGGATCGGACCCGGCGAGGAACACCCCGAACAGACCGCGGTCGGGGATCGTGCCGCCCGAGGTGACGGCGAGGCGCTGGGCGCCGGGGCGGCCGGTGACCGTGCCGGCGACGCGGTCCCACACCACGCGCGGGCGCAGCTCGGCGAACGCGTCGGACGGATAGCGGCCCGCCAGCATGTCGAGCACGGCGGTGAACGCCGACTCCGGCAGCGACGCGAAGGGCGCCGCGCGGCGCACCACGGCGAGCAGGTCGTCGACCTGCCAGGTGTCCAGGGCCGTCATGGCGACGAGCTGCTGCGCGAGCACGTCCAGCGGGTTGGCGGGAACCCGCAGCGACTCGATGGCGCCGGTGCGCATCCGCTCGGTGACCACCGCCGACTGCACCAGGTCGCCCCGGTACTTGGGGAACACCACACCCGTGGACACCGCGCCGACCTGGTGACCGGCACGGCCCACGCGCTGCAGGCCGGAGGCCACCGACGGCGGCGACTCCACCTGGACGACCAGGTCGACCGCGCCCATGTCGATGCCCAGCTCCAGGCTGGAGGTGGCCACCACCGCCGGCAGCCGGCCCGCCTTCAGGTCCTCCTCGACCAGCGCACGCTGCTCCTTCGACACCGAGCCGTGGTGGGCCCGGGCGATGACCGGCGGAGCGCCCTGGGCCGCACCCGAGCCGCCCATCAGCTCGGCCGGCGCGTGATGCTCGTCCAGGGTCTCGCCGGTGGCCCGCTCGTAGGCGATCTCGTTGAGCCGGTTGCACAGCCGCTCGGCGAGACGGCGCGAGTTGGCGAAGACGATCGTGGACCGGTGGGACTGCACCAGGTCGGCGATCCGCTCCTCCACATGCGGCCAGATCGACGGCCGCTCCGCGCCCTCGGACGCGTCGGCCGCAGGGGAACCGCCCAGCTCGCCCATGTCCTCGACCGGGACGACGACCGACAGGTCGAACTCCTTGCCGGACTCCGGCTGGACGATCTCCACCTTGCGGCGCGGCGAGAGATAGCGGGCGACCTCGTCGACCGGGCGGACGGTCGCCGACAGCCCGATGCGGCGGGCCGGCTTGGGCAGCAGCTCGTCCAGCCGCTCCAGGGAGAGCGCCAGGTGCGCGCCGCGCTTGGTGCCGGCCACGGCGTGCACCTCGTCCAGGATCACCGTCTCCACGCCGGTCAGCGCGTCACGCGTGGCCGACGTCAGCATCAGGAACAGCGACTCCGGGGTGGTGATCAGGATGTCCGGCGGTCGCGTGGACAGCGCGCGGCGCTCGGCGGCCGGGGTGTCGCCGGACCGGATGCCGACCTTCACCTCCGGCTCGGGCAGGCCGAGGCGCACGGACTCCTGGCGGATGCCGGTCAGCGGGCTGCGCAGGTTGCGCTCCACGTCGACGGCGAGGGCCTTCAGCGGGGAGACGTACAGCACCCGGCAGCGCTTCTTCGGGTCGGCCGGGGGCGGGGTGGAGGCCAGCTGGTCCAGCGCGGCGAGGAACGCGGCCAGGGTCTTTCCGGAGCCGGTCGGGGCGACCACCAGCACGTCCGACCCCGCACCGATGGCCTGCCACGCGCCCGCCTGGGCCGCGGTGGGCGCGGAGAAGGCCCCCGTGAACCAGCCGCGGGTCGCGGGGGAGAAGCCGTCGAGGGCCGGATGGGCGGAGCTGACCATGCGTCCATCCTGCACCCACCCACTGACAATGCGCCTGACCTGCGGGAATGCGGGGCGGGTCGGGAGCGGTCGGCAGGGGGCCGGGCTGAATCGCGGGGGTGGGGACGGCGGGAGCCGGTTGGGACGGACGGCGGGGCGGTGTGGCGCGGCCCGGGCGGATCGGGCACACGGCGGGGGGCGCGGCCCGGGCGGGGGCGGCGGCCGCCGAGCCGTGAAGGACCTGAGCGGGGGGCGGGGCCGACCGGCGCCGGTGGGCCTGGCGGACAATGGGCCCATGGCTGGTTCGGGTGAGCAGGCGCGGCACTGGCAGTACGCCGAGCTGCCCGGGGTCGATCTGCTCCGGGCCCGGTACGTCCGCAAGACGTTCGTCCGCCACACCCACGAGAACTTCGTGATCGCCGCCATCAGCGAGGGCGTGGAGGTCTTCCACCACCACGGGGGCGACCAGTACGCGGGAGCGGGCACCCTGGCCCTGATCAACCCGGACACCCCGCACACGGGCCGGGCCGGAGTGCCGGAGGGATGGCGGTACGGCGCGGTGTATCCGTCCCCGGACGTCGTCGCGGAGATCGCCGCCGAGACCACCACCCTGCGCGGCACCCCCGGATTCGGCAGCCCGGTCCTCGACGACGCCTACTCCGTCGGCCTGGTCCACCACCTGCTGCGCGCCGTGGACGAGGGCAACGCGCTCGCCGCCGACACCCTGCTGAGAGTCGCCGTGACCCGGCTGCTCCGGCTGAACGGCGGCAGTCTGCCGGCCCGGCCGGTACGCACGGCCGGTGCCCGCCTCGCGGTACGCGCGCGTGCCGTGCTGGAGGAGCGGATGGCCGACCCGCCGCCGCTGGAACGGCTCGCCCGGGAGCTGGGGACCAGCCCGTTCGCCCTGCTGCGGTCCTTCCGGGACGTGTACGGCATGCCGCCGCACACCTGGCTCACCGACGCCCGCGTCCGGCGGGCCCGGCGGCTGCTGGACGCGGGCACCTCGCCCGCCGAGGCGGCGGTCGCCGTCGGCTTCACCGACCAGCCGCACCTCAACCGCCACTTCGCCCGCATCGTCGGCGTCCCACCGGGCGCGTACCAGCGCGAGCGCAAGAACGTACAAGACGCCCGCCGGCCGAGCCGCCTAGCGTCCGGTAGGTGACAGAACGCACCGCAGTCCACGACATACCCGCCGCGGGCGCGGACCGGCCGGATCGCGCCGTCGTCCGGGACGCCCTCGGCGTGGGGATCGCCGTCGGCCTGTCCGGGTTCGCCTTCGGAGTGACCTCGGCGGGCAGCGGGCTCACCCTGCTCCAGACGTGCGCGCTGAGCCTGCTGGTGTTCACCGGCGCGTCCCAGTTCGCGCTCGTGGGCGCCCTGGCGGCGGGCGGCAATCCGCTCACCGCGGCCGCCGGCGCCTTCTTCCTCGGGGCGCGCAACGCCTTCTACGGGCTGCGGCTGTCACAGCTGCTGCAGGTGCCGCGCGCGGTGCGGCCGTTCGCCGCGCAGTGGGTCATCGACGAGACCTCGGCGGTCGCCCTGGCCCAGCCCACGCGGCGCCACGCGCGCGTGGGCTTCGTCGTGACCGGGATCAGCCTCTACCTGCTGTGGAACCTCACCACGCTGCTCGGCGCGCTGGGCGCGGAGGCCATCGGGGACACCGACGCCTGGGGTCTGGACGCGGCCGGGCCTGCGGTGTTTCTGGCGCTGCTCGCGCCCATGCTGAAGACCGGCGTCGAGCGGGCCGTCGCCGCACTCGCGGTGCTGCTGGGGCTCGGCCTGCTGCCCGTCCTGCCCGCCGGGGCGCCGGTGCTGCTCGCGGCTGTCGCGGCACCGGCCGTGCTGTTCGTCCAGGGCCGCCGCATGCCGGGCGCTGACCGTGACCGTACCGGGGGAGACCGTTGACCACCTGGATCGCCATCGCCGCGACCGCGCTCGGCTGCTACGCGCTGAAGCTCGCCGGCCTGCTCGTTCCCGCGGGCGTCCTGGAACGCCCCCTGGTCAGGCGTCTGGCCGCGCTGCTGCCGGTGGCGCTGCTGGCCGCCCTGACCGCACAGCAGACCTTCGCCGACGGGCGCGCGCTCGTGCTGGACGCGCGGGCCGCCGGACTGGCCGCGGCCGCTGTGGCGCTCGTCCTGCGCGCGCCCTTCCTACTCGTGGTGGCCGCGGCCGTCGTCGTCACGGCCGGGGTGCGGGCGCTGGGCGGCTAGGCCCCGCCGAGGGGATCGCCCCGGCGTCGCGGGGCCCGGCCCGCCCATCCGCGGTCATCCGATGGAGCGGCCGTACGCCGTGAGGGTGCGCAGTGCCGCGATGGTCACCATCGGCCGCGCCTCCAGCACGGTGCCCGGTGCCCACCGGCGCCATCGCACGGGCCAGCCGCCGTCCTCCTGCTGCTCGCTCGCGAGATGGTCCAGGGACCGTGCCATCTCGGCGTCGGTGAACCACGCGCGCGCGAGCGAGTGCGGCGTGCGCGCGAAGTCGTAGGGGAAGTGGTGCTCACCGGGGGCGTAGCCGGGCGCGACCGGGTAGGCGTCGAGATCGTCCGGGTCCAGGGCGGCGAGCCGCTGTGCGCGCACCAGCCGGCCCAGCCGGTCGGCCGCCGCCTGGGCACGCGCGCGGTCGGGCGCGGAGTCCAGGAAGGCGACGGCGGCCTCGATCTCGTACGGGTGGGACTTCTCCAGCGACTCGATGCGCTGCCAGCAGAAGTCGGTCGCCCGGAAGAGCCACGCGTGCCACACCTCGTTGCGGTGCAGCACCCCCACCACGGGCCCGGTGGCGAGCAGATCGCTCGGCGGGTCGTCCACGATCGGGATGAACGGTGCCGCCGGGTAGCCGCGCTGGCTGGGATGGATCGCCGGCAGCGCGCCGTCCGGTGTGGAGACCGAGGTCAGGTAGCGGCAGACGCGTTCCACGCGCTGTCCGGCACAGCGTCCGATGGAGTCCAGCACCCGCAGGGCGTGCGCGGTGTGCAGCGGCTGGCTGACCGGTCCGCGCAGATCCGGCTCCAGCGCGTGGCCGTAACCGCCGTCGTCGTTGCGGTAGGCGTCCAGCGCGGTGTCCACCGGGTCGGCGCCGCCCCGCAGGAAGTGGTACGCGAACAGGCGCTGCTCCAGCACGCGCGCGGTCAGCCAGATGAAGTGCTCGGCGCGCGAGAGCGGGGAGCGCGCCGGGGGCGTGGAAGGGAGTGGGGATGCTCCGGTTTCGGCCATGGACGAGACCGTAGGCCGGAAAGCGGTCTCGGCGGACGGTCCCGGGCCGGAGCCCACTCTCAAGGGGCGGGATACTGGCGTCATGCGGTTGACGGTCTTCTGGCAGCGGATGGCGGAGCACTTCGGTGCGGGCTACGCCGAAACCTTCGCGCGCGACCACGTGATGTCGGAGCTCGGCGGGCGAACGGTGCACGAGGCGCTGGCGGCCGGATGGGATGCCAAGGACGTGTGGCGCGTGGTGTGCTCCGTGATGAACGTTCCGCGGGAGCGGCACTGAGCGGGGCGCCGGGACGACGGCGGCCCGTCCCGCACCGTAAGCCGCGGTGAAGATCACAGGGCGGCGGCCGGGTTGTCGGTGGCGTGGGCGAGACTTGTCCCGTGGAACCCACTGACGAGCCCGGGCAGCCGGCCCAGCAGGCATCCCCGCACGGTACGACGCCGCCCACCCGTCCCCCGGCCGAGGGCGACGCCGGGCCGGCCGTCCGCATGCCGCGCTGGCTGCCGCGCGCCATGGTGCTCGCGCTCGCCCTGATCGCCGCCTTCCAGCTGGGCAGCTGGGCGTTCCACCAGCTCACCGGGCTGCTGATCAACATCCTCATCGCGTTCTTCCTGGCCCTGGCCGTCGAACCCGCGGTGAGCTGGATGGCCTCCCGCGGTCTGCGCCGCGGCCTCGCCACCTTCCTGGTCTTCCTCGGCCTGCTCGTCGTCTCCGCCGGGTTCGTCACCCTGCTCGGCTCGATGCTGGCCGGCCAGATCACCAAGATGATCGACAACTTCCCCCAGTACCTCGACTCGGTCATCCACTGGATCAACAGCACCTTCCACACCGACCTCAAACGGCTGGACATCCAGGAGGGGCTGCTCCACTCCGACTGGCTGAGGAAGTACGCCCAGAACAGCGCGGCCGGCGTGCTGGACGTGTCCACGCAGGTCCTCGGCGGCCTCTTCCAGCTGCTGACGATCAGCCTCTTCTCGTTCTACTTCGCCGCCGACGGACCACGCCTGCGGCGCGGCATCTGCTCCGTGCTGCCCCCCGCCCGGCAGGCCGAGGTGCTGCGCGCGTGGGAGATCGCCGTCGACAAGACCGGCGGCTACCTGTACTCACGCGGGCTGATGGCGCTGATCTCGGCCGTCGCGCACTACGTGATGCTCCAGGCCCTCGGCATCCCGTACGCGCCCGTGCTGGGCATGTGGGTCGGCGTGGTGTCGCAGTTCATCCCGACCATCGGCACGTACCTCGCCGGTGCGCTGCCGATGCTGATCGCGTTCACCGTCAATCCCCTGTACGCGGTGTGGGTGCTGGTCTTCGTGGTGATCTACCAGCAGTTCGAGAACTACATGCTGCAGCCGAAGCTGACCTCGAAGACCGTCGACATCCATCCCGCGGTCGCCTTCGGCTCCGTCATCGCCGGAACCGCCCTGCTCGGCGCGGTCGGCGCGCTCATCGCCATCCCGGCGGTCGCCACGCTGCAGGCGTTCCTCGGGGCGTATGTGAAGCGATACGCCGTCACGGACGATCCCCGCGTCCACGGCCACCGCGGACGCGCCCCGGGCGCGGGCCTGCTCACGCGCGGGCGTGGCCTGTGGGGGCGGGGCCGGGCGCGGGGCGGGGAAGGGGAGCGCGGGGGTGCCTCCGGCAGCGGAGGGCCCGGTGCGTGAGCGTGACGCGCACCGCCTGCACCGCTCTTACCTGAGCAGCGTCTACACCCCTGGTCAGTACGTGAGCACCGCCCACACCGCCGTGCCCGCCACCGCGGCGGCGTAGCACCCCACCGCCGTCGCCACGATCCGCTGCCGGACCGCCGCGTCCCACGGCGTGCGCGCCAGCAGCCAGGCCAGCGCGGGCAGCACCAGCACGGCGTGCAGGGCGACCCCGTGCAGGGGCTTGAGCGGGGCGGTCGAGTGGTACGCGGCCTGCTGATGTCCCGTCCGTGAGAGCACGACACCGCGCGCGATCATCGCGGCGCCGGAGGCGAGGCCGATCAG
>NZ_PQSS01000133.1 GCF_002920535.1 Streptomyces sp. Ru71 | reverse complement strand
CCGGTCCTGCAGCACGCGCCCCACGCCGTACAGCGCGTTGACCGTGAGGACGGCAGGACCGACGGTCCCGGCGGTGCCCGGGAAATCACGCTCCAGGGTGAGTGCGATCAGCACGGCCGTGATGCCGTTCTGCTGGGCGAGCCCCAGCGCGATCCGGTCCCGGCGCGGCAGCCCCCGTACGAACAACGGCAGCACCAGCAGCGCCACCAGCGCCTGCGCGCCGAACGCGGCCGCGCCCAGCACGATCCCCTGCGCCCAGTTCACGCCCCGCGCGAGCAGCAGGCCCAGCGCCAGGAACGCGGCGAGGAACGCGCCGCCGACCGCCCGCTCGACCGCCCTGCCCACCACCTGCGAGCGCACCACCAGCCCGGCCAGCGCCACCGCGAGCATCAACTGCTGCGCCGCCGCGAGCACCAGCAGAGCCACCAGCAGCAGCACCGCTCCGGTGCCCCTGGCCCGCCGCACGCCCTTCGTGTCCGGCAGCCGGCCGGCCGCCCACCGCCCCGCGCACCACACCACCACGGCGCCCGCGAGCAGCGCGGCGTTCAGGCCGAGCCCGGTCAGGTACCCGCCGGCGCCCCCGGCGGCCACCTCCGGAGCGCCCGGGTTCCCGGCCGCCGTGTAGGCGTAGCCGGCGAGATACAGGGTCAGCAGCACCGTCATCGGGTCGTCGAAGGACGCCCACGCCTTCAGCAGCGACCGGGCCCGCTCCGACATCCGCCCCTCGCGGTCCAGCGCGGCGACCGACAGCGGGTCGATCTGCGCCACCGCCATGCCCAGCACCAGCGACTCCGGCCGCCGGAAGAACAACAGCATCGTCCCCGCGATCAGCGCCGCCTTCAGCACCACGCCGAGCGTGACCGCGACCAGCACCCCGGTCAGATCCGCCCGCAGCGCCTTCACGTCGATCGCGTACGTGCTGCCGTACAGTCCGACCGCCAGCAGCAGACCCGCCGTGAACAGATAACCGCGCGAGTCCATCACCCCGGTGGTGTCCACCGGCAGACCGATCAGCACCCCGGCGGCCAGCGCGGCGGCGCCGCCCAGCAGCAGGCCCGGCACCGCCTCGGACAGCCGCCGCAGCCGCGCGCGCCCCGGTGTCGCCATGGCCTGGTCCCCCCTTCGCCTTCCGCGCCCGCACGGCGTCCGGGACGGGCGGGGACGCCTGCGCCCGGCGTCGCGCCCGCCGCCGCGGGGCAGGTGAATCGTAGGGGGCCCGCCCGCCGCACCGACAGCCCGACACCGGCCGTGTCAAGGGCAGTTGACGAGCCTCGGCCCGTTCCGCCCGCGCGGGCTGCGGCGCCGTCGCCGCACCCCGGTGTCATGCCTCGTCTTCACGATGCCCGTCCCCGGCCGCCGCCGAACCCGCACACGCCCCGCGACCGGGTGCATCCGGCCGTCCGGCTCACTCTTCCCGGTGACCCGGGGACACCGCACGGCGCCCGGCAGGCGCGCGGGTCCGCCCGGTGAGCCCCCGGCGGAAAATGCGCGGTCGGCAACCGCTCGCGCGGTGCATGATGGCGGACCGCACCACCACCGGGGGGACCTGTGAGCGTGAAGAACGTCCTGCTGTCCGGCATCGTCGGCTCCACCGCGTACGGCCTGGCCCGCGAGGGCTCCGACATCGACCGGCTCGGCCTGTTCGCCGCCCCGACCGAGGAGCTGCACGGCCTGCACCGGCCGGCGGAGTCGCACGTCAGCACCGCACCGGACCGCACCCTGCACGAGGCGGCCAAGTGGTGCCGGCTGGCCCTCGGCGGCAACCCGACCGTCATGGAGCTGGTCTGGCTGCCCGACGAGCTGTACGAGGTGCGCACCCCGCTCGGCGACGAACTGATCGCCCTGCGCTCCAGTCTGCTCAGCGCCCGCCGGGTGCGCGACGCCTATCTCGGCTACGCCACCCAGCAGTTCCGCAAGCTGCTCAACCGCTCGGCGGACGACGCGCCGCCCGCGCGTACCGCCAAGCACGCGCGGCATCTGAGGCGGCTGTGCGTCCAGGGCTTCGAGCTGTACGCGACCGGCGCGCTGACCGTCCGGGTCGAGGACCCCGAGGCCTACCACGCCTTCGGTGAGCGGGTCGCCGAGGACCCGTCGGCCGCCGAACCGCTGCTGCGGCACTACGAGGAGGCCTTCGCCGGCACGCCGAGCGCGTTGCCCGAACGCCCCGACGAGTCCGCGGCCGACGCCTGGCTGCGCCGGGTGCGGGCCCATTACCTGCGCGCGGCGGCCTGACGGAAATTCGGATGCCGGGCCCTCGCCCGCCTCCCTAGACTCACGGACATCACGCGCCGCCGGCCCTGACGGCGGCGCGCTGCCGGGACCGAGGACGAGTGAGGGGAGCAGGCCGTGCGTGACCGCACCGCTGTCGCCGCTCCCCGCGCCCGCTACGAGGTGATCCTGGTGTCTCGTGCCGTCCGGTGCCCGCTGCGCGGCCGGCACCGGAACACCGTGACGCACACCTGACGGCCCGTCATCTCACACTCGGGCGCCCGTCGACGCGTCCGGGGACATCGCGCTGCCCTTCCACCGCATCACACCCGAAAGGCATCAGGGCCGTGCGCACCGCACTCGACCGTCACCTCACCCACCCGCTCGCCGCCGTCCGCAACCTGGGCATCCTCGCCCACGTCGACGCCGGCAAGACCACCGTCACCGAACGGATCCTGTACGCCACCGGCACCACGCACAAGCGCGGCGAGGTCCACGACGGCACCACCGTCACCGACTTCGACCCGCAGGAACGCGACCGCGGCATCACCATCTTCGCCGCGGCCGTCAGCTGCGCCTGGGACGGCCACCGGATCAACCTGATCGACACCCCGGGCCATGTCGACTTCGCCGACGAGGTGGAGCGCTCCCTGCGCGTACTGGACGGGGCCGTCGCCGTGTTCGACGCCGTGGCGGGCGTGGAGCCGCAGAGCGAGTCCGTGTGGCGCCAGGCCGACCGGCACGGCGTGCCCAGGATCGCCTTCGTCAACAAGATGGACCGCGCGGGCGCCGACCTGGACACGGCCGTCGCGTCGGTCCGCGCCCGGCTGCACCCGGCGCCGCTGGTCGTCCAGCTGCCGCTCGGCGCGGAGGACGCCTTCACCGGCGTCGTCGACCTGGTGCGCATGCGCGCGCTGACCTGGGCCGACGGTGGCGAGACGGCCACCGAGGGCCCGGTTCCGGACACTGTGCTGGAGGAGGCCCGGCGGCGGCGCCGGCTGCTGGAGGAGGCCGTGGCGGAACGGCACCCGGCGGCACTGGAGGAGTTCTGCGACCGCGAGACGCTCACGGCGCGCACGCTCACAGCCGCGCTGCGGGACCTGACCGTCAGCGGTGACGGCGTGGTCGTGCTGTGCGGCTCCGCCTACCGCAACCGGGGCATCGAGCCGCTGCTGGACGCCGTGGTCGCCTACCTGCCCTCACCGGCCGACCGGCCGCCGGTGAGGGGCACGCAGGACGGCCAGGAGCGCCCGGCGGACCCGTCGGCCCCCTTCACGGCCCTGGCCTTCAAGGTCACCGCCACGGCGACCGGACGCCTGACCTATCTGCGCGTGTACGCGGGAACACTGGAGAAAGGAGACACCGTGTGGGACGCCACCGCACGCCGCACCGAGCGCGTCGGCCGCATCCTGCGCGTCCAGGCCGACCGGCACGAGGCGGTCGAGCGGGCGGTCGCCGGTGACATCGTCGCCGTCGTCGGCCTGAAGTCGGCCCGCGCCGGGACGACCCTGTGCGCCCGTGACACGCCCATCGTCCTCGAACCGCCGGGCGCCGCCGAACCGGTCGTCTCGGTGGCCGTGGAGGCCCGCCGCTCCACCGACACCGAACGCCTGTCGGCCGCGCTGGCCCGGCTGGTCGAGGAGGACCCGTCCCTGGTGGTGCGCACCGACGCCGAGACGGGCCAGACGGTGCTGTCCGGCATGGGCGAACTCCACCTGGAGGTCGCGGCGGAGAAGCTGCGCCGCGCCCACGGGCTGGAGATCACCACGGGCCGCCCGCGGGTCAGCCACCGCGAGACGGTCGCCCGCGGTGTGACCGGTGTCGTCTTCCGGCACGTCAAACAGGACGGCGGCGCGGGCCAGTTCGCGCACGTGGTGCTCGACGTCGAACCGCTGCCCGACGGGCCGGGCGGCACGGGCTTCGTGTTCGCGTCCACGGTGGTGGGCGGCCGGGTGCCGCAGGAGTACGTCCGCGCGGTCGAGGCCGGCTGCCGTGACGCGCTGGCCGAGGGCGGCCCGCTCGCCGGGCACCCGGTGACGGGTCTGAAGGTCACGCTCACCGACGGCTCGACCCATGTGAAGGACTCCTCGGAGATGGCCTTCCGCACCGCCGGCCGGCTCGGCCTGCGCGAGGCGCTGCGCGGCTGCGCCCTGCTCCTGCTGGAGCCGGTCGCCGAGGTCACCGTGACGGTGCCCGAGGACGCGGTCGGCGCCGTCCTCGGCGACCTCGCGGCACGCCGGGCCCGGGTGACCGGCTCCGACACCCGTGGCGGCGCCGCGGTGGTGACGGCGACGGTGCCGCTGGCCGAACTCTTCGGCTACGCCACCCGCCTGCGCGGCCGCACCCAGGGCCGCGGCACCTTCACGGCCCGCCCGACGGGGTACGCACCCGCGTGACCCGTGCAGGCCGACCCGCGTGACCCACGCCGCCGATGGCCCCGCCCGACGAGGGGAGGGCCGTCGGCGGCCCCCTTGACGGGGGGCCTGGGCGGCCACCGGTCGGTGCCGTGGCCGGGATGTGTGTCCGTTCCCCGAAACCGAGTTCGCACCAGTGCCCTCCGCCTGGCACCATGGGGCGCTGCTGTGCGCGTGGGCGTGAGTCGAGCGTCCTTACCGAGGGGAGAGCCGTGGCGGACTGGATCTACATCCTCAATCCTCAACTGGACCTGCTGGACGGTGAACCGACCGACCGCGAGACGATACGCCGACTCGCCGAGGAGGAGCCGGAACTGGAGCTGTGGCTCAGCCGCCGCAACCGGATGCAGCCGGGCGACCGCCTGTGGTTCTTCTTCACCCAGCCGGACGCGGCGGTCACCGCGGTGGCCGAGGTCGACGAGGAGCCCTGGGAGGACCCCGACGACCCCGAGGTGTCCTATCTGGTCGCGGCGACGCTGCTCACCGAGGCCACCAAGGCGCTGTCCCGCGAACCCGTGGGCCGCGACAGCCTGGGGCTGGGGCAGGTGCGCTCGGTGCAGAAGGTGAAGCCGGAGGCGCTGCCGGTCCTGCTGGAGCGGGCGGGCCTCTGACCGCCCCCCTCGTCGTCCGCCGAAAGAGAGGCGCACCGCCTTGCCCCACGCCAAGGACTCCCAGCGGGAACTCTTCGCCCGGCAGTCCCGCGCCCGCGGGCTGATGCTCGGCCTGGCGCTCGGAGAAACCCTGGGGGCGGCGCGGGGCAGGCCGCCCGCCACAGGTGTGTTGCGGGCCGGTGTCAGCACCCAACTGGCCTGCTTCACCGCGGAGGGCGTCATCCGCGCCCTGGTCCGGGGCAGCCACAAGGGCGTCTGCTACGGCCCCGGCGTGGTCCTGCACGCCTACTCCCGCTGGGCCTTTGTGCAGGGCATCGCGCAGGAGAAGATGCGGGCGCGCTGGAACCCGTACGACAACAAGGGCTGGCCGGACGGCTGGCTCACGGGCGTGCCGGCGCTGGCCGAGCGGCGCGGCAGCGCACCGGCGACGGTGACGGCCCTGTCCCGGATCGAGCTGGGCGAGCCGGGGATGGCCACGCCGAGCCGGGGCTGCCACGCGCTGACCCGGGCGCTTCCGGTCGCCGTCGCCGGTCCGTGGGCCGTCGCACAGGCCGGGGCGCTCGCCGCTCTCACCCACGGCGACCCGGCCGCACAGAGCGCCACCTTGCACGCGGCCTTCCTGGCCCACCACTGCCTCGGCCATCCGGTCGCCGCACGCGACCCGTTCACCCCGCCCGAGCAGGACGACCCGTCCGGCCGGGCCGTCCGCGAGGCGCTGCACGCCGGCATCACCGCTCTCCCCGGCGACGACCGGCCGGTCACCGAGCAGGAGCACGCCCGGCTGCAAGCGGCCTTCAAGCACGCGCTGGAGGAGCCCGCGCACCCCGGCCACCTGGCCCGGCTCGCCCCCGACCCGACCGCCCCCGCGGCCCTGCTCGGCGCGGTCTACGCGGCGGCCTCCTTCCCCGGCCGCGCCGACATCCCGGCCGCGCTCGCCTTCGCCGCCGGCGCCCCGGACGGCGAGTCCGTCGCCTGCGTGACCGGTGCGCTGCTCGGTGCCGTCCACGGGGCCGAGGCGCTGCCCGCCGGCCTGGTCAGCCGTCACGAACTGGCCTGGGTACTGGACACCCTGGCCCGTGACCTGACCCTGGAGCTCGACGACTCACCCAGCGGCATGGAGCACGTCCCGGCGTGGGACCCGCACTGGTGGGAGCGGTATCCGGGCTGGTGAACACGGCGGTGCGGCCCGCCAATTCGATTGCCGTGGCCGTTGCTCCGCTGACACCCTCCGCCCATGCCCACCTTCACCGCCCCCGACGGCACCCTCCTCGTCCACCACGACAGCGGGGACGGGCCGCCCCTCGTCTGCCTGCCCGGCGGGCCCCTGCGGGCCTCCTCCTACCTCGGCGACCTCGGCGGGCTCACGGCCCACCGGCGGCTGGTCCGGCTGGACTTGAGGGGCACCGGCGCCTCCGCCGTGCCGGACGACCCGGCCACGTATCGCTGCGACCGGCTCGTCGACGATGTCGAGGCGCTGCGCAGGCACCTCGGCGTCGAGCGGATCGACCTGCTCGCGCACAGCGCTGGGGCCAATCTCGCCGTGCGGTACGCCGAACGCCATCCGGAGCGGATCGGACGGCTGGTCCTCGTCACGCCGAGCGCTTTCGCCCTCGGCGTCGAGATCACGGCGGAGGACCGGCTGAGCACCGCCGGTCTGCGGCGCGACGAGCTGTGGTACCCCGAGGCCCGTGCGGCGCTCGAAGCCGTCACCGGGGGGCGGGCCGGCGCGGCGGACTGGGAGGCCATCGCGCCGTTCTGGTACGGCCGTTGGGACGACGCGGCGCGGGCCGACCACGCGGCGAACGACACCGAGAAGAACCACGAGGCCGCCGCGGTGTTCATGGGCGACGGCGCCTTCGAGCCCGAGCGGACCCGCGCCGCCCTCGCCGCGCTCACGGCCTCCGTGCTCGTCCTCGCGGGGGAGTTCGACGTGGCGGCTCCGCCGCGTGCCATGGCCGCCCTCGCCGCGCTCTTCCCGCACGGCGAGTTCGTCGTGCAGGACGGTGCCGGGCACATGCCGTGGACGGACGACGCGGGGCGGTTCACCGCGACGGTGGCGGAGTTCCTCTCGCGGAGGGCGGCAGTCCCGGCTTTTTGAAAATGAATATCATGTGGCAGAGTGGCGGACATGCTCACCGCCACCGCTCGACCGGTGTCCCGCTGGGGCCTCGGTGATCTTTCCTCATGGCTTATTGCATATGATGCGCAAGTGCGTGATCAAAGCATCAAGGGCTACCGCATCCGGCCCGCGACCGCCGACGACCTCGGCGGCGCGCGGGCCGTCATGCTCGACACCCTCTACCGGGACTTCGGTACCGGGTACGTGCCGCGCTGGCACGGCGACATCGTCGACCTCGCCGGGGCCTACCTGGTGCCGGCCCGGCACACCCTCCTGGTGGCCCTCGACGCCGACGGCCGCGTCGTCGCCACCGGCGCGCTCGACTCGCGCGGCCCCGCGCACCCGCCGAACCCCCGCCACCTCGCCCGGCGTTACCCCTGCGGCACCACCGCACAGCTGCGCCGCCTCTACGTCCGCCCCGAGCACCGCCGGCGCGGTCTCGCCCGGCGGCTCGTGAGTGAGCTGCTCGCCTTCGCCTCCGCCGACGGCGGCTACCGCGCCGTCTATCTGCACACCGACCCGTCCGTCCCCGGGGCGGAGGCGTTCTGGCGCTCGCTCGGCACGGTCGTGCACGACGAGCGGGAAGACGCCGACACGGGCAACGGGGTCCTGCACGTCGAGATCCCGATGGCCGCCCCCGCCGAGGCGGTGCGCCGGTGACCTCCATACGCCGCGCCCGGCTGCTCGCGCCCCTCCTCCTCGTCCCGCTCCTCGCGAGCTGCTTCGCGGAGAAGGAGGACGCCGGGGCCGGGGCCGCGCCCGGCTCCCGGCTGCGCGTGGCCCTCGCCTTCCCGCCCGCCGAGAACCTCTCCCCGTACGGCGCCGACGCCACCATCCTCAGCCGCCTCGGCGTCACCGAGGGCCTGACCGCCCTGGACGCCAACGGCACCGCCACGCCCGCCCTCGCCGCGTCCTGGCGGCGCGAGGACGCCCGCACCTGGCGCTTCACCCTGCGCGAGGCCACCTTCCAGGACGGCACCGAGGTCACCCCGGCCGCCGTCGCCGCCTCCCTCACCCGCGCCACGCGGGCCAGGCCCGCCCCCGCCGCCCTGTCCGGCGTCACCCTCACCGCCCGCCCCGCCGGCCGGCACGGGGTGTGCGTCACCACCGCCGCGCCCGACCCGATCCTGCCGTTGCGGCTGGCCAGTCCGAGTCTCGCCGTGTTCTCGCCGAAGGCGTACCGCGACCCGGGGCACGTCGATCCCGTCGCCACCGCCACCGGGCCCTTCCGGCTCACCAAGGTCACCGGCGCCACCTCCGCCACCCTCGACCGCCACGACGGCTACTGGGGCGGCCTCGCCCACGCCGCCGGCATCGACGCCCGCTTCGTCGCCGACGGCACCGCCCGCGCCAACGCCCTGCGCACCGGCGAGGTCGACATCGCCGAGGCCGTCCCCGTCTCCCAGGCCGCCACCCTCGACCGGGCCACCCGCCGCGAGACCGCCACCACCCGCACCACCAGCCTGCTCCTCAACACCGGGAACGGGCCCTTCAGGAACCCGGCGACGCGGGCCGCCGCCCGGGCCGCCGTCGACACCTCCGCCCTCGCCCGGGGCGTCTACGAGGGACACGCCGACGCCGGCACCGGCATCTACGGACCCGCCGTCACCTGGGCCGCGGGCAAGCGCGTCACACCCGCCCGGGTACGGCCGGGAGCAGTCGGCGGCACCTCCGTCACCCTCGCCACCTACGACAACCGGCCCGAACTCCCCGAGGTCGCCCAGGTGCTGAAGCAGCAGCTGGAGAAGGCCGGGTTCCGGGTCACGCTCCAGGTGCGGGAGTACTCACGGCTGGAGAGCGACGCCCTCGCCGGGAAGTTCGACGCGTTCGTCCTCGCCCGCAACACCCTCGTCGACACCGGCGACCCCGTGGCCGTCCTGGCCGGCGACCACACCTGCCACGGCGACTACAACATCGCCCAGTTGTGCGACCCGCGCGTGGACCGGGCCGTCGCCAAGGCCGAGGCCACCGAGGACACCGGCGCCCGGCAGGACGCCGCCATGGCCGCCGAGGCCGCCGTCCTCGGCACCGACGCCGTCGTCCCGCTCGTCCACCAGCGGATCGTCACCGGCGTCGCCACCACGGTGAAAGGCGTGCTGCTCGACCCCTACGAGCGCACCCTCGTCGGCCCCGGGACCCGCCGCTGACCATGCGCACCACCCTCGGCGCCCTGCTGTGGCGCACCGCCCTGGCGGCCTGTCTTGTGTGCGCGATCGGGCTGCTGCCCTGGCTCACGCACACCGACCCGGCCCTCACCGTCCTCAAGGCGCGCTCGGCCGACCGCGACCCCGACCCGCAGGTACTGGCCGACATCCGCGCCCAACTCCACCTCGACGAGGGGCCGTTGCGGCTGCTCACGCGGTGGCTGCGCGGTGACGGCGGGCAGTCGTGGCTGAACGGCGCCGACGTCACACCGGCCGTGCTCGACGCCCTCGGCGCGTCCCTGCTGCTGATGACGGCGGCCCTCGCGGTCGCCGTCGTCACCGCCGCGCTCGTCACCGCCCCCACCCTGCGCGGTCGGGCCCGGCGCCGCCACGGCGGCAGCGGCACCGCCGTCCTCGCCGCGCT
>NZ_PQSS01000132.1 GCF_002920535.1 Streptomyces sp. Ru71 | reverse complement strand
GCGCCCGCCCGCCATCTGCCGCCCGCGACGCCGGCCGACGGCGCGGGGCCGCTCACGGCGGTGCGCGAACGCCTCGGCGAGACCCCGCGCCTGACCGGGGAGCTCACGCCCGCGCCCGTAGACGCGCCCCGGCGTGGGCGCCGGCCGCCCACCACCGTCGCCTCCACGGGACCACCGAACCCGACACCAGGCCCCCCACCGGACCACCCCGCCCAACACCAGGGCCCTCCACCGGACCACCGGCGGAGCCTCAGCGTTTTGGTTCCGCCATCAGGCGGGAGCCGGTCAGGCGGTCGCCGAAGACGTCGTCGGGGTTGGACAGCACGCAGGTCTCCAGGGACAGGCAGCCACAGCCGATGCAGTCGGTGAGGTGGTCCCGCAACCGGTTGAGCTGCTTGATGCGCTCGTCCAGTTCCGAGCGCCAGGCCTCGGAGAGGCGGGCCCAGTCCGCCCGGGTGGGTGTGCGCTCCTCGGGGAGCTGGGCGAGGGCGTCGCGGATCGTGGCCAGCGGGATGCCGACCCGCTGCGCGGCGCGGATGAAGGCGACGCGGCGCAGCGTGTCGCGGGTGTAGCGGCGCTGGTTGCCCGAGGTGCGGCGACTGCTGATCAGCCCCTTGGCCTCGTAGAAATGCAGGGCGGAGACGGCGGCGCCGCTGCGGGCGGAGAGTTGGCCGACCGTGAGCTCGTGGATCTTCTCGGGAATCTGGGGCACTCCTCGAAGCCTACCCACCGTCGCGCGGCGTCCGTCCGTTGACAGCGGTCCCGCGGGCTAGCATGCTAAGCAGTTGCTTAGGCAGTTACTTCCCGACAGGCGACGCGAGAGGCCGGGACCATGGCAGAGCCGAGGATCTTCACGTCCACCGACGAGCTCAAGGCGGCGGTGGGCGAACAGCTGGGGTACACCGACTGGGTGGAGGTGGACCAGAAGCGGATCGATCTGTTCGCGGACGCCACCGGCGACCACCAGTGGATCCACGTGGACCCGGAGAAGGCCGCCGCCGGCCCGTTCGGGACGACCATCGCGCACGGCTACCTCACGCTGTCCCTGCTGCCCCTGTTCGGCCCCCAGCTGATCGGTGTCGAGGGCGTGAAGATGGGCGTCAACTACGGCACCAACAAGGTCCGCTTCCCCGCACCCGTCCCGGTCGGCTCCCGGCTGCGCGCCACGGCGAAGATCACCGGCGTCGAGGAGGTACCGGGCGGGGTGCAGGTGAGCATCGCCTTCACCGTGGAGCGGGAGGGCGGGGACAAGCCGGTGTGCGTCGCGGAGTCCGTCTCCCGCTACTACGTCTGACCGGGCGCTACGGCTTCACCGCGCCCACCATGCGGAGCACGAGGTCGGCGTAGAGCGCGCCGACCTCCTCCGGCGTCCGGGGGCCGTCGACGTTGAACCAGCGGGCGACGTCGATGCACAGCGAGAGCACCGCGAGGGTGGTGCCGTGCACGTCGATCACGTCGAACTCGCCGTTCGCGACGCCCTCCTCGATGATGCCGCGCACCTCGGCGTCGACCTGGCGGCGCAGCGCGAGGATCTCGGCGCGCGCCTCGGGGCCGAGCGCGTCGAGTTCGTACTGCACGACCCGCGCGGTGGTGCGCCGGCCCGCGTGCCAGCGGACGAAGGAGCTGACGCCCTCGGCGAGCCGCTCGGTCGCGGTGCCCTCGCCGCGGGCGGCCGTGCGCAGGATGCTCAGCGCGCGGTCGTGGCCGATGCGGCTGATGCGGTGGAGGAGCTCCTCCTTGGTCTTGTAGTGGATGTAGAGCGCGGCCGGGCTCATCCCGGCGCGGCCCGCGATGTCACGGGTGGTCGTCGCGTGGTAGCCCCGCTCGGCGAAGGCCTCCACGGCGGCGACCAGCAGCCGCCGGGCCGCCTCGGGGGTGACCTCGTCCCACGGCTCGATCTCCCCGCCGGCCGTCTCCTCCGCCGTACTCATCTGCTGCTCGCCCCTCTGTTTGACCGGCTCCGCCTCCGGGGCGCTCCAGCCGGTACGGCTCCGCGCCCTCGGTGACAGGGACACCACCATACCGCCGAAGCTGAGCGGCCGCTTAGAGCAGCACGGGCGGGCGACCGGAAAGGTCAGAGCTTTTCGAAGGGGTCGTGCTCGGCGAGCAGCTTCTCCAGTCGCGCCTGGTCGACCCGGCTGGCGAGCTGTCCCGCCTCCTGCCGGTCGCGGATCACCTTGGCGAGGGTGAAGGCGGAGGTGACGAGGTAGAGGACGGCGATGGCGAGGAAGCCGCGGACCCAGGCGTCGGCGTTCAGACGGAAGATGCCGATGGCGGTGGCGGCCATGGCGACGGCGAAGGAGGCGACGGCCTGGCCGTAGAAGGCGGCCGTGCTCTGCTGCTTGACCGGTGTGTCACTCATGGGGACAAGCCTCGGCGGACGTGGCGCCCGCCACATCCGCCGAGATACTCAGGACGTACTCAGAACGCCGAGACGCCGGTCAGGGCACGCCCGATCACCAGCTTCTGGATCTGGCTGGTGCCCTCGTAGAGGGTCATCACGCGGGCGTCGCGCAGCAGCTTGCCCGCCGGGTACTCGTCGATGTAGCCGTAGCCGCCGAAGACCTGCAGGGCGTTGTTGGCGGCGCGCACGGCGGCCTCGGAGGCGAACAGCTTGGCCTTGGAGGACTCGACGGCGAACGGCTGCCCGCGGTCGATGAGGTCGGCGACGCGCCAGGTCAGCAGCCGGGCCGCGTCCACGTCCACGGCGATGTCGCTGAGCAGCTCCTGCACCAGCTGGTGGTGGGCGATGGTCCGGCCGAACTGCTCGCGCTCACCGGCGTAGCGCACGGCGACGTCCAGCGCGGCCTGCGCGATGCCCACGCAGCCGGCCGCGACCGACATCCGGCCCTTGGCGAGCGCGGACATCGCGACCTTGAAGCCCTGCCCCTCCTCGCCGAGCATCGCCGCGGCGGGGACGCGCACGTCCTCAAGGACCAGCTCGGCGGTGGCCTGGCCGCGCAGACCGAGCTTGCCGTGGATGGTGCGGCGGCTCAGGCCGGGCGTGTCGGTGGGGACGAGGAAGGCAGTCACGCCCTTGTGGCCGGGGGCGTCGGTGGAGCGCGCGAAGAGCAGCACGACGTCGGCCCAGGTGCCGTTGGTGATGAACATCTTGGTGCCGTTGATGACGTACTCGTCGCCGTCGCGCACCGCTCGGGTGGCGAGGTTGCCGGCGTCGGAGCCGGTGCCGGGCTCGGTGAGGCCGAAGCAGCCGACGAGTTCACCGGCGGTCAGGCCGGGCAGCCACTGCCGTTTCTGCTCCTCGCTCCCCCAGGCGGCGATCGTCTTGGCGACCAGGCCGAGGGAGACGGAGACGATGCCGCGCACGGAGGAGTCGCCGCGGCCCAGCTCCTCCGTGACCAGGCAGTACGCGAGGTGGTCGCCGCCGGAGCCGCCGTACTCCTCGTCGATGGTCAGACCGAGGAAGCCGACCTCGCCGAGCTTCTTCACGATGCCCCGGTCGACCTCCTCGGCCCGGTCCCAGGCGATCACATGGGGGGCGATCTCCCGCTCCACGAAGTCGCGAGCGAGCCGGCGGACGGCCGCCTGTTCCTCGCTCAGCTCCAGGTTCACCACGCGATCACCCCACAGACTAAGGACCTTGAAAGCTGCACATTTAAATTAGCACTGCTAGTTTCGATGCGCAGCCCTACTATGTGCGCCATGGCCCGACCGCGCAAGCCCCTGCTGAGCACCGACCGCATCGTTCAGACGGCGCGGGAACTTGTCGACGCCGAGGGCCTCGCGGCCGTCTCCACCCGCCGGCTCGCGGCCGAGCTGGGCGTGAGCGGGCCGTCCCTGTACAACCACTTCCGCACCAAGGACGAGATCCTGGAGGCGGTCGCGGACTCGGTGAGCGCCCAGGTCGACCTGTCGATGTTCGACGGCGGCCGGGACTGGCGGACCGCGCTGCACGACTGGGCGGTCTCCTACCGGGCCGCGCTGCGCGACCACCCCAACATCGTCCCGGTCCTCGCCCGCGGCCCCGGCCGCCGCCCGGCGGGCCTGCGGCTGGCCGACGCCGTGTACGGCGCGATGGTGGACGCGGGCTGGCCGCCGGCGCAGGCGACCAGCATCGGCGCGCTGATGCGGTACTTCATCATGGGCTCCGCGCTGGGGTCGTTCGCGGCCGGCTTCGTCGAGGACCCGAGCGCCTACGACCCCGCCGACTATCCCCACCTCGGCCAGGCCCACCTGCTCGCCGAGCAGCAGGAGAAGATCGACGAGCGGGCCTTCGAGGCCGGTCTGACGGCGCTGCTGGACGGCCTGGCGCAGCAGTACGCGCTGCTGGGGTGACGGGGGTGGCGATGACGCTTCGGTGAGCGCCGAAGCGTCGGTGCCGCATCCTGGACCCCATGACCACCAGGGACCCCCAGGCCCCGGGCCTGGCCCGGCTGGCCGCGCTGATCGCCGACGAGACCCGCGCCGCCTGTCTGCTCGCGCTGCTCGACGGGCGGGCCTGGACCGCCGGTGAGCTGGCCCGGCACGCCGGGGTCGCCGCGTCCACGCTCAGCGAGCACCTCGGCAAGCTCGTCGCCGGTGGCCTGCTCGCCGAGGAACGCCAGGGGCGCCACCGGTATGTGCGGCTCGCCGACGCCCGGGTCGCGCAGTTGGTGGAGGACCTGGCGGCCCAGGTCGCGCAGGACGCCGTCGTACGGCCCCGGTCGCTGCGCGCGGCGAGCGCCGGGTCCGCGATGGCCCGCGGGCGCACCTGCTACGACCATCTCGCCGGCCGGCTCGGCATCGCGGTCACGGACGCCCTCACCGAGCGCGGACTGCTGCGGCAGGACACGGGGTTCGCGCTGACGGACGCGGGGGTGAGCTGGTTCGAGAGCACGGGCATCGGGCTCAGGCGGTCGGCTCGCCGGCCGCTCGCCCGGGCGTGCCTCGACTGGACCGAGCGCCGGCCGCATCTCGCCGGTGTCGCGGGCGCCGCGCTGTGCCGGCACGCCCTCGACGCCGGCTGGTGCGTGCGGATCGGCTCCGAGCGGGCGGTGAAGGTGACGGCGAGTGGCGAACGCGCGCTGTCCGAGCTGCTCGGGATCGAGCCCGCGCTGCTGCGCTGACCTGCCGGCGTCAGGTCCGAAAACCGCCAGACGCATGACCGCCCCTCCCCCTAGCCTCGGGAGCATGATGAGCACCTCCCCCTCGCGCCGCCCCGAACTGCTCGCCGCGGCAGCGGCCACGCTGACCGTGGTCCTGTGGGCCTCGGCGTTCGTCTCCATCCGCAGCGCGGGCGCCGCCTACTCGCCGGGCGCGCTGGCGCTCGGGCGCCTGCTGTCGGGCACGGTGGCGCTCGGCCTGATCTGTCTCGTACGGCGGGAGGGGTGGCCGCCCCGCGCGGCCTGGCGCGGGATCGCGGTGTCCGGGGTGCTGTGGTTCGGCTTCTACATGGTCGTACTGAACTGGGGCGAGCAGCAGGTGGACGCGGGCACGGCCGCGCTGGTGGTGAACATCGGGCCGATCCTGATCGCGCTGCTCGGCTCCCGGCTGCTGGGCGACCCGATGCCGCCGCGGCTGCTGGCGGGGATGGCGGTGTCGTTCGCGGGCGCGGTGACCGTGGGTCTGTCGATGTCCGGCGGGGGCGGCTCCTCGGTGCTCGGGGTGGCGCTGTGCCTGCTGGCCGCCATGGCCTACGCGGGCGGTGTGGTGGCGCAGAAGCCGGCGCTGGGGCGGGCGACCGCGCTGCAGGCGACCACCTTCGGCTGTCTGATCGGCGCGGTGGTGTGTCTGCCGTTCGCCGGGCAGCTGGTGCACGAGGCGGCCGGTGCCCCGCTGCCGGCCACGCTCAACATGGTCTACCTGGGCGTGTTCCCGACCGCGCTGGCCTTCACGACCTGGGCGTACGCGCTGGCCCGGACGACGGCGAGCCGGATGGGCGCGACGACGTACGCGGTGCCCGCGCTGGTGGTGCTGATGTCCTGGCTGGCGCTCGGTGAGGTGCCGGGGCTGCTGACGCTGGCGGGCGGTGGGCTGTGCCTGGCCGGTGTGGCGGTGTCCCGTTCCCGGTCGCGGGCCGCCCGGGTCGTGGCGGCGGGGCCGTCACGACCCGAGAAGGCCCGCGAGTCAGCGTGAACGCGCGCGGGAGGCGAGCACCTTGATGGACAGCAGGGCGATGACCGACAGGCCGATGATGTAGCCCGCGACGGACATCGAGGTGCCGGTCGCCTCCAGCAGCAGCACCATCACGAACGGCGCGAGGCCGCCGCCGGCCACCGCGGCGATCTGGTAGCCGAGGGAGGCGCCGGTGTAGCGCATCTCCGGGGTGAACAGCTCGGCGAACAGGGCGGCCTGCGGGCCGTACATGATGCTGAGGAAGCAGCTGGCGACGAAGGTGGCGACGGCGAGCCACAGCAGCGAGCCGGTGTCGATCAGCAGGAACAGCGGTACGGCCCACAGGGCGATGCCGGCCGCGCCGAACGCGTAGATCCGGATGCGCCCGACCCGGTCGGACAGCGCGGCGGAGGCCGGGATCAGCACCAGCTGGGTGAGGCTGACGCACAGCGAGACGGTGAGCACGGCGCCGCGGTTCATGTGCAGTTCGCGGGTGGTGTAGTCGAGGACGCCGGTGATCAGGATGTAGAACGTCGCGGTGTTCACGGCGAAGGAGCCGCCGGCCAGCAGGACGGTGCCCAGGTGGTGGCGCACGATCGTGCGCAGCGGGGAGGCCGTCTCGGTCTTCTCCCGCTCGGCCAGCGCCTGTTCGGCCTGCTTGAACTCCGGGGTCTCCTCGACCCGGGTGTGGATGTACCAGGCGAGGCCCAGCACGAGCAGGCCGGCCAGGAACGGGATGCGCCAGGCCCAGGACGCGAAGGCGGCGTCGGAGGTGAAGGCGCCGGCCAGCAGGAAGACGCTGTTGGCGGTCACCACGCCGATGGGGACGCCGAGCTGGACGACGCTGCCGTACACGCCGCGCTTGCCCTCGGGGGCGTACTCGGTGGCGAGCAGCATGGCGCCGCCCCACTGGGCGCCGACGGCGACGCCCTGGACGACGCGCAGGACGACCAGCAGGACCGGCGCGGCGACGCCGATCGTGTCGTACGTGGGGAGCAGCCCGATGCCGGTGGTGGCCAGGCCCATCAGGGTGAGCGCGAGGACCAGCATGGGTTTGCGGCCCCGCTTGTCGCCCAGGTGCCCGGCGACGATGCCGCCGAGGGGGCGGGCGAGGAAGCCGACGGCGAAGGTGGCGAACGAGGCGAGGACCCCGGCGGAGGGGCTGCCGGCCGGGAAGTAGAGATCGCCGAGGACGAGAGCCGCGGCGATGCCGAAGACGAAGTAGTCGTACCACTCCACGGCCGAGGCGAGGGCCGCGGCGGTGGCGACGCGGCGGCGGTTGCCGGCGGGTGGAGCGGTGGTGGTGAGCGGCTGAGCGGAAGGTGCCGTGTCCATGCGTGCACACTCCGGGGGTGCGGGGGACGGAACGGGGGGCGGCTCGGGTTCCGGGACCGTACTGACCGGACGGTATGGCCGTCAACGGGTCGCGCACCCCGACTTTTACCTGTACGGGCCACACGTCCCTGCCGCGGGCACGCCGAGGCCCCCGGCCGCCGCTCACGGCCGGGGACGGGGGCGTACGGCGGCTAGAAGACGACCAGTGCCCGGCCGCCCTTGCCCGCGAGCATGTTCTCGAAGGCCGCCGGGATGCCGTCCAGCGCGATGCGCTCGGTCACCAGGGCCGACAGGTCCAGGCGTCCGGCCCGCACGTGCTCGGCCAGCACCGGGAGGTCGGCCGCCGGGTCGCAGTTGCCGTAGACGCAGCCGGACAGGGTGCGGCCCCAGTGGAAGATCTCCAGGGCGTTGAAGGTGACCTGCTCCTCCTTGCCGCCGATCCCGACGACCGTGGTGCGCCCGCCGCGGCGGGTGGAGTCCCAGGCGGTGCGGATCGACACCGCCCGGCCCACGCACTCCACGGCCACGTCGACGCCCTGCCTGCCGGTGAGGGCGCGGATCTCGCGGGCGGTGTTCTCGGAGGCGAGCACGTAGTCGGTGGCACCGGCGGCGCGGGCCAGCTCCTCCTTCTCCGGCGAGACGTCGACGGCGACGATCGTCGACGCCCCGGCGATCCGGGCGGACTGCAGGGTGGCCAGACCCACTCCCCCGACGCCGAACACGGCGACGCTCTCGCCGGGCCGCACCCGGGCGGAGTGGTGGATGGCTCCGTAGCCGGTCAGGACCGCGCAGCCGAGCAGGGCGGCGTCGGCGAGCGGGACGCCCGCGGGCAGCGGCAGCGCGCAGGAGGCGGGGACGACGGTCTCCTCGGCGAACGCGGCGACGTTGAGCCCGGGGTGCAGCTCGGTGCCGTCGGCGGTGCGGGCGTAGACATCGGCGGCGCCGTTGAGGGCGTTGGCGCACAGCCACACCTCGCCGAGCGCGCAGGCGGGGCAGGCGCCGCAGGACGGGGCCCAGTTGAGGACGACACCGTCGCCGGGGGCCAGGTGCTCGACACCCTCGCCGACGGCGACGACCGTACCGGCGCCCTCGTGGCCGAGGACGGCGGGCACCGGGACGCGCATGGTGCCGTTGGACAGCGACAGGTCGGAGTGGCAGACGCCGGCGGCGGCGAGGCGGACGCGGACCTGGCCGGGGCCGGGGTCGGGCAGTTCGATGTCCGTGATCTCCAGCGGGGCGCCCACGGCGGGCAGGACGGCAGCGCGAACCACGTGAACTCCTAGAACTGCAGGGACTTGGTCTGGAGGTACTCGGCAAGGCCGTGCGCGCCGAGCTCGCGGCCGACGCCGGACTGCTTGTACCCGCCGAAGGGGGCGAGCGGGTTGAAGCGGCCGCCGTTGATGTCGACCTGGCCGGTGTCCATGCGGCGGGCGAAGGCCACCGCCTCGGCCTCGTCGCCCGCCCACACCGCGCCGGCCAGGCCGTAGACGGTGCCGTTGGCGATGCGCAGGGCGTCGTCCTCGTCGTCGTAGCGCAGGATCGACAGGACGGGGCCGAAGATCTCCTCCTGCGCGATCGTCATCTCAGGGGTGACGTCGGCGAAGACGGTGGGGCTGACGAAGTAGCCGCGCTCGCGCGGGGACTCGGGTCCGCCGGCGACGAGCCGGGCGCCCTCGGCGACGCCCTTCTCGATGTAACCGCGCACCCGCTCCTGCTGCTTGGCGTTGACCAGCGGCCCGATGCGGTCGCCGTACTTCGCGGCGGCGGCCGCGGCCAGCTCGACAGCCTCGTCGTACCGGTCGCGGTGGACCAGCATCCGGGTCCAGGCGCTGCACGTCTGCCCGGAGTTGGACATCACGTTGGCCACGCCCACGTTGACGGCCTTGGCGAGGTCGGCGGAGGGGAGGATGACGTTGGCGGACTTGCCGCCCAGCTCCAGGGCGACCTTCTTGATCGCGGCGCCGGCCACCGCGCCGATGTGCCGGCCGACGGCGGTGGAGCCGGTGAAGGAGACCATGTCGACGCCGGGGTGCTCGGCGAGGGCCTGCCCCGCGACCGGGCCGAGGCCGGTGACCAGGTTGAACACACCGGCCGGCAGACCCGCCTCGTGCACCGCCTCGGCGAACAGCTGCGCGGTCAGCGGGGTGTCCTCGGCGGGCTTGAGGACGACCGTGCAGCCGGCGGCGAGAGCCGGGGCGACCTTGGCGACGATCTGGTGCAGCGGGTAGTTCCACGGTGTGATCGCGCCGACGACGCCGATCGGCTCGTGGTACACGGTCGAGTTGCCGGCCTTCTCCTCGAAGGGGTACGTCGCGGCCAGCTCGGCGTAGGAGCCGGCGACGGCGATCGGCACGGCGGCGTGCACGTTCTGCGAGAAGGGCAGCGGGGAGCCCAGTTCGGTGGTGACCGTCTCGGCGATCTCGTCCTTGCGGGCCGCGAGCGCGTCCCGCAGGGCGGTCAGGCGCGCGGCGCGCTCGGCGGGCGCGGTGGCCGCCCAGGCGGGCAGGGCGGCGCGGGCGGCCCGTACGGCGTTGTCGACGTCCAGGGCGTTGCCGGCCGGGACCCGCGCGACGACCTGCTCGTCGGCCGGGTTGACCACCTCGATGACGTCCTCGCCCTCCGCGGGGCGCCAGGCGCCGTCGAGATACATGCCGTCGTGTGCCTTCATCGTGCTCCTCCGGGCCGGTCTCGTCGTCCGACACACAAACTAGCGGCGCTAGTTTGTGTGCGCCAGACGCCTTATGACATCACGGCCCGTGGGCCGGCTCACTCGTCGAGGTCCGGCAGCCGGTCCGGGGACGGGCACACGCGCTCGCCGTGCTGGTCGAAGACGAAGAGATGGGCGAGGTCGACCAGCAGCGGCACCTGCATGCCGTGCCGCAGACGCAGGTCCGGGGTGGTGCGCACGACCAGGTCGCCGGGGACGCGGGCGGTGGGCGGCGCGATCTCGGCCTCCGGCTCCCCCGGACGGTCCAGGACCACGACCGGTCCAGCCCGCAGCGCACCCGCCCGCTCACGCAGCCGGTCCAGCACCGACCCCTCGCGCCGGCGCCTGCGCACCGGCCGCGCCACCGGGCGCGGCGCCTCAAGTTCCGGTACGACGGCTGGGCTGGACCCGGTGTTGAAGTGGACCAGGCTCTCGTGGCCCTGGAACTCGACGTGCTCGACGAGCCCGGTGAGCGCCACCTCGCCGGGCCGGGCCGCGCTGTGCTTGGCGATGCGGACGGCCTCCGAACGCAGGCCCACGATGACCTCGCGGCCCTGCTGGACGCGGAGCAACTGGTGGTCCAGGGAGAGCGGTTCGGGCAGGCGCAGGAACTGCTTG
>NZ_PQSS01000131.1 GCF_002920535.1 Streptomyces sp. Ru71 | reverse complement strand
GACCTTGTCGGTGGAGACCTCAAGCAGCGGCTCGTCGGCCTCGACGCGCTCGCCCTCGGCCTTCAGCCAGCGGGTGACAGTGCCCTCGGTGACGCTCTCACCGAGCGCCGGAAGGGTTACGGAAACCGCCATGGTTTCGGTTGCTCCTTACGAGTTGCGGAAAGTCTGTGTCGTCGCGCCCGAGGGCTGATCAGTCGTGCGCGTGCAGCGGCTTGCCGGCCAGTGCCAGGTGGGCCTCGCCGAGCGCCTCGTTCTGCGTCGGGTGGGCGTGGATGAGCTGGGCGACCTCGGCCGGCAGCGCTTCCCAGTTGTAGATCAGCTGGGCCTCGCCGACCTGCTCGCCCATGCGGTCGCCGACCATGTGGACGCCGACCACGGCACCGTCCTTGACCTGGACGAGCTTGATCTCGCCCGCGGTCTTGAGGATCTTGCTCTTGCCGTTGCCCGCCAGGTTGTACTTCAGAGCGACGACCTTGTCCGCGCCGTAGATCTCCTTGGCCTTGGCCTCGGTGATGCCGACGGAGGCGACCTCCGGGTGGCAGTACGTCACCCGCGGGACACCGTCGTAGTCGATCGGGACGGTCTTCAGACCGGCCAGCCGCTCCGCCACCAGGATGCCCTCGGCGAAGCCGACGTGCGCGAGCTGGAGGGTCGGGACGAGGTCACCGACGGCGGAGATGGTCGGGACGTTGGTCCGCATGTACTCGTCGACCAGGACGTAGCCGCGGTCCATGGCGACCCCGGCCTCCTCGTAGCCCAGGCCCTGGGAGACCGGCCCGCGGCCGACCGCGACCAGCAGGACCTCGGCCTCGAACTCCTTGCCGTCGGCGAGGGTGACCTTGACGCCGTCCTGGGTGTACTCGGCCTTGTCGAAGAAGGTGCCGAGGTTGAACTTGATGCCGCGCTTGCGGAACGCGCGCTCCAGCAGCTTGGAGGAGTTCTCGTCCTCGACCGGGACGAGGTGCTTCATGCCCTCGATGATCGTGACGTCCGCACCGAAGGACTTCCACGCGGAGGCGAACTCGACGCCGATGACGCCGCCGCCCAGGATGATCGCGGACTTCGGCACGCGGTCCAGGACGAGGGCGTGGTCGGAGGAGATGATCCGGTTGCCGTCGATCTCCAGGCCCGGCAGCGACTTCGGCACGGAGCCGGTCGCCAGCAGGATGTGGCGGCCCTGGACGCGCTGACCGTTCACGTCCACCGAGGTGGGCGACGACAGGCGGCCCTCACCCTCGATGTACGTCACCTTGCGGGAGGCGACCAGACCCTGCAGGCCCTTGTACAGGCCCGAGATCACGTCGTCCTTGTACTTGTGCACACCCGCGATGTCGATGCCCTCGAAGGTGGTCTTGACGCCGAACTGCTCGCTCTCGCGTGCCTGGTCGGCGATCTCGCCCGCGTGCAGCAGGGCCTTGGTGGGGATGCAACCCCGGTGCAGGCAGGTACCGCCGACCTTGTCCTTCTCGATCAGGGCGACGTCCAGGCCCAGCTGCGCCCCGCGCAGGGCCGCGGCGTAACCACCGCTACCACCGCCGAGGATCACTAGGTCGAAAACGGTGCTGGCGTCGTTCGCCACGTCACGTCCTCCATGCATGTGCGCCGTACGCCGGTCGTCGGTGACCGGCAGGCGGCTGGTGTCCGGCCGCTCGTTCTTCGGCCCTTGGGTAGGGGCCCTGTCCTGCCGGGCTCCATCTTTGCACCTGCCGGACGAGATCGAGACGCCGGGCCGGTGTGTGAGACGTCCCACGTCCTTGTGAAGCCAAGGGGGCGGATGCCAACAGCGAAGGGGCGCGGGGCTGTATCGATATGCGGCTCCGCCGCGTGGGCGCGACCAGCCCCCACGCGGCGGAACGGGAAAACGTGCTCAGTGAGCGGAGGTCACCCGAGATCCCCCGCGGCCGCCAGCTCGGCAACCCGGACCAGCGTCCGCACCGCCGTACCCGTGCCACCCTTCGGCGTGTACCCGAACGGACCGCCCTCGTTGAACGCGGGGCCCGCGATGTCGAGGTGCGCCCACGGGATGCCCTCGCCGACGAACTCCTTCAGGAACAGCCCGGCGACCAGCCCGCCGCCCATCCGCTCGCCCATGTTCGCGATGTCGGCGACCTGCGAGTCCATGCCCTTGCGCAGGTGCTCCGGCAGCGGCATCGGCCAGGCCGGCTCGCCGACCTCCTCGGCGGCCTCGTGCACCGCGGCGCGGAACGCGTCGTCGTTGGCCATGACGCCGAAGGTGCGGCTGCCCAGCGCCAGCATCATCGCGCCGGTCAGCGTGGCCACGTCGATGATCGCGTCCGGCTTCTCCTCGGACGCGGCCCACAGGGCGTCGCCCAGCACCAGGCGGCCCTCGGCGTCGGTGTTGAGCACCTCCACCGTCTTGCCGCTGTACATGCGCAGCACGTCGCCGGGACGGACGGCGGAGCCGGACGGCATGTTCTCGGCGAGCGCCAGCCAGCCGGTGACGTTGACGTTCAGGCCCAGGCGCGCGGCGGCGACGACGGCGGCGAAGACGGCCGCGGCACCGCTCATGTCGCACTTCATGGTCTCGTTGTGACCGGCCGGCTTCAGCGAGATGCCGCCCGAGTCGTAGGTGATGCCCTTGCCGACGAAGGCCAGGTGCTTCTTGGCCTTGGAGCTGGTGTACGACAGCTTCACCAGGCGCGGGGTGGCCGCGGAGCCGCCGCCGACGCCGAGGATGCCGCCGTAGCCGCCCTTGGTCAGCGCCTTCTCGTCGAGCACCTGCACCTTGATGCCGTGCTCCTTGGCCGCGGCCTGGGCGATGGCGGCGAACGCCTCCGGGGTGAGGTCGTTCGGCGGGGTGTTGATCAGGTCGCGGGCCCGGTTGAGCTCCTCGGCGACCGCGGTGGCGCGGGCGAGCGCGCCCTTGAAGGCGGCGTCGCGCGGCTTGCCGCCGAGCAGCGCGGCCTCGGCGAGCGGCGCCTTGCCGTTCTTGGCCTTGGGGTCCTTGCCGTTCTGCTTGTAGACGTCGAAGGAGTAGGCGCCGAGCAGCACACCCTCCGCGACGGCGCCGGCGTCCGCGGCGTCGGCGATCGGCAGCGCGAACGCGGCCTTCTTCGACCCGGTCAGGGTGCGGGCGGCCACGCCGGCCGCCCGGCGCAGCGTCTCGGCGTCGTAGGTCTCGTCCTTCTCCGGCTCGGCACCGAGGCCCACCGCGATCACGAGCGGTGCCTTGAACCCGGCCGGCGCCGGCAGCTTCGTCACCTCGCCCTCGGCACCGGAGGCCCCGAGGGTCTCCAGGACGGCGGCGAGCCGCCCGTCGTAGGCCTTGTCCACGGCCTCGGCGCCCGGCGCGACGACCGGGCCCTTCGCGCCCTTGGCGACACCGATCACGATCGCGTCGGCCCGCAGACCGGACGCCGCGGCGGTGCTGAGAGTGAGAGCAGTCACGGTGGTGATATCTCGCTTCCGATGTGAAGTTCCTGCGGCCGAATGGTGTGGGCTCGACCGGACCCGACGGCCGACACTAGATCCGGCCCCCGAACGCGGTCCCCACCGGGGTCCTCACCGGCGCGGCGAACCGGCGGGACACCCGGCACGAGACTACGCTCGCGGGCCCGTTCGCTCACTCCTGCGAGCGTTCACCTGTCGGTGTCGTCGTGGCCTTTTCCCGATCCTCGCACCTCATGACCTGAGTCACACTCATCGGGTCCGGTGAGCGTCGACCTCACCGCTTCGCACGTTTTCCACGGATCCTCCGCTTTTCGGCCACTGTGTGCGCGGAGGGTCCCTTGGGGGGAGAGGACCACATGGCGCTCAGCGCGCGCAGGAGAAACACGGCTGCCCTCGTGACCGCGGCGGCCACGATGGCGCTCGGTCTGGTAGTGCCCGGCGCGGCGGCGGCCACCACGCCCCGCATCGATCTGAAGGTGCTGGTCGTGGCCGACGGGGACAGCCCTGTCGCGGCCATCACCGACCAGCTCAGGACCACCGGTGTCCCGTACACCGTCGTGGACCTGAACGACCCCGGACGCCCGGTGATCGACGCCGCGTTCCTCGCCGACACCGCCGGCTCCACGCACCGCGCCAGGTACCAGGGCGTGGTCCTGCCCGACGAGACCCCGTTCGGCTCGCCGGACTCCCCGGAGCAGCTCGCCCTGGAGGCGTACGAGCGGACGTACGGCATCGGCCAGGTCGACGCCTACACCTGGGCGCACCCGGAAGTGGGCCTGGACTACACCGACGCCGGCGGCTGGGCCGGCACCCTCGACGGACAGCCGGCGCAGATCACCGCGGCCGGGAAGGCGGGCTGGTTCGGCTACCTCGACGGGGCGTTCACCTTCGAGGACAACGCGCCGGCCGTCCCGGAGAGTTACGGCTACGCGGCCCGCCCCCGCGCCGGATTCACCTCCTACGTCGACACCGAGGTGCCCGGTTCCACCGGGCGCGGCAGCCTGCTCGGGGAGTACGCCCACGACGGGCGGCGCGAGCTGGTCGTGACGTTCGCCTACAACCGCTACCAGCAGCAGTTCCGGCTGCTCGCCCGGGGCATCGTGGAGTGGCTGACGCAGGGCGTGCACCTGGGGCAGGTCCGCAACTCCTTCGCCGTGCACGTCGACGACGTCCTCGCCCCGGACAGCCGCTGGGACACCGCCCGCGACTGCACCCCCGGCGACTTCGACTGCGCCGGCGGCGACGGCCCGGGCACCGCCCCGATCCGGATGACGGCGGACGACGCCGCCTACGCCGCGCAGTGGCAGCGCGAGCACGGCTTCACCCTCGACATGGTGTTCAACGCCGGTTCCGGCGAGGAGTGGAGGAGCGAGCACGGCGGCGCGGACGCCCTCGCGGACCGGCTGCTCGCCGACAAGGCGCAGTACCGCTGGATCAACCACACCTACACCCACCAGTACCTGGGCTGCGTCCAGGACACCAGCACCGTGCCGTGGACCTGCGCCAAGAACGCCGACGGGTCCACGCGGTGGATGAGCCGCGCCGACATCTCCGCCCAGATCCGCGACAACACCGACTGGGCGCTGACGAAGAGCCTCCCGCTCGACCGCACCGAGCTGGTCACCGGCGAGCACTCCGGCCTCAAGACCCTGCCGCAGCAGCCCACCGACAACCCCAACCTGGCCGGCGCCCTCGCCGACAACGGCGTGAAGTGGACCGCCTCGGACAACTCCCGCGAGCCCGGGCAGCGCCCGGTCGGCACCGCCCTGACCGTGCCCCGCTACCCGATGAACGTGTACTACAACGTGGGCACCAAGGCCGAGATGGCCGACGAGTACAACTGGATCTACACCTCCCGGGCCGACGGCGGCAGCGGGGTCTGCGAGAACAACCCCACCTCCACCTGCCTGGCCGCGCCCCTGGACACCGCCACCGGCTACGACGACGTGATCGTCCCCCAGGAGGCCCGCACCGCCCTCGGCCACGCCGTCTCGGGCGACCCGCGCCCGCACTACGCCCACCAGTCCAACCTGGCCGAGGACCGCATCCTGTACCCGGTCCTGGACCAGGTGCTCGCCGGCTACCGGGCCCTGTTCGCCGACAACACCCCGCTGGAGAACCCGCGCCAGAGCGCGATCGGCACCGAACTCCAGCGCCGCGCGGCCTGGCAGGCGGCCCTCGCCGCCAACCGCGTCACGGCGTACCGCATCGGCACCACGGTGACCATCACGGCACCGTCCGGGGTCCAGATCCCGGTGACGGCCCCGGAGGGCACGAAGAAGCAACTCCTGCTGAGCACGGCGACGTTCGGCACACCGTACGCCGGCCGCCGCTCGGCATGGACCACGCCGGAGCTGCTGCAGTCGTCTGTCACTTTGAAACTTCCGTAGGGGGGAAGCGCCCCCGCAAGGGGCGCGGGGAACTGCGCGAGCAACCACAACGGACCCGCAGCCGGGCCGGGCGCGCGGTTCCCCCGACAGATCCGCACAACAGGGGGGAAGCGGCGCAGCCATGCGCGTCACCATGCTCACCGAAGGCACCTACCCGCACGTCCACGGAGGGGTCAGCACCTGGTGCGACCAGCTCGTGAAGGGCATGCCGGAGGTGGACTTCCATCTGATATCCCTCACCGGCACCGGCCGTGAGCCCGTCACCTGGGAGCTGCCGCCCAACGTCCGCCACCACACCTGCGTACCGACCTGGGGCCCCCGCCCGGACCGCAAGAGCCCGCCCTACGGCAAGGCCCGCCGCCGCTTCACCGAGGCCTACGAACACCTGCTGCTGTCCTTCCTCGACCCGGGGGCCGGCTGCGAGTTCGGCGAGGCGCTCACCGAACTCGCCCGCGTAGCCCGGGCCGGCAGGCTCTCCGCGGCGCTGCGCACCGAGGCGGCACTGCGTTCGCTGATGTGGATCTGGACCATGCCGCATCTGCCCACGGCTCGCGCCCGCCCCACCGTGCACGACGCGCTCACCGCCACCGACCTGCTGGAACACGCGCTGCGCCCGCTCGGTGCGCGCATCCCCGAGGACTGCGTCGCGCACGCGGTCAGCAGCGGTCTGGCCACCCTGCCGGCGGTCGCCGCCCGCGCCCTGGACGGGGTGCCGTTCCTCCTCACCGAGCACGGCATCTATCTGCGCGAGCGCTACCTCGGGTACCGGGGTGACACCCAGCGCTGGCCGGTGAAGGCGTTCATGCTCGGCTTCTACCGGGAGCTGAACTCCCACGGCTACCGCATGGCCGACCTGATCACCCCGTGCAACCAGTACAACCGCCGCTGGGAGGAGCGCGGCGGCGCCGACGCCGGGAAGATCCGCACCGTCTACAACGGTGTCGACCCCTTCGCCTTCCCGCACGCCGGACCCGAGCCGGACGTCCCCACGCTCAGCTGGTGCGGCCGGATCGACCCGATCAAGGACCTGGAGACCCTGCTGCGGGCCTACGCCCTCGTGCGCGCCGAGCTGCCCGAGACCCGGCTGCGCCTCTTCGGCCCGGTGCCGCCCGGCGGCGAGGGCTACCGCACCCGGCTGGAGAAGCTGGCCGCCGAGCTGGGCGTCACCGACGGCCTCACCTTCGAGGGCCGGATCAGCGAGGTCTGGCGTGCGTACGCGGCCGGCCACGTCGTGATGCTCTCCTCCATCTCCGAGGGCTTCCCGTTCTCGATCATCGAGGCCATGTCCTGCGGTCGTACGACCGTCTCCACGGACGTCGGCGGGGTGCGCGAGGCCGTCGGGGACACCGGGCTCGTGGTCCCGCCGCGCGAGCCGGAGAAGATGGCCGCCGCCGCGCTCACCCTGCTCAGCGACGACCGGCGGCGCCTGGAGCTGGGCGCGCTGGCCCGGCAGCGGGTCATTGACCGGTTCACCCTCAAACGCTCGGTGGACAACTTCCGCACCATCTACCAGGAACTCGCCGGCCTGCCCGAGGTGTACGAGCCGACGATCGAGACGGTCGCCGACTGGACCGTCGAGCTGCGCGACCCCTGGTACGCGGCCGTCGCGACGGACGGAGCCGGCTGGTGAGCGGATCGATCTGGCTGCCGCCCGGCGCCCGCCCCCAGTCGCCGCCCGCCGTTCCCCGGCAGCGGACCACCCCGTCCTGGGCCGAGCCCGACCCGGTCGACGAACTCGCCGAACGGCTGGAGGACTTCATAGCGGCCGCCGTCCACCCGGACGAGATAGCCGCCCTGCTGGAGTCCGACGGCCTGTCCGACGACCGGATACGCGAGCGCTACGGCGTCAAGAGCTCTTTCGCGCTCGCCGAGGAGCTCTACGACCGCGTCGGGCGCCGCCACCCCGAACCCGACGGCCCGCCGCACGACCCCTGGCAGGTCGGCCTGCTCGGCTGCCTCCTGCGCGGCGTGGTCTTCGCCCTGCCCGGCTTCGCCTACGTCCTCGGCGGCCCGCTGCTGTCGGGCCCGAGGGACGTCCACGGGCTGCCCGCCGGCACGCTCACCCTCCTCGCCGGCGCCCTCACCGGCTGGACCTGGAACCAGGGCCTGGCCCACCGGGCGTACTCCTGGCTGGGGCTCGGCGACGACTCGGCCGCCCGCCGCTGCCTGCTGCTCGGCGCCCCGGTGGGCGCGCTGATCGGCACGCTGGTCGCCCTGGCGGTCGCGGGCACCGGCCGGCCGGCCGCGCTCGCCTTCGCCGCCGGGCAGTCCTGCTACCTGGGCGCGGCCACCACCCTGCTGGTCCTGGGCCGTGAACGCGCCCTGCTCGCGGCGCTGGCCCCGATGGCCGCCGGTGCCGCCGTGTCCCTGGCCGAGCCGGTCCCGCAGGCCGTCCGGCTGGTCCTGCTGCTGGGCTCGCTCGCCGCGGTCGCCGTCCTCGCGCTGCGCGCGGTGGCGCCCGCCGTCCGGGACCTGGGGGAGGGCAGCTGGACGGCCGGCCTGACCGCGCTGCTGCCCTTCGGCGGGCTCGGCACGGCCCCCGCGCGGGACCGCGGGGCGCCGCTGTGGCTGACCGGTTCCCTGCCGTACGCGCTGTTCG
Source organism: Streptomyces sp. Ru71 (assembly GCF_002920535.1). GTDB lineage: Bacteria > Actinomycetota > Actinomycetes > Streptomycetales > Streptomycetaceae > Streptomyces. The sequence continues at coordinate 2,431 of NZ_PQSS01000131.1, read as the reverse complement.
GCCTGGGCAGCGGCGTCCTGGTGCTGTACGCGGCGCTCGGCGACGTCCTCGCCGGACAGGAGCACAGCGCGGTCGCCGCGCCCGCCGCTGTCGCGCTCACCCTCAGCATGGGGCCCGCCGAATGGCTGCTGTACCGCTTCCGCAGCGGCAGCCTGGCCGGGCTGCGCTCCACCAGCAGCCCGCGCGCCTTCTGGCGGCGCACCGCGCGCACGGTCGCCGAGTGCCTCACCGGCTATCTGGCCGTCCTGCTCGCCGTCGCCCTGGCCACCGCCGCGCTGTGGCCGGGCTCCCCCGATCCGAGCGGCCTGCGCCTGGCCGGGCTGCTCCTGCTGGGCGTGGTGCTGTGGACCGGTCTGCTGCTGCAGTCGTTCGGCGCGGTGCACAGCGCGGTCGCCGTGTGCTGCCTGGCCGGCCTCGCGCAGAGCCTCGCGCTGGCCACCCACGTGGCCGGACCGCACCAGGTCGGCGTGGCCGTGTACGGCACGGCCGGGGCCGCGCAGGCGGTGCTGGTCTGCGTGCTGCTGGGAAGGGCGACCGCGCACCGATGAGCACACCGATCAGCGCCCGGCCGGCCGATCTGCTGGTCCCGTACTACGAGCACCCCTCGGTCCGCCCCGCCGAATGGGAGGCGATCCTGGCCGCCGCGCCCCGCCTGTACGGCGTGGTGCTCAACCCGGCGAGCGGCCCCGGCACGGCGCCCGACCCGGCGTTCGCCGAGGTCGCCGTACGGCTGCGGGCGGCCGGGGTGCGGGTGCTCGGGTACGTCGACACCGCCTACGCCCTGCGGCCGTCCGCCGCGGTGGCGGCCGACCTCGCACGCCACCGCGACTGGTACGGCGCGGACGGCGCCTTCCTGGACCAGGTGGCCTCCGGCCCGCACGCCTATCCGCACTACCGGAGCGTGGCCGCGGCCGCGTGGGGCGCCGGCTGCGGCACGCTGGTCCTCAACCACGGCACCCGGCCGCACCCCTCCTACGCCCGGATCGCCGACGTCCTGGTGACGTTCGAGGGCACCTGGGCGACGTACCGCGCGCTGCCCGCGCAGCCGCCTCCCGAGGGGGCGCTCGCCTGCCACCTGGTGTACGGCGTGCCGCCCGGCGCCGACTGCGCCGCCCTGGCCCGGGCGCGGGGCGCGGGCCTGCACTGCGCGGTGCCGGGCGGCGGGGATCATCCTTGGGGTACGTTGCCGCACACCCTGGAGCCCGCCCGGTGAAACGCCCGATCCTGCTCGTCGTGGCCCTGCTGACGCTGCTGGCGGCGGGCTGCACGTCCGCCTCCGACGACTCGGACAAGCCGGCGCCGACCGGGCCGTCGCCCGGAGCGTCCGCCCGCTGGCAGCCGCGCCCCGGCACGCCCTGGCAGTGGCAGCTCAGCGGCCGCCTGGACACCACCGTCGACGCCCCGGTGTACGACATCGACGGCTTCGACCACTCCCGGGCGACCGTGGCCGCGCTGCACGGCCAGGGCCGCAAGGTCATCTGCTACCTGTCCACCGGCGCCTTCGAGGACTGGCGGCCGGACGCGGGGAGGTTCCCGAAGTCGCTGCTCGGCAAGGGCAACGGCTGGGACGGCGAGCGCTGGCTCGACATCCGCCGCACCGACGTCCTGGAACCGCTGATGGCGGCCCGCCTCGACCTGTGCCGGGACAAGGGCTTCGACGCGGTGGAGCCGGACAACATGGACGGCTACGCCAACGCCACCGGCTTCCCGCTCACGGCCGCCGACCAGGTCCGCTACAACCGGCTGATCGCCAGGCTGGCCCACGAGCGGGGCCTGGCGGTCGGCCTGAAGAACGACCTGGACCAGATCCCGGAGCTGGTGGGCGACTTCGACTTCGCGGTGAACGAGCAGTGCGCCCAGTACGGCGAGTGCGCGCGGCTGACCCCGTTCGTGCGGGCCGGCAAGGCGGTCTTCCACGTCGAGTACGAACTGCCCACGAGCCGCTTCTGCCCGGCGTCCCGCAGCCTCGGCCTCAGCTCGATGCTCAAGAAGTACGACCTGGGGGCGTGGCGCCGGCCGTGCTGAGGCGGGGGTGCCGCCGGCGTCAGTGACCGAGTGCCAGCACCACCAGCGTCACCGTGGCCGCCGTCTCCGCGAGGGCGCCGAACACGTCGCCGGTCACCCCGCCGAAGCGGCGTACGCAGTGCCGCAGCAGCGCTTCGGCGGCGACGAGGGCGAGCAGTACGGCCAGCGCGGCGCGCAGGGCGTCGGACCAGCCGAGCAGGGCGCCGGCCGCGGCGGCGAGCGCCGTGACGGCCAGGGCGGCGAGCGCCGCGCCGCCCGCCGGGACCACCCCGGCGACGGCCGCCCCGAGCCCCTCCGGGCGGGCGGCCGGGACGCCGTGCCGGGCGGCCAGCGTCAGCGCCAGCCGGGCGGCGGAGGCCGAGGCCACCGCGGCCAGGCTGCCGCGCGCCCAGGAGCCGTCGTAGAG
>NZ_PQSS01000130.1 GCF_002920535.1 Streptomyces sp. Ru71 | reverse complement strand
TTCCCGTCCGCCGGGACCAGGTCCAGGAGGATGTCGCTGCGGCGGTCGACGGGGTCGTCGCTGTGCACGCGGGGCGCCGCCTCGCGGTTGTTCTGCGGCAGCATCGACAGCAGGTAGCGGACTTCGGCGAGGCAGGTCTCCTCGTCGTCGTAGGCGAAGTGGCACACGCCGGAGGTCTCGGCGTGCACGTCCGCACCGCCCAGCCCGTTCTGGGTGATCTCCTCGCCGGTGACCGCCTTGACGACGTCCGGGCCGGTGATGAACATCTGCGAGGTCTCACGGACCATGAACACGAAGTCCGTCAGGGCCGGGCTGTAGGCCGCACCGCCCGCGCACGGGCCGAGCATCACCGAGATCTGCGGGATCACCCCGGAGGCCTTGGTGTTGCGCTGGAAGATGCCGCCGTACCCGGCGAGCGCGGAGACGCCCTCCTGGATACGCGCACCGGCGCCGTCGTTGAGGGAGACCAGCGGGGCACCGGCCGCGATGGCCATGTCCATGATCTTGTGGATCTTCGTGGCGTGCGCCTCGCCCAGCGCACCGCCGAAGATCCGGAAGTCATGGGCGTAGACGAAGACCGTACGGCCCTCCACCGTGCCCCAGCCCGTGATCACACCGTCGGTGTACGGCTTCTTCGCCTCCAGACCGAAACCGGTCGCCCGGTGCCGGCGCAGCTGCTCGACCTCCCGGAAGGACCCCGGGTCCAGGAGCAGCTCGATCCGCTCCCGAGCCGTCAGCTTGCCCTTGGCGTGCTGCGCCGCGGTCGCCTTCTCGCTGGGACCGGCCAACGCCTGGGCACGGATCTCGCGCAGCTCCTCCACCTGCCCGCGTGTGCCGGCCGGCCAGGGGGCAGTGCTCATCGCCATCTCTGGGCCCTTTCGATCAAACCGCCTGTCCAGTTTCTTCGGTTTGCGATGGAGGCGTGCGGTGGCCGGCTCACCGCCAACTGCCGGGCGCCGCGTATTCCCGCGCCTGCTTCCACCAGTTCCATCCGAGCGTCGGCGGCTGCTCGGGCTCGGCCCGGCCGCGTGCCCGCAGGGCCATCAACACCGCCGTGAGAGCGGCCAGTTCGTCCTCGTCGGCCTGACCGCGTTCCACGCGGAGCAGGTTCTCAGCGCTCTCCATCCGGCCCGTCCCCCTCTTCACACCCTGGAGATGATCGGGCCGAGGACTCGAAAAGCACTGCGGCGTCACTTGAGGCCGGGGCGGGCGGCCCTCGCGTACCGGCGACCGAAAACTGACGTGGAATCAAACGGTCCGGAACGAGTGGGGGCGGAGTGATTCGTACCGCTGGAGATTAAACCGTATGGTATGTATCTTCGCTGCCCTGAGTAACCCGCCTCTCTACTTCACGCCAACGCAGCTCAGGGGGAACAGACATGTCTGCGAGCACGTTCCGCGTCGAGCACACGAGACCCGGTACACGGCACGCATATGAGATACCCACCCAGCGGGGGCGCACCGCCGACTTGCGCTACCCGTCCCTGACCACCACTGTTCCCAAGGAGTTCGTTCATCGGGCCAGCATCGCCGAGGTACTCCTCACCGACTGGCAACGCCTGGACGACACTCACTTCACGGTGACCGCGCAGTGGCCCCGCCGCCATGGCTTCTTCGCCACGGTCGACGGCTGCCACGATCCGCTCCTCGTCGCCGAAACGATCCGTCAGGCCGGGCTGCTGCTGGCCCACGCCGAGTTCGGCGTACCGCTCGGCCACCAGTTCCTGATGTGGGACCTCGCGGTCGACGTCCGTCCGGAGCACCTGCTGGTCGGCACCACGCCGGCCGCTCCCGAGATCGAGATCTCCTGCATGGACATCAACCGCCGGGGCCACACCATCTCGGGACTCCATCTGAAGGCGGTGGTGCGCCGGGACGGACTGGTCGCCGCGACGGCGGCCGCCACCTTCAACTGCACCTCGCCGGCCGTCTACCGGCGCCTGCGGGCCGCCCGTATCGGTGACGGGGTGCCGGCCCCCATCCCGCTGACCAGCCCGGCGGCACCGCAAGACGTCGGCCGCCTGTCACCCACGGACGTCGTCCTGTCCCCCGCGCCGGGAGAGAACCGCTGGCAGCTGAGGGTGGACACCCGGCATCCCGTGCTCTTCGACCACCCGCTCGACCACGTGCCGGGCATGCTCCTGATGGAGGCCGCCCGCCAGGCCGCGACCGCGTCCCTGGGGCACGTGTGCCTGCCGGTCGGCATGATCAACGAGTTCACCCGGTACGCGGAACTCGACGCACCCTGCATGATCGAGGTCCACTCCCTGCCACGGGACGGCGACGGCCGACGGCGCCTGCTCGTGACCGGCCGTCAGGAGGACGACGTCGTCTTCACCTCCACCATGACCGTGGTGCCGGCCACCACCTGAGAACCGAATTCCTCATATCACCCGACCTTGAGTCGCTTCGGTCGCTGTCCGCCCTGCGCACCCTGCTCTGAGCAGGCATTTCGACTCAGCGACCGAAGCGACTGGCCCGGTGCTGCCGCGCCCGGTCGCATACGACACGAGGGGCGCGGCGCGTGCCTCAGACCGCCGCGGCCATCGCGACCGCCTCGTCGGCCAGCCGCGCCCCGCGGTCCGGCGCCGCGTCCAGGCGCATCAGAACCGCCGGCGAGGCGATGGAGGGCAGCAGGTGCTTCAGCAGCACCGAGACCCGGTACTCGACGTCCTGCAGATCGGTCTCCAGCTGGGAGTAGAGCTGCACCCCGTTGTACGCGCCGACCACCATCTCGGCGATCTCGCGCGGCACCACGTGCGCCAGGGTCTCGCCGCGCCGGTGCGCCTCGGTCAGGATGTCCGTCAGCCGCTCGACCCACAGCGTCCAGGCACTTCCGTAGTGCCTGCGGCCGACGGGGTCCGCGGAGAGCCGGGCACCCGCCCGCAGCACGTGGTCGTACTTGAGCCGGTGGGCCACCGACAGGGCGATGTCCACCATCTCCTGGAGCTTGATCTCCTGCTCCGGCAGCTGCTGGTCGGTCTGCACCTCCAGGACGCCCTTGGCCAGGGCCTCCTTGGAATCGAAGTGGAAGTAGAGCGCGCCCTTGGTCACCCCGGCGGCCTTCAGGATGTCCGCCACCGTCGCCGCCGTGTACCCGTGCTCCGCGAAGACCGTCGCAGCTGCCTCCAGTACGGCACGGCGGGTCCTGACCGCTCGCTCCTGTTGGGCCATCGGACCTCCCCTTCAGTCAACCCGCGCTTCGCAGCAGCGCACCAGAACGTTAATAACAAACCGTCTAGGAGGTACCGTAAGCGTCAACCGTATGCGGCACCAGTGTCCACAGCCGTTCACTGCCCCTTTTCTCCGGCCGGCGAAGCCCCCTCGCCGGCCCGGGGCCACAGACGGCCCTCGGCTGCCTCGGCGTCGACGGTCTGCAGCAGCCGCTCGTCGATCGCGTCGAGCGAGGCGACCAGGTGACGCACCCCGGCCTCCTCCATCAACTGCCGCTGGAAGCTGTGCTCGAAGTCGGTCGGATGCCCGACGAAGGCCGTTCCCAGGCGCTGCGCGGCCTCGGCCACCCGTGCCACGTCGTCGATGAACAGCGCCTGGTCGCAGCGCAGCCCGAAGACGTCCTCGGTGATCTCGCGGATGCCGGGGCGGATCGCGTCGGTGCACACGTACTGCGGCCCGTCGAAGAAGGCGGCGAAGTCTGCCAGATGGCGGTCGAAGTGGGTGCGCTGGAGACCGCCGTAGCACACCAGGGACGCACCGGTGGCGCGCAGCCGCTCCAGCAGGGCGCCGGCACCGTCCAGCACGCGCACGGGCGTCTCCTGCAGGTACGCCTTCCGCTCGCGGAAGTACGCCTCCACCACCTCCTCGGGCGTCCCCGGCAGGCCCAGCGCCGACGCGGCGCGAAGCTGCGGCTGGGAGAACACCTCGCGCTCCAGCTCGGCGGTGTAGGGCCGTCCGTGACGCGTCACGAACCGGTGGATGACGGGGCTGAAGGTGTCGTTCAGCAGGACGCCGTCGATGTTCACCGCGATCAGACGCAGATGCCGGAATGCCATCGAAACCGCCTAGCATCAGGCCGCACTTGCCCTCGTGCGGCAGCCGGTGGTGGGTGCATCGGCTCGCCACCGCACATCTTCGGGGCGGGAACCAACAAGGCAATATTAAACCGGACATGCGGTTTTTCAATCAAGTCGTATCAAGACACAGGGGAAACGAGGAAACGATGACTGCTCTGAAGGGCAGAACTGCTCTGGTGACCGGGTCCGGCCGGGGAATCGGCCGCGCCATCGCCCGCCGGCTGGCCGCGGACGGCGCGCTCGTCGCCGTTCATTATGGCAGCGACGAGTCCTCCGCCCGCGAGACCGTCGATCTGATCACCGCCACCGGCGGCCGGGCCTTCTGCGTGCACGGACCGCTCGGCGCGGACGACGACGTCACCACGCTGTACGAGCGGTTCGACCGCGGCCTTCGGGAGCTGGGCGAGCCGACGGAGCTGGACATCCTCGTCAACAACGCCGGTTTCAACGTCAGGGGCGGCATCGCCGACGTCACCCCGCAGGACTTCGACCGGCTCATGGGCATACACGCCAAGGCGCCCCTGTTCCTGATCCAGCAGGCTCTGCCACGGCTGCGCGCGGGAGGGCGGATCATCAACATCAGCTCCGCCGCCACCCGGGTGGCCTTCCCGTCCTCCCTCGCCTACTCCATGGCCAAGAGCGCGCTCGAAGCCCTCACCCGCGCCCTGGCCAAGGAACTGGGCCCCCGCCAGATCACGGTGAACTCCGTGTCACCGGGCTTCGTCAAGACCGATCTGAACCACCGGCGCTGGGCCACGCCCGAGGCGGAGGCCGATCACGCCGCGCTCTCGGTGTTCGGCCGCATGGGGCAGACCGGGGACGTGGCCGACATCGTGGCCTTCCTCGCCGGTGACGACTCCCGCTGGGTGACGGGCCAGTGCATCGACGCATCCGGCGGCACCGGTCTGTGACCCCCTGGGCACGGCTCGCCGCGCGAGGCCGTCGGGCCCGCCCCGGCAGGCCCGGGTGGTGAGAGGCCCGCTCAGCCCGGCAGCGTGGCGCCCGGCCCTCTCATCGCCGACGACGGCGGGCCGCCCTCGGAGCGTTCCGTCTTGCGGCCCTTGCTGCCGGGCGCCAGCGTCCGCGGGTCCACGGCCTCCGCGGGCGCCCCGGTGGCGTACAGGCCGCCGGGGTCGGTGTCGCGGTCGTGCGGCAGCAGCCAGAACACGCGCCGGCGGAAGGTGCCCGAGGAGCGTGAGGGCTTGGCGTGCGGGCCGAGCAGCGCGTAGCCGACCATGCGGCCGTCGCGGTGGTAGGCGGGCTTGCCGCGCCGCGTCGGCAAGCGGTCCAGGCTCTGGCGCACATAGTCGAGCCCGGCTATGTCCTCCAGCCAGACGAGCTCGACCTCGTGGATGATCTCGTCCTCTGCGATGAGGGCGCTCATGCTGTCTCCTCGTCGGAAACCAGTCCGATGCCCGGGTAGTACTTCCGCTGGTTGGACAGGATCATCTGCTTCGGCGACACCAGTCCCACCACCTCACGGACCCGCGCCGCGAAGGCCCGGGACGAGACGGCCGGGGCACCCTCATTCTGACACCATGTCTTGTAAGCCGCGTAGAGCTGTGCCTGTTCCGCCCTCAAGGACGGTTCGACCCGGCACGATTCGCTCAGGAACCGGCCCGTGTGGTCCTCGGTCTCGGCATAAGCGGTCGTGGCGATCCGGACCCGCTCGGGCCCGCCGAGGTCCTTCTCCCCCGCCAGGTAGCGGCGCGCGCCCATGACGAGCCAGTTGAGGATGCCCGGGCCCTCCTCGGTGACAAGGATGTCCGCCAGGTTGTCGATCTTGTGGTCGTCGGCGACGACACGCTCGAACGGGATGAGCCGCATACGGCGCCAGAACGCGAAACCTCCGGTCCCGACCCCGGGCCGGTGGTTGCCCAGCAGCCACAGCTTGTGCGTCGGCGCGAAGCTGAAGAAGTCCTGGCGCATCCGGCGGGCCTTGATGCGGTCGCCACCGGTGAGCAGCTTGACGCGGGCCTCGTCGAAGCGGTCGCCGGGCTTGACCTCGCTGCACACGATGACGCGGCGGCCGTGCAGCTCGGCCAGGTCGGTGGGGTGGCCCTCGTAGGGGCGGGTCATCAGAAAGCCGGGCGGCGCGGCGTCGGCGTAGTCGCCGAGGAGCTTCATCAGCACGTCCAGCAGCACCGACTTGCCGTTCTTGCCGGAACCGAACAGGAACGGCATCACCTGCGCGCCGACGTCACCGGTGATGGAGTAGCCCAGCAGCAGATGCAGAAAGTCGATCATCTGCGCGCCCTCGGGCCCGTCGCCGAAGGTGTCGGTGAGGAACCGCTGCCAGCGCGGGGTCGGCACCGTTTCGGGTGCCACGCTGGTGGAGCGGGAGTGGAAGTCCTTGTTCGGGTCCGGGGCGCGAACCAGGCCGCTGCGCAGGTCGACGATCCCGGCGGGCGTGCACAGCGCGTACGGATCGGCGTCCAGCAGCGTGGCGTTGAGCACCATGCCGGGCGCGGACTTCGCCTGCAGGAGCATCGCGTTCAGCCCGTTGGTGCTCAGCGCGCGACGCCGGTGCTGCTGGAGCGCGGCCGTGCTGTGGATGCCGCGTGGGTCGGTGGCGGCGATGGACTCCGCCAGGTCGCCGGCCGCCCACAGCACGGTGTCGTCCTCGTCGCTGTGCCAGCGGGTGCTGTCCCAGCGGTACCAGCCCAGGCCGGGGACGTAGCGGTAGTCGTTGGCGTAGAGCCTGACGAACAGTTTGGCGTTGCCCCGGTCGGAGAGCGTGTCGGGCAGCAGCCCGACGGCGGTCGCCTCGCCGCCCGGCACGGGGTCGTCGCCGACCGTGCCGTCCGCGACACCATGGTCCTCGCCGAGGCCGCCGCAGGGCTCCTGCGTGCGCTGCGGCGGTACGGACTGGGCCAGGATCTGGGTGGCGACCGCCTGGGCGTCGAAGAGGGTGTGGTCGTCCTCGGGGCTCATGAACGCCCCCCGAGGGAGAGCGGGCGCGACCGGCCGGCGTTCATGCCGCCTCGGATGACGGCGCTGTAGCGGCGCTTCTGCCCGGGCCTGGCGTGCGCGGCCGCCCGGGTCAGGGCGGCCAGGGCCGCCTCCTCGCCGAGCAGGCCCGCGGCGACGAGCCCTCCGGCGGTGTAGGCGGCGCGGTTGAGCTTCTCCGTGAAGCCCGCTCCCTGCGGTACGGAGGCGCAGGCCGCCACCTCGGCCAGCAGGGCCCCCAGAGCCCGTTCTGCGGGGCTGTGGCCGCCTCCTGCGGCCAGGACCGCCTGCCGGGCGCGTGGGGGCACCGGACGCGGCGCTGGGACGTGCGCGGGCGGCAGGTGCCCGGTGCGTTCCAGCTCGCGGGCGAGCCAGTCCGGCAGCGGTGCGGGGTCACGGGCCTGCCCCACGGGTTCGTACGCACCGGCCTCGGTGACGGTGCCCGGCGCGACGATGTAACCGCCGTGCGCGCGGATGTCGACCTGCCAGGCAAGGGCCCGGCCCGCGCCGGACCCGGCGGAGCTCTGCCACCGGTGCCGTCGAGGGGCTCGGTACCACACGTGCAGGCCTCCGGAGGGGGTGCGCACCCGGAGGGTCGTCTCGTCTTGCGCGGGGCTTGTGGCGCCCCTCAGGGCGGCCAGGACGCCGAGTGTGTGGAAGCCGTTGGCGAGACCGGTCAGGTCGACCGTGTCGGAGATGGCGATGCCCGGCAGCAGCCGCTGCCGGTCGGGCAGGTGACGTGCGTGCGCGTCGACGTCGACGACGACCAGGCCGGCCGGGCCGCAGGAGATCCCGACGCCGAAGCGGGGGTTTGCGCCCCACCACTGCTCGATCCGCGCGAAGTCCAGTGTCGCGGAACGGAACCCGTGACACCAGCGCCCCTCGGCCGGGCAGCGGCAGCCCTGGTGCGTGTGCCCGGGGTCCCGGCAGGCCGGACAGTTGCCCGCGGGCGTCTTGCGCCCAGGGGCCAGTGGGTGCACCGGCCAGCCCCGGCCGGCGCACCATCGGGCGATCGCCAGGGACCGCGCAACGCCTCGCCGAGCGAGAGCGTCGGGTAAGTCGCTGCGTGAAAGGCCCAGTTCATCGGTCATGTAACTCCCCCGTCAGCGACCGAAGCGACTCAACAGCAGGCACAGAGTAGCGAAGCTGTGGTGACTCGCGTACGGGCTGTGAACAACCGCTTCCGGATGGGCCGTCAACATGAGCGACCGTGCCGACTGGGCACAGCGACTCAACAGCTTTCGGTAGCTGTCTCGGTAGCTCGACAAAAGTGCAGGTCACAAGCCCGAGAAGGGTCTATTAGCGACCGTAGCGACTGTAGCGACCTATCTATGACGCGCACACGCGCACGCGCGAATGTCTTTATATACCCGACGGTGAGTCGCTTTGGTCGCTGGCACACCTGAAAAGGTGCCTTGACCTGGGGTTTTGTCAAGCTACTCGGAGAGCTACCGAAGCCGTTGGGTCGCTGTTCCTTCGGTAGCTGGGCGTCAACTTCGCTCCAGCGGGCGTCTCTAGCGACTCTGGAGGGGGGTGCTGACAGCGACTGAAGCGAGCGTGGGCGGCCGAGGCCGCTGCACCGGGTGCTGTTGCCCTGAATTGCCCCGAAAACAGGGGCTCTTGCCGTCGCTCACAGGAGTCGGTGGCTGAGCGCGCTTCGCGTGCGGCGCCGTGGCCGGCCATCCGTCGTGGTCGGCACCGACGCTGCTGCGTCTCGGGTGGTGACGACCGTGACGTCCACAGAAAAGGCGTGGCTGATGCCGGTGGGTGGTCGAGGTACCTCCGCCCGAAGAGGGCCGGGCTGCGGGCCGGTGGGGGTTGCCGTTCTGTGGTTGCGGTCGAGGTGCGGTGGAGGATCGCTCAAGCCGGGAGGGGAACGGCCGTCGTCCCCCGGGGTTGCTCTTTAAGAAGAGGCGCACGCCGCGATATGCCCTCTGACCTGCTGTTTTGCGCGGATCGATGTGTCCCGGGGAGCACATTTGGGGTCTCGAAATGTCAACCTGGCCGTCACATTCGAGGTAGGAAGTCAAGCAGCGCTTGATTTTTTCCACAGCCCCCGGACGCTCGCAAAGCCGCAGGTCACGGCGGTGCGCCCGAAGCCGGGAAGACCCTGTCGCGGCGAGTCGACCTTGATCGAAAAGAGTCGAATGTTCCGCAATAAGGACACTGGAAATCAACCCACGCTTGATTTGTGTCGCCGAGGCCGCTAAAAAATCAACGAGCCGTTGAGTTGAGGGACCCCCGCGCGACAGGCTGCCTCCCTGGCCCGGCCCCCGACGTGCCGAGGAGTCCAAAAGACAAGCCCTGCTTGATTTTTCGGCTAGTCTCTGGACCGCCTGAGTAACGAAGGAGGTCCTGTGACATCTGATCCACCAGCACGACGGCGGCCACGAGCCGTCCCTGACACCGCATCCGGGGACGCCGGCTTCGACGACCTGCTCCAGGTCCTCGGCGAGCAGCTCGGCGAAGCCACCCAGAGCTCCGACCCCAGGGACCGCCGCAAACTCAAGAACGTCACGTTCGAGTACGAGCCCGAGCACACGGCCGTACACGACATGGCCGGCGGCGCCGGCTACAGCCTGGCCTCGAACTGGTTCACCCAGCTCCTGGCCCAGCTCGCCGTCGCCAACAGCATCACCAAGTCCCAGCTGTGCGTGTTCCTCTACGTCGCCGGCGGCCAGCAACGCGGCACCGGCATCGCCCAGTACACCCAGCAGGAGATCACCGACGGCCTGAACAAGCTCGCCGCGCAAAAGGGCGGCAAGCGCATCACCCGCTCCACGGTCAACCGCGCCATCAAGGCCCTGGTCGGCTACAAGTGGGTCGAGCAGCTCGGCAACGGCCTGATCCAGCTGAACGTACGCCTGTGGTTCCACGGCAACAGCACCGCCCAGCACGCCGTCCTGGAGAACCTCGCAGCCCAGCACGACCGCGACCCCGAGGCCTTCCCGCACTCCATCGGCCCGGACGTCCAGCAGGACCAGCTGGACCTCGATTTCACGCAACCGCCGCACTATGGGAGGCGGACCGGGTGATACATATGCACCGACCCCCGCGCCACGCCGGACAAGGAAGGGATACCGATGGCTGAGGTGATGTCCCCGATCGTGTCGGAACGCATCTGGGCCCTTCCCGTCTCCGGGGCCACGGTCAAGTTCCTGCAGTACCTGCTGTACCGCTCCGACTTCGGCGGCCGGCTGCCCGTACGGCAGAAGGACATGGCCCGCGAGTACCGGGTGACCCCGCAGGCCATCAGCAACCTGATCGCGCCCCTGTGCGAGCTGAACATCGTCCTGCGCCCCAAGAACGGCGACGGCAGCAAGGGCAACTCCTACCGCCTGCACCCGCTGGCCGCGAAGTACGCCGACCTCGACGACATGGAAGCCGCCTTCCGCTCGGCCATTGCCAGCATCAAGGCCGGTGACCTGCCCAACCTCAAGCTCCCCGCCTACGCCGCGGTACCCCCCGCGGAAGGCCGCCCCAACCTCCAGGTCGCCTGACCCGGACCGGAAAATACAGGGCCCCGCCGGTCATCCGGCGGGGCCCTGTGCCTGAGTAAGAGGTCGTACCGGCACTATACCCACGCCCCCGCCCCGCACGCTCGCCGACCATCACGCCGCAACAGCCCCCGGCCCGCCCCGGCCGGCCCCCCCTCCCCCGGGCAAGCCGGACGCCGTCGGCCCGCGGTGCGCGACAATGAGTCGTATGCCCTCAGCCACGTCCCACGCGTCGACGCCTCCCGCGAGCGCAGCCGCCGGCACCTCCGAAACCGGCCTTGGCCTGCGCGAACGCAAGAAGCTGCGCACAGGCCAGGCCATCCGGCAGGCGGCCCGTCGGCTGATCGACGAGCGGGGGTACGACAACACCACCACCGAGCAGATCGCCGCGGCGGCCGAGGTCTCCCCGAGCACCGTCTTCAGGTATTTCCCCAGCAAGGAACACATCGTCCTGACGGACGGCTACGCCACCTCCGGCATCGAGCTGCTGCGCG
>NZ_PQSS01000129.1 GCF_002920535.1 Streptomyces sp. Ru71 | reverse complement strand
CAGGGGAGTGTTCCCCGACGAACGGCGGGAAGTGATGACCGCTGTGTTCGCCGCCGTGCCCACCCCCGCGCAGATCCCCGCCGTGGTCCACCGGCTACGGCTGAGCGCCGCCCGCCACACCCAGGGGCCAGGGCGTTTTCTCGGTAGACATATCGGCTTTTTCTGGGACGATCCCACACGGCTTGTCGACATTCAGATCCCCGATCCCGGCGATCTCGCCAGCGAGGAGGCACCGGCATGAGCGCGCAGGAGCACACGGCCGCGGACGGCTGGCGCGTCTTCTACGCCACGGGCCGGCCGCCGGCCGCGCCGCCCCCGTTGCCCGAACCCCCGCCCTGGCGCCGGTTCCGCGGCGGCCCGGCGCAGCCCCCGCCGCCCGACGACCCCGAGGCCGCCGAGCGCCGTCTGGGCCCCGGCGACCTGGCCCCGCAGCTCGACGCGAGCGAGACGGACGTCGTCAACGCCGCGCTGGTGCTGCGCAGACCGCTGCTGATCACCGGTCCGCCCGGTGTCGGCAAGTCCACCCTCGCCTATCTGATAGCCCGTGAGCTGGGCCTGGGCCGGGTGCTGGAGTGGAACATCGTCAGCCGCACCACGCTCAGGGACGGCCTGTACGTGCACGACGCCATGGGCCGCGCCCAGGCCATCGCCGCCTGGCAGGCCGGCCTCGCGGACGCCGACCCATCCTCAAGAGAAGGTCAACTCCCGCCGCAACTGGGTGACTTCATCACGCTGGGGCCACTGGGCACCGCGCTGCTGCCCTACGATCGTCCCCGGGTGCTCCTTGTCGACGAACTCGACAAGAGCGACATCGACCTGCCCAACGACCTGTTGCACGTGCTGGAGAACGGAAGCTATGACGTCCCGGAGCTGGTGCGCGACGCCGCCGACACGGCCCGCGTCCACACCAGCGACCCCGGCGGCCGCGCCGAGGTGCGCCACGGGCGCGTGGAGTGCCGGGAGTTCCCGGTGGTGGTGATCACCAGCAACGGGGAACGCGAGTTTCCGGCCGCTTTCCGGCGCCGGTGCCTGCCCCTGGAGATGCGTCCGCCCGGCCGCGAGCGGCTGCTGGCGATGATCGAGGGACACCTCGGGACCCGGCCCGAGGGCGCCGAGGAGCTGGTGGAGGAGTTCGTCCAGCGCGTCCAGGCCGGCGGCACCCACAGCCTGGATCAGCTACTGAACGCTGTCCAGATGACTACGGCGGGTGGTTTCCAGGCGGATGGTGACGGGCGTAAGCTCGTGGAAATGCTGCTCCGCGACCTCGCGAAGGGCCGCTGAATTGACCGGTAGGGAGCGCGCATCCGGACTGGGCGACGGCGGACCCGACCCCGGGTCGTCGCCTCCTTCGGCGTTCCCTGAGCCGGAAGCGTCCCCGCGGCCGCGGGTCCCCGAGCCGGAGCCGTCCCCGCCGACGATGTCTTCCGAGGCCGAGCCGTCGCCGCCGTCGAGTACCGCCGACCCGTCGCGGCCGACGGCGTCCTCCGAGTCCGAGCCCTCCCGGCCGACGGCGCCCTCCGAGTCCGAGCCCTCCCGGTCGTCGACGTTCGTCGAGCCGGCGCCGTCCGTGCCGGCGGCGTTCCCCGAGCCGGAGCACCCCGAAGCAGAGCCGGCCCTTCCGCACTGGCAGGAGATCGCCGACGCGATCTGGCTCGCCGCGCACTGGACCCGGCACACCGAGCCGGACCCGGCACCCGGCCCGCAGGCACGCACCGACGAGCGCCCGGGCCCGGCCACCGCACCACCCGCCTCCGCCCGGCCCGCCGACGAGCGGCCGCCCGCAGCACCACCGCCCGACGAGGCCCCGGCCGCCGACGTACCGCCCCCGCCCCCGCCCGCACGCCCGGACGAGGGCGCCGAGCCGAGGCCGGCCGAAGTGGCCGCCACGGTCGCACTGTTACCCGATCCCACCGGCACCCGCACGCTGCACATCGGCCGCCCCCTGCTGCCCGCCGACGAGCCGGCGCAGCCCGGGCCCGGCCGGGCCACCGCCCTGCTCGCCCGCGCCCTGCACCGGCTCGCCCGCCGCATCCCCTCCCGCGACACCCTGGAACTCGACGAGGAGGCCACCGCCGAACAGGGAGTCGTGGACGGCATGTGGCTGCCCTTCCTGCGCCCCGTCCGCACCTCGGTCTTCGACCTGGTACTCCTCGTGGACGCCGCTCCCACCATGCGGATCTGGGAGGACAGCGTCGCCCGCCTCACCGAGGCCGCCGAACACAGCGGCGCCTTCCGCGGCGTGCGCGTCCTGCGGGTCACCGTGCCGCGCACCGGGACCGCCACCCTGCGCTGGCCCACCGGACGGCAGGCCGCCGACCCGGCCGAACTCCTCGACGGGCGGGGCGGCCGCGTCTTCCTCGTCGTCACCGACGGCCTCTCCCACGGCTGGGCCGCGCCCGCCGCCGACACCCTGCTCGGCCGGCTCGCCCACGCCGGCCCCACCGCCGTCGTCCACCTGCTGCCGCCGCATCTGCGCCGCCGCACCTCCCTCAACCCCTACGACGCCAGCCTGGAGGCCGGCGGCTTCGGCGCACCCAACGACGCCCTGCGGCACTGGGCGCCACCGGGCGGCCCCGACCCGCTGCGGCCGCTGCCCGCCGGCGGCGACGGCGCCGTCCCCGTGCCCGTGCTGTCGCCGCGGCCCGGGTCCATCGCCGCCTGGGCCGACCTCGTCACCGGCGAACGCGGAGTGCGCCGCGCCCTGCCCGTCGTCCTGGCCGGCACCCTCACCAAGGGCGCACCCGCCCCCGGACTGCGCGCCCCGCGCTTCCCGCGCGCCGCCGCTGCCGCCGTACGCCGGTTCTTCACCCTCGCCACCCCGGCCGCCCGCGCACTGGCCACCCAACTCGCCGCCATCCCCTTCGACTTCGACCTGGTGGAACAGCTGCGCCGGCGCACCATGCCGAACACCGGGCCCGACCACCTCGCCGAGATCCTCATGGGCGGGCTCATCGACTGGGACAGCGGCGACGACCACCCCGAGTTCGCCGACGGCGTGCGCGAGGCCCTGCTGGCCACCACCACCCGCTCCCAACTGGCCCGGACCGTCAGCGTGGTGGGCGAGCTGCCCGCCGCCGGCGAGCGGGGCGTGGCACTGCGCGCCGCCCTGCGCGACCCCCGCGGCGCGACGCTGCCCGACCCGGCCGCGCGTGGCTGGGCCCGCAGCGAACTGGCCGTGATGCGGGCGCTGTCAGGGCCGTACGGCGAGCGGGCCCGGCGCATCGAGCCGCACCTGACCCGGACCGGCGCCGCCACCGCCCTGAAGGCCGGTACGGCTGAACGGGTGGACACCGGTTTGTCGAATGCTTCACCCACTGCGGTGAACCAGGCGGGCCCGGTGCTCGCTCCCCCGGGTGGAGAAGGCAGTGATCCAGCGTCGAGAGATGACGAGACTCCTGGAGACCACGTGCCAAGCCTGGTGACCGACGCTACCCAACCACAAGCCCCGGAGGCTGAACCGCTCATGCAGAGCACCACGACCGCAACGCCGGCCCAAATGGTGAACGTGCCGCTCAGGAACACCTCGTTCGTCGGCCGCCAGGCGCTGCTCAGGGCCGTGGAGGAGCAGCTCAGCGCCCAGGACACGACGGCGGTCCTGCCCAACGCGCTGCACGGTCTGGGCGGTGTCGGCAAGAGCCAGCTGGCGCTTGAGTACATCTACACCCACCAGCACGACTACAAGGTGATCTGCTGGATCCCCGCCGAGCGCGAAAGCCTCATCCTGGCCGCGCTGGCCGGCCTCGCGAGCAAGCTGGGCGTCGCACCCGTCGGCCAGGACAGCGCCGCCGCCCCCGCCGCGAACACCGCCGTGCCGGCCGTCCTGGAGGCGCTGCGCACGGGCAAGCCGTACGACAACTGGCTGCTCGTCTTCGACAACGCCGAGGACATCGACAAGGTGCGCAACTACTTCCCCACCAACGGGCCGGGGAAGGTCATCGTCACCTCCCGCAACCGGGGATGGGAGCGGGTGGCGACCTCGCTGCCGGTGAACGTCTTCGAGCGCGCGGAGTCCATCGAACTGCTGCAGAAGCGCTCGCCCGACCTGACCACCGAGGACGCCGACCGCCTCGCCGAGGCTCTGGGCGACCTGCCGCTGGCCGTGGAACAGGCGGGTGCCTGGCGGGCGGTGACCGGCATGCAGGTCGACGAGTACCTCGACGCCCTCGCCCAGCGCAGCCCCGAGATCCTCGAACTCGACCCGTCGCCCGACTACCCGGTGTCCGTCGCGGCCGCCTGGAACATCTCGCTGGACCGGATCAAGGAGAAGAACCCCGGCGCCCGGCTGCTCCTCGACATCTGCGCCAGCATGGCCCCCGAGCCCATCCCGCGGTCGATGCTGCGCGGCAGCCGCGGGGTGAGCATCACCCCGGAGGTCGACCCGCTGCTGCGCGAGCCCACCAAGCTGAGCCGGGCCATCCGTGACCTGAGCCAGTTCTCGCTGATCAGGGTGGACGTCCGGTCCGACACCCTCCAGATGCACCGGCTGCTGCAGACCGTGCTGCTGGCCAAGCTGGGGTCCGAGGAGCGCGAGCGGATGCGGGACGCGGCCCACCAGCTGCTCTCCGCGGCCAAGCCCGGGGCGCCCGGGTCCTCCCTCGAATGGCGCGCGTACCAGGCGCTGCTGCCGCACGTGCTCACCTCGCAGGCGGTCACCAGCACCGACGACTTCGTGCGGGAACTGGTCGCCGACACGATCTGGTTCCTCTACTACTGGGGCGACCACGAGGGCGCGGCGAGCCTGGCCCGGCAGACCTGGAACGCCTGGATCGCCACCTCCAGCGAGGAGGACATCCAGCTGATCAACATGGCCAAGTGCCTGGCGTTCCTGCTGCGCCAGGTCGGCGAGGTCGGCGAGTCCATCCCGCTCACCGAGCGGGCGCTGGAGATCTCCCGGCGGATCGACGCCGAGCCCGAGGTGCTGATCGACTCGCTGTGCGAGATGGCCGACGCGTTCCGCTACCAGGGCCTCTTCGAGGAGGCCCGGGACGTGGCGAAGGAGGCCCGGGACCTGGCCCGGTCGCAGTTCGGCACCGACGACCCCGTCACCCTGCGCGCCACCCACGCCTACGGTGTCGACCTGCGGCTGTGCGGCCAGTTCGCGGAGGCGCTGCCGCTGGACCAGGAGAACGCGCGCCAGCGCGACCTGCTGCTCGGACCGGCGAACTTCTTCACCCTCAACACCCTCAACGCGCTCGCCATCGACATGCGCGAGAACGGCGACTATCCCGGCGCCCGGGAGTTCCAGGAGGACGTGTACCAGCGGGCGCGCGACACCATGGGCGAGGAGCACCCCCTCACGCTGCGCATCGCGCGCAACCTCGCGGTGTGCCGCCGGCGCGACGGGGCGATCGCCGAGGCCGCCGAGCTGGCCCGGGAGACGCGGCGCCGGTTCGTCAACCGCTACGGGGAGGACCACTTCGACTCCCTGACGACCGCGACCAACGTCTCCGTCGACCTGCGTCTGGCCGGTGACCTGGAGGCCTCCCGGCGGCTGGCCGAGGAGACCGTCCAGCGCTACGAGCAGCGCCTGGGCAAGAACCACGCCTACACGCTGCTCACCAAGGCCAACCTGGCGGCCACCCTGCGGGCACTGGGCGCGCTGGACGAGGCGCAGGAGCTGGAGGACGACGCGGCGCAGCGCCTGGCGGACACGGTCGGGCCGCACCACGTCACGGCCCTCACCGTCGCCATCGGCCAGGCCAACACGGCGTACGCGCGGCTGGACTTCGAGCGGGCCCGGGGCATCGACGAGGCCAACCTGCCGCGGCTCGCCGAGGCCGCCGGCGACATGCACCCGCTGACCCTGTCCTGCACCGCCAACCTGGCCCTGGACCTGCGGGGCCTGGGCCGCGGCCCGGAGGCGGACGAACTGGAACGCAAGGCGGTCGACGGCTTCGCCGGGGGCGTGGTCCGCCCCGACCACCCCTGGCTCCAGGCAGCCCGCCAACGCCGCCGCATCGAATGCGACATGGCCCCCATGCCGCTGTAGCGGTTTCCCTGGCGGGGAGCCCCGCGAACACCCAAGGGTGCCTGTGCCGAGTCCGCGACGGCTGTTGGTCGCCGCTCACCTGCGAGCACGGCAGCGTGTGACCGCCGGGCGGCGTTGCGTCGGCCCGCGCCGGGCCGCGTCGCGCGGGCCGGCAGGGGAGCAGTGATTCCCGGGCCGGGTCGCGCCACCGCGCGGCCCGGCGCGGCCCGCCGGGCGGCGCGGGGACCGCGTCGGCGGTCGGCCGCGTCCGCGGCGCCCGAGTCGTACGGCTCGGGCGGCCCCTCCCCGGCGTCCCCGGTCGGTCGTCTCAGTCCCTCACCGGTGTGCGCCCGGGCCCCTACAGGCCCGGAAGTCCCGTGCCTGTCGGGTCCGGGTGGGACGTGTCGGGGGGTGCCATGTCTGCGGCGTGGTCGGTGGGGGTGCGCGAGCGCCTGAGCGTGGTGCCGTGGGTCAGACGGAGGAGGGGCTGGGTCAGCAGGGTCGTCGCCAGGGCCATGAAGACCATGACCGTGTAGAGCTGTTCGCTCAGCAGGTGCGCCTGGTAGCCGGCGTTGAGGGCGATCAGCTCCGTCAGACCCCGGGTGCTCATCAGCACGCCCACGGTGCGCGCGTCCTCCCGGCTCAGCCCGCTCAGCCGCGCCGCCACCGTGCCGGGGCCGACCTTCGTCACCACCGCCAGCACCGTCACCACCAGCAGGGCCACCCAGCCCGTCGCGTCCATGCTGCCCAGCGCCACGGCCTGCCCGGAGACGACGAAGAAGAACGGCAGCAGCAGCGAGCTGACGTCGTGCAGCGGCCGGACCAGGTCCGGATCGAGCGTGCCGTCCTCCTCGCGCGGCAGCACCGCACCCGCCAGCAGCGCGCCGAAGATCACGTGCAGCCCCAGGTAGTGCGTCACCCACGCCGACCCCAGCGCGAACCCGAGCAGCAGCGCCAGCCGCAGCGACGGCTCCATGGCCGTCCGCCACAGCAGCCGGCGCAGCAGCGGCCGGGCCACGACCGGCATCAGCGCGATGAAGGCCACCGCGAGCAGCGCCCGCCACTGCCAGGCCAGCGACTGCTCACCACCGCTGTTCAGCAGCGTCCCGGCCAGCACGGTCCAGCCGAGCACGTCGAGCAGGCCGGCCGCGGACACCGCCACCACCCCGGGCACCGTGCGGGCCAGGCCGTTCTCCCGCACTATGGCCGTCAGCACCGGAACGGCCGTTATCGACAGGGCGATCCCGGCGAACACCACCACGGCGGGGGAGAGGTCGCGGGGCATGCCGAGGTCCCGCAACCGCTCCCGGAACAGCAGCGCGCACCCCGCGCCCACGGCCATCGGCACCACGAACGCCGCCACCGCCACGGACACCGCCGACCGCGCCCGGTCGCCCAGGATGCGCAGATCCAGCTCGTAGCCCACCGAGAAGAGGAAGACGACGAGGGAGATCTGCGCGAAACCGGTCAGCGCCGGGGAGATCCCCTGCGGGAACAGCGTCTCGTGCACCCCGGGCGCCGCACTGCCGAGCAGCGACGGCCCGAGCGCGATGCCCGCCGTCAACTGGCCCACGATGTACGGCTGTCCGAGCCGCCGTGCCAGCCACCCTGCGGCATGCGCGGCCACCAGGATCAGCGCCGAGGCGCCGACGACATGCAGGACGAGCGCGTCAGGGCTCACGGTGT
The DNA here is from genome assembly GCF_002920535.1 of Streptomyces sp. Ru71. Lineage (GTDB taxonomy): Bacteria > Actinomycetota > Actinomycetes > Streptomycetales > Streptomycetaceae > Streptomyces. The sequence continues at coordinate 3,446 of NZ_PQSS01000129.1, read as the reverse complement.
CCCCCTGTGGTCCGGTGGGCCGGTCCGGTCCCCCGGGCCGCCGACGGGGATCGCACGCGTGCTCGATCCCAACTTCCTTATGATACTGGTAACTTGACGTCCCAGCGGCAGTCGTACACGGCGCTGCACCAGTGTCACGGGGGGCACATGACGGCGGTCGTCTTCATCCATGGGACAGGGGTTCGGGAACCGGGCTTCTCTGCGACGGCGGGGCGCGTGGCGGCCGGACTGACCGAGCTGCGCGACGGACTACGCATCGTGCCCTACTACTGGGGCGGCACGCACGGCGCCACGCTCGCCGCCGGCGGAGCCAGCCTGCCCCCGGCCGCCGGCACGTCCCGGGGTCTCGGCGAGGCACCCGCCGCCGAACCGGGTGACGAGACCGTGGCCGCCTGGGCCGCCCTGTACGCGGACCCGTACGCCGAACTCGCCGTGGCCGCCGGGGGAGCCGCCCCCGCCACCGAGCGGCCACCGGGTGCCGTACCGCCCGCGCAGACCCTGCAGGCGCGGCTCGCCGCACTGGCCGCCCAGGGCGACGCGCCCGCCGCCGAGCTGGGCCCCGGCCTGGCCCGCGCCGCCGGTGACCTCGCCGCCCACCCCCTGCTCGCGCCCGCCGCCGAGGCCCTGGACCCGGACGACCTCCCCGCCGTAGCCGCCCGCAGCCTGGCCGCCCGGGTCATCGCCAACGCGCTCTACGCCGACGCCCCGCTGATCCCCGTCGGCGAGACCCGGGACGACATCACCGAGCGGCTCGCCGAGGCACTGGGTGCACCGCCCCGGGGCACGCAGCGCGGTGTGCGCTCCCTGCTGCTGCGGACCGCCGGGTCGGCCGCCTCACGTGCCGTCGTGCGCCGCCGACGCGCCCTCACCGAGGCGGCCCATCCCGCCGCCGGGGACGTCCTGCGCTACCTCACACGGGGCGCCGCCGTCCGTGCCGACCTGCGCTCCCTCATCGAGGGCCTGGAGCCGCCCGTCGTGCTGGTGGGCCACAGTCTGGGCGGCATCATCGCCCTGGACACCCTGATCTCCGCCCCGCTGCCGCAGGTCGCGCTGCTGGTGACGGCGGGTTCGCAGGGGCCGTTCCTGTACGAGTCCGGCTCGCTGCCCTCCCTGGAGCCCCCCGCCCCGCTGCCGCCGCACGTCCCCGACTGGCTGAACCTGTACGACCCCCGGGACCTGCTGTCCTATGTCGGCGCCGCGCTCTTCCCGGGCCGGGTCACCGACATCGCCGTCGACAGCCGCCAGCCGTTCCCGGCAGCGCACAGTGCCTACTGGACCAACCACGTGGTCTACCGGCACATCGTGGACCGCCTGCCGTGACCGGCCCCTCCCCGTCGGCCGCCGTCGACCCGGCCCGCGTCCACGCCCTGATCGTCGGCGTCGAGTCCTACGGCGCAGGGCCTGCCTGGGACCTGCCCGGCCCGGCCCGTGACGCGGTCCGCTTCCACGCCCTGCTGCGCGCGGCGGGCGTACCCTCCGGGCAACTCCGCCTGCACCTGGCGCCGTTGCCGCCCTACCGCCCCGAAGTCCCCCACGAGCCCGCCGACCAGGCCACCCTGCGCCGTGTGCTCGTGCAGGAACTGCCCCGGGCGCAGGGCGAGGTGCTGTGGGTGTGGTGGGGCGGCCACGGCGCCCTGGACCGGTCCGGGCATCTGCGGCTGTTCTGCGCGGACGCCACGACCGCCGACAAGCTCGGCATCGACCTGGACTCCGCGCTGGAGCGCTACCGCAGTGACGCCGTGCCCGGCCTCACCGAGCAGCTGTGGGTCGTGGACGCCTGCGAGACCTTCGAGGAGGATCTCGCGCTGCGCGAGCAACTGCCCCCGGACGCCCTGCCGATGGGCCGGCGCACCCTGGTGCACCGGCAGACCGTGCTGCGGGCCGCCGGCCGTGGCCGGGCCGCCGCCAACGACCCGGTGCGCGGCACCGGTCTGTTCTCCGACGTGACGCTCGGCCTGCTGGCCGAACGCGCGGGCGCGCTGCCCGCCCCGCCCGATCCGGAGGAACTGTTTCCGGCCGTCCGGGCACGCATCGCGGCTCTCAGGGAAGCGGGCCGAACTCTGCAGTATCCGGAGATCCGGCTGCAAAGCCCCGAGCGCGGCGAAACCCTGACCCCGTCCCCGCCTCCCGCCGGCCCCCGAGCCCCCTCCCCGCTGCAGCGGGCGGTGGACGCCCTGATGGCCTATCCGCTGATGGGCGACCCCACCGAACGGCAGACCGTGGTCGCCACGCTGGGCCCTGCCGTCACAGGGACGCTGCCGCGTCATCCCAGGGCACGCACGGACGCCGCCGGCATCCTCAACGGGCTCGCCCGCAACCGTCCCGAGGCGCTGTGGGAGCTTTACGACGCGGTGGTGTCCGTCGACGACGACCCCGGGCGGGGCCGAGAACTCGACGCGGCACTGCGGGACTTCGCGTCCTGGGCGGGGCGCCCGCGCGATCAGAGATGATCGAGTGGCGTGATCGTACGGTTTTCGACGTGGGCATGAATGGCCATGATGGAAAAGAATGCGGGGCATTGCGTGCCACCGTGCGAGAAGGGGGACCGTCTTGGACCAGCTGTCCGCACTGCGAGAAGCCGAAGCCGTTCGTGAACCGGCCCGCGCCCGGGGCGCCGACGGCTGGGAGTCGGACCTGGCCGACCTCGCGGCGCTGCCCCTGACCGAGGTGGACGGTCTCGACCCGCTCCCCGACGCGCACCGCCTGCTGCGGGAGGTCCTGCGCGCACGCGGCGGCATGCGCGGAGGGGGCGAGGGAGGCGGCGCGCGGGCCGAGTAGCCCGGCCCCCGCGCCGAGGTCCCGTCAGGTCCGTGACGTGAGCCGGGCCCCCGTACGTCCGCCCTGCGACCGGAGGTCCCGATGACCAGCGAGCAGTGCCAGCCCCACCTCCGCATGCCCACGGGCCTCTTCGCGGAGCTCGCCGCAGGCGGAGGCTCGGCCGAGGCGATGGCCTTCCTGGAACGCAGCGAACGGACCCGCCGGCTGCTGCTCCTGCGCACCCTGCTGGACCGCTTCGAGGCGCTGCCCACCCCGCTGACCCCGGCCGCCGACGCCTGGCGGGTCGTCAAGGAGGCGTCCCGGCGGGCGCCCGGTCCGGTGGACCGTCTCCTGCTCGCCCCCGCCACCGGCGGCTGGATGGCCCATGTGCTGCGCCGGCTGTACGGCACGGCGTCGGGACCGGCGCTGTGGACCGAGACGGGCCACCTGTGCGCGCTGGCCGTCTCCGCCTCCCTGCTGGCCGGGACGGAGGCGGACCTGAGAGTGGTGCTCACCGACGGCCGGCTGAGCCTGCCGGGCCTGGGGCTTGCCCGGCTCCCCGAGGCGCCGGCCGGACCGGCGGTCGGCCGTGCCGTCACCCGCCGCGGGACGCTCACCCTCACCGGACAGGGCCCGTCCACGCTGACCATCCGCCCGTCGACCGCCGCCCTGGGCGAGCCGGCCGAGGG
>NZ_PQSS01000128.1 GCF_002920535.1 Streptomyces sp. Ru71 | reverse complement strand
GCATGCCTGCTGCCCGATGAGCCGTATGCCTGCTGCCCGAGCGGCAGCAGGCACCGGCCTGCACATGCGGCTACGGCGTACGCGCCCTGAGAACGCGGTCAGTTCAATCCACGTAGTGGACTTGCTGCATCATGCCCAGGTCCTCGTGGTGGAGTTGGTGGCAGTGGGCGATCGTGCGGCCGGTGAAGTCCTCGTACCTGACCAGGAACGTGACCGAGCCGGCGGATTTGCCGCCGGCCAGGCTGACGGTGTCGTGCCAGACCGGCGGGTCGAGCCGTTCGCCGTCGCGGTGGGTGAGGAGGACCTGGTTGGTGTGCAGGTGGAAGGGATGGTGGTGCGCCGGCATGGTTCCGTCGGTACGGATGGTCCAGCGTTCCACGGTGCCAAGTCGCAGAGTGTGGTTGGTGTAGGCGGGGTCGAACAGGCCGTAGGCCGGGTCGCGGGTGAGATCGCCGTCGGGGTCGGCCGCGGGTGTTGCGCCGGCGCCGAGGATGCGGAAGGCACTCGGATAGGGCCCGGAGAAGACGCCCGCATCGGTGTGGAAGATGACCTCCCGGTCGGCGTGGGGGTCGGTGATGTCGCTCTCGTCGAGGAACGGCAGGCCCTGCGGCAACGAGGTCGGCAGCTTCATCGGCGGCTTGATGGGCTCTCCAGCGACCTCGATCGTCATCAGCGGTACGGTCACAGCGTGGGCCCGCAGTTCGTACGTGCCGGGCTTCGTCGCCTGGACCAGCACGTCGGCGCGGTTGCCCATGGCCATGTCCACCGCGCGCAGGGAGACGGGTGTGGCGAAGGTGACGCCGTCTTGCGCGATCTGATGCAGCGGCAGGTCTCCGCCGTCCCCGCTGACCTGGAGCCGCAGGGCGGTGAAGGCCGTCGCGGCGACGAGCCGCCAGCGCTGGACCTCGCCCGGGCGCAGCCGGAGGGTGGGGTTGACCGCGCCGTTGACAGTGAAGGTGGAGGGGATGCCCGTCACCCAGCGATCCGAGGTGAAGGCAGGGACCCTGCCGTTCTTCATTTTGAGTTCGTTGATGCAGACGACGACGTCGGCGGCCGCCTTGATCTCCGGGACCTCATCGACGTCGCCTTCGACGATGATCACCCCGGCCATGCCGCCGACGAGCTGCTCGGCGGTGGATCCGTGCAGATGCGGGTGGTACCAGTAGGTGCCGGCCGGGTGGTCGGCCGGGACGTGGATGGTGGTCTTGTACCGCGGCTCCGGGGCGCCGGCGGCGACCTCTTCCGGGGTGCGCGGCGCGAACTCGCGCAGGACGTTGTCGGCGTGCCCGGACGGCGAGACGTGCATCCCGTGGGTGTGCAGGTTGAAGCTGTTGGCGTGGTGCGGGGTGTTGTGGCCACCGGTGTGGGAGGGGTTGGGCGGCAGGCCGTTGATGTGTGTCAGCCGCATGATGTCCCCGCCGCGCACGCGCAGGGTCGGCCCCGGGATCGTCCCGTTGTAGGCGCGAGTGGTGACCGACCCGTGACCCGGTACGACGACCTCCGAGAACCGCACGTCCAGCGTCTGCTGGAGCACCGGCGACCCTGAGCCGGACACGCGGCGCGAGGCCGACACCGCGGGTTGCGGGAACGACGTCGGTGCCGCCGTGCGCCGCCCGTCCCACAGCTCGCTGGACGCCGTAGCGAGGCCCGCGACGGGGAAGGCCTTGAGCACCGATCGACGGCCGATTCGGCCATTTTCTCCCATAATCGAGCAATCTATATCAACTCGGCTATGCGTCCAGGTGACACGCAGTGGGCACTGCCGGCTGCCGCAGACGATCGGCCCAAGGTGAACAGGCGGGCGCGGTACGCTCGGCCGTCACCAACCCTGGGCCTCGCGCCGCGACGAACCGTCGCTCACGCCACTTCGCCGAGCCGGTTCACGATCCGCACGCGCCACCCCCGCATGCGTGGCCGGGGCTTGAACCTGACACCGGTGTCAACTTCTACCGTGCTCGGCATGACGAACGCACCGGTCGACTCCCGCCTCTTCGAACCCGCCCTCCTCGGCGCCCTGCACCTGCCGAACCGTCTGGTGATGGCGCCCATGACCCGCAACCGCGCCGCAGCCGACGGCGTCCCGCAACCCATCATGGCCACCTACTACGCCCAGCGTGCCTCAGCGGGTCTGATCATCGCCGAGGCGTCGACGCCGAACGCCGTGGGGCAGACCTACCCCAACATCACCGCGATCTACAACGAAGCGCACGTGGCCGGATGGCGACGCGTCACCGATGCCGTGCGCACCGCGGGTGGCCGGATGTTCCTGCAGCTGCAGCACGGTGGCCGGATCGGTCATCCCGACACCAGTGGCCTGACGCCGGTTGCGCCCTCGCCCGTGCCGCTCCCGGAGACGATCTACACCCCCGGCGGACACCAGGACGCAGTGGTACCCCGTGAGATGACGACCGACGAGATCAGCGCCACCGTGGCCGATTTCGCCGCTGCCGCCCGCAACGCCATCGACGCCGGCTTCGCCGGTGTGGAGGTGCACGCCGCCAACGGCTACCTCCTGCACCAGTTCCTGGCACAGGGCACCAACCACCGCACCGACGCCTACGGCGGCTCGGTCGCCGGCCGCATCCGGTTCACGGTGGAGGTGGTGCGCGCGGTCGCCGACGCGATCGGCCCCGAGCGGGTGGGCGTGCGGATCTCACCCGGAATCACCGTCAACGGCATACACGAGGGCGACACCGAGGAGATCTACCCGGCCCTCATCGCTGCCCTGGCCGACGCCGGACTGGCCTATCTGCACGTTGTCTTCGCGGATCCCGACCAGCCACTCTTCCAGGAGATCCGTAAGGCGTGGCCCGGCACGCTGATCGCCAACCCGGTCCTGGGATGGGGCAAGCCGCTGCCGGATGACGGGGGCAGGCACGAGAGCGAGCGGCTCCTCGCCGCCGGAGCCGACCTGATCTCACTCGGCCGCCCGTTCCTCGCCAACCCCGACCTGGTCGAACGACTGCGCATCGGTGCGCCGATCAACCAGGTTCGGGAGCAGGGCCTGATGTACACGGGTGGCAAGACCGGCTACACCGACTATCCCTCGCTTGCCGACTCCCACCTCCGAGCCGAGACACTGCAACCCGTCGGACCGGCCGTCAGCTGATCTGTTCGGCCAGGGCCAGGATGATGCCCGAGGGGCCGCGGAGGTAGCACAGGCGGTACATGTCCTCGTACTGCGCCACCTCGCCGATGAGTTCGGCGCCATGGGGGCGCAGGCGGGCGATGGTGTCGTCGATGTCGTCGACGGCGTACATCACCCGGTGCAGGCCCAGCGTGTTCGGCGGCGGGTTGTGCGATCCGTCGCGCATCGCCGCGGGGGAGTGGTACTGCGCGAGCTCCAGCTTGCCGTGGCCGTCCGGCGTCCGCATCATCGCGATGTCGCTGCGGACTCCGTCGAGTCCGACCGCCTGATCCGCGAAGAGGCCCTCGATCTGCGCCTTGCCTTCGACCTCCATGCCCAGTTCGGTGAAGAAGGCGACGGCGGCGTCCAGGTCTTCGACGACGATGCCGACGTTGTCCATCCGCTGAAGCGTCATGAATGGTTCTCCCTCTGCGTCTGTGTGGCCCTCCGAGGCCACCGGTATACCGAGGACGGAGCCGGCGGCCTCATCTCGACACCCGTGAACGGGCCTAGTTCCGCAGGCCCGCTCCCGACCCCGCCCTGGGGTTGCCCCGAAGCCGCGAAGTGCCTAGTAGCTGTCGTAGCTGGGCTTGCCGGTGGGCCGGTAGACGCCGACGACGGTGCCGCCCTTCGTCGTCGAGACGCTGACCGGCTCCAGCGCGGTGGGGATCGCTCCGTCGGCGAACAGCCGCTTGCCGGTGCCGATGATCACCGGGTGGATGGTCAGCCGGTACTCGTCTACGAGGCCGTGCTTCATGAGGGTCTGGGCGAGGTCCCCGCTGCCGACGACGCTGATGTTTCCGCCGTCGGACGCCTTCAGCTTGCGTACGGCATCGACGACGTCGCCCTCCAGCAGCGTGGAGTTCTGCCACTCGACGGACGTCAGGGTCCGGGACGCCACGTACTTGTGCATGCTGTTCATCCGATCGGTGAACGGGTTGCCGGGATCGGCGTTCGGCCAGTACGACGCGAAGATCTCGTACGTCTTGCGGCCGAGCAGCATCGCGTCGAAGTCCTCGTACCAGCCGGCGATGGCCGCGCCGACCTCCTCGTCGTCCACCGGCTTCTGCCAGCCGCCGTGCTCGAAGCCGCTCTCAGCGTCCTCGTCCGGTCCGCCCGGCGCCTGCATGACGCCGTCCAGTGTCAGGAACGTGCAAACGATGATCTTGCGCATGGTGCGCTCCCTTCGTCGACAGGTAGACCGCACATCCATCAAAAACTCATCGTCGAGTACCTGCACGCGCGTGATCGGCCGACAGCGCCTGCGGAGCAGCGTCAGGCGCGTCGGAACCGATCGGTCATATGTTTGATTTCAGGATGGCGCTTCCTCAGAGCGCGAGAACCACCCTACGCATGATCACGGCCGGGTCCGGGGTGAGGAAAGCAGGGCACTCCTGCGGGACCGCACCCGCGAGACCAGGTACCAGCAGGCGACGATCAACACGGACGTCACCGCAGTGACCGACCAGCCCCTGTAGATGCCCGCAAGGCCGGTGGCGAAGCGCATGACGACGGTGAACGCGGCCCAAACCGCCGGCCAGCGTGCCGCCTTGACCATGCGTCCCTGTGGTGGCATGGCGCGAGCATATCCACGGGCTTGGAGGGGAACGGGCGAGGGCTGTGCTAGGAGGTGAGCCAACGGCGAAGGAGTCTGCTCACGGCCGGCATCGAGACGTAGGTCATGAGCACGTTGAAGACGCAGGCCACGACCAGGCTGCTGGCCAGGACGGGGAGTGAGGTCAGGTGTGGCACGAGGAAGAGGCTGCCGAGGACGGAGATGGGGTAGATCGCCAGGGTCGCGCTGATCGCCATCTTCCACCTCGGAGGTGCGGGCCGGGTGGAGCCCGGCTTGGCGAACCAGGTCTCCATTCCGGTCAGTTGCCGTCGGGCGATCTCGGTGTGGTGGTGTCCCTCGCAGTCGGCGAACCAGGCCGCGCGTTCCGGCGATTCCTGCCACGCCCGGCAGGCCTCCGCATCACGGAATCGATGGACCAGGAACCAGGGGGCGTCGCCGCCGGAGGAGCGGAAGAAGCCGTATCCGAGGTGGCCGGGAAAGGTTGCCGCGGTTTCGAGAATGCCCTTCGCCCACCGCTCGAACGCGGCTTCGTGGCCAGGCTCCACCCGGCGGGCTATCAGCAGGGTCACCTCGCCGGTGTCGGCCGGGACGGTGGTGTGCTCAAGGCTGACGGCGGTCAACACAGACTCCTCATGATCTCACCGCGCCCGTGCACACTGTACGCGTTGCCCGCCGCGGCTTGCTGAGCCGCTGACCGCGAAGGGGCGAAGGCCCAGGGGTGGGGCTGTCCCTATGGCCGTCGACGCCGAGCGGGTCGGAGGTCAGTCGGACGCCAGCTCGTGGGCGAGGCCGGTCAGGAGGAGGGTGAGGCCTCGTTCGAAGCCGCGGTCGTCCAGGGCCGCGGGATCGGGGTCGTCTCGGGTGGCGGCTTCGAGGGTGTCGGCGAGGGCGGGATAGGCGGGGCGGTATTCGCCTGGTGGTCGGGTGAAGCCGGCTGTGTAGGTCTCCAGGGCGGAGCCGAGCACCAGGAAGTCGATGGCGGCGCCGACTTCGAGGGCTTGCGCGGGCTGGACTCCGGCCCGGATGAGGGTGTCCAGCAGGGTGTCGTACTCGCGCAGGGCGTCCGTGCCGCGTACCCCGCGGCGGGCGACGAGTGAGATGGCGTTGGGGTGCCGCAGGAAGACTCGGCGGTACCCGCGGGCGTAGGCGGCGATGCCTTCCTGCCAGGGCCGGTCCCGCAGCGGGCTGACGTCGATCTCGGCGTCGAGGAGTTCTCCGACCGCGTCGAGGATGTCGTCCTTGGAGCGGACGTGGTGGTAGAGCGAGGCGCCGCGCACGCCGAGCCGGTCGGCGAGGGCGCGCATGGTGAGTGCCTCGTAGCCGTGGTCGTCGATGAAGTCCAGCGCGGCGCGCGCGATGGCCTTCCGGCTCAGTACCGCCTGGTGTGGTCGGCCCACGACCCGCCCCTTCACGAACTCGGCATCTCGGCAACTCGGCAAGGTTACTCACCCGGAGGGTCTTCCCAAGCGCCGGTCAGGCCTCTACGGTCGCCGCCTAACAAAGTTAGTTTTAGCTCGTGCGACAAGGCGAGGTACGCCCATGCCCCGATCCCAGCCCCAACCCCTGCCCCCCGAGGACGGGGACGCCGTACGCCTGGAGGCGCTCGGCTACCAGCAAGAACTGCGCCGCAGCCTGAACATCCTGGGCAACATCTCGATGGGGTTCGCGGTGGTGTCCCCGGTCGTCGCCCTCTACGCCGTCTCGATGATCGCGACGATGATCGCCGGACCGGCCTGGGTCTGGGCGCTCCCCGTCGTCCTGGCCGGACAGTGCCTGGTCGTCAACGTCTACAGCGAACTCACCTCCCAGTGGCCGCTGGCCGGCGGGCCCTATCAGTGGGGCCGGCGGCTCATCGGCCCCAGGTTCGGCTGGCTGGGCGGCTGGGTGTGGCAGTTCGCCGTGATGTTCGGCAACACCACCGTCGCCTACCTGGCCGCGCCGTGGGTCTTCGCCCTCTTCGGTGCCGTACCGTCTCCGGGCGCCCTGGTCGCGGTCGCGATGGCGATCGTGCTGGCCTGCTCCCTGGTCAACGCCTACGGCATCGGCATGCTGCGCTGGTTCGTGTCGGCCGGCATCGCGGGCGAGGCGATCGCCTCCGTCCTGGTCGGGCTGTCCTTGCTGCTGTTCTTCCGCAAGCACCCGGTCTCGATGTTCACCCACACCTTCGGCGCCGAAAAGCTGTCGGACGGCTCCCTGCCCATGGCGTTCATGGCGGTCGTCGCGGTGGCCGGCTGGGCGTTCATCGGCTTCGACGCCTGCGTGTCGACCGCCGAGGAGACCAAGGACGCGGCCCGGCAGGTGCCCCGGGCCATGTGGTGGGCTCTGCTCTCCGTGGGCGCGGTCGTCATGCTCAACGCGGTGGCCGTCGCCATCTCCTACCCCGACACGGCGGCGGCCGTGGCGGGCAAGGACGTCGACCCGGTGACGACGGCCGTGGTCACCTCGTTCGGCTCCTGGTCCGACAAGCCGTTCGTGGCGATCGTGCTGGTCAGCTTCCTGGCCTGCGCGATGGCCTCGCAGGGCGGCGCCGCCCGGGGGCTCTACTCGCTGGCCCGCGACGGCGTGTTCCCCTTCTCCGCCCAGGTCCGCAAGGTCAACCGGCGGGCCGCGCCCATCGGGGGCCTGGTCGCCTCCACACTGGTCTCCGCCTCCGCCCTGCTGCTGGGTCTGAACGCCACCGCCATCGGATCGCTGATCTCCTTCGGCACGGCAGCCACCTTCGTGCCGTTCTTCCTGGTGTCCGCCGCCGCGCTCGTCGCCCGGCTGCGCGGGACGTGGGTGCCCGCCGGTGCGATCCGGCTGGGCCGCTGGGGGACGGCGCTCAACGTCCTGGCCGCGCTGTGGGCCGGGTTCGAAGTGGTCAACGTCTGCTGGCCGCGCACCCTGCTCGCACCGCCCGGGGCGCCCTGGTACCAGATCTGGGCCGCGCCGCTCGGCGTCGCCGTCGTGCTCGGCACCGGCGTGCTCTACCTGCTCATCCGCCGGCCACACGAGCGGATCGCGGCCGCCGACGGCACATCTGCCGGCCCGGCCCCGGCTCCGGCCGAGACGCCGCCGTCCCCGTCTTCGCCCGCGTCGGCGCCGTAGCCAGACGGGTGAAACGGCCGCTCACCACAATCGCCACCCCCAGCAAGTGCAACCACTCCAGAAGGGTCTTTCCATGAATGCTTCTGCCATGTCCCGGCGCCGCTTCCTGAGGAGCTCCGCCGCTCTGACCGCCGCGACGGGGGCCGGCCTCGCCGTCGCGGCCGGCCCGGCCGAGGCGGCCACGTACAACGGCGCGACCTACACCGTCCCCGGTGAGTGGGCGCCACACGCTGGGTGTCTCATGGCCTTCCCCTGGGATGCCGCCGACAACTGGGGGGACAAGCTCCCGGCGGTCCAGGACGAGGTCGCGGCCGTCGCCCGCGCCGTCGCCCGGTTTGAGCCGGTCACCATGGTAGCCAACACCGGGACGGGCGACTTCGTACGCTCCAAGGTCGGCCCCGGCATCACCGTCATCGAGTACCCGATCAACGACTGCTGGCCCCGCGACAACGGCCCCATCTTCGGCGTCGACGCCACCGGCACCCGCCTGCTGGGCCTCGACTTCGCCTTCAACGGCTGGGGCAACAAGTTCCCGCACGACAAGGACGACCTGCTCCCGGTCGGCGTCTGCGACTACCTCGGCGTGCCCCGCCTCCCCGTCGACCTGGTCTTCGAGGGCGGCGCCCTGCTCCAGGACGGCGAGGGCACGATCATCGGCACCGAGGAGTGCCTGCTGAACCCCAACCGCAACCCGAACCTGACGAAGGCACAGATCGAGGCGGCCCTGCTGGACGCCTACGGCGCCCGCAAGATGATCTGGCTGCCGTACGGCATGTACGGCGACACCATCACCGACGGCCATGTCGACCTGGTCGCGGCCTACGCCGGGCCGGCCTCCCTGCTGATCAACATGCCCTCCGACACCAACGATCCCAACTATCCGCGGCTGCTGCGCAACAAGCGCATCCTCCAGTCGGCCACGGATGCCCGCGGGCGCCGGTTCCAGCTGACGGAGATGCCGTTCCTGCCGAAGTTCACCGTGGGCACCGACCGGGTGATCACCTTCAGCTACACGAACTACTACCCGACGGCCACCGGCATCGTTGTCCCCACCGCGAACATCCCGTCCAGTGACACTCCGGCGCTGGCGGTCATCCAGTCGCTGTTCCCCTCCAAGACGGTGGTGGGCGTCCCCGCGACCACGCTGGCCTGGGGAGGTGGCGGCGTCCACTGCATCACGCAGCAGATCCCGGCCACCCACTGAGCAGCGCGTCCACGGCCTGCGCCGAGCAGGGCAGAGGGTGAAGCGGTCGACCCAGCGGCGGACGCGGGTGGCGCCCGGGAAGATCCACTGGTGACCTTGGGCCTCCGGGCCTGCCCCCTGGCGGGGCGGGCCCGGAGGGACTGCAGCCCCTTCCCTCCGGCAACGGCACGCCCTGCCAACCGCAAGGCCGAGCAGTGCCGAGGCTGGTCAACTGGGAGCCGCTACTCCGACAGGCGTTGCACCCCATGCGGGATCCAGGGGAAAGGAACATGGGGCCAGCGCGCTGCAGTTCTCGACGAACTCCGGAGGGACCGGACCTCGCCGATACGGTCGGCCGGCCTCCAGCCAGCCGACGTTGAGGCGTGAGTACGCGGGGCGGTACCGGAGCGCGTAGAAGCCGGACTCCCTGTCCGTGAACGAGTCCTCGGGCAGGTAGTCGTACTCGGTTAGGTCTTCGTAGAACACATGAGGATGATCGCCGCATGAACCCTCCGGGGGCCACAGCACAGATCCGGCGGACAGGCCCTGATCCAGCCAACTGGTTGGGACTGGTGAAGACGCGGGGTGGCCCGCGATGTCGTCCTCGGTTCAGCGCGGCGACAAGCGCATCCGCATTGTCGTTACCTCCAACGTCTGGCGCTCACAAGCGACCTGCATTGTGCCATCAGCTGGGCATTTGCCAGTTAATTGTCGAAGACTGGCCCGCATGTGCAGGATGGTTGCCAGAAGGTGTCCACGGAAGGAGGCAAGTCACTGGCTCTTCAGAGCCGATCACATCGGCTGCGGCGCCATCGACTCAGAGTGCGCTCGACACCTTGAAAGCAGCACGAAGAAGAGGAACGGCACGATGACGGAGCCCGACCGCATGGACGAGCGGCTGCGAGCTCTGGGGCTGGCGGAGGCGCAGCGGATGGCCGAAGCCCTGTTCGCCGACGTCATGGCCCGCGACGTCATCACGCCCGGTCGTGGTACACGCGAGGCGGGCAGGTGGATCGGGGACCTGGCAAGGCAGGCGTACGGCCCAGCCGCGCGACGGACAGAGCCGGTCATCAGGTCGGGCCCCCACACCATGACCCCGTACGAACCGGAGCCGCCCGACCGCGTCGTCGGGGAAGACGACGTCGTCGTCGCCGATCTCGGTCCCATTCTCCGTGGCTACGAAACGCAGTTTGCCCGTACCGTCGCTTTCGGCAACGACCCGCACAAGCACAGTCTCGTCGAGGATCTGCCGAGGGTGTTCGACGCCGGCCGCAAGGCGTTCTACACGGATACCGGCATCACGGGCAGGCAACTGTACGCCGAGGTCCAGGCCGTTGCCGCCAAGGCCGGCTGGACGCTGGGCGGAGGGCACGTCGGCCGCCTGGTCGGAGCGGACCCGGCCACGGACTTCCACCATGGTCACGCGTTCCTCTGCCCCGACAACGACCAGCCTCTCCGCCGCATCGTGCACGGAGGGTGGCAGGCCCATTGGATCCTGGAGATCCACCTTGTCGACGAACAGCAGGGCTTCGGCGGTACGCACAAGGGGCTTCTCAACCTCTGAAGCCCCTTACGGCCGGCCCGGCCTCCGTCGCATGCCCGCGACACCCGGCGTCGCCCGTCGCTGGCGACCAGAACAACATGACCTACGCCTACGCGATCTGCAGCGAGGACGGCACGAACCTCAAGCACGTCTCGACCACGGTCAGCTGCACTGAGGTGAGCGGCCCGAACACGGGCTCCACGGGTCAGTTCGCGACACTCGGCTGCTCCCGCGAGGACCGGCAGATGAGTACGGGTACTCATGTGGATCACCACCAGCCACGGCACCCTGCACCCATGACCGACACCCTCCCAGTCCCAGGCCGTCGGCGCCCGTGGTCGCGCAGAACACGCCTGGGCGTGGACCTCGCCCTTGCGATCCCGCTGTTCCTGTTGGAGGCCGCATGGCTCGTGCTGGACTGGATATACGGCTACGGCCTGGAGGTATGGGCAGCGCAAGGCGACAAGGCAGGAATCGACGCGGCCGGCCTCGCGCACATCGAGCGGCTACGGGTGTTGCTGATCGCCGTGCTCGTCCTGGCAGTTGTCGCGGCTGTCTTCCGCGCCCGCTGGACGGTGATCGCACACCTCCTTGTGGCTCTCCTGGCAGGCGGATCGCTCACGGCCGCGCAGCATGAGTGGGATCAAAGCCACACCCCGCCCGCCGGATGCGTCCGCTACAGCGCGAACTGC
>NZ_PQSS01000127.1 GCF_002920535.1 Streptomyces sp. Ru71 | reverse complement strand
GCAGCGCGGTCAGCAGGTTGGCCAGGGCCCGCGCGAACTGCTCGGGCAGGGTGGCCCCGGTGACCTTGCCGTCGGCGTCCAGGGCGGTCTGCCCGGCGAGGAAGACCACCCGGGAGCCGGTGGCGACGACGGCGTGGGAGAAGCCGGCGGGCGGGGACATCCCGGGCGGGTTGACGCGCTCGGCGGTCACTCGGTGGCCTCCCGTCGGGCGTACAGCTCCTTGGCGATGATGCCGCGCTGGACCTCGCTGGCGCCCTCGTAGATGCGCGGGGCGCGGACCTCGCGGTAGAGGTGCTCCAGCAGGTGGCCACGTCGCAGCGCGCGGGCGCCGTGCAGCTGGACGGCGGTGTCGACGACGTACTGCGCGGTCTCGGTGGCGAGCAGTTTCGCCATCGCCGCCCGCCCGCGCACATCGGCGGCGCCCGTGTCGTGGGCGGCCGCCGCCGCGTACACCAGCAGCCGGGCGGCCTCGGTGCGCAGGGCCATCTCGGCGACCTGGTGGGAGACGGTCTGCAGGTCGCTCAGCGTGCCGCCGAAGGCGCCGCGGCGGGCGGTGTGGGCGAGGGTGGCGTCCAGGGCGGCCTGGGCCATGCCGACGGCGAAGGCGCCGACGCTGGGCCGGAACAGGGTGAGGGTGCCCATGGCGACGGCGAACCCGCGGTCCACCTCGCCGAGGACGTCGTCGGCACTCACGGGCACGGCGTCGAAGCGCAGGGCGCCGATGGGGTGCGGGGAGAGCATCTCCAGGGCGCTGCCGGTCAGTCCGGGCCGGTCGGCCGGGACCAGGAAGGCGGTGACGCCGCGGGCGCCGGCCCCGGGCGTCGTACGGGCGAAGACGGTGCAGAAGTCGGCCTCGGGCGCGTTGGAGATCCAGCACTTGTCGCCGGTGAGCCGCCAGCGTCCGGGGCCGTCGGGTTCGGCCGCCAGTGACAGCGCCGCCGCGTCCGAGCCCGCGTCCGGCTCGCTGAGGGCGAACGCCGCGATCGCCGTGCCCTCGGTCACGGCGGGCAGCCAGCGCTCCCGCTGGGCCGGGGTGCCGTGGGCGTGGACGGGGTGGGCTCCCAGGCCCTGGAGGGCGAGGGCGGTCTCGGCCTCGGTGCAGGCGTAGGCCAGGGACTCCCGCATCAGGCACAGGTCGAGCGCGCCCGAGGCGAAGAGGCGGCGCAGCAGTCCGAGCCGCCCCAGTTCGGAGACGAGGGCGCGGTTGACGCGGCCGGGCTCGCCCTTCTCGGCGAGCGGGCGCAGCCGTTCCGCGGCCAGGGTGCGCAGCTCGGCACACCAGGCGGTTTGTTCCGGTTCGAGCGAGAATGCGGGCATTGCCGGTCCCCTCTCCCTCGGGCTCGCCTCGACGATATCGCGTACCGTTGACTGTCGTCACCAAGGCGATACGCTCCGGATGAGCCGGCCCGACAGGTCGACCCGTTCAGCGAGCCCACCACCCCGCCCGACCCGGCAAGGGGGCGAACCGCCATGACGACCACGGCGCACCTGGACACCTTCGCGCGCGACCACCTCCCGCCGCGCGAGCAGTGGCCCGAGCTCCGCTTCGACCTCCCGGAGCTGCGCTACCCCGAACGGCTGAACTGCGCCGGCGTCCTGCTTCAGGGCCCCCCGGACGAGCGCCCCGCGTTCCGTACCCCGGACGGGGGCGTCTGGACGTACGGCGAGCTGCGCGCCCGCGTCGACCGGCTCGCGCATCTGCTCGGCCGCGACCTCGGGGTCGTGCCCGGCGACCGGGTGCTGCTGCGCGGCCCGACCACGCCGTGGCTGGCCGCCTGCTGGCTGGCGGTGCTGAAGGCGGGCGCGATCGCCGTCACCGTGCTGGCCCAGCAGCGGCCGCACGAGCTGGCCACGATCTGCGAGATCGCCCGGGTGCGGCACGCGCTGTGCGACATCCGCGCGGTCGACGACCTGGCCAAGGCCGAGATACCGGGCCTGTCCATCACCACTTACGGCGGTGACGGCCCCGGCGACCTGCTCAACCGCCCGGCGCCCGGCACCCCGTACCCGGCCGTGGACACCGCCGCCGACGACGTGGCGCTGATCGCCTTCACCTCCGGCACCACCGGCCGCCCCAAGGGCTGCATGCACCTGCACCGGGACGTCCTCGCGATCGCCGACACCTTCTCCCGGCACGTGCTCAGACCCACCCCCGACGACGTGTTCACCGGCTCTCCCCCGCTCGGCTTCACCTTCGGCCTCGGCGGTCTGGTCGTCTTCCCGCTGCGGGCCGGGGCCAGTGCCCTGCTGCTCGAACAGGCCCATCCCGCCCAGCTGTTGCCCGCCATCTCCGAGCACCGCGTCTCGGTGCTGTTCACCGCGCCGACCGCGTACCGGGCGATGCTCCCCGAGCTCGACCACCACGACGTGTCCCACCTGCGCCGCTGCGTCTCGGCCGGCGAGAACCTGCCGGCGGCCACCTGGCACGCCTGGTACGAGCGGACCGGCCTGAAGATCATCAACGGCATCGGCGCCACCGAGCTGCTGCACATCTTCCTCTCCGCCGCCGACGACGACATCCGGCCTGGCACCACCGGCGTCCCGGTGCCGGGCTGGCAGGCGCGGGTGCAGGACGCCGACGGCCGGGAACTGCCCGCCGGGGAGCCCGGACTGCTCGCCGTGCGCGGCCCGGTGGGCTGCCGCTATCTCGACGACCCGCGCCAGCGCGAGTACGTGCGGGACGGCTGGAACCTCACCGGCGACACGTATGTCCGCGACGACGACGGCTACTTCCGCTATGTCGCCCGCGCCGACGACATGATCATCACGGCCGGGTACAACGTCGCCGGACCGGAGGTGGAGGACGCCCTGCTGCGCCACCCGGACGTGGTCGAGGCGGCGGTCGTGGGACGGCCCGACGAGGACCGCGGGCAGGTGGTGGTCGCCTACGTCGTCGTCAAGGAGGGCGCCCCGCAGGACGCCGAGGCGCTGCGCGCGCACGTCAAGTCCGAACTGGTGCCGTACAAGTGCCCGCGCCAGGTGGTGTTCCTGGACGCGCTGCCCCGCACGGCGACCGGCAAACTCCAGCGGTTCCGGCTGCGCGCGGGCGGGTGAGGCGAACGTGACCAGCAGCGATACCGACGACCTAAAATGATCAACGTGTCCGACCCGCACGCTCCCCGGTCCCTGATCGTCACGCTCTACGGTGCCTACGGCCGCTTCGTCCCGGGCCCGGTGCCCGTGGCCGAGCTGATCCGGCTGCTGGCCGCGGTAGGGGTCGACGCCCCCTCGGTGCGCTCCTCGGTGTCCCGGCTGAAACGGCGCGGGCTGCTGCTGCCGGCCCGCACCGAGCGCGGCGCCGCCGGCTACGAACTCTCCCCGCAGGCCGAGCAGTTGCTGGCGGACGGCGACCGCCGCATCTACGCCGCCACGCCGGCCGAGGACGAGGGCTGGGTGCTGGCCGTGTTCTCGGTGCCGGAGTCGGAGCGGCAGAAGCGGCATGTGCTGCGCTCCCGGCTGGCCGGCCTCGGCTTCGGCACGGCGGCACCCGGCGTGTGGATCGCGCCGGCCCGGCTGTACGAGGAGACCCGGCACACGCTGCAGCGGCTGGGACTGGACGGCTACGTCGACTTCTTCCGCGGCGAGCACCTGGGCTACACGCCGACCGCCGAGGCGGTCGCCCGCTGGTGGGACCTGGCGGCCATCGCCAAGGAGCACGAGGCGTTCCTGGACCGCCACGAACCGGTGCTGCACGCCTGGCAGCAGCGGCCCGACACCCCGCCCGAGGACGCCTACCGCGACTACCTCCTCGCCCTCGACTCCTGGCGCCACCTGCCCTACACCGACCCAGGCCTGCCCGCGCGGCTGCTGCCCGCCGACTGGCCCGGGGTGCGCTCGGTGGCCGTGTTCCAGGCACTGCACGAGCGGCTGCGCGATGTGGGTGCCGAGTTCGCGGGTGTACCGGGGTCCGACGCTCTGCAGGGCTGACGTGCTCAGAGGCTGAGCCGGGGCTTCGGCGCGTCCGTCCGGCCCGTCTGCGGGCGGCGGCTGCCCGCCCGGTACGGGGCGGGCCAGACGGCACCCGGCCCGGTGTAACCCTGTTCGGCGGCGGCGTGCAGCGTCCAGTGCGGGTCGTACAGGTGCGGGCGGGCCAGCGCGCACAGATCGGTGCGCCCGGCCAGGATCAGCGAGTTGACGTCGTCCCAGGAGGAGATCGCGCCGACCGCGATCACCGGGACGCCCACCTGGTGCCGGATCCGGTCCGCGTAGGGCGTCTGGTACGACCGTCCGAACTCGGGCCGCTCGTCGGCGACGACCTGCCCGGTCGACACGTCGATCGCGTCGGCACCGTGCCCGGCGAAGGCGCGGGCGATCTCCACGGCCTCCTCGGCGGTGGTGCCGCCCTCGGCCCAGTCGGTGGCCGAGATGCGCACCGTCATCGGCCGCTCCGCGGGCCACACCGCGCGTACGGACTCGAAGACCTCCAGCGGGAACCGCAGCCGCCTGTCCAGGGAGCCCCCGTAGGCGTCGGTGCGCCGGTTGGTCAGCGGGGACAGGAAGCCGGACAGCAGATAGCCGTGCGCGCAGTGCAGTTCGAGCAGGTCGAAGCCGGCCCGGGCGGCCCGCTCGGCGGCTGCGGTGAACTGCTCGCGGATGTCGGTGAGTTGTGCCCGGGACAGCTCGCGCGGCACCTGGCTGCCCGGCTTGTACGGCAGCGGGGAGGGGGCCACCAGCGGCCAGTTGCCGTCGGGCAGCGGCTGGTCCATGCCCTCCCACATCAGCCGGGTGGAGCCCTTGCGCCCGCTGTGGCCGAGCTGCACGCCGATCGCCGTACCGGGCGAGGCGTCGTGCACGAAGGACACGATCCGCTTCCACGCCTCGGCCTGGCGGCCGGTGTACAGGCCGGCGCAGCCGGGCGTGATACGGCCCTCGGCGCTCACGCACACCATCTCGGTCATCACCAGGGCGGCACCGCCGAGCGCGCGGGCTCCCAGGTGGACGAGGTGGAAGTCGCCGGGGACGCCGTCGACCGCCGAGTACATGTCCATGGGGGAGACGACGACCCGGTTGCGCAAGGTCAGCCCGCGCAGCCGCAGCGGCGTGAACATGGGCGGGGTGCCGGGCGGGCAGCCGAACTCCCGTTCCACGGCATCGGTGAAGCGTGCGTCGCGCAGCCGGAGGTTGTCGTGGGTGACGCGGCGCGAGCGGGTGAGCAGGTTGAAGGCGAACTGCCGGGGCGGCTGGTCCAGGTACAGCGCCAGGTTCTCGAACCACTCCAGGCTGGCGCGGGCGGCCCGCTGGGTCGAGGCGACGACCGGCTTGCGCTCCTCCTCGTACGCCGTGAGCGCCTGTTCGAGGTCCGGCTGTTCGTTGAGGCAGGCGGCGAGCGCGAGCGCGTCCTCGACGGCGAGCTTGGTGCCGGAGCCGATGGAGAAGTGGGCGGTGTGGGCGGCGTCGCCGAGCAGCACGACGTTGCCGTGCGACCAACGGTCGTTGACGACGGTGCGGAAGGTGGTCCAGGTGGAGTTGTTGGAGCGCAGCGGCCGGCCGCCGAGGGCGTCCGCGAAGATCTTGGCGCAGCGGGCGATCGACTCGGTCTCGGTCAGCTCGTCGAACCCGGCCGCGCGCCAGACCTCCTCGCGCATCTCGACGATCACGGTGGAGGCGTCGGCCGCGTACGGGTAGCCGTGCAGCTGCATCACGCCGTGTTCGGTCTCGGCGATCTCGAAGCGGAAGGCGTCGAAGGCGAAGTCGGCGGCGAGCCAGATGTAGCGGCAGCGGTGCGATGTGATGTGGGGGCGGAAGGTGCCGGCGCACCTCTCGCGGGTGGTGCTGTGGACTCCGTCGGCGGCGATGACCAGGTCGTACGTCGCCGCCAGCGTGTCGGTGTCCGGTGCCTCGGTGCGAAAGCGCAGGTCGACGCCGAGGTCTTCGCAGCGGTCGTGCAGGATCTGCAGGAGGCGTTTGCGGCCCAGGGCGGCGAAGCCGTGTCCTCCGGAGGTTTGGCGGGTGCCTCGGTGCACGATGTCGATGTCGTCCCAGCGGGTGAAGTGTCGCTGGAGGGCTTCGTAGACCACGGGGTCGGCGTGTTCGATGCCGCCGAGGGTTTCGTCGGAGAGGACGACTCCGAAGCCGAAGGTGTCGTCGGGGGCGTTGCGTTCCCACACCGTGACGTCGCGGGTCGGGTCGAGGCGTTTCAGCAGCGCCGCCGCGTAGAGGCCCCCTGGGCCGCCTCCGACTATCGCGATGCGGGTTGGCACAGTCCCCTTGCGAGGAAGCATCCGCCTACCTCCCCTGCCACTTCGGGGGGCGCTTCTCTGTGAAGGCCGCGTGGAACTCCGCGTAGTCCTCGCCGTTCATCAGCAGGGCCTGGGTCGAGGCGTCCAGTTCGACCGAGGCCGCCAGTGGCATGTCCAGCTCCGCTGTCAGGAGCGCCTTCGTCTGGGCGTAGGCCAGGGCCGGGCCGTCGGCCAGGCGGCGGGCCAGGGTACGGGCGGCCTCGTCGGCCCGGCCGTCCTCGGTCAGCTCGCTGATCAGGCCGATGCGCTCGGCCTCCAGGGCGCGGACCGGTTCGCCGAGCATGAGCAGGCGGGTGGCGTGGCCGAGGCCGACGACCCTGGGCAGCAGATAGGCCGCGCCCATGTCGCCGCCGGACAGGCCGACGCGGGTGAAGAGGAAGGCGAAGCGGGCCGAGGGGTCCGCCACCCGGAAGTCCGCCGCCAGGGCCAGGACGGCACCGGCGCCGGCCGCGACGCCGTGCACCGCGGCGATCACCGGGAAGGGGCATTCGCGGATCGCCCGGACGACCTGGCCGGTCATCCGGTTGAAGTCGAGCAGCTGGGCGGTGTCCATGGACAGGGTGGCGCCGATGATCTCGTCGACGTCGCCGCCGGAGCAGAAGCCGCGCCCCTCGCCGGCCAGCACCAGGGCCCGTACGGACCGCTCGCGGGAGAGTTCGGCGAGCAGGTCGCGCAGGTCGGCGTAGGCGCCGAAGGTGAGGGCGTTGAGCTTGTCGGGGCGGGCCAGGGTGACGGTCGCGACCCCGTCGGCGTGCTCGACCCGCAGATGCTCCCAGGCGGGGGTGCGGGCGGTCGAGCCGGTGAAGGGACTCATGCGGGCGGCCTCCTCACTGAGCGCTGCCCTTCGAAGCTATCACCGATCCGTGACCATCGTCACGAGTACGCGATACGGCGGCCGGGACATTGGCCGAAGAACGTCACGGCCGAGCGATGACCCGGTAACAGTGGGACCCGTGCGGCGCGGCGGGGCGTTTCGGCGGGTAAGCCGCCCGTTGCCGGGGCCGACGGTCCCGGACGGCGCCCGGCCGAGGGCTCTGCGGGGCGGCGCCGTATCCTCATACGTCGAAAGCAGGACAGCCTGCTGATGAACGGACTCGCTGTGTACGAACCCCCCACCTCGTCCGCCTCCTGGCGCATCCCGCTGCCGCACACCGCCGCGGCCGTGCCGGTGGCGCGTGCCCTGGTGCGCACGGCCCTGGCCGAGCTGGAGCACGGGGCGGACAGCGACACCGCGGAACTGCTGACGGCGGAGCTGGTGGCGAACGCCGTCGAGCACACCTCTGGGGGCTCCGGCATAGAGCTGGTGGTGGAGCTGCTGCCGACCGGCTGCCAGGTCGAGGTGCACGACCCGGACCCGGCGCCGCCGGGCGACCTCACCCGGCCCACCCTCGCCGTGCCGGACCCGTGGCAGGAGGGCGGGCGCGGGCTCCTGCTGATCCGCGCCCTGTCCTCGTCGTGCGGGCACCGCCCCACCGAGTCCGGCAAGGCGGTGTGGTTCAGACTGCCGACGGTTCCCGCACAGCGGCGTCCGGCGTGACGTCGGCCGCCGGTCGGACCAGCCGGGAGTTGCGCCGCCCGTAGACGGCGTACACGGCCAGGCCGGCAGCCAGGAAGCCGGCGAACTGGAGCCAAGCGCTCCAGCCGGTCTCGTACATCAGGTACAGGCAGAAGCCGACGCCGAGCAGCGGCAGCACCGGGTAGAGCGGCACCCGGAACGTGCGGGCCAGGCCGGGCTCGCGGCGGCGCAGGGCGATGACGGCGATGTTGACCACGGCCATGATCGCGAGTGTGCCGATGGTGCACAGGTCGACCACCGCGTCCAGCGAGGCGAAGGCGGCCGGGATGGCGAAGACGACGGCGATGATCAGTGTGCCGGCGATGGGGGTGGAGGTGCGCGGGGAGACCTGCTCGAAGACGCGCGGGATCAGCCCGTCCCGGGACATCGACATCAGGATGCGGCTCTGCCCGTACATCACCGCGAGCGTGACCGAGGCGATGGCGACGACCGCACCGAAGGCGATGATGCCGCCGCCGACCGTGGAGCCGGTGACCTGGTTGACGACGTAGGACAGGGCGGCGGGGCGGCCGCCGACCTCCTTGCCGCCGACGGCGCCGGTCGCGGCGAGGGCGACCGCGCAGTACAGCAGGGTGACGATGCCCATGCAGACCAGGATGGCGACGGGGATGTCCCGGCGCGGGTTCTTCGCCTCCTCGCCGGCCGTGGTGATCGCGTCGAAGCCGATGTAGGAGAAGAACGCGGCGGTGGTGCCCGCGCCGATGCCGCCGAGGCCGGCCGGGGCGAACGGGGTGAGGTTGCCGTCCTTGAAGGCGTAGAAGCCGATCGCGCAGAAGGCGAGCAGGATGGCCAGCTTCACGGCGGCCATCGCGGCGGTCGCCCGGGCGCTCTCGCGCACCCCGCGCACCAGCAGCACGCAGGCCAGGGCGATGACGATCACCGCGGGGAGGTTGACGATGCCGCCCTCACCGGGGCCGGCGGACAGGGCGGTGGGCAGCTGCCATCCGGTGAGGCTGTGCAGCAGTTCGTTGACGTACTGGCTCCACCCGACGGCGACGGCGGAGATGGACACGCCGTATTCGAGGAGCAGGCACCAGCCGACCAGGAAGGCGGTGGTCTCGCCGAGGCCGGCGTAGGCGAAGGAGTACGACGATCCGGAGACCGGGATCGCGCCGCCCAGCTCGGCGAAGGAGAACGCGGTGAAGACGCAGGTGATCGCCGCGAGCAGGAAGGAGACGACGACCGCGGGGCCGGCCTGGGCGACGGAGTCGGACAGCCCGACGAAGATGCCGGTGCCGACGATCGCGCCGACACCGAAGCAGATCAGCTGGGCCAGGCCCATGGTGCGCTTGAGGCCGTGGCCTTCCCGGTCGGCGCCGGATTCGGCGACCAGGAGCGCGGGGGACTTGAAGCGGGGCATGCGGGTGGTGCTCGTTTCTGGGGACGGGGTGCGCCGAGGTGGGGCGCGCGACGGCCGCGGAAGGGGTGGCTCCGGGCCGCCGGACAGCATAAGGCCTGGTCGTCGAAGAGGCCGGGCCCTCGATCAGGCCAGGGTGGCCACCAGGACCGCCTTGATGGTGTGCAGACGGTTCTCGGCCTCGTCGAAGACGACCGAGTGCGCGGACTCGAAGACCTCGTCGGTGACCTCCAGGGAGTCCAGGCCGTGGGTCTCGAAGATCTCGCGCCCGACCTTGGTGCCGAGGTCGTGGAAGGCCGGCAGGCAGTGCAGGAACTTCACGTCCGCGTTGCCGGTGGCGCGCAGCACGTCCATGGTCACGGCGTACGGGGCCAGCGCGGTGATGCGCTCGTCCCAGACCTCCTTGGGCTCGCCCATGGACACCCAGACGTCGGTGGCGACGAAGTCGGCGCCCCGCACGCCCTCCTGCACGGCCTCGGTGAGGGTGATGCGGGCGCCGGTCGACTCGGCGAGCTCGCGGGCCCGGTCGACGATCTCCTGGGCCGGCCAGTAGGACTTCGGGGCGACGATCCGTACGTCCATGCCGAGCAGGGCGCCGGTGACCAGGTAGGAGTTGCCCATGTTGAAGCGGGCGTCGCCGAGGTAGGCGAAGGCGATCTCGGTGAGCGGCTTGGCGCTGTGCTCGGTCATGGTGAGCACGTCGGCGAGCATCTGGGTGGGGTGCCAGTCGTCGGTGAGCCCGTTGAAGACGGGCACACCGGCGTACGCGGCCAGCTCCTCGACCTTCTCCTGGCTGTCGCCGCGGTACTCGATGCCGTCGTACATCCGGCCCAGCACCCGCGCGGTGTCCCGCACGGACTCCTTGTGGCCGATCTGGGAGCCCGTCGGGTCCAGGTAGGTGGTGTGGGCGCCCTGGTCGGCGGCGGCGACCTCGAAGGCGCAGCGGGTGCGGGTGGAGGTCTTCTCGAAGATCAGCGCGATGTTCTTCCCGCGCAGGTGCTGCTGCTCGGTCCCGGCCTTCTTGGCGGCCTTCAGCTCGGCGGCCAGCTCGATCAGCCCGCGGAACTCCTCCTGGGTGAAGTCCAGCTCCTTGAGGAAGTGGCGGCCGGCGAGGGCGGTCGGGACTGTCGCCATGGGGGCGCTCCAGAGGGACGGGGACAGGGAACTCCTGGAAGTCTATACGACGGACAGAATTTATATACGGTGGCGGGTGCGCCCCGGCTATACGGCGTCCCGCTCCACCGGACAGCTCATGCAGCGTGGCCCGCCCCTGCCCCGCCCCAGCTCGCTGCCCGGGATCTCGATCACCTCGATGCCCTGCTTGCGCAGATGCGTGTTGGTGGTGGAGTTGCGCTCGTAGGCGACCACCACCCCCGGCTCGACGGCGAGGACGTTGCAGCCGTCGTCCCACTGCTCGCGCTCGGCTGCGTGCACGTCCTGGGTGGCGGTGAGCACCCGGATCTCGCTCAGCCCCAGCGCGGCGGCGATCGCGCGGTGCATGTGCTCCGGCGGATGGTCGGTGACCTTCAGCTCCTTGTCGCCGGCCCCCGGTTCGATGGTGTACGAGCGCAGCATGCCGAGGCCCGCGTACTGGGTGAAGGTGTCGCCGTCGACCATCGTCATCACCGTGTCCAGGTGCATCAGGGCACGCCGCTTGGGCATGTCCAGCGCCACGATGGTGCGGGCGGAGCCGGCCGCGAACAACTTGTGCGCCAGCATCTCCACGGCCTGCGGCGTGGTGCGCTCGCTCATGCCGATCAGCACCGCGCCGTTGCCGATGACCAGCACGTCACCGCCCTCGATGGTGGACGGGTAGTCGGCCTGTCCCTCCGACCACAGCCGGAAGGGCTCCTCCCGGAAGAGCGGGTGGTGCCGGTAGATCGCCTCGAAGTGCACGGTCTCGCGCTGCCGGGCCGGCCAGCGCATGGCGTTGACCGAGACGCCGTCGTAGATCCATGCCGAGGTGTCCCGGGTGAAGAGGTGGTTCGGCAGCGGCGCCAGCAGGAAGTCGTCGAGCTCCATGACGTGGAAGCGCACGGAGACCGGTTCCTCGTGCGCCTGCAGGAACTCCCGCTTGGTCATCCCGCCGACCAGCGCCTCGGCCAGCTCGCGCGCCGGCAGGGTCTCGAAGGCCTCGCGCAGGTGGTCGGTGGCGAGCGGGCCGTACTCCTTCTCGTGGAAGACCCGGTCGAGGACGAGCGATCTCGCCTCCGGGATCTCCAGGGTCTCGGTGAGCAGATCGCCGAACAGGTGCACATTCACGCCCCGGTCGCGCAGTACGTCCGCGAACCCGTCGTGCTCGGCGCGCGCCCGGCGCACCCAGAGCACGTCGTCGAAGAGCAGGGCCGTCTTGTTGCTGGGTGTGAGCCTTTTGAGCTCAAGGTCCGGCCGGTGCAGGATCACGCGGCGCAGCCGCCCGGCCTCGGAGTCGACGTGGAATCCCATGCCTCCATCCTGACCACCGGGTGCCGAGTTGACCCGCCACTCGCAGGTTTCTCTTCACCTTCGCCGTCAGAAAGAGGGGGGCTTTCGGCCGCGGACGGCGGGCTCAGCCGCTCGGCTGGGGCTGGGTCTGCTCCGGGCGGGCCAGCATGCGGCGGGAGGCGCGGCCCGGGTCCAGGGTGGCGCGGGCGACGATCCAGCCGGCCAGCGCGTGCGGTTCCGTGGGGTGGTCCGCCAGCAGGTCGGCGTAGCCGGCGAGGGCGGTGGCCGGGTCTCCGGCGGCCAGATGCTCGTCGGGCGTGCGCGGGGCGGTGGGCGCGCTGGCGAAGGCGTGGGTGCGCAGGTCGGGCCAGAAGGCGCGGTCCGTGCGGAAGCGGGGCGGGTCCGGGGTCGGGGCCGTGGGCGAGGGCGGTGCCGCGATGTTGCGCAGGCGCCACTCCGTGCGGTGCAGCAGGGCCGCCGTGCGGGCCCGGGCGAGGGCGGCCGGCGGGACGGGCTCGCGCAGCCAGCCGTCGAGCGTGGCCGCGAGGCCCGACACCAGCGCCCGGCCCTGGGCGGTGAGGCGGCCGCTGGTCAGCAGGGTGCGCACCACGAGCCGGCTCTGCAGGCGGCGCAGGGCGAAGTGGTAGGCGGCGACGTCGGCCGCGAGGTCGCCGCGTGTGTCGGCGTCGCGGTCGGCGCCGGCGCCGGCCCACCCGTCGGGGGGCTCGCCGGTCCACCGCTCACTGGGGCTGGCTTGGTCGCCGGTCCACCGGTCGTCGTGGGCGGCCCGGTCGCCGTGGCCGGCACCGTCCGCGTGGCCGGCCCCGTCCGCGTGGCCGGCCCCGTCCGCGTGGCCGCCGGTGTGCCAGGCCCCCCGAGTGCCCGTCCCGGGCTCGTCGCGGGCCTGCGCCAGGCGGTCCCGCCAGAAGCCGGCGACGCCGGTGAAGGCGTACGCGCCGTGCAGCAGGCCGGTCAGATGGCGCGGGTCGGCCCGCCAGGGGGCGTAGTAGCGCTCCTCGCGGTCGTCGTCGAGCAGCGGGAAGAGGTGCAGGAGCGCGGCCAGCTTGCTGTGCTGGAACTCGTGGACGAGGGTCTCGGCGAGGGCGAGCGCGCGGGACGGGCGGGAGATCACCATGCCGCCGTAGGAGTCGCCGCTGGAGGCGGACACCTGGACGGCTGACGGGGCGGGCGGGGTCGCCGCGGTGCGGCCGTAGGGGACGACGGAGCGGATCAGAGCCGCGTCGATGCGCCCGGGCCCCGGCCCGCCGGAGCCGTCGAGGACGGCGGCGGCTTCCGCGAACAGCCGCTGCCAGGCCCGGGCCTCG
>NZ_PQSS01000126.1 GCF_002920535.1 Streptomyces sp. Ru71 | reverse complement strand
GATTCTGAGTCGGATTTCCCGCCCCTCCGGGAGACTCGCTCCGGCGCACGAGGCGGCCGGTTTCCCGTCGAGGTGGAGCCGTAAACGTACTGGAGCGGGGCGCCTCGATGCAAATCGAGGGACCCCGCTCCGGGTTCACGCCTGAGCCGGCGTCAAACCTCCACGACGACCGGGAGGATCATCGGCCTGCGGCGGTAGTTGTCCGAGACCCACTTGCCCAGGGTCCGGCGGACCAGTTGCTGCAGCTGGTGCGGCTCGACGACCCCGTCTTGGGCCGAGCGCTCCAGCACCTCGGTGATCTTCGGGAGGACATCCACGAAGGCCGAGTCCTCGATGCCGGAACCGCGCGCCTGGACGTGCGGCCCACCGGTGATCTTGCCGGTGGAGGAGTCGATGACGACGAAGACGGAGATGATGCCTTCCTCGCCGAGGATCTTGCGGTCCTTCAGCGCGGGCTCTCCGACGTCGCCCACCGACAGCCCGTCGACGTAGACGTAACCCGCCTGGACCTTGCCGGAGATCTTGGCCCGGCCCTGGACCAGGTCGACGGTCACGCCGTCCTCGGCGATGACGATGTGGTCGTGCGGGACGCCGGTGAGGGCGCCCAGCTCGGCGTTGGCGCGCAGGTGTCGCCATTCGCCGTGCACCGGCATCAGGTTCTTCGGGCGGCAGATGTTGTAGAAGTACAGCAGCTCACCCGCGGAGGCGTGGCCGGAGACATGGACCTTGGCGTTGCCCTTGTGGACGACGTTGGCGCCCCAGCGGGTCAGGCCGTTGATCACGCGGTAGACCGCGTTCTCGTTGCCTGGGATCAGCGAGGACGCCAGGATCACCGTGTCGCCGTCGACGATGCGGATCTGGTGGTCCCGGTTGGCCATCCGCGACAGGGCGGCCATGGGCTCGCCCTGGGAGCCGGTGCACACCAGCACGACCTCATGGTCGGGCAGGTCGTCGAGGGTCTTCACGTCCACGACCAGGCCCGGGGGGACCTTCAGATAACCGAGGTCGCGCGCGATGCCCATGTTGCGGACCATGGAGCGGCCGACGAAGGCGACCCGGCGGCCGTACTCGTGAGCGGCGTCGAGGATCTGCTGGATGCGGTGCACGTGGCTGGCGAAGCTCGCCACGATGATCCGCTTGCGGGCGCCGGCGAAGACCTGCCGCAGGACGTTGGAGATGTCCCGCTCGTGCGGGGTGAAGCCGGGGACCTCGGCGTTCGTGGAGTCGGTGAGCAGGAGGTCGATGCCCTCCTCGCTCAGCCGCGCGAAGGCGTGCAGGTCCGTGAGGCGGTTGTCCAGCGGGAGCTGGTCCATCTTGAAGTCGCCGGTGTGGACGACCATGCCCGCCGGGGTGCGGATGGCGACGGCCAGCGCGTCCGGGATGGAGTGGTTGACCGCGATGAACTCGCAGTCGAAGGGGCCGAGGCGCTCGCGGTTCCCCTCCTCCACCTCCAGGGTGTAGGGGCGGATGCGGTGCTCCTGCAGCTTGGCCTCGATGAGGGCGAGGGTCAGCTTGGAGCCGATGAGCGGGATGTCCGGCTTCTCGCGCAGGAGGAAGGGGACACCGCCGATGTGGTCCTCGTGGCCGTGCGTGAGGACGATGCCCTCGATGTCGTCGAGGCGGTCCCTGATGGACGAGAAGTCCGGCAGGATCAGGTCGATTCCGGGCTGCTCCTCCTCCGGGAAGAGCACTCCGCAGTCGACGATCAGCAGGCGGCCGCCGTACTCGAAGACCGTCATGTTGCGGCCGATCTCGCCGAGGCCGCCGAGCGGGGTGACCCGCAGGCCCCCCTCGGGGAGCGGCGGGGGCGGGCCGAGTTCAGGATGCGGATGACTCAAAAGACTCTCCTCACCACGCGCGCCACGTACCGGTCGGGCACGTGGCGCGCGTGACGTTCGTGCATAAGCAGTTGTCGTTGTCGTTTCGCAGGCACCGGTGGCCTGCTTATTCAGTTGTGGAGCTCAGGTGCGCGGGGCGGTGGCGCGGCCGCGCGAAGTCTGTTGTCAGAGCTGTACCCCGCCGGCGGCAAGATCGATCTTGAGCTGCTCGATCTCCTCGGGCGAACACTCCACCATGGGCGCGCGCAGCGGTCCGGCGGGCAGTCCCTGGAGGGCGAGTGCGGCCTTGGTGGTCATCACGCCCTGGGTGCGGAACATGCCGGTGTAGACCGGGAGCAGCTTCTGGTGGATCTCGGTGGCCTTGACGACGTCACCGGAGACGTACGCGTCCACGAGCGCGCGCAGGTCGGGGGTGACGACGTGG
Source organism: Streptomyces sp. Ru71 (assembly GCF_002920535.1). Classification (GTDB taxonomy): domain Bacteria; phylum Actinomycetota; class Actinomycetes; order Streptomycetales; family Streptomycetaceae; genus Streptomyces. Next base: position 10,920 of record NZ_PQSS01000126.1, on the reverse strand, counting down.
CCGACGACCGAGACGAAGCCGACCGCGCCGACGGAGAGCAGCGGCAGGTTGAGCATGTCGTCGCCGGAGTACCAGGCGAGGCCGGAGCGGGCGATGGCCCAGCTGGCGCGGCCGAGGTCGCCCTTGGCGTCCTTGTTGGCGACGATCCGCGGGTGCTCGGCGAGCCGGACGAGCGTCTCCGTGTTGATCGGGACGCCGCTGCGGCCGGGGATGTCGTAGAGCATGACCGGCAGCTCGGCGGCGTCGGCGACGGCCTTGAAGTGCCGGTACAGGCCCTCCTGCGGGGGCTTGTTGTAGTACGGCGTGACGACGAGCAGGCCGTGGGCGCCGGTCTTCTCGGCGGCACGGGCCAGCTCGATGCTGTGGTGGGTGTCGTTGGTGCCGACCCCGGCCACCACGTGGGCCCGGTCGCCGACCGCCTCCAGGACCGCCCGTACGAGATCCGCTTTCTCCGCGTCGCTGGTGGTGGGGGACTCGCCGGTGGTGCCGTTGATGATCAGGCCGTCGTTGCCTGCGTCCACCAGGTGCGTGGCGAGCCGCTGCGCGCCGTCGAGGTCGAGTGCGCCGTCCGCCGTGAAGGGCGTGACCATGGCGGTGAGGACCCGCCCGAAGGGGGTCTGCGGAGTGGAGGTCGGAGCCATGGGTTACACGCTACTCGTTGCTCACCACGTGGTCTGCCCTCGGGGGTCCGGGCAAGTCAGGACAAAAGGGGAGCCCGGCACTGCCTGCTCGGGGGTTCAAGCAGTGCCGGGTCCGTTTGATCAGGCTAGATGAACTTCTCCAAACGCCGCAATACGGACACTTCGCAAGGCTGAACCGTACATCTGTACCGGGCGGGAGAACGGGGGTGCGTTACGGCGCCACACGTCCGTTCGCATTGAAGGCGGCGTAGGTGAGGGGCATGAGCCTGGCCCACTCCGCCTCCATCTTCTCGCCGACCATCTCGATCTCCCGCTGCGGGAAGGACGGCACCTTCGCCAGCTCGTGCTGGGTGCGCAGGCCGAGGAAGTGCATCAGCGAGCGGGCGTTGCAGGTGGCGTACATGGTGGAGAACAGACCGACCGGAAGCACGGCACGGGCGACCTCGCGGGCCACGCCGGCGGCGAGCATCTCGCGGTACGTCCGGTACGCCTGGCGGTACGACTCCTCCATGGAGTCGCTCATCACCTTGTGCTGCTCGGGGGTGCCCTCGACGAACTGGTACTTGCCCGGGCGGCCCTCCTGGACCAGCTTGCGGGAGGCGTCGGGGACGTAGAAGACCGGCTGGAGCTCCCGGTAGCGGCCCGACTCCTCGTTGTACGACCAGCCGACGCGGTGCCGCATGAACTCGCGGAACACGAAGATGGGGGCGCTGATGAAGAACGTCATGGAGTTGTGCTCGAACGGGCTGCCGTGGCGGTCCCGCATCAGGTAGTTGATCAGGCCCTTGGAGCGCTCCGGGTCCTTCTGGAGCTCGTCCAGGGACTGCTCCCCCACCGTGGAGACGCGGGCGGCGAACAGTACGTCGGAGTCGGCCGCGCTGTGTTTCACCAGCTCCACAGTCACATCGCTGCGGAACTCGATCTTGAAGTCGTCCTCGGGGATCACGGTGTTGGAGGGCCTTTCCCGTCTCGTCGTCTGGCGACGCCACTCTACCCAGTGGGGCGTTTGGTGCCGCCCGGCAAGAAGTCGGCGAAACGGGGCACCATCGACGGGGTTCGTTCGTCTTTACGGATGACAATGATCCGTTCTGTCCCCGAAGGGAGACCCACCCCCGATGTCCGGTCGGCGTGAACCCGTCCCGTTCGCCTTTCTCGCCCAGGCAGACAGGTTCCGCAGTAATGTCACTCCCCCGCCGCGCCAGCGCGCGTCCGCCGGTCAGCTGGCCGGGCGGCTGCTGCTGGGCTTCACCATCGTCGCCGCGCTGGTCGGCTCGCTGGTCCTGGGCATACCGGCGCTGAGCCTGGACCACTCCGCCACCTCTCCCCAGCAGTCGCAGGCCTCCCAGGGCCGCTGACGCGTCGGGCCGCCCCGATGCTGGAGAGCCGGGGCACAGCCGGATAGCCTCACCGGGCACAGCAGATGCCGGGATCGAGTGAGGACCAGCCGTGCCCCTGCCCTTCCTGACGGCCGACCGCGCCTTCGACACCGAGGCAGCCGACGACCTCGCGCTGCCCCACGACGACCGGGACCGCTGGCGGCGCCCCTACCGGCCCGGCCCCTGGCGGGTGGCCGCGGGCGCTCTGTGGCTGCTGCTGGCCTCGTACGTGCTGTGCGCCGGCGTGATCATCGCGCTGGCGGGCACGTTGGGCGGGGCCGCGGTCGCGTTCGGGGTCGCGGTGGCGATCATCGCCGGTGCGTTGCGGTTGCTGCGGGTCGGTGTGTGGGTGAGTGCGCGTGGGCTGCGGCAGGTGGGCTTCTTCGTCACGCGGACGGTGCCGTGGGAGCGTGTTTTGAGCGTGCGGACTGTGCAGCAGCCGGTGCGGTGGTTGGGGTTGCCGCGGGCTGTGCAGGGGCAGGCGCTCGTGCTTGTCCGGGGCGACCGTGCCGAGGGGGTGCCGCCGCTGTTGACCACGCACAACGCGGACTTTCTTGGCCGCGAGGAGGCGTTCGATCGCGCCGCCGATGCGGTGGAGGCGTGGGCTGCGGAGTTCGGGCGGGGCGGGCTCGGCTGAGATGTACGCCCTGCTGTTGCGGGCCGGGTGGGGTTTTTGGCACTGCTCGCTGTGAGGTGCCGCTGCGCCCACCCGTGCCGCCCCAGCGGCACGACTGCCCGCGGCTAAGTGGGTATGGCTACACAGGTACCTTGCCGTCGTGCAGGGCTATTGCCCTTTGCATTGCCTTGCGGGCTCGGGGGGTGTCCCGGGCGTCGTGGTAGGCCACGGCCAGGCGGAACCAGCAGCGCCAGTCGCCCGGGGCGGCCTCCGTCTCGGCCTTGCGCTTGGCGAAGACCTCGTCCGCCGAGTCGCGGTCGATGCGGCCGCTGGGCAGGCGTTTCAGCTCGTCGACCGGCAGGCCGCCCTCGGCCTCCAGCTTCTCGGCGAGGGCGTTGGCCTTGCGGACGAACTGGGTGTTCTTCCACAGGAACCACAGGCCGATCACCGGCAGGATCAGCACCGCGACCCCGAAGGTCACGGTCAGGAGCGTGCCGGACTCGATGAGCATGACGCCGCGGCTGCCGACCAGGACGAAGTAGAAGACCAGGACGGCGGCCGTGACGAGGTAGGTGATCTTCGCGCGCATGGGGTCAGGTGCTCAGTTCAGGTCCAGGAAGTGTTCCAGGCCGAAGGTCAGGCCCGGGGTGCTCACCACGCGGCGTGCGCCGAGCAGGATGCCCGGCATGAAGCTGCTGTGGTGGAGGGAGTCGTGGCGGATGGTGAGGGTCTCGCCCTCGCCGCCGAGCAGGACCTCCTGGTGGGCCAGCAGGCCGCGCAGCCGGACCGCGTGCACCGGCACGCCGTCGACGTTGGCGCCGCGGGCGCCGTCCAGGGCCGTGACCGTGGCGTCCGGTGCCGGGGCGGAGCCGGCCTTGGCGCGGGCCTCGGCGATGAGCTGGGCGGTGCGGGTGGCGGTGCCGGAGGGGGCGTCCACCTTGTTCGGGTGGTGCAGCTCGACGACCTCGACGGACTCGAAATAGGGCGCAGCGATCTGCGCGAACTTCATCGTCAGCACCGCGCCGATGGAGAAGTTCGGGGCGATGAGCACGCCCGTCTCCGGGGACTGGGCCAGCCAGCCCTTCAGCTGCGCGAGGCGCTCCTCGGTCCAGCCCGTCGTACCGACGACGGCGTGGATGCCGTGCCGGACGCAGAAGTCCAGGTTGCCCATGACCGAGGCCGGGGTGGTCAGCTCGACCGCGACCTGGGCGCCGGTCTCCGCCAGCGTCTCCAGCTTGTCGCCGCGGCCGAGGGCGGCCACCAGCTCCATGTCCTCGGCGGCCTCTACCGCCTTGACCGCCTCGGCCCCGATCCGGCCCTTGGCACCGAGGACCGCCACGCGCAGCTTGCTCATCTGTTGCTTCCTTAACGGAGGTGACTTACGCGACCGCGTCGTGCAGTCGCGCGGCCTGCTTGTCCTTCAGCGGGCCGATGACCGACAGCGACGGGCGCCGGCCCAGGATGTCGCGGGCGACGGAGCGGACCTCGTCCGGGGTCACCGCCGCTATCCGGGCCAGCATGTCGTCGACGGACATCTGCTCGCCCCAGCACAGCTCACTCTTGCCGATGCGGTTCATGAGCGCACCCGTGTCTTCCAGACCGAGCACGGTGGAGCCGCGGAGCTGGCCGATGGCCCGCTCGATCTCGTCGTCGGACAGGCCGTGCTCGGCGACGTGGTCCAGCTCGTCGCGGCAGATCCGCAGCACGTCGTGCACCTGGGAGGGCCGGCAGCCGGCGTACACGCCGAACAGGCCGCAGTCGGCGAAGCCGGAGGTGTACGAGTACACGCTGTAGGCCAGGCCGCGCTTCTCGCGGACCTCCTGGAACAGGCGGGAGGACATGCCGCCGCCGAGGGCGGTGTTGAGCACGCCCAGCGCCCAGCGGCGGTCGTCGGTGCGGGCGAGGCCCGGCATGCCGAGGACGACGTGCGCCTGCTCGGTCTTGCGGTTGAGCAGGTCGACCTTGCCGGCGGCGCGGATGGTGCGGCTGCCCTGGCGCGGGCCGACCGGCTGGGCATCGTCGCTCTTGAACGCGCCGGCCTTCTCGAAGGCGGCGCGGACCTGCCGTACGACCTTGTTGTGGTCGATGTTGCCGGCACAGGCGACGACCAGGTGCGTGGGGTCGTAGTGCTTCTTGTAGAAGCGGCGGATGCGGTCGGCGGTGAGGGCGTTGACCGTGTCGACCGTGCCGAGGACGGGCCGGCCGAGGGGGTTGTCGCCGAACATCGTGTGCGCGAACAGGTCGTGCACACAGTCGCCGGGGTCGTCCTCGGTCATCGCGATCTCTTCGAGGATCGCGCCGCGCTCGACGTCGACGTCCTCCTCCAGGATCAGCGAGCCGGTCAGCATGTCGCAGACCACGTCGATGGCGAGCGGCAGGTCGGTGTCGAGCACACGCGCGTAGTAGCACGTGTACTCCTTGGCCGTGAACGCGTTCATCTCGCCGCCGACGGCGTCCAGGGCGGAGGAGATGTCCAGAGCACTGCGCCGTGAGGTTCCCTTGAAGAGCAGGTGCTCCAGGTAGTGCGTGGCGCCGTTCAGGGCCGGGGTCTCGTCGCGCGAGCCGACGTGCGCCCAGATGCCGAAGGTGGCGGAGCGGACCGAGGGCAGGGTCTCGGTGACGATGCGCAGGCCGCCCGGGAGGGTGGTCCGGCGAACCGTGCCGATGCCGTTCTCGCCCTTGATGAGGGTTTGGGTACGGGCGACGGCCCGCGCCTCCGAGGAGGTGCGGGCCGTCGCCTTGAAGCCACGGGACGTCACTGGTCGGCGTCGTCCTTGTTCTCGTCGTTGCCTTCCTCGCCCTCGATCACGGGAACGAGGGAGAGCTTGCCGCGGGAGTCGATCTCGGCGATCTCGACCTGGACCTTCTGGCCCACACCGAGGACGTCCTCGACGTTCTCCACGCGCTTGCCGCCGGCCAGCTTGCGGATCTGCGAGATGTGCAGCAGACCGTCCTTGCCGGGCAGCAGGGAGACGAACGCACCGAAGGTGGTGGTCTTGACGACCGTACCCAGGTAGCGCTCGCCGACCTCGGGCATCGTCGGGTTGGCGATGCCGTTGATCGTGGCGCGGGCGGCCTCCGCCGAGGGACCGTCGGCGGCACCGATGTAGATGGTGCCGTCGTCCTCGATGGTGATCTCGGCGCCCGTGTCCTCCTGGATCTGGTTGATCATCTTGCCCTTGGGGCCGATGACCTCGCCGATCTTGTCGACCGGGATCTTGACGGTGATGATCCGCGGGGCGTGCGGGCTCATCTCGTCGGGCCGGTCGATGGCCTCCATCATCACGTCGAGGATGTGCAGGCGGGCGTCGCGGGCCTGCTTGAGGGCCGCGGCCAGGACGGAGGCGGGGATGCCGTCCAGCTTGGTGTCGAGCTGGAGGGCGGTCACGAACTCCTTGGTGCCGGCGACCTTGAAGTCCATGTCGCCGAAGGCGTCCTCCGCACCGAGGATGTCGGTGAGGGTGACGTAGTGCGTCTCGCCCTCGATCTCCTGGGAGATCAGGCCCATGGCGATACCGGCGACCGGGGCCTTCAGCGGCACACCGGCGTTCAGCAGCGACATGGTGGAGGCGCAGACCGAACCCATGGACGTCGAGCCGTTGGAGCCGAGGGCCTCGGACACCTGGCGGATCGCGTACGGGAACTCCTCGCGCGTCGGCAGCACCGGCACCAGGGCGCGCTCGGCGAGGGCGCCGTGGCCGATCTCGCGGCGCTTCGGGGAGCCGACGCGGCCGGTCTCACCGGTGGAGTACGGCGGGAAGTTGTAGTTGTGCATGTAGCGCTTGCGGGTCACCGGGGAGAGGGTGTCCAGCTGCTGCTCCATGCGGAGCATGTTCAGGGTGGTGACGCCCAGGATCTGGGTCTCGCCACGCTCGAACAGCGCCGAGCCGTGCACCCGCGGGATCGCCTCGACCTCGGCGGCGAGGGTACGGATGTCCGTCACCCCACGGCCGTCGATGCGCTTCTTCTCCTTGATCACGCGCTCGCGGACCAGCTGCTTGGTCAGCGCGCGGTACGCGGCGGAGATCTCCTTCTCGCGGCCCTCGAACTCCGGCAGGAGCTTCTCGGCGGCCAGGCCCTTGACGCGGTCCAGCTCGGCCTCGCGCTCCTGCTTGCCGGCGATGGTGAGCGCCTGGGCGAGCTCGGGCTTGACGGCGGCGGTCAGCGCCTCCAGCACGTCGTCCTGGTAGTCCAGGAAGATCGGGAACTCGGCGACCGGCTTGGCGGCCTTGGACGCCAGGTCCGACTGGGCCTTGCAGAGCACCTTGATGAAGGGCTTCGCGGCCTCCAGGCCGGCGGCGACGATCTCCTCGGTCGGCGCCTCGGCGCCGCCCTCGACCAGCGTGATGGTCTTCTCGGTGGCCTCGGCCTCGACCATCATGATCGCGACGTCGCCGTCCTCCAGGACGCGGCCGGCGACGACCATGTCGAAGACGGCGTCCTCAAGCTCGGTGTGCGTCGGGAAGGCCACCCACTGGCCGCGGATCAGCGCGACGCGGACGCCGCCGATCGGGCCGGAGAAGGGCAGACCGGCCAGCTGCGTGGACGCGGACGCGGCGTTGATCGCCACGACGTCGTACAGGTGGTCGGGGTTGAGCGCCATGACCGTGCAGACGACCTGGATCTCGTTGCGCAGGCCCTTCTTGAAGGACGGGCGCAGCGGGCGGTCGATGAGGCGGCAGGTGAGGATCGCGTCCTCGGAGGGCCGGCCCTCACGGCGGAAGAAGCTGCCGGGGATCTTGCCGGCGGCGTACATCCGCTCCTCGACGTCCACCGTCAGCGGGAAGAAGTCGAGCTGGTCCTTGGGGTTCTTGGAGGCGGTGGTGGCCGACAGCACCATGGTGTCGTCGTCCAGGTACGCCACGGCGGAGCCGGCGGCCTGCTTGGCCAGGCGGCCCGTCTCGAAGCGGATGGTGCGGGTGCCGAAGGCGCCGTTGTCGATGACGGCCTCGGCGTAGTGGGTCTCGTTCTCCACTAGCGTTTTCTCCTCGTCCTCGTCCCTCCTCGCCCGTGTGGCGGGGGGACGGTGGCGGAGAAGCGCTCCGTGCGGTGCGGGCCGGTCTTCGATCGAAGCACCCGGGGTTCGCTGCCCCGGGGGCCACTACCGAGGACCGGCGGCGGCGTGGTGCGCTTCTCCTCTTCGTCGTACGTGACCAGCCCCTACCCAGCTCGGGTGGGCCGTATCACGCGGTGTCGTACGTATTGCGTTGTGCTACCACACTACAAAGGGGCAGTGACAGTGCGCACGTACAGCAAAGGGAGCGGTCCCCTTTTCCCAGGGAACCGCTCCCTTCACGGCGTCTTACTTGGCACCCGCAGCACCGCGGCGGATGCCGAGGCGGTCGACCAGCGTACGGAAGCGCTGGATGTCCTTCTTGGCGAGGTACTGCAGCAGGCGGCGGCGCTGACCGACCAGGATCAGCAGACCACGGCGGGAGTGGTGGTCGTGCTTGTGGGTCTTGAGGTGCTCGGTCAGGTCCGAGATCCGGCGGGACAGAAGCGCGACCTGGACCTCGGGGGAGCCGGTGTCACCCTCCTTGGTACCGAACTCGGCGATGATCTGCTTCTTCGTAGCGGCGTCGAGCGACACGCGTACTCCTCAATACTTGTGTGATGCCACCGAGTGCCCCCGGTCTACGTCTCGGGGGAGCTTCCACAACTCGGGAGGCGGGGATCCGCTGGGCGCGGCCTCCAGGGCCTGCGAGGGCTTCCGGGGGTGCGTACACATACGGCCGTCACTCAGGGTACCAGGCCTGAGCAGGCGCCTTCCGCCAGGTTCCGGAACGGCCCGGACGGGCGGTGTGCGGCCACTAGGGTGAGTGCACTGATCGTTCCGAACCTCGTGGAACTTCGAAGAAGGGGTCGCTGGGGCATGGCGGAGTCGGCGGAGTCGGCAGCGGAGATCAAGGCACGCAAGGAGCGCGAGCGGGACGAGCTGTACGCGCTCGACATCTCGGGCGTCGAGTGGCACAGCGCGCCGGGCACCGAGGGGGCACGAGGAGCGGGTCGAGATCGCCTACCTCCCGGGCGGAGCCGTGGCCATGCGCTCGTCCCTCGACCCGGACACCGTGCTGCGGTACACGGAGGCGGAGTGGCGTGCCTTCGTGCTGGGCGCGCGGGACGGGGAGTTCGATCTGGAGCCGGCGCGTGAGGGGGGCGCGGCGGACGCCGGTTGACGTCGGCGCCGGTTGTCGTAGGCGCCGGGGACGCCGACGCCGGGACGGCCGGATGATGGGGCGGCACGTGTGTGTGCCGCCCCTTCGTCTTTCCGCTTGTCTTTCCGTTTGTCTTTCCGTTCCTTTCAGGTGCCGTGTGCGTGGGGCGAGTTGGGCGGTTTCTGACCAAAAGGCGTCTGTATACGGCGATTTCGCTCGGGCGGACGGGTCTGACGAGGTGGGGTACCTGGTGATTAGGCTGGGACCGGCGCGACATCAGAACCCGTTGACCGGGCGTCTGCGTCACAGGGGGAGGGCCGCTGAACGGACGACCTCGTATGACTTCGGACCACTCGAACGACAAGTAATGGTCGCCTCGGCACGGCTTGAGGGTGCTCGACCACACCAGGAGGAACTGTGAGCAGCGATCGGGACGGGATCCGCGGGGGCTGGGCCACGCCCGGCGACGACCAGCCCGACGCGGAGTCCGCCATCGAGACGACGGGCGAGTTCACCATCGACTACGCGCCGCCTGCCTGGTACACGCAGAACGCGTCCGGGGGGCCGGAGAGCGGGAACGCGGGGTCCGGGTCCGGGGCGGGTGCGTCCGGGTCCGGTTCCGGTTCCGGTGCGGCTGGTTCCGGTTCCGGTTCGGGTACGGCTGGTTCCGGCTCCGGTTCGGCGGGGGCCGGTGCGCCTGGTGGGCCCGGTGGGCCCGCGGCGGTTCCGCAGGTGCCGCTGCCCGGGCTGACGCCGCCTCCGCACGCGGCCGGTGGGTCCGGCTCGTCGTTCGCTCCGCCTCCGCCGCCCGCGCCGGGTGCGCCGTTCACTCCGCCCGCGCCGGCACCGGCGCCGGGGGCGCCCTTCACTCCGCCCGCGCCGCCCGCGCCGCCCGCGCCGGGGACCGCGTACACGCCGCCTCCTCCGCCGCCGACCGGCAGCCCGGTCGCGGTGCCGAAGCTTCCGGTGGGGAGCGGGTTCGAGCCGCAGCGGCCGCAGCCGGCGGAGGGTTCGCCGCAGCCGGCGGCTCCGCAGCAGCCGACGGCGCCGGCGGCCGACCCGGCGTCTCCGACGGCGGTGCCGAACATCCCCGTGCCCGGGTTCCAGGGACAGTGGGGGGCGTCGACGGCTCCTTCGACGCCCGGTTCCGCTGAGGCCCCTGCCTCTGCCGGCGATGGGGACGCCGAGTCCGGTGGCGGGGACATCGAGAGCGGCGCCACGATGCGGTTCTCGGCGGTCGCACTGAAGCGGCAGATCGACGAGCGGGCCGCGGCTGCCGAGGCCGAGGCCGGCTCCGCTGTGGAGGAAGAGGACGAGGACCGCGAAGAGGTTCGCGCCGACGCGGGTGCGGACGAGGACGCGGTGGCCGGCGACTCGGCGACGAGCCCGGACGACGACCGTGACGCGGCCGAGCCGGACGCGGAGGCCGACGAGGACGTCACCGGCGACACGGCGGCCGAGCAGGCCGAGCCCGATGTGGATGCGGATGCTTCCGCAGCCGAGGAGACCCGGGACGACGTACCGGCCGAGGACGCGGACGAGACCGAGGGCCAGGCGGAGGCTCCCGCCCCGGGGGCGGACTCCGACGAGGACGCCGATGCGGTGAGCGGTACGGAGGCCGGCGCGGCCGAGTCCGGTGACTCCCCCGTCTGCCGCCGCCGAGCACGAGGACGTGTCCGCGGTCGCGGTCGCGCAGAAGGCCGAGGCTGAGCCTGCCGACGCCGCACCCACGGCCGAGGAGCCTGCCGACTCCGCACCCCCGGCCGAGGAGTCGGCCGACACCGCACCGGCCGCCGACGTGCCGGCCGAGCCGCAGGACGCGGTACCGGCTGCCGCCCAGGAGCCGCAGGACGCCGCGCCGGCCGCGTGGACTCCCCCGCCGGCGCCGCAGCCCGGAATGCCCCCGCTGCCGCCGTCGTACCAGCCCGCCGCGCCCACCCCGGCAGCGCAGTGGCCTGCCCAGCCGCAGCCTGGCGCCGCCGCTCCACAGCCGCAGCCGAGCGCCGCGCAGGAGCAGCCGCCGTTCCAGCCGCAGGCACCGCAGCCCGCGCCGGCCGGCTGGAACACGCCCGCGGCACCGCAGCCCGGTCAGCCGTACCAGCCCGCCCCCGCACCCAACCCGCCCGCCGGGT
>NZ_PQSS01000125.1 GCF_002920535.1 Streptomyces sp. Ru71 | reverse complement strand
CGAGAAGGCGCAGGGTGCGCAGCACGGCACCCTCGATCGAGTCGCCGTCGCGGACGATGTGGGCGACCGCCGCGGCGAGCGCGCCGGCCGCGTAGTACCCGGTGGGTGGCCGTGGGTGATCCGCGCGCAGCGTGCGGCGAGGTCGAAGGCCCGGTCGGCGGGGGCGCCGGTCAGCCCGAAGGGGGCGGAGCGCATCACGGCGCCGCAGCCCTTGGAGCCGGGGTTGACGGGGCCGGGCGGGCCGAGCTCGGCGTGGGGGTCGGGCACGAGCTCGCTGGTCAGGCCGGACAGACAGGCGTTGCCGGGGGCGCGGCGGGCGTACAGCCAGGCCTGGCCCCACAGGCCGCGGTTGCCGTCGTCCGGGCGGGGCTTGCGCTGGGTGTACAGCCAGCGCCCGTACGCCTCCCGCAGCAGGTGGACCGCGGCGCCGCCGATGCCCTTCTCGCGCTCCCGCTCGTGCGCCTGGCGCAGGCCCTCCACGGTGAACAGCGTCATCTGGGTGTCGTCGCTGATCCGGCCCACCACCCCGTCACTGTCGGGGACGAGCCCGGTGACACCGCGCGCACCGTGCGCGGCGCGGATGCGGTCCAGCGAGGAGAACTCCACGGGGTAGCCGAGGGCGTCGCCGAGCGCCCCGCCCAGCAGGCTGCCCCGCACCCGGGACCGGTACACGGCCTCACCGGTCCAGTTCGGCTGCCGCCACGGCTCGTTCACGCGATCGCTCCTCGGCTACGGTCGTACACATGACCATTGTCGCGTCCGGCACCCCCGCCTCTTCCACCACCCCCGCGGGCCAGGGCGTCGGCCCGCTGCTGCGGGCCTGGCGGGAGCGGCGGCGGATCAGTCAGCTGGAGCTGGCGCTGCGCGCCGACTCCTCGGCCCGGCACATCTCCTTCGTCGAGACGGGCCGTTCCCGGCCCAGCGAGGAGATGGTGCTGCGGCTGGCGGAGCACTTGGAGGTGCCGGTGCGCGAGCGCAACGCGCTGCTGCTGGCGGCCGGTTACGCCCCGCGCTACCCGGAGACCCCGCTGGACGACCCGGCGCTCGGCGCGCTGCGGGACGGCATGGAGCGGCTGATCCAGGGCTACGAGCCGTATCCGGCGCTGGTGGTGGACGGGCTGTACACGGTCCAGGCGGCGAACCGGGGCATCATGATGTTCCTGGAGGGCGTGGAGGAGGGGCTGCTCGAACCCCCGCTCAACGCGATGCGGTTGACGCTGCACCCGCGGGGGATGGCGCCGCGCATCCGGAACCTGCGCGAGTGGCGCGGCCATCTGCTGGCGCAGATGGAACGGCAGATCGCGCTGCAGCGCTCCGGGGAACTGCGCGCGCTGTACGAGGAGGTGGCGGCCTACCCGCTGCCCGAGCGGACCGCGGCGGACACCGAGCCCGAGGAGCCGTACCCGTACTTCGCGCTGCCGCTGCGGATCGAGCACGAGGGCCGGGTGCTGTCGTTCATCTCGTCGATCTCCACGTTCAACACGCCGATGGACATCACGGTCGCGGAGCTGGCGATCGAGACGTTCCTTCCCGCCGACCCGGCCACCGTGAAGTACCTTCATTCGCTGGGAAGTTGACGAGGCGACGGCTGCGGGGAGGACGGCGTGAGCGAGCGGCGGCCCGCGCCCACCGTGGGTCAGGTGGTGCTCGGCAGACGGTTGCGGGAGCTGCGCGAGGCGGCCGGCCTGAGCCGTGAGGAGGCCGCGCGGGTGCTGCGCGTGGCGTCGGCGACGGTGCGGCGGATGGAGACGGCCGAGGTCGCGCTGAAGATCCCGTATGTACAGGTGCTGCTGGAGACGTACGGGGCCGGCGAGGCGGAGGCCGCCGAGTTCGTGACGCTCGCCGAGGAGGCCAACCGGCCCGGCTGGTGGCAGCGCTTCCACGACGTGCTGCCGGACTGGTTCAGCCTGTTCGTCAGCCTGGAGGGCGCGGCACGCCTGATGCGCTCCTACGAGCCGCACTTCGTGCCGGGGCTGCTGCAGACGGAGGACTACGCGCGTGCCGTGCTGGAGTCCGGCTCGATCGGGCGGCGCGGCCCCGCGGCCACGGAACGGCATGTGTCGCTGCGCATGGAGCGGCAGCGGCTGCTGGAGCGCCCGGAGCCGCCGCACCTGTGGGTGGTCATGGACGAGACGGTGCTGCTGCGCCCGGTGGGCCGGGACCCGCGGATCATGCGGGGGCAGCTGGACAAGCTCCTGGAGTTCGCCGAGCGCGACCGGGTCACCCTGCAGATCGCCGAGTTCGCCTCCGGCCCGCACCCGGGGACGTACGCCCCGTTCTCCCTGTTCCGCTTCGCCGAGCCGGAGCTGCCCGACATGGTGGTCACCGAGTACCTCAGCGGCGCGCTGTACCTGGACTCCCGCAAGGAGGTGTCGGTGCATCTGGAGGTGCTGGACCATCTGACGACGCACGCCGCGTCGGCCGAGCGGACCAAGCGGATCCTCGCCGCCTGCCGTGACCGTCTGGCGTAGCCCGTACGGGTGCGCTGAACAGGTGTGCCGCCCCGCCCGCCCCTAGCGTCGAGCCAGAGGGCGAGCCGAGGGAGCGCAGGTGACCGAGACGCGAATACCGCCCACCGAGCCGGGCGCGGCACTGCTGCGCGCCGGCCGGTTCTTCCGTCCGGGGACGCCGTCCGCTGACCTGCACAGCGTGGCGCTGACCGGCGGCCGCGAGGCGGACGCCTTCTACCGCGACCGCTGGAGCCACGACAAGGTCGTCAACTCCACGCACGGCGTGAACTGCACCGGCTCGTGCCGCTGGAAGGTGTACGTCAAGGACGGCGTCATCACCTGGGAGACGCAAGCGACCGACTACCCGTCGGTGGGCCCGGACCGCCCCGAGTACGAGCCGCGGGGCTGCCCGCGGGGCGCGGCGTTCTCCTGGTACACCTACTCCCCCACCCGGGTGCGCCACCCCTATGTCCGCGGCGTGCTGCTGCAGATGTACCGCGAGGCGCGCGAGCGGCTCGGCGACCCCGTGCTGGCCTGGGCCGACATCCAGTCCGACCCCGAGCGCCGGCGCCGCTACCAGCGGGCGCGCGGCAAGGGCGGCCTGGTGCGGGCCGACTGGGAGGAGGCGGTGGAGATCGTCGCCGCCGCCCATGTGCACACCATCAGCACCTACGGCCCGGACCGGATCGCCGGCTTCTCCCCGATCCCGGCGATGTCGATGGTGTCGCACGCGGCCGGGGCGCGTTTCCACTCCCTCTTCGGCGCCCCGATGCTGTCGTTCTACGACTGGTACGCCGACCTTCCCGTCGCCTCCCCGCAGGTCTTCGGCGACCAGACCGACGTGCCGGAGTCCGGGGACTGGTGGGACGCGGCCTATCTGATGATGTGGGGCTCGAACGTGCCCGTCACCCGCACCCCGGACGCGCACTGGATGGCCGAGGCGCGCTACCGGGGGCAGAAGGTGGTGGTGGTCGCCCCGGACTACGCCGACAACGCCAAGTTCGCCGACGAGTGGCTGCACCCGCACCCGGGCACGGACGGGGCGCTGGCCCTGGCGATGGGGCATGTGATCCTCAAGGAGTTCTTCGTCGACCGCACCACCCCGTTCTTCACCGACTACGTGCGCCGCTTCACCGACCTGCCCTTCCTCGTCACCCTCACCGAACGGGACGGGGCGTGGGTCCCGGGCAAGTTCCTGCGCTCGCGCGATCTGGGCGACCGGTCGGAGGGCGCCGAGTGGAAGACGGTCGTCCTGGACGCGGCGAGCGGCCGGGCGGTGGCCCCGAACGGCTCGCTCGGCTTTCGCTGGACGGAGTCCGGCAAGGGCCGCTGGAACCTCGAACTCGGCTCGATCGAACCCCGGTTGAGCCTGTACGGCAGCGAGGTCGCGGTCGGTGTGGAGGTGCTGCTGCCGCGCTTCGACACCGAGGGCGGGCCGCACGGCCAGGGGCGCGGCGACGTGCTGCGCCGAGGTGTGCCGGCGACCCGGCTGGGCGGGCTGGACGGCCCTCTGGTGACGACCGTGTTCGATCTGCTGCTCGCCCAGTACGGCGTGGCCCGCCCGGACCTGCCGGGCCGCTGGCCCGCCTCCTACGACGACGCCGGGGCGCCCGGCACGCCCGCCTGGCAGGAGGCGCACACCTCCGTCCCGGCCGCCGCGTGCGTCAGGATCGCGCGGGAGTTCGCCCGGACCGCCGAGCGCTCCAAGGGCCGCTGCATGATCCTCATGGGCGCCGGCACCAACCACTGGTTCCACTCGGAGACCATCTACCGGGCCTTCCTCGCTCTGCTCCAGCTCACCGGCTGCCAGGGCCGCAACGGCGGCGGCTGGGCGCACTACGTCGGCCAGGAGAAGTGCCGCCCGGTCACCGGCTGGGCCACGCTGGCGGCCGGCCTGGACTGGTCCCGGCCGCCCCGGCAGATGATCGGCACCGCGTACTGGTATCTCAACACCGACCAGTGGCGCTACGACCGCTTCCGCGCCGACGTGCTGGCCTCGCCGCTGGCCGAGGGACGGCTCGCCGGGATGACGGGCGCGGACTGCCTGGCGCTGTCGGCGCGCTCGGGCTGGATGCCGTCGTACCCGACGTTCGACCGCAACCCTCTTCAGCTGGGCGAGGCGTTCGGCGACCCGGTGGCGAAGGCGGTCGCCGAACTGCGCGCGGGCACGCTGAAGTTCGCCTGCGAGGACCCGGACGCGCCGGAGAACTGGCCCCGGGTGCTGACGCTGTGGCGGGCGAACCTGCTCGGCTCCTCGGCCAAGGGCGCCGAGTACTTCACCAGGCATCTGCTGGGCACCCACTCCTCGCTGCGTGCCGAGGAGGCCGCCCCCGAGGAGCGTCCCCGGGACGTGGTGTGGCGGCGGGAGGCGCCCGAGGGCAAGCTCGACCTGCTGCTGTCGCTGGACTTCCGGCACACCTCCTCCACGCTGCTGTCGGACGTCGTGCTGCCGGCGGCGACCTGGTACGAGAAGCACGACCTGTCGTCCACCGACATGCACCCCTATGTGCACTCCTTCACGCCGGCCGTGGACCCGCCGTGGCAGGCGCGCACCGACTTCGAGACGTTCAAGGCGCTGGCCGAGAAGCTCAGCGAGCTGGCCGTGGACCACCTCGGTGTCCGCAAGGACCTGGTGGCCTCCCCGCTCCAGCACGACACACCCGGCGAGATCGCCCAGCCCGGCGGGGTGGTGCGGGACTGGAAGCGCGGCGAGTGCGCTCCGGAGCCCGGCCGGACCCTGCCGAACCTGACCGTCGTCGAGCGGGACTACACGGCGGTCGGCGCGAAGTTCGCGGCGCTCGGCCCGCTGGTGGAGGAGCTCGGGCTGCCCGCCAAGGGCATCGCGCTGCGGCCCGACGAGGAGGTGGAGCACCTGCGGCGGCTGAACGGGACCGATCAGCAGGGGCGCCCCTCGCTGGACACCGCGGTGAAGGCCGCGAACACCATCCTCGCGCTGTCCGGCACCACCAACGGGCGCCTGGCCACGCAGGGCTTCCACACCCTTGAGCAGCGCACCGGGCAGCAGATGGCCCACCTGGCCGCCGAGCACGAGGGCAAGCGGGTCACCTACGCCGACACGCAGGCGGCGCCGGTGCCGGTGATCACCTCGCCGGAGTGGTCGGGCAGCGAGGCCGGCGGGCGGCGGTACACGGCGTTCACGCTGAACACCGAGCACCTCAAGCCGTGGCACACCCTCACCGGGCGCCAGCACTTCTTCCTCGACCACGACTGGATCCACGAGCTCGGCGAGGCGCTGCCGGTGTACCGGCCGCCGCTGGACATGAACAAGCTCTTCGGCGAACCCCGCCTCGGGCCCGACGGGCAGCGGGAGGTGACGGTGCGTTACCTCACCCCGCACAACAAGTGGTCCATCCACTCCGAGTACCAGGACAACCTGTTCATGCTGGCGCTCTCCCGCGGCGGGCAGAACATCTGGATGTCGCCCGAGGACGCCGACGCCATCGGGGTGCAGGACAACGACTGGATCGAGGCGGTCAACCGCAACGGGGTGGTCGTCGCCCGGGCGGTCGTCTCGCACCGGATGCCGCCCGGCACGGTGTACATGCACCACGCGCAGGAGCGCACGGTGGCCGTGCCGAAGACGGAGACGACCGGGATGCGCGGCGGCATCCACAACTCGCTGACCCGGCTGATCCTCAAACCGACCCATCTGGTCGGCGGGTACGCCCAGTTGTCGTGGGCGTTCAACTACCTGGGGCCGACCGGCAACCAGCGTGACGAGGTGACGGTGATCCGCCGCCGCGCCCAGGAGGTCGAGTACTGATGCGCCCGATGGCCCAGATCGCGATGGTGATGAACCTCGACAAGTGCATCGGCTGCCACACCTGCTCGGTCACCTGCAAACAGGCGTGGACCAACCGGCGCGGCATGGAGTACGTCTGGTTCAACAACGTCGAGACCCGGCCCGGCCAGGGCTACCCGCGCCGCTACGAGGACCAGTCCCGCTGGCGCGGCGGCTGGGAGCTGAACCGCCGGGGTGCGCTGAGGCTGAAGGCGGGCGGGCGGCTGAAGAAGCTCGCCGGGATCTTCTCCAACCCCCGGCTGCCGGAGATCAAGGACTACTACGAGCCCTGGACGTACGACTACAAGAACCTCACCGACGCCCCGCTCGGCGACGACTTCCCGGTGGCGCGGCCGGTGTCGTCGATCACCGACAAGCCGATGAAGAT
Source organism: Streptomyces sp. Ru71 (assembly GCF_002920535.1). Lineage (GTDB taxonomy): Bacteria > Actinomycetota > Actinomycetes > Streptomycetales > Streptomycetaceae > Streptomyces. Next base: position 6,817 of record NZ_PQSS01000125.1, on the reverse strand, counting down.
CGAGTGGTCGTCGAACTGGGACGACAACCTCGGCGGGGCGCCCGCCCACGGAGAGCTGGACCCGATGGTGGAGCGCACCCGGCAGCACGCCTGCGACCAGGTGCGGTTCGCCTACGAGCAGACGTTCATGTTCTACCTGCCGCGCATCTGCGAGCACTGCCTGAACCCGTCCTGTGTGGCCTCCTGCCCGTCCGGCGCGATGTACAAGCGGACCGAGGACGGCATCGTCCTGGTCGACCAGGACCGCTGCCGGGGCTGGCGGATGTGCGTGACCGGATGCCCGTACAAGAAAGTGTACTTCAACCACCGCACCGGCAAGGCCGAGAAGTGCACCCTGTGCTACCCGCGCATCGAGGCCGGTCTGCCGACGGTCTGCTCGGAGACCTGCGTGGGCCGGCTGCGCTATCTGGGCGTGGTGCTGTACGACGCCGACCGGGTGGCCGCGGCAGCCGCCACGCCGGACGAACGGGACCTGTACGAGGCGCAGTTGAGCGTGTTCCTCGACCCGGACGATCCCGCTGTGCGGCGGGCCTGCGAGAAGGCGGGCATCGCGCACGACTGGATCGAGGCGGCCCGTCGCTCGCCCGTGCACGCGCTGATCAGCCGCTACCGGGTGGCGCTGCCGCTGCACCCGGAGTACCGCACGATGCCGATGGTCTGGTACATCCCGCCGCTGTCGCCGGTGGTGGACGCGCTGACCGGGACCGGGCACGACGGCGAGGACGCGGCCAACCTGTTCGGCGCGATCGACACGCTGCGCATCCCGCTGCAGTACCTGGCGGAGGTCTTCACCGCCGGGGACGTGGGCCCGGTGCGGGCCGCGCTGGACAGGCTCGCCGCGATGCGCTCCCACATGCGGGCGATCAACCTCGGTGAGGAGCCGGACGCGGCCGTCGGCGCCGCCGTCGGGATGAAACCGGACGAGATCGAGGCGATGTACCGGCTGCTGGCGATCGCCAAGTACGAGGAGCGGTACGTCATCCCGACGGCCGCCGTCGGCGACGCCCGCCGGCTGGAGGAGTCGGCGCTGCCCGACGAGTGCTCGCTGGACTTCGACGGCGGCCCCGGCATGGGCGGCGACGGTCCCTTCGGCGGGGACTCCGGACGCCGGCGGCTGCCGCTGGTGTCGGTGGAGAACTTCCATCTGCTGCGCCGCCGCCAGAGCGCGGACGACGAAGCCCAGGTGGCCGACCCGAAGGAGGCACCCTGATGCCCTCGGACGCCGTGCTCTACCAGGCGGCCGCGCTCTGCCTGACCTACCCCGACGACGACCTGTTCGCCCGGCTGCCGCTGCTGCGCGAGGCGGCCCCGCAGCTGCGGGCCTTCACCGACCACGCCGCCGTCACCGAGCCGCACGAACTGGCCGCGCACTATGTGCAGGTCTTCGACCTGAGGAACCGGCACAGCCTCTATCTGAGCTGGTGGCGCGACGGGGACACCCGGCGGCGCGGGATGTCGCTGGTCCGCTTCAAGGAGCTGTACCGGGCGCACGGCCTTCAGTTCACCGACGAGGAACTGCCGGACTTCCTGCCCGCGGTGCTGGAGTTCACCTCGCGCACCGGCGACACCGGCCTGCTGACCGAGTACCGCGACGGGCTGGAGCAGCTCCGGGCGCGGCTGACCGCCTTCGGCACCCCGTACGCGGCCGTCCTGGACGCCGTGTGCTCCACGCTGCCGCCGGCCCGTTCCGAGGTGCGCCGATGACCACCCTGCTCTGGGGCGCCCTGCCCTACATCGCGTTCGTGCTGCTGGTGGCGGGCCTGTTCTGGCGCCACCGCTACGACAGGTTCGGCTGGACCACCCGCTCCTCGCAGGTGTACGAGTCCAGGCTGCTGAACATCGCCTCGCCGGCCTTCCACTACGGCATCCTGTTCGTGCTCGCCGGCCATCTGATCGGCCTGTTCGTGCCGATGTCATGGACGGACACGCTCGGGGTGAGCGAGCACGCGTACCACCTGCTGTCGCTGTACGGCGGTACCGCGGCCGGCGTGCTGACGCTCGCCGGGATCGGGCTGCTGGTCCACCGCCGCCGCACCAGGGCGCCGGTGTTCCGGGCGACCACGGTGAACGACAAGCTGATGTACCTGGTCCTGCTGGCGGCGATCGTGCTGGGCATGGTCGCCAAGCTCGCCCACGCCGGCGGCGACGGCTACGACTACCGCACGACCATCGGCCCCTGGGCGCGCAGCCTGTTCACGCTGCAGCCGAGGACACAGCTGATGGAGGGTGTGCCGGTGCTGTACCAGGTGCACGCGGTGGTCGGCATGGCGCTGATCGCGCTGGTGCCGTACACCCGGCTGGTGCACATGTTCAGCGCGCCCGTGCAGTACCTGTTCCGGCCGTATCTCGTCTACCGGAGCCGTGACCCGAAGCAGCTGGGGCCGCGCCCGGAGCGGCGGGGCTGGGAGCGGACGGGCTAGCCTCGCCGCACACGACGGCGCGGACCGCTCCCCGGTGACCGGGGGCGGTCCGCGCCACTGTGTGTCCGCGGGCTCAGGCGAGCTTCGCGTCCAGCGTGATCGGTACGGCCTTCAGCGCCTGGCTGACCGGGCAGTTGGCCTTGGCGTCCTCGGCGGCGGCGACGAACGCGTCGTTGTCGAGGCCGGGGACGGTGCCCTCGACGGTGAGGTGGATGCCGGTGATGCCCTCACCCGGCTGGAAGGTGACGTCGGCGGAGGTGACCAGCTTGGTGGGCGGGTTGCCGGCGCCGGCCAGGCCGTGCGAGAGGGCCATGGAGAAGCAGCTGGAGTGGGCGGCGGCGATCAGCTCCTCCGGGCTGGTCTTGCCGTTCGCCTGCTCGGCGCGCGACGGCCACGACACCGGCTGCTGGCCGATGCCGGAGGAGTCGAAGGTGACGACGCCGCTGCCCTCTAGCAGGTTGCCTTCCCAGACGGTGTGTGCGGAACGCGTGGTGGCCACGTTTCTTCCTTTCGCGCGTGCGGCCCCGACGAAAGCGGGGTTCCCTCGGACCCCATCCGATCACATTTCCGCGCACCGCACGCGCAGGACCGGCCCCCTCAGCCCGTGCCGCGCTGCCGCCGGGCCGCCAGCCACGCGTACACCGGGACGCCCGCGAAGAGGAACAGCACGCCCTGGTAGACGGCCGCGTACCCGGCGCCCGCGACCAGCCACAGCGAGAAGCCGAAGGCGAGCGCGGCGATGACCGCGTCGCGCACCAGCCGCGCCCGGTCGATCCGCTCACCGCGCGCGAGGTGGTGGAGCTGCGCGGCGGTGGCCAGCAGGTACGGCACGGTCGCGGTGAACGTGGTGACGAGCACGAGGATCTCGAACACACGCGCGGAACCGGCCGTGTAGTTGTAGATGGTCAGCAGCGAGGCGAGCACCACGGTGACACCGACGCCGACGGTCGGCACGCCGCGCCGCTTGCGGGTGAACGCGGCCGGGAACAGCCCGTCCCGGGCCGCCGCGTACGGGGTCTGCGCGCTCAGCAGCGTCCAGCCGTTGAGGCAGCCGGTCATCGACACCAGAGCGGCCAGCGCCACGGCCCAGCCGCCCCAGGAGCCGCCGAACATGGCGTCGACGGCATCGGAGAACGGGGCGGTGGAGTGCACGAGACGGTCGTGGGCGACCGTGCCGAACACGGCGAGGGTGCCGAGCAGGTAGACGAGGGCGGCGCCGACGGTGCCGATGACGGTGGCGCGGCCGACGTTGCGGCGCGGGTCGCGGACCTCGCCGGCGCTGACGGCGGCGGACTCCACGCCCAGGTAGGAGAAGAGCAGGATGGCGGCCGACGCGGAGATCGCCCCGAGCGTGCCGCCGCCGGTGGCCTGGAAGGGGCCGAGGTTGCGCGCGTCGAAATGGAACAGCCCGCCGACCGCGACGAGCAGCAGCGGCGCGAACTTCAGCACGGTGGAGACCAGCTGCACGGCGCCGACGTACCGGCTGCCGGCGAAGTTGGACAGGGCGGGCAGCCACTGGATGACGAGCGCGGCCAGGCAGGCGCTCCACTTGTGGTCGCCGACGGGGATCAGCACGTCGAGGTAGCCGACGGCGGCGACGGCGAGGGCCGCGTTGGAGACCCAGGTGGTGATCCAGTACGCCCAGGCGGCGAGGAAGCCGGCGAAGTCGCCGAACGCCTCACGGGCGTAGACGTAGGGGCCGCCGGTGCGCGGGTCGCGCTCGGCGAGCCGCCCGAAGACCAGGGCCAGCGCGATGGCGCCGAGCGTCAGGACGCCGAAGGCGAGCAGGCTGACGGTGCCGAAGGGCGCCACGGAGGCCGGGAGCAGAAAGATCCCGCCGCCGATGATGTTGCCCGTCACGAGCGCGGTGGCAACGGGAAGCCCGAAGCGGCGGGTGTGCCTGTCGGGGGCCGCGGGGCCGGTCGATGCGACCGCCTGCGGGGCCGGAGCCTGGACGGTTCCGGTGTCGTGCATGGGGTGGTGCGCCTCTCGTACGTGCTGGGTGGCCCGGGATCGCCGGGCGGCCCGCTGAACTGCGGGGCCGGTGCCCGGGATCGCCGGACGACCGCCCATGTTCGGTCACGGGTTCGAGACGCACCAAATCACGCGGTTTTGTCCTGCACGGCCGGGTCGGGAGCCACAAAAGCTGCACTGCCGAGGGCCTCGGACCGCGAATCGTCCACCGGAACCTGGGGGCCGTCCGCCTCGCGCAGCCAGCGCCGCAGCACCCGGTGGACATGCTCGGCGCCCACCAGGTCCACCCCGTCGGCCACGGGCGCGGACAGCGCCAGGGGCGACAGGAGGAAGGGCCGGTTCTGGGCGCCGCCGAGCCCGCCGTGGGAGCCGATCTGCTCCTCGAAGGCGAGCACCTCGCCGTCGGCGGGGTCGTGGAAGGAGTTGACCATGATGTCGGCGGCGTGCGGAAAGGAGTGGGTGCGGCGCACGGCGTCGGCGGCACCGGCCCCGAAGTCGGCGAGCGGCCCACACCCGTCCTTCAGCTCCTCGACGGGTGTCTCGGCCCCCCGAGCACCCAGCACCACCCCGCCGTGTTCTTCACTGCGCACGAGCAGGAAGCCGATGCCGGGATGGTTGGCGAGAGTGGGCAGCAGCGCCGGGTGCCGGGCGTCGATCTCCTCCCGGGTCATGCGGTGGGGCACGTCCGGGAAGGACACCAGGCCGAGGTTGCCGGAGGCGAGCACGACCGGCTCGGAGCGACGGGCGGGGCGGTGCTGGTCGCCGCCCTCCTCCACCGGGCGGCGCAGCGCGGCGCGCACGGCGTTGCGGGCCTCGGCGCCGCTGCGGGTGTGCCGGGCACGGCGCGGCACGGGCAGCCCGCACCCGGCCCGCACCAGGTCCCCCAGGGTCAGCCCGTACCGGGAGCGGAACGTCTCCCCGGGACTCTGCCCGTGATCGGACAGCACGACGATCCGGTACGGCCGCGGGGCGTGCTCGGCGGCCTTCTCGATCAGGGCCAGCGACCGGTCCAGCCGCTGCAGCACCTTCTCCGCGTCACGGCTCGCCGGGCCGGAGTGGTGGGCGACCTCGTCGTAGGCGACGAGGTCGGCGTAGACGGCGGTGCGGCCGGCGAGCAGGTCGCCCATGACGGCGGCTACGACGACGTCACGTTCGACGACGGTGGCGAAGGCGCGCACGAAGGGGTAGAGGCCGCCCCTGCTCACCCGCGGCCGCTGCTTGCGCAGCCGGGCCCGGACGGACTGCCCGATCTCCCGGCTGACCTCGGCGACGAAGGACAGGGCGGTGCGGACGGCGTTGGCCGGGTCGGAGAAGTAGGCGAAGTACCCGGCGCGGGAGCGGTTGCCGCGGCCGATACGGGCGGACACCGACAGCACGAGGGCGTTCTCGTCCGCCCCGCCGCTGAAGAGGTTGCCGCGGCTGGCGCCGTCGGCGGTGAGCAGCCCCCCGTCCCGCGTGCGCCCGACGGCCCGGCGCTGGAGCTCGGCGGCGGAGGAGGGCCGGTTGCAGACCATCACCTCCCGGGTGTCCTTCTCGTACCACCGGAAGGCGGGCACGTCGTGGTTGGAGCCGTGCAGGATGCCGAGCTGGCTGGCGCCGGTCTGGCTGGACCAGTCGGTGCGCCAGGGGGTGAGCCGGTGGGTGGGCTCGCCGAGCCAGCGGGCGACGGTCGGCATGAGCCCCTTGTCCACGGCGTCCCGGAGCACGTCGTGGCCGACGCCGTCCAGCTGCAGGAAGACGGTGCCGGGCCCGGCCGGACAGGGCGGCCCGTGCCGGCGCCGACGGGTGGCGAGCCGCAGCAGCCGGCGCCGGTAGGCGTCGTCGTCCCGCACCGCGAGGGCGGCGCCGGTCGCGGAGGCCACGGCGGACATCACGGCCGCGACGATCACGGCGGTCTCGGGGGCGGCGGCGCTGTCCCCGGAGGGATTGATCCGCAGGGCGAGCCACAGCAGCGACCCGTTGAGGAAGAAGACGAGCAGCCCGAGCAGCAACGCGGGCACCAACAGCAGCAGCCGCACGAGCAACGGCCACACGAGCGCCGACAACAGACCGAACGCCCCGGCCCCGAGGGCGGCGGTCACGGCTATCCGGGTCGCGCTGTCACCGTCGGCGGACTGCAACTGGAAGTCGGGCAGCACCCCGGCGAGCACGAGCATGGTCAGTGTGGACGCCGCCCACACGACGACACTCCGCCCCACCTGCCCGAAAACCCGCCCCCAACGCCCTCCCACCACGCCACGACCTCCCATCGCACCCCGGCTCACGACGGACCAGGCCCATACACCCTGTCATACCGGTTTGTCCTGGGGTGGGGGCGCGGGAGGGGGCTGGGGGCGACCCCGTCCGGGTGCAGGGGGCGAAGCCCCCGCGGGGTCCGGGCGGAGCCCCGTGACGGCACCTCCTGGCCAACCCGGAGACCGGGC
>NZ_PQSS01000124.1 GCF_002920535.1 Streptomyces sp. Ru71 | reverse complement strand
AACGGCTCCGCCGTGGTACGAACGCCGGGTGACTGCGGCCGGCTCCCGGTACCCGGCCTTGCACCGCCCGCCAGGGGCTCCGCCCCGGGGCGGGGCCTCCTGGCCGACCTGGGCCCCGAGGTCAGGGGGACATCGGGGCCGAGTTCTTCGTGTCCGGGGTGGGCGGCGCGTCGTCGTCCGACGTCGCGAACCATGCTCCCGCTCCCACCGCCGCCACCAGCACCGCTCCCGCCACCCCCAGTACCACCCGCCGTCGCCGGGTCACCGCGGAGCGGTTTCGTGCGGAGCCGGGGCGTGGGGCCCCCGCCGCGCGGGGTGCGCGGGCCGTGCCGCGGGCGCCGCCGGCCAGCTCGTCGGGCGCCGGCACCCTCATCGACGTATGCGTGTCCCGGTTGGAGTCGGGCTTGGCGCCCCGTACCAGCGGGACGGCCCCTCGGCGGGCCCGCACACCCTCGGCGCTCCGCTCGCCCTCGGCCGCCTCCACGCCGTCCTCGTCCTCGCCCTCCGCCTCCACGTCGGGCTCGTCGACGTCCAGCGGCGGCAGACCGGCCAGTATCGGCAGCTGCTCCCGCAGCCGTACCGCCAGCTCAGAGGCGCGCAGCCGGGACGCCGGGGCCTTGGCCAGGCACTGCACCAGCAGCTGCCACAGCTCCTCCGGGATGCCGGGCAGCGGCACCACCGTCTCCGTGACATGGCGCCGCAGGACCGCCCCGGGGTGGCCCCCGCCGAACGGTGTGAAGCCCGCGAGCAGCTCGTACAGGACCGTCGCCAGCGCGTAGATGTCCACGGCCGCCCGCGGCGGCAGGCCCTCGACGATCTCGGGGGCGAGATAGTCCGGCGTGCCGATGATCTTCGTGGCACGGGTCCGCTTCGGGGTGTCGATCAGCTTGGCGATCCCGAAGTCGGTCAGCAGCGCCCGGTGCGAGCCGCCGTGGCCGACCGGGCCCTGCATGTCCAGGAGGATGTTCTCCGGCTTGACGTCCCGGTGCACGACCCCGGCCGCGTGCGCCGCGGCCAGCCCCTCGGCGACGTCCGCGACGATGGACACCGCGGCGGCGGGCGCCAGGCGCCGGTCGCGCTCCAGGCGGGTGCGCAGGTCGGTGCCCCGGACAAGGTCCATGACCAGCGCGAGATCGTTGCCGTCGACCACGAGGTCCCGTACCGACACCACGTTCGGGTGCTCCAGGCCCAGCAGCGCCGTGCGCTCCTGCACGAAGCGGCCCACGAGTTCCTCGTCGGACGCGAGGTCCTCACGCAGCAGCTTGATGGCGACGGGCCCGTCGGGGCCCTCGCCCAGCCACACCGTGCCGGCGCTGCCCCGGCCGAGGATCTGGTGGGCGGTGTACCGGCTGCCGATCTTCCGTGCCAAGACTGCTCCTACAGACGCGTGTTGTCGCTAAAACTACGCGTCCGGGGAGCCGACGTTCACCGCCGAGGCGGAAATCACCCGCTGGTTGTCGACAAATCCACTGACTCGCTACGGCTGGCCGGCGCCGCTGCCGCCGGAGGAACCGTCCGACGACCCGCCCAGATCGCCGATCCAGCCGGTGACGGTGTCGTACCAGTGCTGCAGTTCGCCCCAGTAGCTGCGGCCGGTCCCGATCCAGTCCTGCAGCGGGGTGAACTCCCAGATCATCCACCCGGCGACGAAGAAGATGACGATCACGAACAGGCAGCCCTTCAGGCAGCCCAGACCGGGGATCTTCATCGGGTTGGCGCTGCGCTGCCGCGGCTCCCGCTGCGGCCGCTGCGGCTGCTGCGGCTGCTGCGGCTGCTGCGGGGCCGCCGGCGGGGCGTACCGCTGCGGCTGGTGCTGCTGTGGCTGGCCGTACCCCTGCCCCTGCTGGTAGCGCGGCTGCCGGCCCTGCGGGGCCTGCTGGGGCTGCGGCCGCTGCGGCTGCTGCTGCGGGCGGGCGACCTGCCGCTGGGGGCGGCGGCGCAGCGGGTCGTCGTTCGGGTCGAGGTACTGGATCTGGGTCTGCTCGTTGCGGTCGCGGGCGGCGCGCAGCTGGGTCTGCCAGGGGTGCGGCTGGTCCGGCGACTGCCCCTGCTGGCCCTGCTGGCCGTACTGTCCGGGCTGGTGCGGCGGCACCGGCGGCATGACAGCCGTCGGGTCGGCCGCCCCGGCGTTCGGACCCGTGTTCGGCAGGACGGCGGTGGGGTCGGCGGCGCCGACCGGGCCGCCGGTGTGCGGCAGGAAACTCGTCGCGGCGTTCGGGTCGTACGTCCCGGCGCCGTGCGGCAGCACCTGCGTCGGGTCGGCCTCCCCGGGCACGCCGGGTACGGCGGCGGGGGCAGGGTCGGGCGCGAGCAGGGCGCCGACGCCCTCGGCGGCGGCGATCTGCGCGGAGCTCGCGTGCACGCCGACGCCCTCGGCGACCACCCGCAGGGCGCGGGCCAGGCTGACGGCGCTGGGCCGTTCGTCGGGGTTCTTGCGCAGGCAGCGCTCGATGACCGTCCACAGCGGGTCGGGGACGGTGGAGGGACGGCGCGGCTCGGCGCTCAGGTGCTGGTGGAGGACCTCCAGCGCGCTGCCGCCGGAGAACGGCGGGCGGCCGGTGACCAGCTCGTACAGCAGGATGCCGGCGCCGTAGACGTCGACCGCGGAGGTCTGCGGGCGGCCCTCGGCGGACTCGGGCGCGACGTACGCGGGCGTGCCGACGAACTCGTGGGTGCGGGTGAGGCCGGGCGAGTCGGCCAGCCGGGCGATGCCGAAGTCGGTCAGCATCGGGTGCATCTCGCCGCCGGTCTGCTTCAGCAGCACGTTGGCCGGCTTCAGATCGCGGTGGACGACGCCGTCGGCGTGGCTGGCGGCGAGCGCGTCGGCGATCTGCGCGGTGAGCAGGGCGGCGGCGACGGGCGTGAAGGGTCCGTTCTCGCGCAGGTAGCGGTGCAGGTCGGGGCCGTCGACGAGGTCCATGACCAGCGCCAGCAGATCGCCCTCGACGACCAGGTCGCGCACCCGGACGATGTTCGGGTGGGTCAGCCGCAGCAGGACGGACCGCTCGCGCAGGAACCGCATCACGACATCGGCGTCGTTCGCCAGCTCCTCCTTGAGGACCTTGATGGCGACGGTCTCGCCGGGCTGGCCGGGAACGGCCGCCTCGGCGCCCGCGGTCTCCCGCTGCCGGGCTCGCCAGACGGTGCCCGTGGCGCCGCGTCCGAGCGGTTCCTCCAAGAGGTACTTGCTGCCGACTGGCCGCACGTCACGCGCTCCCTGCTGCTTGCCTTGCCTACGTTCCGACCCACTGTAGTGCCGCGGTGCCTGGCACCGGCCCTGTCGGAGATCTGTGCGTCTTGCATACGAAAGACGCACGAGGTGGTCTCACGGGTTGCCGGAAGCGGACGTGACCGATCTCAAGCGGTCGCCGTCGCCGCCCCGGTCCAGCACTTTTGCGGGCAGAGCCGACCAATCAAGATCACTTGTCGTGGACGGGCGGGCGTGTTGTCAGTGGCAGGTGCGAGGATGCCTCCAGCAACTGGCCGTCGTGCTCGTGTGGGGTGGGGGGAGTCCGCGCCCGCGCAGAAGGGACCGCTGACGCCGATGCAGATCCGGCTCACCGTCGTAGATCCGCAGGCCCCGCCCTCCGGGGCGCGCGGCCGCGCCGCGAACTGCGACGTGCTGGTCACGGCGCCCGCGGGGACGGCGCTGGCCGCGGTGGCGTCGGGACTGGCCGCGGCGCTGCAGGCCGGTGACGGCCCGGTGGTGCTGTACGCCGGTGCCGAGCGGCTCGACGCGCAGCGCTGCACGCTCGGTGAGCCCCCGCTGACCGACGGCGCCGTGCTTTCCCTCGGCGCCCCCGCCGACCCAGAACCCCACCCCGAGCTCGACGACGCCCCGGCCCAGCTGCACGTGGTCGCCGGACCCGACGCGGGCGGCGTCCACCTGCTGCACGGCGGCGAGGTGCGGGTGGGCCGCTCCGCCGACGCCGACGTGCCGCTGGACGACCCGGACGTCTCCCGGCTGCACTGCGCGGTGACCCTGTCCGCCGACGGCCGGATCACGGTCGCCGACCTCGACTCCACCAACGGCACCACGCTCGACGGCACCCGGGTCACCGGCCGCCCGGTGCGCTTCGCCCCGGGCTCCCTGCTGCGGATCGGCGAGTCGGCCCTGCGGGTCGCCCCGCCCGGCGGGCCGGGCACGCGCGTGCCGACGGCACCGGACGGGGAAGGGCACGTGCGGGTGCGGGCGGCGGCCGACGCGCCGGGCGAGCGGTCTCCCGGGGCAGCGGGCGAGTCGGGTGCGGGGGCGCCTGGTGCTGGGTCCCACGGGGCCGCTGGACCGGTGTCCCGCGGTGCCGGGGACGCGCCGGTGGTGCCGGGCCAGGGCGGCGCTCCGCGCGCGGAGAGCTATTCCGACTCCCCGGGTACGCCGGTCACCGGCCGGTCCTCCGCGGGCCCTGCTTCCGCCCCTGCCGACCACCAGCGCTCCCTGGACACGCACGGCAGCGGGGTGCCGCTCGCCGCGCACCCGGCCGACCCGCACGCCTCCACGCACGCCCACGCGCACGCCGACCCCGACGACGCCGAGGGCGCCGGCCGCAGGAACGGGGGGCGGCGGCGCGGCGGGCTCTCGGCGTGGGCACGCCGGCTGACCGGCGGGCGCGGTGCGCCGGACGGTGTGCCGGCCGACGGCTCGCCGTACGCGGAACCGCCCGGGGAGCGGCCCGCCCCCGTGCCGCCCGTGGCCGCCGGCGCCGCGTCCGCGCAGCCGGAGACCTGGCCCGATCCGGCGGCCCTGCTGCTCACCGCGCTCGGTCCCGGCCCCCGGCTGTGGGAGCGCGGGCCGGGTCACCCGGAGGCGCTCACCGTCCGCCTGGGCACGGCCGACCGCGCCACCCCGGACGGCTCCGGGCTGCTGCCCGCCGTACCGGTGACCGCCGGTCTGCGCGAGGCCGGGGCGCTGGGGCTGGCCGGGCCGCGCCCGCGCCTGTCCGGGCTGGCCCGTGCCGTGCTGGCGCAGCTCGCCGCGCTGCATTCCCCGGACGCGCTGGAGATCGTGCTGATCAGCGTCGACCGCGCCCGCCCGCTTGAGGAGCGGGTCGCGGAGTGGTCGTGGCTGGGCTGGCTGCCCCATGTGCGCCCCGGGCACGGCCAGGACTGCCGCCTGCTGCTGGCCTACGACCGCGAACAGGCCGCCGCCCGCACCGACGAACTGCTGCGCCGCCTGGGGGACCACCTCGCGGACCAGGCACCGGTACCTCCCGCACCCTTGGAGGATCCCGCGCCCCCGCGCCGCCCCTCCTGGGCCCGCACCGCCGACGGACCCGACGACGCCCCCGCTTTCCCGGGCCCGTACACCGTGGTCGTCGTGGACGGCGACCCGGGCGGGGCCGGACTGCGGGAGGCCGTGGCGCGGCTGGCGCTGGAGGGGCCGCGCGCGGGCATCCACGTGGTGTGCCTGGCCGAGACGGCCCCGGCCTCGCCCGCGTCCCCGGTGACGGAGACGTACGAGGCGGCGTGCGCGCTCACGCCGACGTTCCGTCAGTGCGGTGCCGTGGCGCTGCTCAGCGGTGACGTGGCGAGCGCGCTGCGGCTGCTGCGGGTGGCGCCCGCACCGCAGCCCGCGCCCGTCGGCCACGGCACGGTCGCGGTGGTGGACGCCGTGTCCGCCGCCTGGGCGGAGCGGTTCGCGCGGGCGCTGGCGCCGCTGCGGCCGGACGGGCCCGGGGAGCGGCACGCCCGCGTGTCGGCGCCGCTGCCGTCGTCGGCCCGGCTGCTGGACGAGCTGGGTCTTGCCCGGGCCACGCCGACGTCGCTGATGGCGCGGTGGGCGGACGCGGCGGACGACACGGAGGCGCTCGGCGGGCGGGCGTGGGCGGTGCTGGGCGCCGGCCCGCGCGGCCCGGTGACCGTGGATCTGGTGGCCGAGGGCCCGCATCTGTTCGTCGAGGGGCCGGCCGGCAGCGGGCGCACCGAGCTGCTGCGGGCGCTGGTCGCCTCGCTGGCCGCGGCCGAACGGCCCGACCGGCTCGGCATCGTGCTGATGGACGGCCGGGACCGGGTGGGCGGCGCCGGCGGCGACGGGCTGCACGTGTGCACGGACGTGCCACACGTCACCACGCATCTGACCGCCAACGACCCCGTGCGGATGCGGGAGTTCGCGCAGTCGTTGAGCGCGGAGCTGAAGCGGCGGGCGGAGCTGCTGGGCCGCTCCGACTTCGCCGAGTGGCACCGGCACCGGGAGGTCTCCGGCCGCCTGGTCGCCCAGCGCACCGCACCGGGCGCCCGCACCGCGCGCGGCCTGGCCGGGCCGGCACAGGGACCGTCCGATCCCGCATCCTCCCCCGACGCCCACGCAGGTGGCACCGGCCGCGCGCCCGGTGCCGCCGACATCGAGGCCCCGCCGAGCGCCACCCTGCGGCTGCGGCCGTCCGCCGCCACCCGCCGGCAGACGGAGGCCGCGCCGCCGCTGCCCCGCCTCGTGGTCGTCGTGGACGACCTGGACGCGCTGGTCTCGCCCCCGCTGGGCGCTCCGGGCCGGCCGTCCGCTGGCTCGGTGATGCGCGCGCTGGAGGCGGTGGCCCGGGAGGGCGAGCGGCTCGGCGTGCACCTGGTCGCGGCGGCCCACCCCGGCGGCCGTACGGCCGAGTCGGAGCCGGTGCGGCGGGCGGCGCTGCGGATCGCGCTGGAGGCACCGGAGGCCGGGGCGGACGCGCCGTCCCCGGGCCGGGGCCGGCTGACCGGGGCGCAGGGACGGACCACGGCGTTCCAGGCGGGGCGCGTCACGGGCCGTATCCCGCGCACGGCGACGCTGCGCCCGACGGTCGTCGCGCTGGAGTGGCACCGGATGGGCGACCCGCCGGCCCGCCGCCCGGTGCGGGAGCTGGGCAACGGCCCGACGGACCTGGCGCTGCTCGCCAGCGCGCTGCAGAGAGCGGCGAAGGAGGTCTCGGCGGCGGAGGTCCCCTCACTCCTTTAGCCGAGGGCCGTCGACGTTCTCCGGGCAGCCGCCGTGCCTCCTCCGACCGGGGCGCCCAGTCACGACGGGGTCACGATCCTCCGCTTGACACCCGTCGCGCTCTTGCCGACCCCCTTGACCCGGCGTAGACCAGACGGCACGGGGCAAGCGCTCGATCGTTCGACGTGGAACGAAAGAACGGGGAAGTGATGCGCAGCAAGAGCAGCAGCACGATCCGGAACAGCAGGGCCGCGCGGACCGCGGCCGCCTTGGCGGCCGGCTCCCTGGCCTTCACGCTCGCCGCGTGCGGGGGCGGCGGCGACGACAATGACGGCACCAAGACGGGCGGCTCCACCGCCAGTTCCGACAGCAGTGGCCTGAGCCTGCCGAAGCTGAACGGCACGCACCTGGAGGTCGCCGCCGTATGGACCGGTGCCGAGCAGGCCAACTTCAAGAAGGTCCTCGCGGAGTTCGAGAAGCGCACCGGTGCGAGCGTGACGTTCGTGCCCGCGCAGGACCCGATCATCAACTTCCTGGGTTCGAAGGTGGCGGGCGGTCAGCCGCCGGACGTGGCGATGCTGCCGCAGCCCGGTGCCATCAAGCAGGCCGTGGACAAGGGCTGGGCCAAGCCGGTCGGTGCCGACGTCCTCTCCGAGCTGAGCAAGAACTATTCGCAGGGCTGGCAGGACATCGGGAAGGTGAACGGCAAGCAGTACGGCGTGTACTACAAGGCCGCCAACAAGTCGCTGGTCTGGTACAACGCCAAGGTCTTCGAGAACGCGGGCGCGAGTGAGCCGAAGACGTGGAAGGACCTGCTGAACACCGCGCAGACGGTGTCCGACTCCGGCGTCACCCCGTTCTCGATCGGCGGTGCGGACGGCTGGACGCTCACCGACTGGTTCGAGAACGTCTATCTGTCGCAGGCCGGTCCCGAGAAGTACGACCAGCTCGCCCAGCACAAGATCAAGTGGACGGACCCGTCCGTGAAGGACGCGCTGACCACGCTGGCGCAGATCTGGGGCAAGAAGGACTGGATCGCGGGCGGCCCGAACGGCGCGCTGCAGACGGAGTTCCCGGCGTCGGTCACGCAGGTCTTCACCGGTGGCGACCAGCCGAAGGCCGCCATGGTCTACGAGGGTGACTTCGCGCAGGTCAACATCGGTGAGACCAAGGCGAAGGTGGGCACGGACGCCAAGGTGTTCCCGTTCCCGACCGTGGGCGACACCGCGCCGGTGGTCTCCGGTGGTGACGCGGCGGTGATCCTGAAGGACTCCAAGGGCGCGCAGGCGCTGGCGAAGTGGCTGGCCTCGCCGGACGCGGCGACCATCCAGGCCAAGCTCGGCGGTTACCTCTCGCCGAACAAGAGCGTGCCGAACTCGGCGTACCCGAACGAGGTGCAGCGCAAGATCGCCAAGGCGCTGATCGACTCCGGTGACGACTTCCGGTTCGACATGTCCGACCAGGCCCCGCAGGCCTTCGGCGGCACGCCCGGCAAGGGCGAGTGGAAGGACCTTCAGGACTTCCTGAAGAACCCGGCGAACGTCGCGGGCACGCAGCAGAAGCTGGAGGCGGACGCGGCCGCCGCCTACGGGAGCTGACGCCATGGCGTCGGCCTCGGCGGCAGGGGTCTCCAAGACCCCTGCCGCTCCTCGCAGGCGCAAGAGCGTGACCGGCACCCGCAAGACCGTGGCGGCGCTGTTCCTGCTGCCCGCGCTGGTGCTGCTCGGCGCGCTC
Source organism: Streptomyces sp. Ru71 (assembly GCF_002920535.1). Classification (GTDB taxonomy): domain Bacteria; phylum Actinomycetota; class Actinomycetes; order Streptomycetales; family Streptomycetaceae; genus Streptomyces. The sequence goes on along the minus strand of NZ_PQSS01000124.1, from coordinate 5,067 downwards.
GTGGTGTACCCGATCGGGTACTCGGTCGTGCGCAGCTTCTACGACCAGTCCGGCGACTCCTTCGCCGGCGTCGACAACTACAAGGCCCTGTTCACGGACGAGGGCATCCGCACGGCGCTGAAGAACAACGTCATCTGGGTGGTGTTCGCGCCGACGATCGCCACCGCCCTGGGTCTGATCTTCGCCGTGCTGACCGAACGGGTGCGCTGGGGCACGGCGTTCAAGCTGGTCGTCTTCATGCCGATGGCGATCTCCATGCTCGCGGCCGGCATCATCTTCCGCCTGGTGTACGACCAGGACCCGGACAAGGGCGTGGCGAACGCGGTGTGGGTGGGCGTCCACGACACGTTCGCGCAGTCGTCGGCGTTCCCGAAGGCGCACCCGGGCCGCAGGTCGCCCCTGGAGCGGGAGGACGGCGGCTTCATCACCAAGGTGCCGGTGCAGGCGGGGCAGCCGGTCCTGCTGCCGCTGGTCGGCGTGGCGCCGGACCAGATGCCCGACAGCGCGAAGAAGGCCGTGGCGGCGAAGGCGGAGCCGGGGAAGATCACCGGCACCACCTGGCAGGACTTCACGCGCGGCAAGGGCGTCGGCACGCTCGGCTCGCCCGACCCGTCCGAGCTCGGGTACGCCGGGATGCGGATCGAGGCGCTCAAGGACGGCAAGGTCGTCGCGTCCACGACGGCGGCCGACGACGGCACGTTCGCCCTGCCGGACAAGGCCGCCGGCGCGCAGCTCAGGCTGCCGGCGAGCAACTTCAAGGAGCCCTACAACGGCCTGGACTGGCTCGGCCCGTCGCTGGTCACGCCGTCGATCATCGGGTCGTACATCTGGATGTGGGCGGGCTTCGCGATGGTGCTGATCGCGGCCGGGCTCGCGGGCGTGCCACGGGAGCTGCTGGAGGCGGCCCGGGTCGACGGGGCCAACGAGTGGCAGGTGTTCCGCCGGGTCACGGTGCCGCTGCTGGCGCCGGTGCTCGCCGTCGTCGTCGTCACGTTGATGATCAATGTGCTGAAGATCTTCGACCTGGTCTTCATCATCGCCCCGGGCTCCTCCCAGGACGACGCGAACGTGCTGGCCCTTGAGCTGTACCGCAAGGGCTTCTCGGAGGACCAGCCGGGCATCGCGAGCGCCATCGCGGTGTTCCTGCTGCTGCTTGTCATCCCGGTGATGTGGTTCAACATCAGGCGGCTTAGGCGGGAGGTGCGGCGATGACGACGGACGCCGGCAGTCTGACGCAGGCGGTGCCGCCGCCCGCCGGGACGGTGAAGGCGAGGCAGTCGCTGGGCTCCCGGCTCGCGGGCTGGGTCAGCGGCGGTGCGGTGCGGGTGTTCCTGATCGTCGTCGGGCTGTTCTGGCTGGTGCCGACGATCGGTCTGCTGATCTCGTCGCTGCGCACGCCCGAGGACATGAACGCCAGCGGCTGGTGGACGGTGTTCAGCGAGCCGTCCCAGCTGACCTTCGAAAGCTACTCCAAGCTGCTGCAGAACCCGGACATCACCGACTCGCTGCTCAACACCGTGCTGATCACGGTCCCGGCGACGGTGCTCGTGGTCGTGATCGGCTCGCTCGCGGGCTACGCGTTCGCGTGGATGGAGTTCCCGGGCCGCGACTGGTGGTTCCTCGGCGTGGTCGGGCTGCTGGTGGTGCCGGTGCAGGTGGCGCTGATCCCGATCGCCGAACTGTTCGGCAAGCTCGGCCTGTTCGGCACGATCTTCGGGGTGATCCTGTTCCACGTCGGGTTCGGCCTGCCGTTCGCGGTGTTCCTGCTGCGCAACTTCTTCGCGGAGATCCCCCGCGAGCTGCTGGAGGCCGCCCGGCTGGACGGGGCGGGCGAACTGCGGCTGTTCGCGCGGGTCGTGATGCCGCTGGGCGGCCCGGCCATCGCCTCGCTGGGCATCTTCCAGTTCCTGTGGGTGTGGAACGACATGCTGGTGGCGCTGGTCTTCACCAAGTCCGGCACCCAGCCGATCACGGTCGCGCTGCAGACACAGGTACGGCAGTTCGGCAACAACATCGACGTGCTGGCGCCCGGCGCGTTCATCTCGATGGTGGTACCGCTGGCGGTGTTCTTCGCCTTCCAGCGGCAGTTCGTGTCCGGTGTGATGGCGGGCGCGGTGAAGTGACCGTGACCGTGACCGCCTGAGCGGAGGCTGCGGGCCGCCGTTCGGGTGATGTGGCCCCGCGACGGGGTGAGCGGCGGCGCGTCCACCGACCGGTGCGGGCATTCGTGGGCATATAAGCACAATGCCCCGAATGCCCGATCATCCGGTCGTCCGATGAGCACAGAGGTGGGCGCGGACGTCGTCGTCCGGCGGCCCGCGCGCGGCGCCACCGCCCTGCGCGGCGGCCGGCTGTGGCGTCCGACGCCGTACCAGGCCGTCGGCTTCCTGTTCTGGCTGGCCATGACGCTCGCGTACTGGCGGGTGCCGCAGTGCTGCGACGCCGGCCAGCACGCCGCGGTGGTCGAGCGGCTGCGGGCCGACCTGCTGCACCCGCGCCATCCGATGGCCGACCTGCCGGGCGCGGGCAGCCCCTACTACTCGCCGTACGCGCTGGCCGAGGGCGTGTTCGCACGGCTGACCGGGCTGGGCGGCTGGGAGGTCGTACGCCTGGCCGGGCCGGTCAACCTGGTGGTGCTGCTCACCGGGCTCGGCCGCTTCGTGCACACGCTCACCCCGCGCCCGTGGGCGCCGGTGCTCGCCCTGGGCGCGACGACCCTGCTGTGGGGCACCGAGCCGGTCGTGTGGAGCGGCTTCGAGAGCCTGCTGGGGATGACCACCAGCCTCGGCTACCCCTCCACGGCCGCGATCGGGCTGACCTTGTGGGCGTGGGCGCTGACGGCGGCGCGGGCGCGGGACACCCGGCGGGTGCGCTACGTCGGCCCGAGCGGGCAGCGCGGCCTCACCGGGTACGCGGCCCTGGGGGTGCTGTACGGGGTGATCGCGCTCGTCCATCCGATCACCTTCGTGGCGACGGCGACGGGTGCGGTGGCCGTGGTGGCGGGCAGGCAGCGCGGCTGGTGTACGGCGGTGACGGCGCGCTGGGCGCTGACCTGCGCGCTCGCGCTGCTGACGGCGGCGGCGTGGCCGTACTGCGAGGTGTTCGCGCTGGCCGGGAACGCCAGCGCGGACACCATCCACCGGGGTCTCTACGACGACCTGGCGGGCCGCTTCTGGCTGGCGTCGGCGGCGGGACTGCCGGCGCTGTGGCTGCGGGCCCGGCGCAACGGTCCCCGGGACCCGCTCGTGCTGATGTTCGCGCTGGACTGCCTGGTCGTGGCGTTCGGCTGGCTCAGCGGCCACTACACCTACGGCCGCGTCCTCGGTATGACGCCGGTGGCGCCGCAGCTCGCGCTCGCCGTGGAGCTCGCGGCGCCGCGGCCGTGGCGGGCCGGGCGCAGGGCGCTGGGCGCGGTGGCCGCCGTGGCGGCGGGCGTGGGTCTGTGCACGGTGCAGGCCGGCGCGGTCGTGCCGGGCCGGCTGGGGCCGGTGCGTTTCGCACAGCCGCCGGACTGGCCGTCGTACGCCTGGGCCGCGCGGTACGTCCGGCCCGGCGAGCCGGTGATCGCCGACGGCTACAAGGCCCGCCGGATGCTCCCCGGGTACGGCGCCGACCTGGCCGCACCGACCTGGCCCGACCCGGCACTGGACGAGCGCGAGCGGCTGCGGCGGCTGGCCGATGTGCGCGCCTACCTCGCCGACGGCTCGACCCGCGCCGGGCGTTCCGCGATCGCCCGCCGCTACCACGTGCGCTGGCTGCTGCTGACGCCTCGGCGCCGGGTGCCGCAGGAGGCGGTGGTGGTGGCGTGGAGCGGGCGGACGGGGGAGGTGCTGGCGCGGGTCGGGGGTGGGCCGACGAGGACCGGGAGTGGGCCGGGGGCCGGGGGTGGGGTGGGGACTACTCGATGACGAGGTCGACGGGGATGTTGCCGCGGGTGGCGTTGGAGTAGGGGCAGACCTGGTGGGCGGTCTCCACCAGCTTGCGGCCGGTGGCCTCGTCGACGTGGTCGGGCAGCTCGATGCGCAGGGTGACGGCGAGCCCGAAGCCCTCGCCCTGCTTGCCGATGCCGACCTCGCCGGTGACGGCGGCCTCGCTGACGTCCACCTTGGCCTGGCGGCCGACCAGGCCGAGGGCGCTGGCGAAGCAGGCGGCGTAGCCGGCGGCGAAGAGCTGCTCGGGGTTGGTGCCCTGACCGTTGCCGCCCATCTCCACGGGGATGGCCAGCTGGAGGTCGAGCCGGCCGTCGGAGCTGACGGCACGGCCCTCGCGGCCGTGGGTGGCGGTGGCGACGGCGGTGTAGAGCGTGTCCATGGGGGCCTTCCCTCTCGTTGTCGGTGACGGTCACAAGTAGAGCACGCGATTGAGTTGTGCGCAACTGAATTGGGGGTTTGTTAATTGCGCGCAAGAGCTACCCTGGAGACATGACCCCGAGCACACCGCCCGCCGCCGAAGAGGACTGGCTCCGCCTGGACCGTCAGATCTGCTTCTCCCTGCATGCCGCGTCCCGCGCCTTCAACGGCGTGTACCGCGTGATCCTCAAGGACCTCGGGCTGACGTATCCTCAGTACCTGGCGATGCTGGTGCTGTGGGAGCGGGGCGAGCTGCCGGTGAAGAAGCTGGGCGAGCATCTGCGGCTGGACTCCGGCACGCTGTCGCCGCTGCTCAAGCGGCTGGAGGCGGCCGGGTACGTGCGGCGTGAGCGCAGCGCGGAGGACGAGCGGTCGGTGCGGGTGCGGCTGACCGAGGAGGGCACGGCTCTGCGTGCGCGGGCTCTGCAGGTTCCGCGCCGGATCGTGGCCTCGACGGGCTTCGAGCTGGACGAGATCCGCGAGCTGCGCGAGCGTCTCGACCGGCTTACGACGGCGCTGGACGAGGCGGCGCGGGAGCCGGAACCGGGCCGCTGAGGCGTGCGCGTGCGCCCTCGCGGGTGCCTGCGGCGCTTGGGCCGGTTTTCGTCTGCGGGTGCGTGGTGGCTGGTCGCGCAGTTCCCCGCGCCCCTGAAATGCCTGCGGCGGCCCGTCGCTGTCGCGTCGTGGCGTGCGTAGCGCCTTCTGTCCGGTGGGTGAG
>NZ_PQSS01000123.1 GCF_002920535.1 Streptomyces sp. Ru71 | reverse complement strand
GGGGCGGGCTTGGACGGGCTGGGGCAGGGGCTTTTTCCGACCCCTTTCGAAACCCTTGTTGAAAGCCCGGGCCGCCCCCTAGCCTGAACGGCAAGGAGGCGATCCGGTGAAGCACACCTCACGTGACATACGCACCGCGAACCGGTACCAGGTCATGCGCCGGATCATCGCCTCCTCGCCCGCCTCGCGGCAGGAACTGGCGGCCGCCACCGGCCTCTCGCTGGCGACGGTCGCCACCCTCGTCGGCGAGCTGCTCGACCTCGGGATGGTCACGGAGGTCGGCTTCGAGGACTCGGCCGGCGGCCGCCCCCGCAAGCTGGTCGCCGTCAACGCCTCCGGCGGCGCGCTGATCGGCGTCGACATCGCCGAGACGTACGTCCGTGCCGAGCTGTTCGACCTGGCGCTCAGCGTCGTCGCCCGCGCCGAGGACGAGGTGCGCCCCGGCGAGCGCCGCCCCGAGCGGCTGACCGCCCAGGTCGCCGCCGCCGTCGGCTCGGTGGCCGCCCGGGCCGGCGTGGCGGAGGACGACGTGCTCGGCGTCGGCGTGAGCGTGCCGGGGCAGGTGGACCGGGACGGCGGCGTCGCCGAGTACGCGCCCAACTGGGACTGGCACGACGTGCCGCTGCGCGACCTGCTCGCCGAGCACATCGCCCGTCCGCTCCACCTGGACAACCCGCTGCGCGCGTGCGCGGTGGCCGAGCTGTGGTTCGGCGCCGCCCGGGGCCGGGAGGACGCCGTGGTGGTCAACCTGGGCACCGGCGTGGGCGCGGGCCTGGTGCTCGGCGGCGCGGTGCACCGCGGGGTCAGCAACAGCGCCGGCGAGTGGGGACACACCACCCTCGTGCTGGACGGGCGGGCGTGCCACTGCGGCAACCGCGGCTGTGTGGAGACGTACGTCGGCGCCCTGGGCATCATGCGGAACCTGCGCGAACTGGCGCCCGACAGCCCGCTGTTGCACCCCGGCGACCAGACGGCGACCGTCGACGCGCTGGCCCGTGGGGTGGCGGTGGGCGACCCGGTGGCCGCGCAGGTGGTCCGCGACACCGCACGCCACCTGGGCGCCGCCGTCGCCGGCCTGGTCAACGTCCTCAACCCGGAAGTGGTCGTCCTCAGCAGCTGGGTCGCCGCCGCTCTGGGCGAGCCGCTGCTGACCGAGGTGCGCGAGGCCGTCGCCCGGCACGCGCTGCGCCGGCCGCTGGCCGCGACGGAGATCGTCCTGTCCCCCATCCCCACGGACCCGGTGTGCCTGGGCGCGGCCACGTTCGCGCTGGAGGGGGCGCTGACACCGGCGGGCCGCAGACCGGTGCCGCGGGCCGGCCGCACGGTCTGACGCCGCTTCCCACGACCACCGGGGCACGGCCACCGAGGGCTGTCGCCTCCTCCCCCGAGCATCAGGGCTGTCGCTTCCTCACACCCGTCTGGAGACCGATGTCCGAGCACAGCACCACCTCCACCGACTACGTCGAGAACGTCTCCCCCGGCGACGTGGCCCTGCCGCCGCGGGCCTGGTACGCCTCCTCCGACGCGGCGAGGCTGTCGCTGAACGGCAGCTGGCGCTTCCGTCTCTCGGCGACGGCGGACGCGCGGGACGACTCCTTCGCCGCGCCCGGGTACGACGCCGGGGACTGGGCCGAGGTCACGGTCCCCGGGCACTGGGTCCTGCAGGGCCATGGCTCGCCCGCCTACACCAACCACCTCTACCCGTTCCCGGTCGACCCGCCCCGGGTGCCCACCGAGAACCCGACCGGTGACCATCTGCGCGTCTTCGACCTGCCCGGCGACTGGCCGGCCGGCGGCGGTGCCGTGCTGCGCTTCGACGGCGTGGAGTCCTGCGCCCGGGTCTGGCTCAACGGCACCGACATCGGCGTCTTCCAGGGCTCGCGGCTGCCGCACGAGCTCGCCGTCGGGCATCTGCTGCGGCCGGCCGGCAATGTGCTCGCCGTCCGCGTCCACCAGTGGTCGGCCGGCTCCTATCTGGAGGACCAGGACCAGTGGTGGCTGCCCGGCATCTTCCGTGACGTGACCCTGCTGCACCGCCCGGCCGGCTGCGCGGCCGACTTCTTCGTCCACGCGTCCTACGACCACCGCACGGGCGAGGGCACCCTGCGGGTCGACTCCGACGTCGACGGCCGGGTCACGGTGCCGGAGCTGGGCGTGGACACCGCCACCGGCGAGCCGGTCACGGTTCCGGTGGAGCCCTGGACCGCGGAGACGCCCCGGCTGTACGACGGGGTGCTGGCGACGGAGGGCGAACGGGTCGCGCTGCGCATCGGTTTCCGCACGGTGGAGCTGCGCGACGGGCTGATCCGGGTGAACGGCGAGCCGGTGCTGTTCAAGGGCGTCAACCGGCACGAGTGGCACCCGGAGAAGGGCCGGGCGCTGGACCGCGCGACGATGCGGGAGGACGTGCTGCTGATGAAGCGGCACAACATCAACGCCGTGCGCACCTCCCACTATCCGCCCCACCCCGCGTTCCTCGACCTGTGCGACGAGCTGGGCCTGTGGGTGATCGACGAGTGCGACCTGGAGACCCACGGCTTCACCGAGCAGGACTGGCGGGGCAACCCCGTCGACGACGACCGCTGGACCCCGGCGCTGCTGGACCGCGCCGCGCGCATGGTGGAGCGGGACAAGAACCATCCGTCGGTGGTCCTGTGGTCGCTGGGCAACGAGGCCGGCACCGGGCGCGGTCTGACCGCGATGGCCGAGTGGATCCGCGGCCGCGACGCCTCCCGCCTGCTGCACTACGAGGGCGACCGCAACTGCCGTGACACGGACGTCTACTCGCGGATGTACGCCGCGCACGAGGAGGTCGAGCGGATCGGCCGCGGCCTGGACGGCGGCCCCGAGAAGCGGCGCGCGCTGCCGTTCGTCCTGTGCGAGTACGCCCACGCCATGGGCAACGGTCCGGGCGGACTGGCCGACTACCAGCGGCTGTTCGAGTCGTACGACCGTCTCCAGGGCGGCTTCGTCTGGGAGTGGATCGACCACGGCATCGCGCACCCGGAGCTGGGCTACGCCTACGGCGGCGACTTCGGCGAGGAGCTGCACGACGGCAACTTCGTGTGCGACGGGCTGCTGTTCCCCGACCGGCGGCCCTCCCCCGGCCTGCTGGAGTACAAGAAGGTCGTCGAGCCGGTCGGGATCACCGGTGAGGGCGGCACGGTCCGGGTGACGAACAAGCAGGACTTCGCCGACCTGTCCGCGCTGGCGTTCACCTGGTCGTACCAGGTGGACGGCGAGACCGTGGCCGAGGGCGCGCTGGGCGTCCCGGCCCTGGCCCCCGGCGAGTCGGCCGACGTGAAGCTGCCCGAGCCGCCCGAGGCGCCGAGCCCCGGCGCGGAGACGCAGTGGACGGTGCGCGCCCGGCTGGCGGCCGGCACGGCATGGGCGCCGGCCGGCCACGAGGTGGCCTGGGGCCAGTGGACGGTCTCCCGGCGGCCGGCCCCGTATGTCGCCGCGACCGCCCGCCCGGTCCCGGCCGGCGGCCGCCTCACGCTCGGCCCCGGCGTCTTCGACGCCCGCACCGGCGCGCTGCTCGGCGTCGGCGGTGTGACCGTCGAGGGGCTGCGCCTGGACGTGTGGCGGGCGCCGACCGACAACGACCTGGGCGCCTCCTGGCAGGACCACGTCCGCTACGGCCTGTTGTGGCGCAGGTTCGGCCTGCACCGCATGCGGCACCGGCTGGACGCGGTGGAGCCGGCCGGCGAGGCGCTGACCGTGCGCACCCGGGTGGCGCCGGCCGGCTGGGACATCGGCCTGCGCACGGTGTACCGGTGGACGTCCGACGGGAAGCGGCTGAAGCTGACGGTGTCCGTGGGCCCCGAGGGCGACTGGACGGTTCCGCTGCCGCGGCTCGGCGTCCGTTTCGCTCTCGCGGCGGCCGACGAGGTGCGCTGGTTCGGCGGCGGCCCGGGGGAGGCGTACCCGGACACCCGGCAGGCGTCGGCGCTCGGCCTGTGGCGGTCGACGGTGGACGCGTTGCAGACGCCGTACGTCCGCCCGCAGGAGAACGGCGCCCGCGCCGACGTGCGCTGGGCGGAACTGGGCGGCCTGCGTGTCGAGGGCGACCCGGAGTTCTGGCTGACCGCCCGGCGCTGGACGACGGAGCAACTGGACGCGGCGACACACCGCACCGGCCTCACCCCGGGCGGCACGGTCTGGGTGAACCTGGACCACGGCCAGCACGGCATCGGCTCCCAGTCCTGCGGCCCGGGCCCGCTGCCGCAGTACTTTCTGCACCCGGAACCGGCCGAGTTCTCGTTCGTCTTCTCACCGGCCGGCTGACCGATCCCCTCCGGGGACCTTCCTGTACTAGGCTGTTACCTAGACCCCCTAGGAAACGGAAGGTCCCCATGGCCCGTGCCGGCCTCACCGCCGACCGTCTCGTCGCGGCCGCCGCCGAACTCGCCGACGAGGTCGGCTTCGAGAACGTCACCCTGTCCGCCCTCGCGCGGCACTTCGGGGTGAAGGACGCCAGCCTGTACTCGCACGTGCGCAATCTGCAGGACCTGCGCACCCGGCTCGCCCTGCTGGCCGGCGGCGAGATGATCGACGAGATCGCCGCCGCCGTGGCGGGCCGGTCCGGCAAGGACGCGCTGGCCGCCTTCGCCGGCGCCTACCGCGCGTACGCCCTCGCACACCCGGGCCGCTACGCCGCCACCCAGATCCGGCTCGACCAGGCCCTGGTCACCGACTCCCCCGCGCTGCGCCGCACCTCGGAGATCACCTACGGCATGCTGCGCGCCTACGACCTGACGGAACCCGACCTCACCGACGCCGTGCGCCTGCTGCGCAGCACCTTCCACGGGTACTGCGCCCTGGAGTCCGGCGGCGGCTTCGGCGCCCCCAGGGACGTACAGCGTTCCTGGGAACGGGCCGTCGAGGCGCTGCACGTGGCCCTGGAGAACTGGCCGAGCGAGGAGCCCGCCGGTGACTGAGCCGTCCTACGACGTCCACGGCAGCGGACCGGTGCTGCTGGTGCTGCCGGGCGGCGCCGGGCACCCCATGGGGCTGGACGCGCTCGTCCGGCGGCTGGCGGCGCGGCACACCGTCGTCGTCCTCGACCCGCTCGGCCTCGCCCACGGGCGCCTGGGCCGGCCCGTCCCCGAGCAGCGAGTGGCCGACTGGAGCGAGGCGGCCCGGCGGGCCCTCGACGCGACGCTCCCCGAGGGCGAGTCGGCCCACGTGCTCGGTTTCAGTTCCGGCGGCATCGCCGCCCTCGACCTGCTCGCCCGCCATCCGCGACGGCTGCGGCACGTCGTCGCGCACGAGCCGCCGTGCGTGGCCGTACTGCCCGACGGCGACCAGCGCCACCGGGGCCTGCGCGCGGTGCACGACACCTACCGCAGCGCCGGGCTCGCCGCGGCCGGAGCCCGGCTCGCCGCGGAGCTGGAGGGCCTCCCGGCGCCGGACCCGGCACCGGGAGAACCGCCCTCCCCGCAGGAGGAGTTGTCGAACCCGATGGCCGTCTTCCTCAGCCGCGTCCTGGTCCCCTTCTCGGGGTACGTGCCCCCGGCCGGGCTCCCCGCCGGGCGGCTGACCCTCGCCGCGGGCACCGCTTCCCGCGGGCAGCTGCCGCACCGGACGGCCGCCTTCCTCGCCGAGCGGCACGGCTGCCGGTTCACCGAACTGCCGGGCGGGCACCTGGGAGCGGCCGAGTTCCCCGAGGCGTTCGCGGACGGCGTCAGCGAGGCGCTCGCGGTTCCGTAGATCCGCAGCCCGGCGGGCCGGCCAGGGCGCGGACCGCCTCGTACGGCGGTGCCGTGCCCCCGGGCGTCCCCCCGGCGCGCACCTGCACAGCCGCCTCCACGGCCGCGCCCAGCGCCCGCCGGTACAGCAGCGAGCCGAGGCTGATCCGGCGCACACCGAGGTCCGCGAGGTGGGCCACGGTGGGACCGTCCGGCGTGTAGAGGATGTTCAGCGGCACCGACAGCTGCCGCACCAGGGCGGAAATGGCCCGCGGGTCGCCCAGCCCGGGCACGAACACCTCGTCGGCACCCGCCTGTTGATAAAGATCGAGGCGGCGCGCAGTCTCCGTTCCGTCGCCGTCGCCGAGCCAGTGGGTGTCGGTGCGGGCGTTGACGAACAGGCCGGGCACCGCCGCCTTGACCGCGGCGATCTTCGCGGCGTGCCGTTCGGCGGAACCCAGCCCGTCCTCCAGGTTGATCCCGACGGCCCCCACGGCCCACAACCGGCATGCCAGCTCGGCCACTTCGCCGGGGTCGTCGGTGAATCCGCCCTCGGCGTCCACACTCAGCAGGAACGGGCCCGAGCCGAGCACGAGGGCGAGGCGCAGGGTCTCCTCGCGGGTCGCCGCCGCCGCGTCGGGCAGGCCGGCCGCCGCGGCCACGCCGAGACTGGTGGTGCCGATCGCCCCGAACCCCTGCGCGGCCAGGGCGTGCGCGGAGGCGTGGTCCCAGGCGCACGGCAGCAGCAACGGCTCGCCCGCGCGGTGCAGTGCGGCGAAGGCCGTCACGAGAGATCCCCCACCGCGTCCGCGTAGTACACCGACTCGGCCACGTGCAGGGCGAGCCGCCGGAAGCTCCAGCCGTCGCCCGGCGAGTGGTCGAGCTGTTCGTCGGTGAGCGCGTCCAGGCGTACGGCCCAGATCCGGGCGAGCCGGGTGAGCCGGCTGCGGGCCTCGTCCAGGTCCTCGGGGGTGAAGGGGGCGAGGTCGGCGGGGGTGGTGACGGCGGAGGCGTGCCAGTGGTCGGGCAGCGGCGGCTCGCCGGCCGAGCGGGCCTCCAGCTCGGCGAGATGGTCGACGAGGTGGTCGGCGACCCGGCGGATCGCCTTGTGCGGGGTGTACACGCGGTCGTCGGCGTGGACGGGTGTGCCGTCCCAGGCGGTCCAGCCGGCGGCGAGCGCGAGGACGTGCTCGACCATGCCGGTGACGGCCTGGGCGGGGGTGCGGCCGGGGTGCTCGGCCGGCTGCTGGCTTCGGGTCATACGGGCACGCTAGGCGCGCGGCCGTTCGGCGCCGGCCGAAGTGTCCGCGCGCCCGGGGCCGGGCGGCTCAGCCGGTCGCGGCGCGTTCGGCGGCGCTGCGCTCCACACAGAACTCGTTGCCCTCGGGGTCGGCGAGGACGGCCCATCCGGTGCCGTCCGGGTTGCGCCGGTCGTCGACCAGGGTGGCGCCGAGGGCGAGCAGCCGCTCGACCTCCTCCTCGCGGGTGCGGTCCTGCGGCTGGAGGTCGAGGTGCACCCGGTTCTTGAGCGTCTTCGCCTCCGACACGGTGACGAACAGCAGCCCGGCGCCCTCGATGAGCACCTCGGGGTCCCCCGGCTTGTCGTCGTCGTGCAGGGGCAGGCCCAGCACCTCGGACCAGAAGGTGGCGAGCCCGTAGGCGTCGGCGGAGTCGATGGTGGTGTGGCGAATGGCAGAGGTCATCCGGGGATTGTGGGTGCGGGGCCGACGCGCTGACAACGCAATTAACCGTCGGGGAGGGCCTGTTCCGGGCGAAGAGGCCGCGGACCGGCCCCGGAAACGCTCACTGCGCCTGCCGGGCGGCACCCCCGTCCGGCCGCACCAGGCCCGCCGGTACCAGGCCCAGGGCGACGAGTTCGTCGCGGACCAGGCCGGCGTACACGGTGGCGCCGTGCACGGACGTATGGGTGTTGTCGCGCTTCTCGTTGTACAGGTACAGCGCCTTGGAGCCCTCCACGCCCAGCGACTCCACCAGGGCCTTGGTCCGGGCGGTGAGGTCGACGAGCGGCACGCCCTCGGCGGCGGCGACGGAGCGGACGACCGCCGGGTGGTCGACGCCGAGGCCGTTGACGAGCAGGGCGGTGTTGTTGTTCAGGGTGCCGTCGGCGTTGAACCAGCGGCGCACGATCGGGGTGACGAGCACCGGCTCGCCGCCCTGCTCGCGCACGCCCGCCACCAGGGTTTCGAGGTTGGCGCGGTAGGTGGCCCGGTCGGTCGTCTTGTCGTTGTGGGCGAGCTGGATCAGGACCAGGTCACCAGGGCGGATCAGCGGACGCACGGTGGCCCACAGCCGCGGGTCCTGCAGATACGTCACCGTGCTCTCGCCGGAGTCGGCGTGGTTGGCGACGGAGAGCCCCTTGCGCAGGTACTGCGGCAGCTGCTGGCCCCAGCCGGAGTAGGGATCGCCGGGCTGGTCGCAGACCGTGGAGTCGCCGACGAGGAAGATCTGGCGGCTGTGCCGGGCGGGGGTGACCCGGATGCCGGCGAGCGCGGGGGCGGTGCCGCCGACGGCCAGGTCCAGGCCGGGTGTGCCGTCGGGTCCGGTGGGCTCGCCCTCGGGGGTGCGCACGTCCACGGTGAAGCTGCGTGCGACGCGCTCGCCGGCCGGGACGGCGGTCTCCGGGAGCAGGGCGCGGCGCGTCTCGCCGGTCAGGTCGGTGCGGGAGGCGGTGTCCCCGCCGAGCAGCACCTGGACGTCGTAGGTGCCGGGCGGGACGTCGAAGTGGCAGGCGGTGGCGGTGCAGTGCGCGAGTCCGGGCGCCTGGTCCGGGGCCGCGTGGGCCGGGGCCCCGGTCAGCGCGGCACCCAGGGCGGCCGCCGCCAGCGCGGCGGCGTTGAAACGTCTCATGACGGCTCCAGAAGTCGGTCGGGGACACGGCCGAGCCGAGACCGTACCGCTTGGAACAAGCGCTTTCCACCCCCCCACCACGATTCCTCAAGCCGCCAACTCATTCCCTGCGCAAGCCCTTTCCCAAAATCGATTCAACTGTCACGCTGCCTATCGCCCGCACCCCCCACGCCAAGGAGGCACCCCCATGCCCGGTTCCGGAAGCGGAGCGCTCCGACGCCGTACCCTCGTCCTCGGCTCGGCGGCCGCCGCCGGCACGGCCGCACTCACCGGCCCCTTGGCCGGCTCGGCCTCGGCCGCGGGCTTCGGCTGGAGCGACGACGGCACGCACTACGTCGTCGACACCGGCGCGCAGCTCGTCTTCAAGGTGAGCAAGACCAACGGCGACCTCACCTCACTGGTGTACCGGGGCGTCGAGTACCAGGGCTACGGCGGCAAGAACTCCCACGTCGAGTCCGGCCTCGGCGCGTCGACGGTGACCCTCCGCCAGTCCGGCTCGACGATCCTGATCTCCGTCGCGTACGGCACGCTGAAGCACTACTACGCGGCCCGCAGCGGCGAGAACAACATCTACCTGTGGACGAACAAGGCCGACGACTCGGTCACCGCGAGCCGGTACATCGTGCGCGTGAAGGCGGGGATGTTCCTCAACGACGAACCCGACTCGTACACCTACGCGCCGACCACCGTCGAGGCCTCCGACGTGTTCCGCAAGGCCGACGGCCAGACCCGCTCCAAGCACTACTCACGGCTGCGCGTGTCGGACTACGACCACATCGGCTGGACGACCGGGAGCGTCGGCCTGTGGATGGTGCGCAGCAACCACGAGAAGGCCTCCGGCGGCCCCTTCTACCGCTCCCTGCTGCGCCACCAGAGCGCGGACGGCGGCGGCCTGTACGAGATCCTCCACTACGGCGAGAACCAGACGGAGGCCCAGCGGTTCGGCCTCCAGGGCCCCTATGTGATCGCCTTCACGGACGGCGGCGCCCCCTCCTCGTCCCTCTTCCCCGGCACGCTCACCACCCCGTGGGCGGACTCGCTCGGCATCTCCGGATACGTCCCGGCGAGCGGCCGGGGCCGGGTCGCGGGCGTCGGCATCGCCGGCCGCGACGCGGCGTACCCGTACACGGTGGGGCTCGCCAACGCCGACGCCCAGTACTGGGGTGCGGCGCGCTCCTCGGACGGCTTCTTCTCCATCGCCGGCGTGCTGCCGGGGACGTACACCCTGACCGTCCACAAGGCCGAACTCGCCGTCTACACCACGCAGGTGACGGTGTCGGCCGGATCGACGACCACGCTGAACACGATCACCATCCCGGCCGTGAACGACCCCTCCCGGGCGAGCGCGATCTGGCGGATCGGCGACTGGACCGGCACGCCGAGCGGTTTCAAGAACGCCGACCTGATGACGTACGCGCACCCGTCGGACGTACGGGCCGCGTCCTGGACCGGCAACGTGGTGATCGGCAGCGGCAGCGAGACGTCGGCCTTCCCCTGCTACCTGTGGAAGGACGTCAACAGCGGGCTGTTGGTGTACTTCAGGCTCACCGCGGCCCAGGCCGCCGCCGCCCACACGCTGCGCATCGGCGTGACGACCGCCTACGCCAACGGCCGCCCCCAGGTGACCGTCAACGACGTCTGGACGTCACCGATCCCCTCCCCTCCCACCCAGCCGGGCACCCGCTCCCTGACCGTGGGCTCCTACCGGGGCAACAACCACACCTTCTCCTACAGCGTCCCGGCGAGCGCCTGGCGCACGGACACGTACAACGTGCTGCGGATCGACATCGTCAGCGGTTCGGGGACCACCGGGTTCCTGAGCGCGGGGACGGCGATCGACGCGATCGACCTGCTGGCGTGAGCGTCACACGGGCGACTAGCGTCATGGCATGACCAGCGAGAACCCGCGTCCCTCCACCTCCCCCGCCCCGCTCGCCGAGGCCCTCGCGGCCGGGACGGTCGTCCTGGACGGCGGCATGTCCAACCAGCTGGAGGCGGCCGGGCACGACCTGAGCGACGAGCTGTGGTCGGCGCGGCTGCTCGCCGAGCGGCCCGAGGCGGTCACCGAGGCGCATCTCGCCTACTTCGAGGCGGGCGCCGACGTGGCGATCACCGCCAGTTACCAGGCCACCTTCGAGGGCTTCGCCCGACGCGGGATCGACCGCCCCCGGGCGGCCCGACTCCTCGGCCTGAGCGTGGAGCTGGCCCGCGAGGCGATGGCACGCGCCCGCACGAAGGGGGTCGACCGGCAGCTGTGGGTGGCCGCCTCGGTCGGCCCCTACGGGGCGATGCTCGCCGACGGCTCGGAGTACCGGGGCCGCTACGGACTCACGGTGCAGCAACTGGAGCGTTTCCACCGCCCCCGGATGGAGGCGCTGGCGGCGGCCGGGCCGGACGTGTTCGCGCTGGAGACGGTCCCCGACACCGACGAGGCCACGGCCCTGCTGCGGGCGGTGCGCGGGCTAGGCGTCCCGGCGTGGCTGTCGTACACGATCGAAGGCGACCGCACCCGCGCCGGACAACAACTCCAGGACGCCTTCGCGCTCGCCGCCGACGCCGACGAGGTGATCGCGGTCGGCGTCAACTGCTGCGCCCCGCAGGACGTACCGGCCGCAGTCGAAACCGCGGCACGCGTCACCGGCAAGCCAGTTGTGGTCTACCCCAACAGCGGAGAACGCTGGGACGCCACCTCCCGCGCCTGGGACGGCCGCTCCACCTTCACGACCGAACAGGTCCTCGCCTGGCAGCAGTCGGGCGCCCGCGTGATCGGCGGCTGCTGCCGAGTGGGCCCCCAGGCCATCGAGTCGATCGCAGCGACGCTGAGGCAACAACAGGGCCACTGATCCGGTACTGGTTCTGCCCCCACGCTCACCGATGCGCGCCCGCCACGAAGGCCAGGATGTGCGGGACCGCCTCCCGCAGAGTGCCGAAGTGGCGGTGCACGCCCTCCACCGGGGCAGGGGCGTTCACACCCCACACCGTCATCCCGGCCCGCAGCCCGGACCGCACGCCCGACGGCGCGTCCTCGACGACCAGACAGTCCTCCGGCTCGGCACCCAGCAGCGCGGCGGCCCGCAGATACGGAACGGCAGAGGGCTTGCCCTCCTCGACAGCGGCCGCGTCCACGATCACACTCGGCACCGGCAGTCCCGTACGCAGGAAACGCCCCCGCACCCGGTGCTCGTAGTTCGAGGTGACCAGGGCCCAGGCCCCGGCGGGCAACCCACACAAAAGCTCCGCCGCGCCGTCGAAAGCAGCGTAGACACCGGACCGCACGTCGTCGTCCTCAAGCTCGTGCAGCGCGGCCAGACACTCCCCCGCATCGAGATGCCCGGCGACCTGGCCAAAGGTCTCGACCGGCCGCGTACGCAGGGCGACTTCATAGACCTCGTCCGCATCCAGCCCGTACCGCCGGGCCCACGCACGCCACACCTCGCGCTGATTGCTCACCGCGTCCATCAGGGTGCCGTCGACATCGAACAGCACACACCTCGAACGTCCGCCCGATTCACTGATCACCACCCGATCATGCCACCCCGCCGATGGCGACGACCCGCACACCCGACGGCCCGCAGTCGCCCGCCGGCGGGAGGGGCCGGGGTGGGGGGTGTCCGCCCGGAGCGGCCGGCACCGCCAACCCTCACCGCGTCGGAGACAGCGGGCCGGACCGAGGACGGACACCCCCCACCGCGGCCCCGCAGTGACCACCGGCCGCAGGCGCTACGCACGCCACGACGCAACAGCAACAGGCCGCCGCAGGCACACAAGGGGCGCGGGGAACTGCGCGAGCAACCACAACGCAACAGCAACAGGCCGCCGCAGGCACTCAAGGGGCGCGGGGAACTGCGCGACCAGCCACAACGCAACAGCAACAGGCCGCCGCAGGCACAAGCGAGCAACCACAACGCACCCGCAGCCGAAAACCGACCCGCCGCCGCAGGCACAACGCACGCCGGGACGGCCTCACCGGCGCCGCAAAACCGCCGACCGCCGCAACCGCCGTACCGCTGACCGCAGTTCCACGGTCCGAGGCCCCGGCCCCGCCGCCGGAGTCGAAGACGCGGCGACCGCAGCCCGAGCCGCAGCATCCAGGCGCCACAGGGACAGTTCACGGTCCCGCGGCCCGTGCGCCGTATAGGGATCGCGCACCACGTCCACGCGCCCCTCCTCACGCGGCTCAAGCAACTCACCGAAGACACGCACCGGATGCGAGGCGTCCCACGCCTCCCACCCCGGCTCACCGTCGGCGACAAACCGCACCCACGCGCGGTGCATCTGCTCGGCCAGAAGCTGCGGCCCGCCCTCACCGGCCAGTTTGGCCGACTCCGGCAGCTCACCGGTGTCGAAGACGAAGCCCAGCTCCAGCGCGTGACAGGCCCCGAGACCAGGCAACAGCGACGGCCAGGCGAACTCGTAGACGTACGACGAGCCGGGCCGGGCATCGGCCAGCCGGTGCAGCGGGATGCGCAGCAGGTGGTCGGTGACGAGCTGACCGACGATCTCGGCGGGCCCGGCGTCGGGGTGCAGCGCCCGGTACCCGCGCACGACCTCGTGCCCGCAGTGACAGCGGGCCATGGCCCCCGCGAGGGCCACCGGCCCGAGCCGGTCGACGCGTTCGACGAGACCGCCGGGAACGAGCCACAGCCGGTACTCGTCGCGGGTCCACCCCATCAGCAGCTCGACGCCGTCGGCGGCGTCCCCGTCGACGAGGGCCTCCAACGGGTCGCGGGGCACCAGGTCGCCGTCGACGACGATGCCGAAGGACGGGCCGCCCAGCACCGGGCTGCTCAGCCGCCCCACCTCGGCCTGCGCGCGCAGCAGCGCGGCGGGGTCGACGGCGGCGAACGCCTCGGCCGTGGCGGGCACCTTCAGCCGGGCGGCCATCCGGCGCACCATGCGCCGCACCTTGTCCCGGTCGAAGGACTCCGGTGGCCCGCTCTGCAGTACGGCCCGCCGGAACAGGCCCTGCGCCTGCGGGGCGGCGATGAGCGCGCCGATGCTGATGGCCCCGGCGGACTGGCCGGCCAGGGTGACGCGGGCCGGGTCCCCGCCGAAGGCCTCGATCGCCTCGTGCACCCAGCGCAGCGCGGCGAGCTGGTCGCGCAGACCGGGGTTGGCGGGGGCGTCGGGGAACAGTCCGTAACCTTCCACACCCAGCCGGTAGTTCACCGACACGAGGACGACGCCGTCGCGGGCGAAGGGGAGGCCGTCGTAGACCGGTACGGCGGAGGAGCCCCGAGTCAGGGCGCCGCCGTGGAACCACACCAGTACCGGGAGCCGGGCCGCTGGGTCCGGGTCGGGGGTCCAGACGTTGAGGTTGAGGCAGTCCTCACCCGGCACGACCGGGTCGGACAGGTACTTCTCGAAGGCGTCCGAGTACGGCGGTTTCGGCGGCGTCGGCCCGAAGGCCCCGGCGTCGCGCACGCCGTCCCACGGCTCGGGCGGCACGGGCGGCCGGAACCGCCGCGGCCCGAAGGGGGGTGCCGCGTAGGGGATGCCCCGGAAGACGGCGATGCCGTGCTCGTACCTGCCGCGTATCCGCCCGTGCGGCGTCCTGACCACGGGCTCCGTCCGGTCTGCTGCCATACGCCCACCAGCCCTTCGCCACGCGCTGACAAGCGCGGTAACACCAGAGCATCACGATCGCGCGAGGTATTCCGCCCCACTGCGCCATTCGACGTACAACGCCATCCGGCACAACACGCCACCCGACACAACGCGCCACCGGGCACGACGCGCCACTCAACACGACGCGCCACCAGACCCACGACGCCACCCGGCACAACACGCCACCGGGCACAACACGCCACCCGACACGACGCGCCACCAGACCCACGACGCCACCCGGCAC
>NZ_PQSS01000122.1 GCF_002920535.1 Streptomyces sp. Ru71 | reverse complement strand
GGAAGCCGGATCCGACGTTCGACATGGCGACGGGACCATCCCCGCGGGTGCGGGGAGCACCCGCACGCAGGGCCTCGGCGGCCGCTGAGCGGGGACCATCCCCGCTGGTGCGGGGAGCACGAGCTCCTCGCGCACGCCCAGGCGCACGGCATGGGACCATCCCCGCGGGTGCGGGGAGCACTTCAGCTTCTTGAGCGTGGCCATGCTGATGTGGGGACCATCGCCGCGGGTGCGGGGAGCACAGCGTCAACTTCAACGACGGGTGCCGTCGATCGGGACCATCCCCGCGGGTGCGGGGAGCACAGCTACGCCTTCTTCAAGAGCCAGCCGGAGCTGGGACCATCCCCGCGGGTGCGGGGAGCACGAGGTGCGGTCGTCCACCGTGTGCTCGAAGGTGGGACCATCCCCGCAGGTGCGGGGAGCACCTGCCCCAGCCACATACCGTTGCCGACACCGTGGGACCATGCCCGCGGGTGCGGGGAGCACTCGTAGCCGGTCTCGGTGCGTTCGCCGGTCCAGGGACCATCCCCGCGGGTGCGGGGAGCACTCCCGGCGCGAGCGGATCTGCGGCACGGTGACGGGACCATCCCGGCGGGTGCGGGGAGCACGCCGACGCGCACAGCATGATCGCCGACGCGGTGGGACCATCCCCGCGGGTGCGGGGAGCACAGCGGGCCGTTGCATCCCATCGAGTTGTACGCGGGACCATCCCCACGGGTGCGGGGAGTACGAGGCGTAGCCGGCCGGGGTACTGACGACGGGACGATGCCAGGAGGTTTAGGCAGTAACCAAGCAGAGAGCATGAACGGCACACCGCTCCCGTGGGAGGGATGTGGTTGGGTGGAAGTCCCTGCCTGCGCGGGGAATCGGTCGATGTCTTCGTGTGCATCTGGCCGATCTCCGCTGGCGCGGAGAATGTGTCAGGTCCGGCCGGAATCGGGGAGTCCGGCCGGTGGGATGTTACTTGCGTACGAGGAGCAGGCCAACTCCGTAGGATCGGGCTTTACCGAGTCCTTCGGTGAGGGTGCTGGTGAAGGTGGTCGGGTCGGTGACTGTGAGTTGTCCGCGGATTTCGGCTCGGACGACTTTCAGGCCCTTCTTCACTGTTGAGACGAGTGGCGGCAGCATCGTGGTGGAGATGCGTGCGGGATCGGCGTCGGCTCCGATCCGCTTGATGCCGTTCGGCCCGGTGGCGGGTTCGCCCTGGGGCTGCAGTCTCTGCGTGAACCATTCCGTCGCCTGGTGCGGGGAATTGCTCGCTGTACGGCGTCCGCGTTGCCCCTTCTGCAGACCGGCGGTGGGCTTGACTGCCCGGATGGGGTTGATGAAGGCGCGGAAGGTGAAGGTGTCGCCGGCTTTGATGGCTTGGTCGACCTTGATCAAGTGAGGGGCTTCCAGGAGGGCGGCGCGCGGGACGGGTGTCCAGTCGGGGGTGACGCGGGCCTGGGTGATGAGGGTGAGGGTCTGGGTTCGCAGGTTGACGGTCCAGGCGGAGAGCACACCCATCTGTGCGCGGGCGTCGTCTTCGCCCTCGGGTACCCAGCCCCGGTAGCCGCTCATGACGAGGCGGTGCATGTCGTGGACGTCGGTCATGGCGCGGATGACGTCGGGGTGGCGGGTGTCGAGGGTGAGGACACTTTGGGTGGCGACGAAGCGCGTGGGTGTGCTCACGGGGTGGGAGTCCATTCGATGGTCGGGCTGGGGGTGATGCGGGTGCGGGTTTCCCAGCGGGTGGCGTGGGTGCGGTGGTCGGGGTGGAAGGTGACGGGCTGGTCGTCGGTGGGCACGGCTCGGGGTGTGCCGGGAGGCGCGTCGAACCAGGCCCAGGGGCGTTCGGCGGTGGCTTCGGGGAGGAGGGGGGTGTGGGTGAGGACGTGTTCGAGGGTGCCGGGGTGGACGCCGCCGGAGAGGTCGCCCGTGGGTGGGCAGGACTTGCGGCCGAGCCAGAGGAGTCGGCGGGGGTGTTCGAGGTGGTGGGAGATGGTGTCGAGGAGGGAAGTGTCGTGGTGTTCGACGGCGGCGACGAATGCTGCGTTGGCGAGGTACCAGCGTTCGCTGACGGCGGGGTTGCGCAGGACGGCTTTGGCTGCGGTGATGAGGTGGCCGGTGTCGGGGTCGGGTTCGATGTATTTGGGCGCCCCGTACCAGCCGTCGACGTGGTGGTGGCCGAAGTGTGGGCCGGTGGCGTCTTCCAGTGAGGTGGCTTTCGCGGCGCGGCGGTGGTCGGTGATGAGGTCGCGGGGGCGCAGGGGGTAGGGTCCGCCGCCAGCTACGTGGAAGTCGCGGTAGGGGGTGCCGGGGCTGTCTGCGCGCACGCCGTAGCGGAGTTCGGTGAGGGGGCCGAGGGGGTCTTCGCGGTCGTAGCCGAGGGCGGCGGCGATCAGGCCGATGACGGCTGATTTGGTGGGCCGCATGTCGGTGGCCCGGCGTTCGAATGCCCCGGATGCTCCCCAGGACTGGAGGGGCGCGACGAGGCGGATGAGAAGCGTGGCCGCTTCCCTGCTTGCGCGGGGAGTAGTGGTGTTCATGCGGTCAGCTGCTCCAGGGTCGTGGCTTCTGCGGCGGGAAGCTTGCCGTCCGCGGCGAGCTGGTCGATCAGTTCCTGGATGTCGAGGTCGTAGGTGAGGAGCCGCCCGGGGGTGGCATCGGAGCGCTTGGTGATGATGAGGCGGTGGTGGTCGAGGAGCCTCTTGGCGCCAGCGAGGGCGGCAGGCCCGTCGGAGGTCTCGTCGATGTGACGCTGGAAGGCGGCGGCGTAGAAGTAGGGTCGGGCGCCTTCGTGGGCCAGGACGAGGTTGGGCAGGGTGCCGGTGGAGGCGGTGCTGTTGGCCTTGGCGCGGGGGACGGCGTCCGCGAAGGCGTGCACGAACTCCGCCTCGGCGGCTTGCGCGGCGGTCTCAGCTTCCTCCTGCGTCATGCCGGACGCCTGCAGGTTGACGCGGAGCTTGTGCCGGTCGAGGGCGGCGTGGCGGTAGAAGGTGCCGGAGATGAGGGACTGGTAGCCGGTCATGCCCGCGCCGGCGTTGTCGGCAGCATCGAGGAAGTCGAGGGCGTTGTCTCGGCGCTCGAGCTTCGCGTCGTCGGCGGCGGCGTAGAAGTCGTCGATGTGCTCGGCAGGGGCGATGGTGAAGGCCCAGGAGTGCTGGGCGGCGCCGTCCACGGTGCGCAGTTCGGCAACCTCGGCGAGGAAACGGCCGAAGACGGTGATGTCGATGGCATCGCGGGGGGCAAATGCGGTGAGGATGCCGGTGCGCAGGTCCTTGGGCAACGGAGGGACCTTCACCTCCTCCTCCTTGCTGTCCTTGACAACGGGTTCGGCCGGTTCTTCGGCGTCGGCCCCGGTGGTCTTCTTCCGGGCGTTCTTCTTCGCGTTTTTCTTGGCCTCCTCCTTCGCTGCGGCTTCAGCCTTGGCGGCCGTGTACTGGCTCAGCCATGTGGTGAAGGCGTCGGCGTTGGTGTTGATGTGCTGGGCGATCCGGTCGCCGGCGTCCTCGGGGGCGTAGATGAGGACCTTGGTGAGCAGGGCGGTGGAGTCCTTCTCTCCGAACTTCAGTCCAAGTCCTTCGAGGGCGGCCTTGGCCGCGTAGATGGCCTGGTCGGCGTCCCAGTCATGGTTCTTGATGAGGGCGTCTCGGGTGAACAGGGCCCATTCGCGGGTGCGCCGGCCGCTGCTGTAGGAGGCGAGGGGGCCTTCGCCCTGGTTGGCTCGGCGGCGCGAGTGGGTGCGTTCGGCGCGGCGGCGGGCTTGGGCGGAGATGGCGGTTCGTTCGGCGCTGCCGTAGACGAACGCCTTCGGCTGGCCGTTCTCGTCGCGGACGGGGAGGGCGGCGGCGAAGGTTTCCAGGACGTGCAGAGAGAGGTACTGGGGCTTGGAGGTGGTCACTTGGTGGCTCCGTTCGTGCGGGCGGTAGGGCTGGAGGTGCGGCCGCGGCCGTAGAAGGCGTCGCCCCATGCTTGGGGGGTGGGGCGCCCGCGGTCGGTCCAGTGGGTGAGGTCGGTGATGAGTTCGGCCCAGGAGGGGGGCGTGGTCTCGCCGGCCCGGATACGTTCGATGGCGTGCTGGAGGTGGCGCCATGGGATCTGGCGGGCTGGGAGAATGCGCATCATCAGGCGTTCAGCGCCAGGGTTGGCGGGCCCTCGGGCTCCGTCGTAGCCGATGGAGCGGATCGCGCGGCCCATGTTGCCGTAGCCGTAGTGCGGCTTGACCCGGCCGGCATGGTAGCGGGCGAAGAGGAAGCCGACCTGGCGGTAGAGGGCCCGGTGCTCTTCGGTGGGGGCGAAGGCGCGGGCTTCGTAGTGGGTGGGGCTGTCGGCGGTCGGCGGCCGGCGAAGGTCGGCCAGTTTGCCGTACTGGTGGGTGTGGACGAGGCTACCGAGCCAGGCGACGTACTGGACCGGTGCGGTCGCCGCTTCCATGGTCGCGGGTGGTGCTGCCTCTGCGTCGGGCGGAGGGCTGGGATGGGGGATGTCGAAGAGGGGCAGGGTCATACGGGCTGTTCCATTCGCAGGTAGATGGGCGCCTTGCGGGGGTTGTTGAGGACCTCTGTGAGCTTTTCGCGGGCCTCGGTGTAGGCCTGGTATCCCCGGCTGCTCGGCGGCAGGGAGCGGAGCCGGTCGGTGAGGAACCTTTCGGCGTTCGAACGGACCTGGGCGGCGTAGGCAGTCAGTGCTTCGGGCACGGGGGTGCCTTCGGCGGTCTCGTCCAGGAGCTCGTGGAAGAGGGGTTCGGTCGCCGCGAAGTGTTCACCGGCGGCTTTGAAACGGGCCAGCTGGCCTTGTTTGTCGGACGGTTTGGGGTTGGGGTAGGCGACGCGCCAGGCGGCGTAGGCGGCATCGTCCAGAGCTGCCGCCACGTACTCGGCGATGGCGCAGCCTTCTTCGGATGCCTGGCGCAGGGCGCTCTCGCGGCCCGGGATGTAGGGGAAGGCATCGTTGACCCAGGCGATGAGCTTGCCGGGCTTGGCAAGGAGGCCGACGGTCCACAGGGTGACGCGGTGCCCTTCGGGCAGCAGGGCGAGGCGCCCGTACAGGTCCATGCCCTTCTCACGGCGGGCGGTGGCCGCATACAGGGAGTGGGCTTCCCGCCACAGGGCCCGCGCGGCGGACGCTTTGAGCGGGGCGTTCTTCTCGATCACGGCGTCCTGTAGGGCGCTGGCGTGGGTGAGGTCCACGATGTCACCGGCGCCCATGAGGACACGGTCGACTCCCCAGCTGCCGTCGGGCTGACGAGCCGGGCGGGTGAGGATGGACCGGCCCAGAATGCTGTGCAGGTCTGCCGGCCCATCGGGGGTACGGGCGGTGGGCTTGGCCACGAAGGAACGGCGCGGACGGTCGGTCCAGCTGTAGTTGAAGGTACCGGGCTCACCGTCGTGAGGGTGCAGGTTCAGGCGGAGGGTGTCACCGAGGGTTGGGCCGAGGGCGGTGACGTGGACGCGCGTGCCGGCACGGCACATGGCCTGGTTGTTCAGAGCGGCGCCGAGGAGATTGCCGGGGATCATGCCGCGGCCGCCGTTACCGCAGACATGCTGGGTGATGACTGCCATGAAGGCGTCGGCCGCGGCGAGGGGCTCACCGTGGTGAAGGTGGTGCCGGTCGAACAGCTGCACGTAGTCGCCGACGTGGTGCATGACGATCTGCGAGGTTCCCACACCGTGTTCGTCCATGAAAGGAGCCAGCAGCGCGTTCTGGAACAGCGGCCGGACCGGGTGGAAGAAATTCCACTGCTCCTCGGGCTGCTGCCTGAGCCAGTCCGCGACGTCGGTGAGCGGCCTCCGCCCGGTGACCCAGGTCCGCCACTCGCTGCTGGTTTCCGGATAGACGTCGGCCGCATACGCGACGGCCCTGAGCAGCTCCAGTATGGCGAGGGTCTCGCCAGGATGGCGTCCGCCCACGCCCCGGTGGACGTCGGCCTTCTCGAACGCCTCGATGAGCCCGAGACGGCTGGGGAGACCGGCCGTTGTCAGTGCCGCAAGGCAAGGTTGGGTGCGGGGATCCCAGTACGGAACCACGTCACCTCCTTCAGATGTATATCGTCGTGTGCATCGTTGGATCGAAGTGGTGTGCGGGGTCAACGACGCTAGCAGCGCGAGGAGTTGAAGGTGCACCGTTTTGAACAGTTGCTCCGGTCCGTGGTACTGGCGTGGGGAAAGACCGACCAGAACGGCGACAGCACCCGGCGCGGAGGCCCGGCCTGGACCCCACTGCTCGCTCACCTCCTGGACGTCGCCGCCACCGCAGGCGTCCTGTGGGACCGGCACCTTCCTCCGCACATCCGCCAGCGGCTCACCGAAGCGTTCGGCGCCGGAAACGAGAGGACGGCCCGGCAAGTTGTGATGCTGCTCGCAGCCCTCCACGACCTCGGCAAGGCTTCAGACTGCTTCCTCGGACAGTGGCAGCACGGCCCCGGAAAATCCCATCTGAAGGCGCACGCGAAGACCTGGGAGGAGCAGGCCCGCGCCGCTGGGCTCCCCCTCGGTGACGACCTTGCCCACGCTTACTACGCCCGGCACGAGCACATCACCGCCGCAGCACTCCCCCGACTCCTCGGCTGCTTCTGCCCAGAATGCGGCGGCAGCAGCGCACGCCACGAAGGACTGCACGATGCCGGGGCGCTCCTCGGCGGCCACCACGGCCATATCCCCAACCCGGAAACCGTCGACCGAGCCCGCGGAGCTGCGTCCATCAAGCAATGGGGGGATGTCCACGCGGCCATCGTGCAAGTAGTGGCCGACGCCGTCGGACTCGACCTCGGCACCGTGGCGAAGGCAGTCAACCCGGTCCGGCCATCCGCCCGAGTCGCATTCCTCTACCTGGTGTACCTGGCGGACTGGGTCGCCTCCGACACGGAATTCTTCCACTTCCGCGTCCACACCACCCCGGTTGCCCACTGGTGGCAGGCCGCCCTACGGGAGGCCGACCAAGCGGTTCGCGCCCGGCGCCTCACCCGATGGCAGGCGAGGCCCGTCACCTGGGAAGAGATGTGGCCCGACACCCCTTCTCCCCGCGCCTTCCAGGCCGACGGCATGCGCCTCGCACCGGCCGAAGGACAGGCCATGATCGTCGTGGAATCGGACACCGGCTCCGGCAAAACGAGACTCGCCCTCTGGATGGCCCACCATCTGGCACGCACCTGCGGCTACAGCGGCCTGTACATGGCCCTGCCCACCCGAGCAGCCGGCAACCAGGTCGCCACCGAACTACGCAAATTCCTGCACGCCGTGCTGGCTCCAGGCGAAGTACGGGACATGGCCCTCGTACACGGCACAGCCCAGGCAACCGACCTCGTCCACGAACTGGTCGACGCACACCAGGCACACGGTGACCCGCTGACCGACCTGTCCAGCACCGTAGAAACCGCCACCTGCACCGACAGCGGCCAAGCCGTCCTTGACCCGTGGTACCTGCGACGCTGCCTCGCACTGGTCGCAGGCTTCGGAGTCGGCACCGTCGACCAGATCGCCCTCGCCCCGCAAGGATCACGTCACTGGGCCCTGCGCCTGGGAGCCCTCATGTGCAAAGTCGTCATCATCGACGAAGCACACGCCTACGAACTCTTCCAGCAGAACCTCTTGAGCGCTGCAGTCGAATGGCTGGCAGAGGGCGGCGCCTCCCTGGTCGTGCTATCGGCAACCCTCCCCCGCAGCATCCGTAACGAGCTGACCAGCGCCTGGCGGCGCGGCCTCGGAACGACCGGCCATGATGACGGAACCCAAGGACCGATCATGGTGGTCGACCACAGCGGCCGGATCAGCCGTGACGGCCCCTCCCCCACGATGAGCACACCCCAAAACTCCTAACCGACATCCAACTGAACGAAGATCCCGGCGACACGGACCTGGTTGCCCACATCCTCGACCAGGCCCGCAACGGCGGATGCATCGTCGTCCGCAGCACCCGAGTCGACCCATGCCGCTCCCGCTACCGAAGAGCACTCCAACTCGCGAGCACACGCGGCTGGCAGCCCGACGAGATACTCATCCTCCACGGCATGCTGCTCCCGCGGCACCGCCTGCAGCTGGAAACACGGCTCGCCGGCATCCTTGGGCCCGGCCCAAAAGGCCGACGCAACCCCGACCGGCCCGGCCGCCTTCTGGTCTTCGCGACAGGCGTGATCGAACAGTCGCTTGACCTCGACTTCGATCACGGCGTGACAGACCTGTGCCCCATCGACGTAGCCGTCCAGTTCCGCGGCCGCATTCACCGGCACGCCGTCAACAACCCGTACCGAGCCTCCTGGTACCGCACGCCACGCCTCACCATGCTCTGGCAGCCCGGCCAACGCGGCCTGCCGATCGTGGAACCCCCAGACTTCACGGCAGGACAGCCCACCGGCACCTACGACGGCCTGGTCTACGCCCCTTACGTCCTGGCAGCCAGCTGGCACACCCTCGCACAGCGCCGCGACCCCGACGGGATAGTGCGGCTCCAGACTCCACGTGATTCGGCCTGGGCATTGGAAAGCGTCTACGGCGAAGCCATCCAGGGCGCGGGGCCAGTACAAGCTCTCCTCGACCGCACCCGTAGCGCCTACCGCGACGCCCTCGCCGAAGAGGCGCTCCAGGCCGAAGCCCGACTTTTCCTACCCTTCACCCGCCGACGCCGTACCCCCGTAGCCACCTACGATCTCGCCTCCGGCAACAACCAGGGCGACGGCGACAAAGGCGGCGTCACCGGTATCGCAGCCGTCTCCCGCCTCGGGGAAGATTCCGTCGACTGCCTGATCCTGTACCAGCAGCCGAACGGCACGATCACCTACGACCACAAAGGCGTGCAAAGGGCCGACCTCGGACAGCGCTCCCCAAGCCACGACGTAACCGCCTACCGGCGCCAGCAAAAGGACCTACTCGCCAACACACTCGCGCTCCCCGCACGCTGGTGGGACGGCCGAGACGGCCTGCAACCGATCGCAGACTGGCACCACCACCCACAGCCCGCATTGAGAAACAAACCAGTCATCCTCCTATCGCCAGTCGGCACGTGTCTCAGCGGTCCCGTCGGCAAGCTCCGCTACGACCACACCACCGGACTGGAACGCCTATGATCATCCCCACCCCCGCGCCAGCCAGAACGCGGAAGGCATTCTCCGTCATGGCAGGAGCCCCCCGCGACGGCTCCTCGCGCCCGCGGGGACGGTCCACCGCCGAAGCTATCCAAGCTGGGCCGGGCACTGCTCCCCGCGCGCGGGGATGGTCCCGTCTACCGCAAGGGCACTCTCGGCCTGGTCGCCTGCTCCCCGCACTCGCGGGGATGGTCCCGCGATGTTCCCCCGTCTGTTGAACTGGCTCGACTGCTCCCCGCGCACGCGGGGGGATGGTCCCATGGGGCGCGTCACCACCGGGGACCGCACCGTCTGCCACCCGCGCATGCGGGGATGATCCCATCCACAGAGTCGCCGACAGCGGCATCATCACGTGCTCCCGCGCATGCGAGATGTTTCCAACGGAGTGCGCGCGATGTGGATGGCATGGGGCTGCTCCCCGCGCACGCGGGGATGGCCCGGCGTATAACGTGATGGGCTGTGCGTCGCTTCTTTGCTCCCTGCACCTGCGGCGAAGGCCCCGCCGTCCATAAGCGCCTTCCTCAGGGACTTCTGCTCCCTGCACCTGCAGGGATGGCCCAGGCCGTGCGAACCACGCCGGGGGCGGAGACCCCTGCTCCCCGCCCACGCGGGGATGGTCCCTGCCTGTCGGACAGGGTGACCGTGCCAATCAGGTGCTCCCCGTGCACGGGGGGTGGTCCCCCGAGCTCGGCGTCGGCTTCGCTCGCCGCAGCCTGCTCCCCGCGCACACGGGGATGGTCCCGAGAACGAGCACCGCATCGGCCTTGGCAAGCCCTGCTCCCCGCCCCTGCGGGGATGGTCCCGACTTCGCGAGCGTCAATCAGTTCGCGAACGGCTGCTCTTCGCGTACGCGGGGATAGCCCCGGCGACCCGTCACAACCGGCCTAAGATCGGCTGCTCCCCGCGCCTGCGGGGATGGTCTCCCAGCGTGGTCGGCGTGAGGGTCTGCAGCAGCACCTGCTCTCCGCGCATGCGGGGGTGGTTTAGCCGTCGAGGACACGTTCCGCAACGCCGGCGCCTGCTCCCCGCGCACGCGGGGGATGGTCCCTCCTGTGGTCGTCAATGCTGTTCGGTGGCACACTCCCCGCATCCGCGGGGATGATCCTTGGGGAAGGATGATCCCGGCCTTCTTGAGTATCTGCTCCCTTCGCACGTGGGGACGGTCCCGCCACTGCGGAAGTACGGCTCGGTGCACGACCTGCCCTGCTCCCCGCGCGCGGGGATGGTCCCCTCGCCATGGACGCCCGCCTCGACCAAGCCGCCTGCTCCCCTCGCACGCGGGGATGGCCCCGACTCGAAGTACAACCGGTGGTTCGGCAAGATCTGCCCCCGGCGCATGCGGGGATGGTTCCCGGGACCGCGAGGAAGGGGCATCAGATGTCGACCTGGGCCGCCGCCGGCGGGGTCTTTTCGACTGAGCACCCCGTGAGCCTTATGTCCGGGTACCTACCGCTGACGCGACGCCTTCGTCCAGACCTCCGCCAAGGGGCACAGGGTCCCGGTGAGCGGGGACGCGCAGAGTCCACTCCTGGTCTCCGGTCGTCGGTCAACTGTCCGACCCGCTTGCGCGGCAGCTCCAGCTCAACCCTCGATGACGGGTCGCTGGATTGTGCTGTCTTGTCTGGAATGTCGGATCCATTGAAAGTGGTGCGAAAGGAGCCGACGACGCGATAGAACTGCAGGTAAGCGAGGCTCCTCCCCGCGCATGCGGGGATGGCCCCACGCGCTGGATGCGGGCGCGCAGCTCGGGTATCTGCTCCCCGCGCACGCGGGGATGGTCCAACGGTCCGGTACGCGACGGTCAACGTCGAGAGGCTACTCAACTTCCCGATTTCAGGCGACGATTGAAGCGTGGCGAAGAAGCAGCGTACGAAAGCCGCCAAGGCCGCCAGACAGGCCCAGAGGCTCCGAGAACGAGTCCGCCAAGAGCGGATCGCGGTGGCGCAGCGGGTGAGGGCGGCCCGACAGGAGCGCGTTGGCAATGGGATGTCAAAGCCACCACCAGATAACCCCGTGTCAATACGCACGATCTCGTCGGCCGTCGAGAGCAGCCGCCGCTGGCACTGACGACCGGCTGACGGGCGCGTGTCCTGGCGCGAGCCGTAGCCTGTGCAGGCGTCCGCTGTCCGGGGCCTGTACCCGGACCTGGTCTGCTCCCCGCGCACGCGGAGATGGTCCCAACGACCAGCCCACCGAGGCGTCCCGCTAGCCCTGCTCCCCGCGCATGCCCCTGCCCGGACGTTCTGGACCGGGCCCGCCGGCTGCTCCCCGCGCATGCGGGGATGGTCCCAAGATGGAAAAGGCCTACGACATCCTCACCGCGTGTTCCCCGCGCACGCGGGGATCGTCCCGTCGCTGCCACGTTCGCTGTTGGGCGGAGTGGCCTTCCCCTGCCCAGCAGGGGGGTCCCGCGCCGACGACCGCGTTTCAGGCGCCTCGGTTCTGCTCCCCATCTGGAGGGGCTTCCCTAGTCATCAACGGGCTGACCGCGCCCGACTGCCGCTACCGAGGTCGCGCCAGGCGGTCGCGGAGGGGGTTCCGGCAGCACACTGATAATAAGAGTAGATCAGGGTGTCCTGTCGTGAATGCCGGGTTCAGTGAAAGTGATGAGAACGGAGCTGACGGCACGATAGAACTGCAGGTAAGCGAGTCTGCTCCCCGCTGATGCGGGGATGGCCCCGGTGACCTGATCGCCTGGTACCCGGACTACTACTGCTCCCTGCGGATGCGGGGATGGTCCCCGCAGCTCAGGATTGGTGTTGGTGTTGCCGGTCTGCTCCCCGCACACGCGGGGATAGTCCCAAGTACGCCAAGCAGCTGCAGACGTGGCTGGCTTGCTCCCCGCACACGCGGAGATGGTCCCCCGGTTGAGTACTGCTTCCGGAACGTAGGCGCCTGCTCCCCGCGCACGCGGAGATGGTCCCGAGTGCCAGGACGCCGCGAACTACCTGCTCAGCTGCTCCCCACGCACGCGGGGATGGCCCCCTGTTCGGCTTCGGGACGGAGTCCACGAAGATCTACTCCCCGCGCATGCGGGGATGGCCTCGTCGACCAAGGCGGCGCTGACTTGGTCACCTGCTCCCCGCCCGCGCGCACGCGGGGATGGCCCCGGGTTCGGCCGGCTCATGCGCTGCAACCCCAACTGCTCCCCGCGCATGCGGGGATGTTCCCAACACCGAAAACTCGGTGGCTAATGGGATCGTCTGCTCCCCGCGCACGCGGGGATGGCCCCTATCCGGCGACGCTGAGGACGCGGGCGATCCACTGCTTCTCGCGCACGCAGGGATGGCCCTGGGTGGCACGTGCACTACCTCGAGGCCGTGTTCTGCCCCCCGCACGCGCGGGGATGGTTCCGCGATCCCGCGAGACGTGGGGGTCCGGGTGGCCTGCTCCCCGCGCACGCGGGAATGGTCCCCACCTGACTGCGCAGCAGCTAGCACGCCGTGAGCCCGCGCGCCGGGGCACCTACGGCTGGCGCGGCGCCGTTGTCCGGACCTCCGCCAGGGCCACACCGGGTCACCGGGTCCCGGTGCACGGAGCCGTAAGGAGCCCAATCCTGGGTCTCCGGTCATCAGCCAGAGCTGGCCCACTTGCGCGGCAACTCAGTTCATCCCCCGATGACGGGGCCGCCAGGTCGGGGCGTCTTGTCGTGAATGCCGGGTTCAATGAAGGTGATGAGAAGGGAGACGACGGCGCGATAGAACTGCAGGTAAGCGAGTCCGCTCCCCGCGCATGCGGGGATAGTCCCAGGACACGAACGGCCGGGACGTCTCCTCCGAACTCGTCTATCTCACCAAGGCGCTGAAGGCACCGGCCCTGCGGGATGCGGCCGCCCGGCTGGCCGAGCGGGCCCGCGACGAGGGCTGGAGTCATGAGGAGTATCTGGCCGCCTGTCTGCAGCGGGAGGTCGCCGCCCGCGATGCGCACGGCGCAGAATGCCGTATCCGCGCGGCCCGGTTCCCGGCCCGCAAGTCATTGGAGGACTTCGACTTCGACCACCAGCGGTCCGTCAAACGCGAGGTCATCGCCCACCTCGGGACACTCGACTTCGTCGCCGGCAAGGAGAACGTGATCTTCCTGGGCCCGTCCGGCACCGGCAAGACCCACCTGGCCACCGGCCTGGGCATCCGGGCCTGCCAAGCCGGCCACCGCGTCGCCTTCGCCACCGCCGCCCAGTGGGTCACCCGCCTCGCCGAAGCCCACCAGGTCGGCCGCCTCACGGACGAACTGACCCGGCTCGGCCGGATCCCGCTGATCATCGTGGACGAGGTCGGCTACATCCCCTTCGAACCCGAGGCAGCGAACCTGTTCTTCCAGTTCATCTCGGGCCGCTACGAACGCGCCTCCGTCATCGTGACCAGCAACAAACCCTTCGGCCGCTGGGGCGAGGTCTTCGGCGACGACACCGTCGCCGCCGCGATGATCGACCGCCTCGTCCACCACGCCGAGGTCATCTCGATAAAAGGCGACAGCTACCGCATGCGCGGCCGCGACCTCGGACGGGTTCCCGCAGCCAACACCGGGGAATGACCAACATCAACTGACACAGTGGGGGTCATTTTTCACCCGCCGCCAGAGGGTCACGATTCAGGCGACGCCGACAGCAGATCACGAGATGAGCAACGAACTGCTTTCCGCACATGCCGGGATGGGTCCCGCTAGCGGAGCATGGCAGCGCTGATCGCGACACTGCTTTCTGCACACGCGGGGATGGTCCCCAGGCCAAGCTGCACGACCGGATACTCGCCTCCTGCTCCCCGCGCGCGGGGGTGCTCCCTCCTCCAGGAGCCAGGCGAGGCGCATCTCCCGCTGGCCCCCGCGTCCGCGGGGATGGTCCCCCGAACCGGGCCCGCGTCTCTACGAACATGCCCTGCTCCCCGCGCATGCAGGGATGGCCCGCACGTGGCCGGCGCCTCCGGATGGGTCGTGCGCTGCTCCCCGCGCATGCGGGATTGTCCCCAGCGGCTGAAGTCCCAGGCGAAGAGGCTCAGCTGCTCCTCGCGCATGCGGGGGATGGTTCCTCCTCTCGCTCCTCGTCGGCGCAGGCCCGGAACTGCTCCCCGCGCATGAGGGGATGCCCCCGGCACGAGCCGCTCAAGATGCCGCACTGCTCCCCGCGTGGGGGGTGATATGGAAGGTGAAGCTCGCGTTCGGTCGCTGGCAGGTGTGGTGAGAGCCGTAGGATGCCTTGCGAGTTGACCACTGGCTTCCAAATACATGGGACTTGCGCGTAATGTCCGACCCGGTGAAAGTCATGAACGACGGCCTGCCCCCAAAGTAAACGCACAGGTCGGACAGTCTGCTCCCCGCATCCGCGGGGATGGTCCCGCCGTCAGTGGAGGCACCGGTTGCCCTTCGGTCTGCTCCCCGCATCCGCGGGGATGGTCCCGGCGCGAAGGTCGGCGCCAGTGCGTCGAGTGCCTGCTCCCCGCATCCGCGGGGATGGTCCCTCCCCAGCCCCCGCTCTTTCGTGGGAACGAAACTGCTCCCCGCATCCGCGGGGATGGTCCCCAGCCGGCCTTGGCCAGGCCGTGGTAGGCGAACTGCTCCCCGCATCCGCGGGGATGGTCCCTGCTGTGGTCAAGGGACACGGAAAGAAGCAGCTGCTCCCCGCATCCGCGGGGATGGTCCCGACCGCGAGGTCCAGGACCACCTGGAGCGGATCTGCTCCCCGCATCCGCAGGGATGGTCCCAGTCGGATCCTGGGGGCGCTCTCTGCTCGAACCTGCTCCCTGCATCCGCGGGGATGGTCCCAACTCCGCCTCGTGGGCCATCCAGCGCGAGTTCTGCTCCCCGCATCCGCGGGGATGGTCCCGGGCGGGGCTTCCTGTGCGTGAACGACGGACCCTGCTCCCCGCATCCGCTGGGATGGTCCCTCGCCAAACCGCAGAGAGGGGTTGGAGCGCTTCTGCTCCCCGCATCCGCAGGGATGGCCCCCCCCAGTTGGATGCCGTCGTCCTGGTCTCAGCTGCTCCCCGCATCCGCGGGGATGGTCCCCGCTACCTC
>NZ_PQSS01000121.1 GCF_002920535.1 Streptomyces sp. Ru71 | reverse complement strand
CAGCGACGACGACACGGTCCGGCTGTGGGACGTCACCGACCCCGGCCGGGTCGCGGGGATCGGCCACCGGCTCACCGGGCACACCGAGGCGGTCGTCTCCCTGACGTTCAGCCCGGACGGCCGCACGCTGGCCTCCGGCGGCAACGACACCACCGTACGGCTGTGGGACGTCGCCGAACCGGCCGATGCCGCGCCGATCGGCACGTCGATGAGCGCACGGGCCCGGACGGGCAGCTTCCTGTCGTTCAGCCCGAAGGGGAACATGCTCGGCGTCTCCAGCGGCGCGGACACCGTCCGGCTGTGGAGCCTGGACGTCGACTCGGCGATCGCCCGCATCTGCGCGACCACCCGGGGCGTCCTGACCGAGGAGAAGTGGCACGAGTACCTGCCCCGCCTGTCCTACGACCCCCCGTGCGGGGACGGCTAGGAGTCCGGACGACGCATCGCCCCGGCTGTGCGGGGCTTGGCGGCCTTCCCGGCACCGGACCGGACCGAGGTCACCTTTCCGCCGCAAAAGGGGAGCGCCGTCGGGTCCCGGCCGGACATGTGCCTTGTTACTCTTGCACTGGCCCGGTCGCTGGTGTTTCCCCCGTCATCAGCGACCGGGCTCCTTCCTTGACAGGGCCGGCCGCCCTGCCCGGCTCGTCGAGCTCGCACGGAGGTGAGCACCGGTGCCGAAGGCGTACGACGTGGTCCGCGACAACCGGCGCCACCAGTGGGAGAAGGACCGCGCCCGCGCCCCGCTGGCCGTCCGTGCCCGCACCGGCGCCGTGGAGCACGACACCGGCCTCGACTCCCGCGACCTCGTCTTCCACGCCTCCTACCGGGAGATCCCGGCGCCCTGCGACCTCGCCTCGACGTTCGGCGTGCCCGTCGGCACCGTGCTGCTGGAGCGCACCTACCGCACCCGCTGCGCGGACACCGCCGAGCCCGTCGAACTCGTCACCTCCTGCCTCGTGCGCGACAGGCTCGCGGCCAACCCCGATCTCCTGGACGCCACGAAGGAACCCTGGCCGGGCGGCACCCAGCACCAGCTCGCCACCGTCGGCATCGAACTGGACCGGATCGAGGAGCGCGTCACCGCCCGGGCGCCGACCGAGGACGAGGCCCGCGAACTCGGCCTGCCGCCCGGCACGCCCGTGATCGCGCTGTGCAAGACGTCGTACGGCACCGACGGCCGCGTCGTCGAGGTCTCCCGGGTGACGCTGCCCGGGCACCGCTCCACCCTGTTGTTCACCACACCCCTGGAAAGGTGGTGAGGGCCGCCGTGCACCGGCGCGTCGTCATCGTCACCGCGGTCCACGCCCCGTCCGCCCGGTTCCTGCCGGACGCCCACGCCTCGCTGTGCGCGCAGACGCTGCCCGACGGCTGGGAGTGGCACTGGGTGATCCAGGAGGACGGGGAGAGCGACGCCGTGCGCCCCCATGTCCCCGACGACCCCCGGGTCACCTTCCGGCAGGGCCGCCGCGGTGGCCCCGGTGTCGCCCGCACCATCGCGCTCGCGCACGCCGACGGGCCGTATGTGAAGGTCCTCGACGCCGACGACCGGCTCCCGCCGGGCACCCTCGCCCGCGACCTGGCCGCCCTGGAGGCCGACCCCGGCCTCGGCTGGGCCACCTCCCGCGCGCTGGACCTGCTGCCCGACGGCACGACCGTCGGCTTCCCCGGCGACCCGGACGAGGGGCCGATCGAGCGGGGCGCGGTGCTCGACTTCTGGGCGGCCAACGACTACCGCGCCCAGGTGCACCCGGCGACCCTCTTCGTCCGCCGCGACCTGCTGCTCGCGCTCGGCGGCTGGATGGCGCTGCCCGCCTCCGAGGACACGGGGCTGCTGCTGGCCCTCAACGCGGTGAGCCGGGGCTGGTTCACCCGGGAGGTCGGGCTGTACTACCGCAAGTGGGACGGCCAGGTCACCGGCCAGTCCTCGCACGTGGACCCGGTGGAGCGCCGGGCCCGGATGTCCGTGGTGGAGTCCCGGGCCCGGGCACTGGCCGGACTGGGCTGGGGTTCCTAGCGACGGCCGCAGCACTCGCTCACGCGGCCGCCGCCGTCGAGAGCCAGTGCGCGATGCGCCGGACCGTGGTCTCGTCGAGGCGCTCGACGAGCGTGCGTACGGCGGCCTCGTCCTCCTCGGCGAGCTCGTCCAGGCCCGCCGCGCTCAGCCCGGCCAGCAGCACCTGGTGCCGGCGGTCGTGCAGGCGCTCCTGCCGGCTCGTGGGCGCCGCGCTCGCCGGGCCGGCCGGCCGCGCTGTGCGCGCGGGAGCCGACGGCTCGTACCGCTCCCAGCCCCGCTCCCCCGGTCCCCACACCGCCACGGCCGGTGTCTCCCCGCGTGCCCGCAGGGTCTGCGTCATCTCCCCCACCGCGTACAGCACAGGCTCCCGGTGCGGGGAGTCGGCCGCGACCTGCCAGGAGCCGGAGGACGGCCGGTGCACCATGGCCACCCAGCGCGGCTCCCCCGGCGGCCGCGGGCACTCGGGACACGTCTCCACTGTGCTCACCCCTTCGAAAGGGAACAGAACCACACGGAGGCGGAGGTTATCTGAGGGAGCGTCAGATGAACAGCGTCGGACGGACGCGGCCGGGACCTACCCCGCCGCCACCCGGCCGCGCCGGCCCAGCAGCTCCGCCAGGCCCCGGCGGGTGGCCGCCAGGATCACCCGGTCCTGACCGCGCAGCACATAGGTGTCGGGCAGGTCCCACACCGGCCCGGACTCCCCCGGCTGCTCGGCGGACGCGGTCGCGTCCAGGGCCAGGACCCGCCACGCCCCGGCGCGGAAGGCCTCGCCCACCGTGCGGCCCTCCAGCTGGGAACGGCCGGCGACGTCCACCGCCGCGAACAGCAGCACCCGCCGCTCCACCGGGAGCGCGCCGAGGATCTGCCGGCCCAGCATCGCCGCGGCGAAGGCGGGCGCGGCCAGGTGGGAGACGCTGCGGCTGCGGGTCTGCGCCCGGGGGTGCGCGGCGCGCAGGGTGCGGTAGACGGCGGTCGCGAAGTCGTCGTCGTACAACCGCAGCACGGTCCGCAGGTCGGGGCGGACACCGCGCGCGTACAGCACCGCCTCCAGGTTGGTGGTGTCCGAACTGGTCACCGCCAGCAGCGCCGTGGCCCGGTGGATCTTGGCGGCCTCCAGAACGCCCTCCTGCGTCACGTCCCCGAGCACCACCGGCACCCGCAGCCGCCGCGCCGTCGCCAGGCCCCGCGCCTCGGGCCCGGCCTCGACGCACACCACCGGCACGTCCAGCTCCCGCAGCCGGGTCAGCACCCGGGTGCCGATCTTGCCCAGGCCGAGCAGCACCACATGCCCGCTCAGTCCGCGCGGCGGCTTGCGCAGGGCCGACGCGCTGCGGAAGGTGCCGAGCGCCTCCAGCACCGCCGCCAGCAGCACCGGCAGCAGCAGCAACCCGACCAGCCCGGACAGCAGTTGCAGCACCTGCCGGGCGGTGGTGGCGCCGACCGCCGGGTCGTTGATCGCGAACAGGTCCAGCAGGGTCAGATAGAGCGCTCCGAGCGGATGCACCCCGGTCGCCAGCCACAGCGCGACCGCGAGCGCGAGCACACAGGCCGCCATCCCGGCCAGCGACCAGCGCAGCCGGCGGGAGAAGAGCGACGCCAGCGGCGGTACGACGGCGCCGACGCCCCGGCGGGCCCCGGCCGTCGCGGCCGGGGTGCCGTCGGGGGCGTACCCCACCTGCTCCAGCACCACCCGCCCGCGCCGCCCGGCCGCCGCGGCCACCGTCGCGGCGTCGGGCAGCAGCTGCGGCTCCTGCTCACCGGCGCCCGGCGTGCCGTTCCCGTTCGCCGACAGCAGGGCCAGCGTCGCCAGTCCGGGCGCGGCCCGGCCGTCCCCCGGCGGCTGCTCGACGGCGCGCAGCATCAGCCCCTCCGTCTGGACCACCTTGGTGGTGCCGGCGACGGCGGCCGCGGCCAGCGCCGGTGCGGCCGTGTCGGCGTCGGACAGCACCGTCGTGGACGCGTCGGCGGCGTCCGCACCGGTCGCCAACGCGGCCGCCTGGTCGAGGAGTTCCTCGATGTGCTGACCCAGCCGCCGGTTGTACAGCCGCAGGACGAGCCGGAGGCGCGGATTGAGCCGGCGGGCGGTCAGGGCGGCACGGATGTTGGTCTCGTCGTCGTCGTACACGAGCGCCAGCGCGGCGGCCCGCTCCACGCCCGCGTCGGCGAGCACGGCCTCGGTCGGCTCGGCGGCCTCCACCACCGGCTCCGGCCGACCGGCGGCGTCACCACCGCCGGCACCACCACCACCGCCCCCGCCGCTCCCGTTCCCCCCGCCGCCGTTCCCGGTGCCGAGGCTGACGGCTGCGCCCACCACCCGGTCCAGCAGCGCCGCGGACACCGCCCGGGCCCGCCCGACGACCGGCGGGCGCACCGTGCGCCGCGCGGACGGCACGACGAGCGTCACCTGCTCGCCGTACACCCCGCGCAGCTCGGCGGCCAGCCGGTGCGCGAGCGCGTCGTCACCGCACACCACCATGTGCGCGGCCGCGTCGGCCGGCGTGACCTGACCGGGAACCGTCCCCACGCCGCCCTAGCCCTTCGGCAGATGCCGGGCCGCGAAGTCCAGCTCCAGCCGGACCTGCTTGATCCGCTCGTCCACGACCAGCGAGCCGTGCCCGGCGTCGTAGCGGTACACCTCGTGCACCGCGCCGCGGGCCTGCAGCCGCTTGACGTAGTTCTCGATCTGGCGGATCGGGCAGCGCGGGTCGTTGACGCCGGCCGAGATGTAGACGGGGGCCTTGACCTGGTCGACGTAGGTGAGCGGGGAGGACGCCTCGAAGCGCTCCGGGACCTCCTCGGGGGTGCCGCCGAGCAGGGTGCGGTCCATCGCCTTCAGCGCCTCCATCTCGTCGTGGTAGGCGGTGACGTAGTCGGCGACCGGGACCGCGGCGATGCCCAGCGTCCACAGGTCCGGCTGGGTGCCGAGGCCGAGCAGGGTGAGGTAGCCGCCCCAGGAGCCGCCGGTGAGGACCAGCCGCTCGGGGTCGGCCAGCCCCGACTCGACCGCCCACGCGCGCACCGCCGCGATGTCCTCCAGCTCGATGAGGCCGACGCGGTGCTTGAGGGCGTCGGTCCAGGCCCTGCCGTAGCCGGTGGAGCCGCGGTAGTTGACCCGGACGACCGCGTACCCGTGGTCCACCCAGGCGGCCGGGCCCGCGGCGAAGGAGTCGCTGTCGTGCCAGGTGGGGCCGCCGTGGATGTCGAAGACGGTGGGCAGCGGGCCGGTGGCGCCGGCCGGCTTCTGCACCAGGGCGTGGATCCGGCCGCCGGGCCCCTCGACCCAGACGTCCTCCACCGGCACCGAGCCGGGCGAGCGCATGCCGGGCGGGTCCAGGACCACACCGCCGGCCGTGGAGCGCACCGCGGACGGCTCGGCCGAGGACGACCACAGGTACTCCACCGTCCCGTCCGGCCGGGCCGTCGCGCCCGACACCGTGCCCGGCGGGGTGGGGATCCTCGTCAGCTCCCGCGAGGCCAGGTCGTAGCGGAAGAGCTCGCTTCTGGCCTCGAAGCTGTGCGCGATGAGCAGCGCGCTGCCGTCCGGGTACCACTCGGCGCTCACGTCGCCCGGCAGGTCCAGCGCCAGGTCGGTCTCCTCGCCGCCGGCCACGTCCCACACCAGCGGCTCCCAGCGGCCCCGGCGCTGGTGGCCGATGAGCAGCCGGGTGTCGCCGTCGACCGGGGCGAAGCCGAGGACCTCAAGGCCCAGCTCGACCGTGCCGCCCTTGGTGTCGTCCAGCTCGGCGACCGGGGTGCCGTCCGGACGCACCACGCGCAGCGCGGAGTGCATGGCGTCCCCGTGTTCGGTGTGCTCCAGCGCGATCAGCGAGCCGTCGTGGGAGAGGTCGCCGACGCCCGCCGACTCGCGGTGCCGGTAGATCTCCACCGGCTCCTGCCCCTCGCGGACCAGGTGGATCGTCGTGCCGTCCTCGTCGGTGGAGCGGCCCACCACCGCCGTGCGCCCGTCGCGGCCGAGGGCGAGCCCCGCCGGGTAGGACGGGTCCAGGCCGGGCGCGGCCGGCTCGTCCTCGCCGCCGGTGAAGGGCTGGCGGCGCCAGACGCCGAACTCGTCGCCGTCCTTGTCGTCGAACCACCAGATCCACTGGCCGTCCGGGGAGAGCACGCCGTCCGTGGTGCCGTTGGGGCGGTCGGTCACCTGGCGCTGCTCGCCGCTCGCCCGGTCCCAGGCGTACAGCTCGTAGGTCCCGGTCGCGTTCGACACGAACAGCGACCGCTCCGGTGCGTCCTCGGCCCAGTCGGGCAGGGACACCCGGGGCGCCCGGAAGCGCTTCTCCCAGTCCGGCATTTCCTGGCTCTGCTGCCGTCCCTGCGAGACGGACCCGTTGCTCTCAGTCATGGGCCCATAGTGCCTGGTCCGGCTGACAATTGACTGGCGAGCTCCCCAGCCTGTGGATAACTTCCCGAGCATGCACACTTCGATCACGAACGCGCCCTCCGACTGGCGGGAAGCGAACCGTTCCCTGTGGGACGAACGCGTTCCGCTGCACGCCGCCGGCGACTTCTACGACCTCGCCGGCTTCCGCGCGGGCGCCGACCCCCTGCGCGACTTCGAGATCGCCGAGGTCGGGGACGTCACCGGGCGCACGCTGGTGCACCTGCAGTGCCACATGGGCCTGGACACCCTGTCCTGGGCCCGGCGCGGCGCCGCCCGCGTGGTCGGCCTGGACTTCTCCGAACCGGCCGTCGAGCAGGCCCGCTCCCTCGCCGCCGACCTCGGCTACGGCCCCGAGCGCGCGGCGTTCGTCACCGCCGACGTCCTCGACGCGGCCCAGGCCCTGCCCGAGCCGTCGTACGACATCGTCTACACCGGCACCGGCGCGCTGTGCTGGCTGCCCGACGTCCGGCGCTGGGCCGAGGCCGCCGCCACCCTGGTCGCGCCCGGCGGTTTCCTCTACCTCGCCGAGTTCCACCCGATCACCGACGTCCTCGACGACGCCAGCGGCAGCCGGGTCGTCGGCGACTACTTCTCCCGCGACGCCCAGGTCTACGACCTGCCGGGCACGTACGGCTCCGACAGCACCGACACCGTCCACAACCGCAGCGTGGAGTGGCAGCACCCGCTCGGCGAGGTGGTCTCCGCGATCGCCGCGACGGGTCTGCGGATCGAGTTCCTGCACGAGCACGACGTGTCGGTGTTCCAGCGCTTCGAGAACTTCGAGACCGAGGGCGGCTACCATCGCTTCCCGAAGGGCCACCCGCGCGTCCCGCTCATGTACTCGCTGCGGGCCCGCCGGGACTGAGCCCTGGTGCGTCGCCGGGTGCGGGTCCGTCGTGGCCGGTCGCGCAGTGACGACCCGCGCCGACGCGCACCCCGCCGCCGCGCACCGCCTGAGGCACGCCGTACCGTGGAGGGCGTGTACCGGTTTCTGCTGACGCCCCGCTGGTGGGGGATCAACGTCTTCGTGCTGCTGGCCATCCCCTTCTGCATCTTCATGGGCTCCTGGCAGCTGAGCCGGTTCGAGGCGCGCGTCGACGAGCACCGCGACGCCAAGGCCGAGGCCACCGCCGGCAAGACGGAGGCCCCGCGCCCGCTGGCCGATCTGCTGCCGGTGGACAAGGCGACCTCGGGCCGCCAGGCCACCGCCACCGGCCACTACGACCGCCAGCTCCTCGTCCCCGACCGTGAGCTGGACGGCCGGCGCGGCTACTACGTGCTGACCCTGCTGCGCGTCGACGGCGGCAAGGCCCTGCCGGTCGTCCGCGGCTGGCTGCCCGGAGCCGCCGACCCGGCCGAGGCCCCGGCCCCGCCCGCCGGCGAGGTCACCGTCACCGGCGCGCTGCAGGCTTCCGAGACCCCCGGCGACAACGGCGTCAGCGCCAAGGGCGGGCTGCCGGCCGGGCAGACCGCGGCGATCAGCTCGGCGTCGCTGGTGAACCTGGTGCCCTACGACGTCTATCCGGCGTGGATCACCCTGAACAAGGGCGACGCCGGGATGACGGCCGTGCCCGCGAGCGCGCCCGCGGACACCGGCCTCGACCTGAAGGCGTTCCAGAACCTCGGCTACACCGGCGAGTGGTTCGTCTTCGCCGGGTTCGTGGTGTTCATGTGGTTCCGGCTGCTGCGCCGCGAGGTGGAGTTCCTCAAGGACGCCCGGCTCGGACTGGTGCCCGACGCCGAGGCGGCCGGTGAGCCGGACTACGACTCCGCCAGCAGCCCCGTCCGGTAGACCGTCCCCGAGCACGCCCCCGTCACCGTCGCCGAAGCCGACGGCGAGCCGGTCTGCGCCGTGTGTGTGACGGTCACGCTGCCGTCGGCCGTGCCGTCCTCGGTGACCAGCTGGGTGGTGGTGCCGGTCTCCCCGCCCGTGGACGTGCCGGTGTCGGTGGCGGCGTCCTGGCTGGGGGACGGGTCCGGCGACGGAGCGCCCGTCTCGCCCCCGCCGCCCGGGCCGCCGGAGCTGCTGCCGCCGCCGCTCGTGGGGCAGGTGTCCGAGGGCACCCAGGCGAACTTCACGTCGTACGCCGAACCGGGCGCGAGGACCAGCCGTGAGACGTACAGCGACGGGTCGGGCAGACCGGCCGCGGCATCGCCCGCGGCGTGCTCCACGACCGAGATCCTGGTGGCGTCGGCCGCGCCCTGCGCCGTGAAGCCGACGGTGCCGGCGCCGGCGACGGCGCAGGGGGCGTCGGAGACGTTCTGCACACGGAAGACGCCGTAGACGATCCCGGCGGAGTCCGGGGCCTCGGCGCTGGCGGTGGCGTCGCCGAGCTGCGCGCTCGTGCACTCGGGGACGCTGGCCGGGCTGGCCGCGGAGGGACCGGCCGTGGCGGACGCCCCGCCCTCGCTGGGCTTGCCCTTCTGCGGGTCCTTCTTGCCCTGCTCGCCCTTGTCGTGGGCGCTGCCCGTGGCCGAGGTGCCGGCGCTCTGGCCACCGCTGGGGTCCTTGCCCTGGCCGGTGCCGCCCTGCGCCTGGGAGCTGTTGGCGGCGATGGACGGGTCGGGGTCGGAGCCGGTGGACTGCGAGACGTGCACCAGGGCCGGGACGGCGGTGCCCACGAACAGCGCCGCCGCCGCCATGCCCACGGCGGCCTGCCGCTTGCGTGCCCGGCGGGCCGGTACCGCCCGGCGCAGGTGGTCCAGGGCGCCGTCGCGCGGCTCGATCTCCTCGACCGCCTGGTGCAGCATCCGGCGCAGGGCCAGCTCGTCCGAGTCGAGCCCGGCGGGGCTCTGGTCGTCGGGGCCGTGGTTCACAGTTCCGTTCCCAGCGTGCGATGGCTTCGGCTGTTGCTCGCGTGGCCCGATCGGCTCCCGCCACGCGTAGGGCTCGTGCTCACGCGGCTCGCCCCCGGCGCCGCGCTCATGACGTTCGTGGGAGTCGCCGCCCTCCGCCCGGTTGGTCATGCCCGTGCCTCCATGGCGCCGCGCAGGGCCGCGATGCCGCGCGAGCCGTACGCCTTGACGGAGCCGAGCGAGATGCCGAGCGTCTCGGCGACCTGGGCCTCGGTCATGTCCGCGAAGTAGCGCAGCACCAGCACCTCGCGCTGGCGGCGCTGCAGGCCCTTCATCGCCTGGATCAGCGAGTCCCGCTCCAGCTGGTCGTAGGCGCCCTCCTCGGCGCTGGCCATGTCCGGCATCGGCTTGGACAGCAGCTTCAGGCCGAGGATGCGGCGGCGCAGCGCGGACCGGGAGAGGTTGACGACGGTCTGGCGCAGGTAGGCGAGGGTCTTCTCCGGGTCGCGGACGCGTTTGCGCGCGGAGTGGACGCGGATGAACGCCTCCTGCACGACGTCCTCACAGGAGGCCGTGTCGTCCAGCAGGAGGGCCGCGAGCCCCAGCAGGGAGCGGTAGTGCGTGCGGTAGGTCTCGGTGAGGTGGTCGACGGTGGTTCCGGCCGCCACCGCCTCGGTCTGGTCGGCGCCGTCACGCTGACCGGGAAGGCGGGCGGGCCGCGCGGCGGGCATGGGCGCGATCACCGGCATGCCACCGGACGGGCCGGCCATGCGCGGTCGAAGGGCCGGC
This sequence comes from Streptomyces sp. Ru71, assembly GCF_002920535.1. GTDB lineage: Bacteria > Actinomycetota > Actinomycetes > Streptomycetales > Streptomycetaceae > Streptomyces. The sequence continues at coordinate 5,930 of NZ_PQSS01000121.1, read as the reverse complement.
GGGCGGGGCCGTAGGGCCGTGCCGCGCGCTGCCGCGGGAAAGTCGAGTACCTCTGCCACGCCAGTTGGACCCGTTTCCCCCCGTGAGGGTTGTACGTGCCCGGCGTCACTTTCGCGCCGCCCGACGGTGAGTCATGTGCCGCCATGAGCCCCGCTCTTCCCCTATATCCGTTTTGCGACGGGCGTCCCCACGCCCGAGCCAGGCCGTCCCCGGGCCCTGACCGACACGCCTCCCGCACCCTGGAAGTGGGCGACCGCAAAGACGCTCCCCGCCATCCGCGCGGTTGCGGAGGCGGGGAGAAAAATCTTCGAACGGGAGGTGGCACGTTTCAAGTGGCCTGGACCATCGACCTGATCACATGATTTCCACAGATCCTACAAAGGACCACTGACACGGCGACGGGATTTCCGTACAGGCTCCCGTCCGAGCGCGGCCGGCTCAGCGGCGCTCGGCGGCCACCAGTTCCGCGATCTGGGCGGTGTTCAGCGCCGCGCCCTTGCGCAGGTTGTCCCCGCACACGAACAGCTCCAGCGCAGTCGGGTCGTCCAGCGCGCGGCGGACCCGCCCGACCCAGGTCGGGTCGGTGCCCACGGCGTCGGCGGGGGTCGGGAACTCCCCGGCGGCCGGGTTGTCCACCAGGACCACACCCGGCGCGGTGGCGAGGATCTCGCGGGCCCGCTCGACGGTGACCTCGTCCTGGAAACGGGCGTGGACGGTCAGGGAGTGCGTGGTGACGACGGGCACCCGCACGCAGGTCACGGCGACCGGCAGGGAGGGCAGCCCGAGAATCTTGCGGGACTCGTCCCGCACCTTCATCTCCTCCGAGGACCAGCCGTCCTCGCGCAGCGACCCGGCCCACGGCACGACGTTCAGCGCGACCGGCTCCGGGAACGGCCCGGTGTCGTCGCCGACCGCCCGCCGCACGTCACCGGGGCTGGTGCCCAGCTCGGTGCCGGCGACCAGGGACAGCTGCCGGCGCAGCGCCTCGACGCCCGCGCGCCCCGCGCCGCTCACGGCCTGGTACGAGGAGACGACCAGCTCGTGCAGCCCGAACTCGGCGTGCAGCGCGCCCAGCGCGACGATCATCGACAGGGTGGTGCAGTTGGGGTTGGCGACGATCCCGCGCGGCCGCAGCCGTACGGCGTGCGGGTTGACCTCGGGCACGACGAGCGGGACGTCGTCGTCGAGCCGGAAGACGGCGGAGTTGTCGATCACCACGGCGCCCTTGGCGGCGGCGATCGGCACCCAGCGGGCGGCGATGTCGTCGGGCACGTCGAACAGGGCCACGTCGACCCCGTCCAGGGCCTCCTCGCTCAGCGCGAGCACCTCGGTCTCCTCGCCGCGCACGGCCAGCTTGCGGCCGGCCGAGCGCGGGGAGGCGATGAGGCGGATCTCGCCCCAGATGTCCGCCCGCTGGGACAGGATCCGGAGCAGAACCGTGCCGACGGCTCCGGTCGCCCCCACGACCGCGAGCGTCGGACGGTCCTTCATCGGCGTACGCCTCCGCGGGCGCGGGCGGTCATCGCCCGGTGCCTCCGTAGACGACGGCCTCGTCGCTGTCGGAGTCGAGCCCGAAGGCGGTGTGCACGGCGCGGACGGCCTCGGGGACGTCGTCGGCGCGGGTGACGACCGAGATGCGGATCTCGGAGGTCGAGATCAGCTCGATGTTCACCCCGGCGTCGGACAGCGCGGTGAAGAAGTCCGCGGTGACGCCCGGGTTGGTCTTCATGCCGGCGCCGACCAGCGAGATCTTGCCGATCTGGTCGTCGTAGCGCAGCGAGTCGAAGCCGATGCCGGCGCGGTTCTTCTCCAGCGCGTCGATGGCCTTGCGGCCCTCGGTCTTCGGCAGCGTGAAGGAGATGTCCGTCAGGCCGGTGGCCGCGGCGGACACGTTCTGCACGACCATGTCGATGTTGATCTCGGCGTCGGCGATCGTGCGGAAGATGGAGGCCGCCTCGCCCGGCTTGTCGGGCACGCCCACGACCGTGATCTTGGCCTCGGAGGTGTCGTGCGCGACACCAGAGATGATGGCCTGCTCCACCTGCTTGTCCCCAATCGGTTCACTGCTGACCCACGTGCCCTGCAGTCCGCTGAAGCTGGACCGGACGTGGATCGGGATGTTGTAGCGGCGGGCGTACTCCACGCACCGGTGGAGCAGCACCTTGGAGCCGGAAGCGGCCAGTTCGAGCATGTCCTCGAACGAGATCCAGTCGATCTTCCGGGCCTTCTTCACCACGCGCGGGTCGGCGGTGAACACGCCGTCGACGTCCGTGTAGATCTCACAGACCTCGGCGTCCAGGGCCGCGGCCAGCGCGACGGCGGTGGTGTCACTGCCGCCGCGCCCCAGGGTGGTGATGTCCTTGGTGTCCTGGCTGACGCCCTGGAAACCGGCGACGATGGCGATGTTGCCCTCGTCCAGGGAGTCCCGGATACGGCCCGGCGTGACGTCGATGATCCGCGCTTTGTTGTGGACCGAGTCGGTGATGACACCTGCCTGGCTGCCGGTGAACGACTGGGCGCTGTGGCCCAGGTTTTTGATCGCCATGGCCAGCAGGGCCATGGAGATCCGCTCTCCGGCGGTCAGCAGCATGTCGAGCTCGCGCCCGGCAGGGATCGGGGATACCTGCTCGGCGAGATCGATCAGCTCGTCCGTCGTGTCGCCCATCGCGGAAACCACGGCGACCACCTGGTGGCCGTTCTTCTTGGCTTCCACGATCCGCTTGGCGACGCGCTTGATGCCTTCGGCATCGGCTACGGAGGAGCCTCCGTACTTCTGCACGACAAGGCCCACGTGCGCTCCTCGCTCCGTTTGTGTTCGTTCCGCGGATACGCCGGTGTACCGCGGGTCGGCTCAGTCTATCGAGCGTCCGTTTTCACCCCTCGTGATATCGCATCGTGAGATGTCCGGACCGCTCGCGTCCAGACAGGCTCATGCCCAGGGGCGGTGCGGGCACGCGGAATGTGGGTCGGGTCACACGGCCGGCGCGCTCGGCCGGCGCGTGGCTACTTGCTCGGGTGCATGCCCAGCGGGTCGCCGATCTCCTGGGCCATCACCCGGCCCGCCTCCATCTCCAGGGTGTCGTCGCCCAGGTCCGCCTGATCGGTGTCCAGGCCATCCAGCTCCTCCAGGGGCTGGTTCAGCCGGACGTGGATGAGGACGGACTGCAGGGCGCGCAGCACCGCGGAGGCCGTCGGGCCCCAGTTGGAGAAGTAGGAGAACTGCCACCACCACAGCGCCTCCGTGGTGCGGCCGGCGCGGTAGTGGGCCATGCCGTGGCGCAGGTCGGTGATGACGTCGGCGAGGTCGTCGGAGATCCGGGCCGGCACGGGGGCCTTGCGGGGCTCGTAGGGGTCGAAGACCTCGGAGTAGACGTCGATGGGGTCCAGCAGGCGGGCGAGGTTCTCGCGCAGCTCGTCCACGTCCGCCTCCGGGCCCGGGTCGGGCTCGTAGCGCTCGTCGGGGACGATGTCCTCGTGGGCGCCCAGGCGTCCGCCGGCCAGCAGGAGCTGGGAGACCTCCAGGAGGAGGAAGGGGACCGCCGAGGCCGGCTCGTCGCCCTTGGCCACCTCGGTGACGGCCACCAGGAAGCTCTCGATCTGGTCCGCGATCTGGACCACGAAGTCGTCCGGGTTCTGGTCGCTCGCGTGCAGCGTGGCGTCAGACATCTAGCAGTCGTCTCCCCTCGAAGGCGCGGCCGAGCGTGACCTCGTCCGCGTACTCCAGGTCGCCACCCACCGGGAGGCCGCTGGCCAGGCGGGTGACCTTCAGGCCCATGGGCTTGATCATGCGGGCGAGGTACGTGGCCGTCGCCTCGCCTTCGAGATTGGGGTCGGTGGCGAGGATCAGCTCCGTGACCGTGCCGTCGGCCAGCCGGGCCAGAAGCTCCCTTATGCGCAGATCGTCGGGGCCCACGCCCTCGATCGGGCTGATGGCGCCGCCGAGCACGTGGTAGCGGCCGCGGAACTCACGGGTCCGCTCGATCGCCACGACGTCCTTGGGCTCCTCCACCACACAGATCACCGACGCGTCGCGGCGCGGGTCGCGGCAGATTCCGCACAGCTCCTCCTGCGCGACGTTCCCGCAGGTCGCGCAGAACCGGACCTTCGCCTTCACCTCAAGCAGGGCGTGCGCGAGACGCCGCACGTCAGTGGGCTCCGCCTGAAGGACGTGGAAGGCGATCCGCTGCGCGCTCTTGGGACCGACGCCGGGCAGCCGACCCAGCTCGTCGATGAGGTCCTGGACCACGCCTTCGTACAACGGACTGCCGTCCTTCCTGGGGTTCCAACACTACGTACGGTAGAGGGCCGCACCTGACTCAGAAAGACAGATGACTAGAACGGCAGTCCGGGGATGCCACTGCCGCCGCCGAGGCCCTGGGCCAGCGGGCCGAGCTTCTGCTGCTGCAGGTTCTGCGCGTTCTCGTTGGCCGCCTGGACGGCCGCCACGATCAGGTCGGCCAGGGTCTCGGTGTCCTCCGGGTCCACGGCCTTCGGGTCGATCTTCAGGGCGCGCAGTTCGCCGGCGCCGGTGACCGTGGCCCTCACCAGGCCGCCGCCCGCCTGACCGTCGACCTCCGTGTTCGCCAGTTCCTCCTGCGCCCTGGCAAGATCCTGCTGCATCTTCTGCGCCTGCTGCAGCAACTGCTGCATGTTCGGCTGGCCACCACCGGGGATCACGTTCAGCTCCTTGGCGTCGGTGCGCGCGTTCGGTGCGGATGTACCGCTGGGCACGAGCCTACGTGGTCCGTCGGGGCATCGCCCCGCCACTCTTTCGAGTGAGTCGATCTCGTCTCCTATACCTGATCAAGGCCCTCTTCCGGGCGGAAAAGAGGCGAAAGGTCACCCATCGCCACCCACCCGGCGGTAGGAAGGGTCCGGCGCATCAGCATCACGCGTCACTGGGTCACGCAGCGTGACCGGTCGCGGTCGGTCGGGATCAGTAGGGAGTGCCGGGGTGGGTCAGCCGGAGATGCAGCCCGAGGGTCCGCCTCAGGACGGTTGGGGCGAGGGAGCGGCCGGGCTGCGGCCGGGCGATCTGACCGGGCGGGCCTTCCCGCTCGGCGACTGGGGTGAGCCCGCCCAGCGACTGGACGAGCTGTACCAGTGGGTGGAGCGCGGCGCGCTGGAGACCTCCGCCTGGTACCTCGCCGACCGGGTGTGGAAGCGGCGCGGGGCCCGGCTGCTGCGCACCGGCGCGGCCGTGGGCGCCGTCGCCGGGGCCGCGCTGCCGCTGCTGGACCTCACCGGCGTGATGGGCGGGGTCGCCCCCTGGGGGTATCTGGCGCTGATGCTGGCGGTGGCGTGCGTGGGCGTGGACCGGTTCTTCGGGGTGACGTCCGGCTGGATAAGGGACGTGGCGACCGCGCAGGCCGTGCAGCGCCGGCTCCAGGTGCTCCAGTTCGACTGGGCCTCGGAGAGCGTGCGGGAGGTGCTCGGCCCGACCGAGGGCACGGCGAGCGAGGCCGCCGAGCGGTGCCTGGGGGTGCTGCGGCGGTTCTCGGAGGACATCACGGAGCTGGTGCGCACCGAGACGGCGGACTGGATGGTGGAGTTCCGCACCGGGTCCGCGCCGCTCGGCATCCAGTCGACGGTGGCCTCCCCGGCCACGCGGCAGGACGGCACGGTCGTGCACGGCCGCTTCCCGATGCCGCCGGGCGGCGGCACCCGCCCGAACATGCCCCGCCAGCGGCCGCCGGAGCCCCGCTGAGCCTCCGGCGGTTCGCGGGGCGTGGGTGCGGGTGGCGCCGGTCGCGTTGCGTGTGCGGGTGGGTGGGTGCGGGGGGCCGGTGTGGGTGGTGGCTGGTTGCGCCCGCGCGGCGGATGCGCGTGTCGCACGCGGGCCCGCGCCGCTGGGGGATGGCGGCCGCGTCGGCCGCCAGCCTCCGCCGCCTCGGGCGGGCCCGTGTGATCAGCTCTGCCGGGTGTACGTC
>NZ_PQSS01000120.1 GCF_002920535.1 Streptomyces sp. Ru71 | reverse complement strand
GTCACTGCAGACCCCATCAACCAGTACGACCTCGACGGACGCTGGTGCCTCTTCGGCCATAACCGACACGGTGGATGCCGCGGAGCGAGCTTCGGACGCAAGGCCGCCCATGTCGGCCTTTACATCGGCGCCGGCGTGGCGATCACCGCGGCCTGTGCCGGCACAGGCGGTCTTGGCTGTCTCCTCGCCGCTGGAGCGATCGGCGCCACCGCATCCGTCGGTGACTACGCCATCAGCCACAACATGTGCACCCGGCGGTGCACCAGGCGTGGCTGGGCATCCAATTACAAGTGGGGCTACATAACCTCAGCGTTCTCCTTCAGAGCCCACGTCAAGTACCACGCCCGCCACAAGCGCCGGACCAACTGGTGGCCGGGCAGGGCTCATGGGCGACACCGGTCCTGGTACCACAGGTCCTGGTGGCGGCGCTGACAGCACCGGCTGACACATGAACCTGTACCGCTCACCGCGACGGTGAGCGGCACGGCTGCTGAAAGGACAGCCCGTATGAGCAGAGACCGAGTCATGCAGCTCGCCATCCTCTTCGTCTTCGGGGTCATCTCGGTTGCTGCACTCCCCGAAGGCAAGAGCCTCGTGACGCTGCCCATCGCTCTCGCAGTGACGCGGTTCTTGCGCTGAATCGGGCAGGGGGGCAGGCTGCCCGCCCCTGTGCCGCCCCATGCGAATGGCCGGTGCCCCTTGTGGGGGCACCGGCCATCTTGCGTTGTCCGGAGTCTTCGTCGCGTCCGCGGTTCAGATCAGTTGGGGGTCGCCGCCCGCCTTGCCCGGTCGCGCAGAAGCATGTCGCACACCTTGTCGCGTTCTTCCGGCGGCATCTTGAACAGGAGCAGGTTCGCCGCCTCGACGCCGTCGTGGTAGGGGAACTTCTTCACCGCCGGGGCTCCGCCGGCGGAGATCTCGCGCTGCTCGGGGATGAGCTCGGCCTGCGTCTCCTGGCTGCTGTCGTCGGCGGGAGCCCCGGAAGACTCCTCCGTTACCTTTCCGTGACTTATCACGCCGTGATAATTCGCCGGCTCGGAGGGCCGCTCCCCCTCTGGCTGGCGCCGGGTCTCCGCCTTCTGCCGCGCGGCCTTGGCGCGCTCGTCGGCCTTCGCCTTCTGCGCCTCCGGCGGCAGTTTGCCGAGGTTGCGGACGTGCTCCACCTTCCGCTCCCCCGTCATCAGGTCCTTCTGGAGTTCGGGAGAGAGCTTGAGCAGGGAGAGCTTGCTGGCGAGCGTGGACTGCGAGAGCCCGAGCCGCTTGGCCGCCTTGGTCTGAGAGCCGTAGTAGTCGACCAGCTGCTTGAGGGCGTGCGCTTCCTCAAGGTCGGTCATGTCGTCGCGGTGGTAGTTCGCGACGAAGGCGGCTTCCAGGAGGGCTTCGTCGGTGGCGACGCGGGCATTGTCGACGCGGACGGGGATGGTGGCCAGCCCCACGCGGCGGGACGCCTCCAGGCGGCGGTGCCCGTCCACCACGACGTACTGGGCTCCGTCATCGAGGTCTTCCGCCCGGCCGGGCCGGTCGCGAAGGTAGGCCTCCACGGTGGCCACCACGATGGGCAGGATGATGCCGACCTCGCGGACGGACTCCACGGTCTCGTCCAGGTTGCGCAGGTGGTTGCGCGGGTTGTCGGGGTTCTCGCTGATGAGCGTGACCGGCAGTTCCGTGAGCGCCGCCGTCGCTACGTCATCCCCTCCTATGGTCCGCTCAATGGCGTTGCGCCGGGAGCTGCGGGCGCCGCGGGCTGCACCGAACGCCGGTGCCGTTCCAAGGGTGTCGGCCTTGCTCAACGGGTCGCTCCCCTCGCTACCTGCCTCATGGCCTCGGCCTGGTCGCTGTTCGGGGCGTACGACAGAAGGGGCTTGCGGGTGCGGACGGCTTCCCGCTGCTCCTTCAGGTCGCCGATGACGGCCAGCACCTTCGGATCGCCCAGGCTCTTCCAGTTCTCCAGTGAGGAGGTGGCGACGTAGCCGCGGCGGGAGTCGTAGAGGTTCACGACCAGACCGAGGTATTCGACGTCGAGGGAGAGGTCCTCGCAGAGGTCCTCGATCTGCTGGGCGAGCATGCCGTAGGCGGTGGCGGAGGAGTCCTCGGCGAGAACCGGGATGACGACGCCGGACCGGCCGGACCTCTCGTCGCGCCGCCGGCGCCCGTAGTACAGGGCGGCGTCCATGGCGATGCCGAGGCTGGGCGGGCAGTCGACCACGATGACGTCGTAGTCGCTCTCGATCGGGCGGAGCGCCATCTCAAGGGCGACTTCCTTCTGGAAGCCCCGCTTGTTCGCGGACAGGACCGCGATGCGGGAGTCGAGGAGGAAGCCGTCGAAGCAGGCGGGCAGCATGTGCAGCCGCTTCTCGAACCGCTGATCGTCTATCACCACGACCAGATCGCGCAGATCGCCCTGTCCTTCGCCGCACATGTGGGAGACGAGGCTGTCGTGGTCGGGTTCGATCTGCGGTACGCCGAGTTGCTCGCTGAGGTGCCCCTGGGGGTCGTAGTCGACCAGAAGGACACGCTTGCCTTCTTCGGCGTACGCCTGAGCGATGCCGGCAGCGACGGCGGTCTTGCCGACCCCGCCCTTCTGGTTGCAGACGATCTTGCGCTCGGGATCGGAGGCTTGGATCCCGGCCCGCGGGGAGGGGTTGTCGTCCAGCCAGTCCCGGATCGACTGGGCGAGGCCCTGGGTGTAGGAGACACCCCGCGCGGTGCACGTGCTCTTGAAGTCCTCGTACAGACCTGTCGGTAGCCAGGTGGAGAAGGACTTCGCCCCGGCTGTCTCTACTTCTCCGCTCGGGCGGTCGCTGGCTCGCCAGTGGGTAATGGCCGCTTCGACGGCGTCCTGGATGTCCAGGCTGAGTTCCGCGGCGCGGACCTTGAGTGCTTGCTGGAGCGCCGAGGGCAGCTTGGACGCTACCTTTTCCCGGTCTCCGTCAGGGTATGGAGAGGCCATGACGTCACCTTACTGACTCCCGGCGGCTCTAGTGGTATCCGACATGCGGCACTTGATGCCCTTTCACCCGCATAGGACCGCCGATTATCACGGCGTGATAAGTCACGAAGCGATAACGGCCGAGCCGGCGTTTCCCCTATCTCACGGACGCAGCCGTCAGCAGGACTCCACGCTGCCGGGTGCGACATAGATCGCGGACAGCACCCCGTCTCCATCCACCTTGATGGGATACGGGGCGGTCGTATCGATCAGCTCCAGGCTGTACGGCAGAGCTTGCGACGGAATGTCATCGCCGACGTAGACCACCGAAACCGTGCCCCGGCAGACGCTACCCGCCGGCGGCGCGGTGTCGGGGACCCTGCCGTCCTTCGGGCCGGCCTTGTGGGAAGAGACGCCGATCGGCGTGTACCGGAACTCGTAGCTGGCCGGCCCGAACTGAGTCGCATCCCTCGTCTTCTTGATGTCGACCCAGTAGCGGGCGAGCTTCACCGTGACCGCCTCACATGGCCGCTGGATCGCCTCGGGGGCGAAGTTCAGGCCGGAGGAGTCCAGGGTCAGCGCCTTGGACTGGTACGCGCCACTGCCGCTGCGCAGATTCTTCAGGTACTGGGTCAGCTGCTCGGCATTCATACCGGCGGTTTTCACACACTCCGCGGACGCGGCTGTTGTTGGGCTCGGCGTCGAAGTGGCCGACCCAGTAGCGGCCGTGTACTGAACAAGCCCGGACGGGGAGGCCTGGGCGGCCGGCTCGTCCTGCGAACATCCCGAGAGAGTGAGCAGCGCTGCGATGGCGGCGCCCGATGCTAGCAACGTGCCTGCTTTTCCCATGAGTTACCTGCCAGCGTCGAGACGGCTCCCCTAACCGGGCGGACCCACATTACGAGCCCGATGAAGAGGCACGCCAGAGAGACGGCCATCACGGAATCGCCCCGCCGATCCGTGTTCATCAGTTGGTGGTGAGGTTGGCGAGTTGAGCGGCGTACCGGGCGCGTCGCTGTCGCCGGCCAGCACAACGCCCGGATCTCCGCGACCGTCCTCACGGAGGCCGACAGCGCCTTCGGCCTGTTTGAGCCCTCGCTCTCCCACTACGTCACAGCGCGAGCCAAGCATCGCTCAGCCGATGCTCCGCTGTTCCTTGCTCGTGGCGACAAATGTGATCCGCCGAAACGGCCGCTCCTGGAGGCGGAGCGGACCGGGCGGGGAACACGGGGTGACTTCCATCAAGCCAGTACGGCCCGCCGGTTGGACGAGCCGTGTACCGGCTCTCCTGGAGCGTGGGGGTAGCCCCGCACCCCCCGGCCGTCACTGGTCCTCGTCGTCGGTGAGCAGCGCGCGGCGCCTCATCGGTTGAATCCCAGCCCGGCGCGGGGCCCAGCGCGCTGGGGGCGTCGCCGTCCCCACCGGCGCTCGCGGTTGCGGCTTCCCGCCCGGCTCCCTGCGTGGTGGCCATACGGGCGAGGGCTTCCCGGAAGACGGGCACGTTCTCCTTGGCCATCTGGTAGGCGATGTTCTTGTGCCAGCTGGGGTTATCCGGGTCCCACACCGGGCTGATGGGCGCGCTGGTGCCCTCCTGCCACCAGCCCTCGCGCACGCCGAGCGGCATCGCGCGGGACAGCGCGACGGTGGTCCGCTGAGCCTGCCCAGCACCTGGCGCAGTTGCTCGGCCTCGATGTAGCCGTTGCCGTCGACCACGACCATCTCGGCGAACCGGCGGGCGCCGGCGGGAAGCGAGCGGAGGTAGCGTTCGGCGCGGTCGACGGTCCAGCGGGTGTCGACGGTAGCGACCTTCAGCTCCGCGCCCTCCTGCGCGCCCTCACCGATGCGGATCGGGTCGATGTCCTCGGCCCGGACGAACGCCTCGATCTCGATCGCCTTGGCCGTCTGCAGCGGCAGGTTGCTCAGGTCCTCATCGGAGACGGGCACGATCTGCGCCGGGTGCCCCTTGGGCTCCCGCACCACCTCATACCCCTTGCCGATCTCCGCGTTCGAGACCTCGCGGTCCTCCAGCTCGCAGAACTTCCGGGTGCGGACCCGGCCCATGTCCTGCAGGTGCTACTGGTGGAAGCGAATCGAGTGGTCCTCGGTCGCGCTGACCACGTTGACAGGTATTCGTGACCAGGCCAAACGAGATGGCGCCGGACCAAATCGTGCGGGGCATGCTGTGTCCTCCGTACTCGCCCCGAGCACCCCCAGCCTACGAATGCCGTCAGCGCACCACACCGTGCGCCCTCCAGGGCTCGTCTGGTGGATACACGATCACCTGGACCATGCATCCAGCGTCCTCTGTGACTTCACTCGACCCGCCTGCTGTACCTACTAGTATGTACGCACGCGATCGCCGCCCATCCGACTCCCGGAGCTTCCATGCCACTGGTCCGCATCGACACCCTGGGCCCGGACACCGCCCGCCTGCACACCCTCGGTGACGCGGTGCACCAGGCGCTGATGGACACCCTGGGCATCCCGCCCGAGGACCGCTTCCAGATCCTGACCGCGCACGACGGCAAGTCCAGTACCCTGCGGCACGGCGCCCACCTCGGCATCCCCCACGACGACGACATCGCCCTCATCGCCGTCACCCTGCGCGCCGGCCGCACGACCGAGCAGAAACAGAACCTCTACCGCCGCATCACCGAACTGGCCGGGGCCCTCGCCGGCGTCGAGCCGCGCAACGTGGTGATCACCCTGTACGAGAACACATCCCCGGACTGGTCCTTCGGCCACGGCGAGGCGCAGTACGTCACTCCCGCGGTGTGACGGCCACCGGGGCGGCAGTCCCTCGACATCCTCAGCCGCGGTTCGACTAGCGTGGCGACGACGAACTGCCGGAAGCGGGCCCGACGAGCACATCAAGGCGACGGAAGTACTGGGGGTCCCCAATACTCCAGGGACGCTGCAGTTCGAGGACGACGGCACCGGTTCAGGTTCAACGTCATCATCAAGTAATGGAAGGCGGCAGGGTGGGCCCGCCGATTCGGCACTCCTGCCGGCCGCGCCGAGCTCATCCTCGGCATGACCGGTACGGGAGCGTGCGTCAACGCCCTTCAGACTGCTGCAGCCGTACCACGATGAACCTCAGCGCCAACCACGGCTCGATTGGATCCCCAGAGCCGAACTCATCTCGGCAATACCCCAAGTTGGAAGAATACACACATTAGGGGCATAGCAGTGCACGCCATCTAATTTCTTTCATACATTGTGTGCTTCAGGCACCGAGAGGAAGGCAGGCCAGTCCGCCATGCCCGCAGTCAGGAAGACCCTTACCTCCGCCATCGCGGCAACCATTCTCGCCGCCGGGATGTTGTTCGCCTCCGGCGCACCCGCGAGTGCCGCCACATGCCCCTCCTCCTCCTCGCCCAAGACGACCGGCGGCGAGGCGAGCTGGACCATGGCCTGTGTCGGCGAGGAAGGGCGCGATCTGAAGATCTACGGCTGGGTCGAGGACACCGCCCCCGACAACCGATGCGCCCGCGTCACCATCAAGACACGGCAAGGGCGCACCGCGGAGCGCACGGCCTGCGGGTACGGCGTTCGTAAGCAGTTCTCGTACGAGTTTGACTACGAGTTCGGTGCGGCTGTGAAGCTGTCCGTCTCCTAGTACGTGCAGCAGACACCGACGGCCCGGTACTGACCGGGGGAAGTGGTACCGGGCCGCTATGGCGGCCGCCGAGTTGGGCTGAGCTAGAGGATGTGGCTGGTACGGCCGGCAGAGCTAGCCCTTCATGCGGCGCTGCCAGTCAACGCTGACTACGCCGGCCGTGCCGCTGGCGGAGCAGGTCGCGGACGAGGTGTGGTTCCGGTACTTCCATTCAAGAGTTCAGGCTGGTGGTCGTCAGGCGGTGCCCGGCAGCGTCGGTGACGATCATGTTCCACGCTGTTGCGTCACCGTCGTCGCCGTCCCACCAGCGATGGAAGTCATCTGCCAGGCGGCGAATCTCAGCGTCGCCGGCTGCGGTGTAGGTGGTGGCGAGCTCGACGTCGTAGTTGGTCGGATCCAGGTGGACCAGCGTGACCTTGGTGAGGTGGCGGGCCGAGTCGGCGGCTTGGTTCCTCGGCGCCCAGCTCCCGAAGCGGCGGAGCAGGTCGAGGTCCGGTTCCCGCCGTGTGACGGGACCAATGGGCGGGTGGGGACCGCCGTTGGAGGTGCCCTGCTTGCAGCCGAGGATCCATGCTCCCCGGTCAAGGTCCACCACTGCGGTGGGCTTGGCAGTAAGGGAACGTCGCAGGCACCCGCCGTTCACTTCGCGAACGGCGGCGCCCTTACCACCATCTTCAAAGAGCCGCTTGCCGGTGGCGAAGCCTGCCTCGTAGGCCCGCTGGTATGCCGGTGCGGAGGCGGAGGGCTGATCTGCCCTCTCTGTGGGCCGTGGGGAACCGCTTTGAGGGCTGCACCCGGCTGCCACCACGCACGCACCGAAGACGAGAACGAGCGCGCGAGCCGGCTTGCTCCAGCTGGATAAGTGGTGAGGTGTCGTCGCCATACCGGGTCAGATGCCTTTCTGACGCGGCTGGTTGCCCACGGGAACCGCCGACGACACCGACGCCCCGCTCACTGGTTGGGACGTGGGGGAGCGGGCGGTGGCAGGGTCTTGCGGAGGGGTGTCAGCCCTGCTGGGCGGGTGCCTGCTTTATGCCGTCGACTACGGCACGCTGCAGGACGGCGCTGGTGAACAGCACGGTTCCGGGCTTGATCAGTTTCTCCGGACCGCCCGCCTTGCCCACTTGGACGGAGCGCTGGCCGAGGAAGACGTGCGTGTTCCTGTCGAAGATCCACTCTTCTCGCTGGCCGTTTTTCTCGTCCAGCCGGGCGACCGCTACGCCGTGCCGGCCGACGGCGTCGGCGGCGTCGTTGACGGTGACGACGCCGGGGATCTTCGCGGCGGCCTTGAACAGCGCCTTGGTCAGGGCGGGGGGCGGGTAGCTCTCGCCGAGGAGGTCGCCGATCGTGGTGAAGGCTTCCTGGGCCGGTGAGTTGCCGTGTCCCTTGGTCTCCTTGTAGATCTCGGCGAGGAGCGTGTTGGGGTCCGTGGGCAGCTGGGCCAGGTAGTTGTAGGACGGGTGGTTGAGGCCGGCGTCGGGGGTGTTGCCCTGCTCGTCGGGGAGGCTGAGTGTTTCCCCTTCGGGACTGTCGTTGACGGCGGGGTCGATCAGCCATCCCTTGGTTCCGTCGGGCGAGTACCACACCTGGCGCTTGTGCAGCGCGTGGCTGGCGAGGCTGCTCTTGCCGTCGACGGTCCTCACGAAGGTGTCGGCCGTCTTGGACTCGATGTACACGTACTGGCCGGCTCCGAGGGCCGGGTGATCGTCATCGTCCTGTGCCGCGACCAGGGAGGCCTGGTCGAGCAACCGCGTCACCCCGTTGGGGCTGGCGGCGCCGACGTGCGTGGTCAGGGCCGGCCCGGTGGCGAGCCGGACGGGTCCCTTCCCGTCTCCGCCGGACATCGCAGTTCCGGCTATGACGGCTGCGGCGACCGCGGCGGCGAGGGCGGGCAGAGTGATCGCGGGCCGGGGCAGCCGGGCCCGACGTGCTCGCGCCTCGCCGGTGGGTGCCGCCTGGGTGTGTTGTGCCTGCTCGATACGGGTCATCAAAAGCTCCCGGTGCCTTTCATGACGGCCCGTCGGCAGGTCACGCGCGGTTGTGGACAGCAGGCGGGCTGCTTCCTCCCACTCACCCGGGCCGGGCCGGGACGTGTTCGCGCTCATCGGTTTCCTTCCTGTGCGGGCCGGACGGTGTGGATGTGATCACCCGTTGTCTGTCTGCGTGCCGCCGTGGCTTCCCGTTTTTCACGGACTTTCTCGGCTCCTCCTGCCGGCCCGGTACGCGCCGGGTGGGAAACAACGCTCACTGCGGTGTCTACGGCGTCCTCTGCCGGAGAGGAGGGGTGTGCCAGTGCGTCGTCCGTCAGCGAGCGCAGCTTCTTGCGGGCCCGGGAGAGCCGGGAGGCGACCGTGCCGACGGGAATACCGAGCGCCGTCGCCGCGGCCTCGTAGTCGAGTCCTTCTCCCAGGCAGAGTGCGATGACTTCGCGTTCGGGTCTGCGCAGGGTGGCGAGTGCCCGGAGCGCCACGGCAAGCCTGCGCTGGTCGTCGATCTGCCCGCTGACCTCGTCCGCGTGGTCGGGCACGTTCAGTTCGGCGGCCGCGGTCGCGAGGGCCACTCGCCGGTAGCGCCGGTTGCTGCGGTATTGGTTGCGCGCGGTGTTGATGGCGATGCCGAGCAACCAGGGCCGCAGCGAGCCGCCCTCGGGGGCGATCCTGTGGCGAAGCCGCCACGCCTCCATGAAGGTGGCGGCCATGACGTCCTCGGCCGTCGACCAGTCTGCGGTCAGGCGGAAAGCGTGGTTGTACACGCCGCGGGCGTAACTGTCGAACAACTCGGCGAACGCGGCTGGTTCACCCGCCCGTAGCCGGGCACGCATGTCAATGCTCACCTCTGGGATCTGTCGGATCCTCGGCCCCGCTTCCCGTGACGTGCATCACGTCCAAGAAACGGTCCGTGCCGCAGGTGATGCCCGGGCCGGGACCACGACCGGCGCATCGCACGCACGAGACTCGGCAGTCAGGAGGCAGCCGCTCCCACGTTCGCCGCGGCCTTTGCGCCTGCAGGGGGCGCCTACTGGCTCAGGTGGCGCAGTTCGTTGTCGTACAGCTCCGCCGGGTCGAAGCCCATGCCGGTGAAGTGGCCTGCCAGTTCCAGGGAGAGGATGCCGTGCAGGCGGGTCCAGAAGAGCAGGGCGCGGCGCAGGGCGGCCGGGGGTGCGGGGTGGTCTGCCGCCCATTTCCGGTGCTGGGCGAGGTGGGCTTCCAGGCGGGTGTCGGGGTGGCCCTCGTCCACGGTGACGATGGCCTTGCCGGTCGGCTGGGCGGCCTCAAGGAGGGCGTCCATGATCTCGGATGCGATCGCGGTGATGTCGTCGGGTGCGTGGTAGCCGGGGACCGGTGTGCCGTAGATGAGGAAGTAGCGCTGCGGGTCGTCCAGTGCCCAGGCGCGCAGTGCGCGTCCCAGTCCCGCCAGGTCCGCGCCCGAGGCGGCAGCGGTGCGGATGGTGTCGGCAAGGCTGCGGTAGGCGTCCCGGATCAGTTCGGTGATCAGCACGTCCCGGCTGGCGAAGTACCGGTAGAGGGCGGGGCCGCTCATGCCCATCTGCTTGGCGATGGCGTTCAGGGAGAGCCCCGGCGCCCCGGCGGCGGCGATCTGCTCCCAGGCGCGCTCCTTGATCTCGGCCCGTAGCTGGGCGCGGTAGCGGTCGCGCGGTGTCTCCTTGCCCGCGACGGTCATGTGCTCATCCCTTCTCGCGTGTGATCACCGGCTCCCGGGGGTCCGGGCCGCTCGGCGCACGCCCTGAGTTAGACCCTATTACGAACGCTCTTGACTGTCACTCCGCCGACCAGTTATAACTTCTAACGAAAGCGCCAGCCACTAACTGTGCTGGTCGGGTCGATGGAGGTCGTCATGAACGCTGCAGAGATGGTCGAGGTCGTGCTGCCGGGCAAGGTCGAGCCGGAGGGACTGCAGATACGCCAGGGGCACGTCCCGACCGCAGGCCCGGGCCAGGTCGTCGTCCGAATGGAGGCGACCGGCGTGTCCTTCGCCGAGCAGCAAATGCGCCGCGGCCGCTACTACGACCAGCCGCCCTTCCCGTTCGTCCCCGGTTACGACCTGGTCGGCACCGTCACGGCGACGGGCGACGGCGTCGCTCCCGGCCTGGTGGGCACCCGGGTGGCCGCGCTACTCAAAGTCGGCGGCTGGGCCAGCCACGTGGTCGTCGACGCCGCCGACGCGGTGCCGGTCCCGGACGGGGTCGGCGCGGCCCAGGCGGAGACCGTGGTGGTCAACGGCATCACGGCGTGGCAGATGCTGCACCGCAAGGCCCGCGTCCACGCCGGGCACACCGTCCTGGTGCACGGCGCAAACGGGGGAGTCGGCTCGGTGCTGGTCCAACTCGCCCAGGCCGTGGGCGCGAAGGTGATCGGCACCGCTTCAGCCCGCCACCATGCGGCCCTGCGGGAACGGGGGGTGATCCCGATCGACTACCGCACCGAGAACATCCCGGCCCGCGTCCGCGAGCTGGCGCCGGGCGGAGTGGACGCCGTCTTCGACCACGTCGGCGGCCGCAGCGTCATCGACTCCTGGCGCCTTCTCGCGCCCGGTGGCACGCTCGTCTCCTACGGCAGCGCCTCCACCCGCGACGACGAGGGCTCCAAGCAGTGGCCTGTCCTCAAGCTGCTCGGCCGCATCTGGCTGTGGAACGCACTGCCCAATGGCCGCAACGCGTACTTCTTCAACGTCTGGGCCGGCCGGGCCCTGAGCCGCGGCCGCTTCCGGGCCCGGCTGCACGCCGACCTCACCGAGGTGTTCGCTGCGCTGAAGCGCGGTGAGATCACTGCCCAGATCGCCGCCGAACTGCCCCTGACCCGCGCCGCCGAGGCAATGCGGCTGGCCGAGTCCGGCACCGTCGCCGGAAAGATCGTCCTGCACGCCTGACGCGGCACGCAGAAACCGGCACAGACACCCGCCCCGGTGGCCGACCGTTCCCTCACCGCGTCACCGCGTCACCGCGTCACCGCGTCACCGCGTCACCGCGTCACCGCGTCACCGCGTCACCGCCCCGCGTCCCTCCGCGCCGCGTCACGGCGCGAACGCCCTCAGGAGAACCCCGCCATGCCCAGGCCCAGACTGCGCACGTATGTCCAGCACACCCTGACCGCCGCCCTCGTGGCCGCCGCCACCCTCGCCACGCCGGCGGTCGCCGCTCCCGCACACCCCCAGATGGCATCCCCCGCGGGCCGGATCAGCTGGACCGCCTGCTCGGAGGCGGAGTTCAAGGGCATGCAGTGCGGCACGCTGCGGGTCCCGGTCGACTACGCCCACCCGCGCGCCGGCAGCCTCACCCTCGCCCTGGTCCGCCGCCCCGCCGACGACCAGGCCCACCGCCAGGGCACCCTGCTGCTCAACGACGGAGCCGGCGGATCATCGATAGAACAGCTTCGCCTGGCGATGCGCATCGGCTTCCCCTCGTTCGCCGGCGCCATGAGCCGTAACTTCGACCTGGTCGCCGTCGACCCGCGCGGAGTGGGCCACAGCACGCCGATCCGCTGCACCACGCCCCTCAAGCCGGCCGGCGTCACCCACTTCCCGCACAGCAAGGCGGAGTTCGACACGCTTGTGGCTCACAACCGCGCCTTCGCCGCCGACTGTCTGCGCGAGAACGGCCCTCTGGTCGCCCACACGGACCTGACCAGCACCGCGCGGGACTTCGAAGCCGTACGCACCGGGCTCGGCGAGAAGCAGCTGAACTGGTACGGCATCCACTACAGCACCCTGCTCGGGCGCACCTACGCCCACCTCTACCCCGGCCGACTGCGCTCCATGGTCCTGGACACGGCGCTGGACGACACCACCACACCCACCGAGCGGATCCGCCGGGAAGCAGCCACAGCGGAAGAGGCGTTCCACCGCTTCACCACCTGGTGCGCCGCGTCCACGGACTGCGCCCTGCACGGCAAGGACGCAGCGGCCCAGTACGACGCCCTCGTCGCCCGCGCCGACCGCACCCCGATCCCCACCGCCGGCGGCAGCCGTGCACTGACCGGAGAAGACATCCGCGCCGCCACCCAGGACTACCTGACCCTCTCCGGCGTCACCTGGCCCGCCCTCGCCCAGGCCGTGGTCAAGGCCCAGGCCGGCGACGCGAGCGACTTCACCTACGAGCCCGACGACACCCTCGACCCCGTGCAGGTACGAGTCCCCGCCTGCCTGGACACCGCGCGCCCGGTCACCACGTTCGACCAGCTCACCCGGTTGCGCAACGACCTGATCCGGATCTCCCCGCATCTCGGCGGCGCCGTGCGCTCCTGGACCGCACTCACCGGCTGCCTCGGCTGGCCCCTCCCCGCCCACCCCGTCGCGGCCGGGTCTCCCATCCACGGCGCACCGCCCGCGCTCGTCCTGCAGTCCACCCACCAGGCGCTCGCCCCGCACAGCGCGGGCTTCGCCATGGCGGCCCAACTGCCCGGCAGTGTCGTCCTCAGCCGCGAAGGCGACGACTACAGCATGTTCCTGCTCTCCCAATGCGTGCGCGACGCCACCAACCGCTACCTGACCACCCGCGCCCTGCCTGCACCCGGCACCACCTGTACCGACTGACACCCGCCCCTTTTCCGCCCGACCGATATGCGAGGAACCACCATGACCACCACCGCACGCAACCGGATGCGTCTGCTCGTCCCTGCGGCCCTGGCTGCCCTGGCCATCAGCGCCACGACGGCCGCCGCACCCACCTCCTCCGCCACCACAGCCGAACACACGACCACATCACAGAGCCACCAGCCGCCCGCCAAGAGCCCCAAGGCGATGCTCGACGCCTGGCTCCGCCTCTGGAACGGCGACCTTACCCAGGCATCCGGCATCATCTCACCGGACTTCACGGTCCACGCCGCCCTCCTCGACGGAGGGGACGGCAGCAGTATCCGCGGCGCGGACGGTCTGGTGGCATGGATCGCCCAGACCCGCGCGGCCTTCCCCGACCTGCGCTTCTCCCTACAGATCGACCCTCTCGTAGCCGGACACCGCGCCTCCGTGCGCTGGACGGCCACCGGCACCTACGCCGACGGCTTCCCCGGTGCCAAGGCCCACCCCGGCACCGTCGTCACCTTCACCGGCACCGACACCCTGCGCATACGGAACGGCAAGTTCGTGGAGTACTGGCTCAACTCGGACACCCTCCAGTTCCTCACCCAGCTCCACGCACTGTAAGCACCAGTCGCAGCCCGCCGCCCTCCCGGCCCCACGGCAAGGAAGGCGGCGCCCGGCGCCCAGGACGCACCAGGCTGAACCACAGGAGGAGTCGCGTGAGCACCCCGGAAGAACCCAGCTTCGATGACGCCTCGCCCGCCCCGTCTCACCACCGCCATCCCCGCCCGCAGCGCTGGGACCGGCCTGCCACGACGGCAGCGCCCGGGCCAGATGTGTCAGTGGGTGGTGTGGTGGCGGTGTTTGGGTGTCAGCGGGTGATGGGGTGTGTGGCGGTGGTATGGGGGCGCGTTGAGGGCGTGGGTTGCGTAGCGGCCTTACGAGACCGGCTGATCTACGGCCTCATGCTCGGCACCCTGCTCGGACTGCCCCTCTCCACCCTGGTGGGCGAGCGGTTCGGCTGGCGCGCGGCGTTCTGGACCCTCACCGCCATCACCGTGATCGCCGCCGTGACCACCTGGTTCGGCGTAGCCCGCATCGAGTGCGCCGAAGGCGGCGGGGACTTCCGCCAGGAGTTCGGCGTCTTCAAGAAGCCCAAGCTGTGGCTGGTGCTGTCCACTAGCACGCTCATCATCGGCGCCACCTTCTCCGCCTTCAGCTACTTCAACCCGATCCTCACCGACCTCGCCGGCTTCTCCACCGGCACCGTCCCCGTCCTCGCCATCGGCCTCGTCCTCAACACCGTGTTCCTGACCGGCTTCGCCCTGCTCGCCGACCTGCCCGCAGCCGCCGTCATCTGCATGATGGGCATCGGCCTGGTCGGCGTCACCCTGAAGCCGGCCATGGCGACCCGCGTCCAGCGCACCGGCAACGGCGGCCCGCTGCTCAACACCGTCCACTCCTCCTTCATCACTCTCGGCATCATCCTCGGCTCCTCCATCGGCGCCGTCGTGATCGACAACTGGGGCCTGCGCGCCCCGCTCTGGCTCGGCGCGGCCATGGCACTAGTCGGCCTGGCCACCGTCCTGCCCGACCTCGCCCGCCGCTCCACCCCCACAACAGGCCTTGCCTCAAACCCCGCCGAACAGGCAGAACGACTGTGAGCGATCACGTCATCCGGCAAGTCGGCGAGAGCAGACGATGGCTACGGCAATGCCGGGTGAAGACAAGGAAGTGCTCGGCCCTGCGCTCGTAACGGCGGTGCCGACGGAAGCTGATGGCGCTGATGGGATGGCGCCGGCAAGCCGGAGCGAACGCCTCTTGCCCGAGGCGGCATGGGCCCGGTCCGATCCACCCCTTCCGCAGCGGTCCACCTCTCCCTTGCGACCCCCGGCACCCAGAGCCTCGGCAAAGTGATGGATCATCCGATTCGCCGGGTTTCAGGCAGGTGCGGCAAAGGCACGAGACCGGCACGGGCGCCCAAGACCATGGAGTTCTCGACGCTCCGTGAACCGCGCGGGGTACGCCACGCCTTGGTGTACCTGCTCGCGTTCGCGGCCTGCGCGGTGCTGCACGGCGCGACCTCGCTGCTGGCGGTCGGCGAGTGGATCGCCGATGCCCATCCCGCGCGGTGCCGACCCAAGTCCTGTCGAGCCGGTACATGATGAAGGTATGACCGACCGCGACGATTTCCTGGCCTGGGTCAAGACCTCGCTGTACGAGGCGGAGCTTGCCCTGCACAACGGCAATGCGGACCCCCGCCGGGCGCTCTGGTCACGCAACGAGCCCGTGAGCGTCCTGGGGGCGTGGCGCAACGCCAACGGCCAGCAGGAGCTCGACAAGCTCTTTACCGCCCTCGGGAAGAGCTTCTCCGATTGCACGTCGTACGCGTTCGAACTGCAGGCGTACGACGTTTTGGGCGACATGGCCTATACGGCTGGCCTCGAGCACATCTCCGCCTCCGTCGACGGACAGCCGCGCACGTACACGTTGCGGGCCACCCAGGTGTACCGCCGCGAGGGAGGCGAGTGGAGGGTGGCCCATCGTCATGCCGACACCGTGACCCAGTGAAGGCGCCAGGGCTTCGGCGAAGTGGCATGACTCCGTTTTGTGCACCTGGGCCTGTGAGCCGGTCGGATACCACCCGGAGCCCGGTGGGCTCTACGGTGCACCGGTGAGCAACGAGGACATGCCGCCGGCCGGTGAGGCCGAACTGCCCCTGATCCACGAGGACCTCGCCGCGGCCCTGACAGTTCAGGGCGAGGGGGGAACGCGGGCACTGATGGGGCTTCGTGGAATCGGCACGGTGACATCCGGCTGCGGTTTCGGTGACCCGCCGGTGCGTAAGAGCTGTGCCGGTATCCGGGCGGGGGCCGGGCCGGATACCAGGTTCTGCGCAGTGCATCATTTGATGCAGGTCTCTCCGTCAGGTGGCGTGTCTGGCGTAGCGTCAATCGATGAGCGGTCCAATG
>NZ_PQSS01000119.1 GCF_002920535.1 Streptomyces sp. Ru71 | reverse complement strand
CTTTCGGCGTCCGATTCCCGGTCGGCGGGAGTTGTCTCGGGGTTTTCGGCTTTCGCCGTCCGCCCTTTCGACATTCACTACGTTAGCTCATTCTCTCGGCGACTCATAATCGAGTCTCGCGAGTTCGAATTCGGGTACGCGAACGCACCAGAATCGACCCCGCCGAGGGGCTGTAGCTAGGTAGTGGGTTGGCCGCTCCGGCTGCAGGCGATCGCCGTACCCGGTTCAGCGGCTCGGGCCACATTACGCACCTTCGGGGTCCGCGTCAACTCCGGCGCCGCCTCGGCACGTGGGCCCGATACGGGCTCACCGTCGGGTCGTTGGCGACCCAGAAGCGCCAGGGGTGGACGTCACCGTCGCCTCCCTCGCCGGCCACCCCGGTGCGAGGGCCGTTGCATACCTGGTCGGAGGGGACGGGCGTGCCCGCCAGGACGCGGAGCGGGGTCTCCCCCTCGGCGCACGCGTCCGTGCCGTCCAGGGCCCGGCCCACGTCCAGGGCGGTGGCCAGGCGGGCGGGGCCCTTGGCCAACTCCTTGTCGTTCCTGGCCGACAGCCGACGGGTGCGGGCCAGCTCGGCGCCCTCGATGATCTCGCCGGCGCGGAGGAGGACGGCGCTGGCTCGTCCCACGGGACCGCAGACCAGGTTCATGCAGTGCCACATGCCGTAGGTGAAGTAGACGTACACATGACCGGGCTCTCCGAACATCACGCTGTTGCGGGCGGTCTGGCCACGGTAGGCGTGGGAGCCGGGGTCGTTCGGGCCGTCGTAGGCCTCGACCTCTGTCAGGCGCAGGGCGATCGGGCCGTCAGGGGTGGAGCGGACGAGGATGCGGCCGAGGAGGTCGGGCGCGACGTCGAGGACGGGCCGGTCGAAGAAGGAGCGCGGCAGAGGCGTACGGTCGGGGCTCGCGATCATGCCCTCCGAGCGTACTGGAGTCGGTCGGTGTCATGGGGTGGTCAGGGGGCGTGCGGCTTGCCAGGGTGAGGGCGCGGAACCGGCCACGACCGGATCGCGTTGATAGGGATCAAGGATGCAGTCGTAGAGGAGAGCCATGGCGTTCAAGAAGCTGCTCGCGAGCCTGGGGGCCGGCGGGGCCTCGGTCGAGACCGTGCTGACCGAGGTGAACGTGGTGCCGGGTGGTGTGGTCCAGGGTGAGGTGCGGATCCAGGGCGGGTCCGTGAACCAGGACATCGAGGGTCTGTCGGTGGGGCTGCAGGCCAAGGTCGAGGTGGAGAGCGGCGACCAGGAGTACAAGCAGGACATCGAGTTCACCAAGGTGCGGCTCGGCGGGGCCTTCGAGCTCCAGGCCGGTGCGGTGCACGCGGTGCCGTTCGGGATCGAGATCCCGTGGGAGACGCCGGTCACCATGATCGACGGGCAGGCGCTGCGCGGCATGCACATCGGCGTGACCACCGAGCTGGCGATCGCGCGGGCCGTGGACTCCGGCGACCTGGACCCGATCAACGTGCACCCGCTGCCGGCGCAGAAGGCGATCCTGGACGCGTTCATCCAGCTGGGCTTCCGCTTCAAGAACGCGGACATGGAGCGCGGCCACATCCGGGGTACGCGGCAGCAGCTGCCGTTCTACCAGGAGATCGAGTTCTACCCGCCGTCGCAGTACCGGGGCCTGAACCAGGTGGAGCTGAGCTTCGTCGCCGACGCGCACGGTATGGACGTCGTCCTGGAGATGGACAAGAAGCCGGGTCTGTTCAGCGAGGGCAGCGACACCTTCCGCTCCTTCCAGGTGGGTCTGAACGACTGGCAGGGGACCGACTGGGCGGCTTACCTCAACCAGTGGCTGTCCGAGGTCGGCTCCAAGCGGAACTGGTTCTAGGCTCGGACCCACTGAACGCAAGCGATCAGGAGGTATCGAGGTGACCGAGCTCAAGAGGCGGCCGCTCCCCCACGACTTCCATCCGCCCGTGCCGTCCTTCACTGTCACGAGTGAGGACGTCCAGGAGGGGGCGACCCTCAAGGACGCTCAGGTCTACGCGAAGGGCAACACCTCGCCGCAGCTGCGGTGGGAGGGCTTCCCGCCGGAGACCAAGAGCTTCGCCGTGACCTGCTACGACCCGGACGCCCCGACGGGCAGCGGGTTCTGGCACTGGTCCGTGTTCGACATCCCGGCCTCGGTCACCGAGCTGCCGGCGGGTGCGGGCAGCGGCAAGTTCGAGGGGCTGCCCGAGGGCGCCGTCCAGGTGCGCAACGACTACGGCACGAAGGACTTCGGCGGTGCCGCGCCGCCGCCCGGGGACGGGCCGCACCGGTATGTGTTCACGGTGTACGCCGTGGACCAGGAGAAGCTCGGTCCGGATTCCGACGCCTCGCCCGCCGTTGTCGGGTTCAATCTGCGGTTCCACACGATCGCCCGTGCGCAGCTGATCGGTGAGTACGAGGAGCCCGCGGAAGCCTGACGTTCACGGAAGGTTTGCCCGCCTCTGGTCTTGGAAGTGATCGGAGGCGGGCATTTTTTATTGCGTTGTCCATCTCGGCGTGCCCGTCCAGAGTTGATCCAAGCCCGCCGGGGGGTGGGCCGGTGCACACGGGAGGTGGGCTTGATGCGTGACACGCTCGTTCTGAATGCCAGCTTCGAACCGCTGTCGACGGTGACGCTGAACCGAGCCGTCGTGCTGGTGCTGCAGGACAAGGCGGTCGTCGAGCAGGCCCATCCCGAGCTGCGGATGCGCGGTGCCGATGTGGACATACCCGCGCCGCGGGTGATCCGGCTGTGCCG
Organism: Streptomyces sp. Ru71; assembly: GCF_002920535.1. GTDB lineage: Bacteria > Actinomycetota > Actinomycetes > Streptomycetales > Streptomycetaceae > Streptomyces. The sequence goes on along the minus strand of NZ_PQSS01000119.1, from coordinate 14,036 downwards.
GTACGTACGGGTGCCGTTCCGAAGACAAGCGCCGTGGTCGAGGCGGGGTGTGCTGGTGCGGGACAGGCACCGGTGCGGGTACTGCGGGCGCAGGGCCACGACCGTGGACCACGTGGTGCCTCGGTCGCGGGGTGGGCAGGACTCGTGGCTGAACACGGTGGCCGCGTGTGCGGAGGACAACCACCGCAAGGCCGACCGGACGCCGGAGGAGGCCGGTATGCGGCTGCTCCGGGAGCCGTTCGAGCCGACGCCGGCCGATGCGATGCTGCTGGCGCTGGGGGCGGATGATCTTGCGGCTCTGCCGGATTGGCTCGCGGGGGAAGCGGCCTGACCTCTCGCCGTAGGGCTTGTTGTGCGTTGTCGGCTGCGGGTCCGTTGTGGCTTGTCGCGCTGTCCCCCGCGCCCCTTGAGGTGGGTGCGGGGAACAGCTTGGTCCAAGAGGAACCCTCAGTCGATCGACGGCTTTTCTCGGCGGTCCGTGCCGTTGTTGTTCGGGCCGCTGTTGCCCGAACCGCCGCCCATGCCGCCGAAGTTGCCCATCGCGCCGGAGAGGCCCTTGAGGGCGTCGCCGATTTCGCTGGGGACGATCCAGAGCTTGTTGGCGTCGCCCTCGGCGATCTTCGGGAGCATCTGCAGGTACTGGTAGGACAGCAGCTTCTGGTCGGGGTCGCCGGCGTGGATGGCCTCGAAGACCGTGCGGACGGCCTGGGCCTCGCCCTCGGCGCGCAGGGCGGCGGCCTTGGCCTCACCCTCGGCGCGCAGGATCTGGGACTGCTTCTCGCCCTCGGCGCGCAGGATCTCGGACTGCCGGACACCTTCGGCCTGGAGGATCGCGGCGCGCTTGTCCCGGTCGGCGCGCATCTGCTTCTCCATCGAGTCCTGGATGGAGGTGGGCGGTTCGATGGCCTTCAGTTCGACGCGGTTGACGCGGATGCCCCACTTGCCGGTGGCCTCGTCGAGGACGCCGCGCAGGGCCGCGTTGATCTCCTCGCGGGAGGTGAGGGTGCGCTCCAGGTCCATGCCGCCGATGATGTTGCGCAGCGTGGTGACGGTGAGCTGCTCGATGGCCTGGATGTAGCTGGCGACCTCGTAGGTGGCGGCGCGGGCGTCGGTGACCTGGTAGTAGATGACCGTGTCGATGTTGACGACCAGGTTGTCCTGGGTGATCACCGGCTGCGGCGGGAAGGGGACGACCTGTTCGCGCAGGTCGATGCGGTTGCGGATGGTGTCGATGAACGGGACGACGATGTTGAGGCCCGCGTTCAGCGTCCGCGTGTAGCGGCCGAAGCGCTCCACGATGGCGGCGCTGGCCTGCGGGATGACTTGGATGGTCTTGATCAGGGCGATGAAGACCAACACCACCAGAATGATCAAGACGATGATGACCGGTTCCATCGTCGCTGCCCGTACCCTTCTCCGCCTCGGCGCTTTCGGAAGATCTTATGGCTGTTGAAGATCTTGCTGGTCGAGTCTGACAGACCGTCGGAGGGCTCGTGGGGTGTTCGGTCGAGTCCGTACCGGGTCGTCGCTTGTCGCGCGTCGTACGAGGTCACATGACGATCGCGGTCGCCCCCTCGATGTCCACGACGTCCACTTCCTGGCCCACTTCGTAGGCGCGGCCGGTGTCGAGGGCGCGGGCCGACCACACCTCCCCGGCGAGCTTGATGCGGCCGCCGGAGCCGTCGACGCGTTCCAGGACGACGGCCTGCCTGCCCTTCAGGGCGTCGACGCCGGTGGCGAGTTGGGGACGCTGCCGGCTGTGCCGGGCCGCGATGGGCCGTACCACGGCGATGAGGGCGACGGAGACGGCGAGGAAGACGAGCACCTGGACGACGACGCCGAGGCCGAAGCCCGCGGCGATCGCCGCGGCGACGGCGCCCACGGCGAGCATCCCGAACTCCGGCATCGCGGTGACCACGAGCGGGATTCCGAGCGCTGCCGCACCGACGAGCCACCACACCCATGCGTCGATGTCGTTCACAGGGCAATCGTAGGGCCGCGGGTCCGGTCGCGGACAGGGCGCCGGGCGGGGCGCACGGGGTCAGGCCAGGGGCAGGCCCTGGGCGGTCCAGCGGTCGCCGACCTGCTCGACGACGAGCGGGAGGCCGAAGCACAGGGAGAGGTTGCGGGAGGTGAGTTCGAGCTCCAGCGGGCCTGCGGCGAGGACCTTGCCCTGGCGGATCATGAGGACGTGGGTGAAGCCCGGCGGGATCTCCTCGACATGGTGGGTGACCATGATCATGGAGGGGGCGATCGGGTCGCGGGCCAGGCGGCCGAGGCGGCGGACGAGGTCCTCGCGGCCGCCGAGGTCGAGGCCGGCGGCGGGCTCGTCGAGGAGCAGCAGCTCGGGGTCGGTCATCAGGGCGCGGGCGATGAGGGTGCGCTTGCGCTCGCCCTCGGAGAGGGTGCCGAAGCGGCGCTCCAGGTAGTCGCTCATGCCGAGGCGGTCGAGGAAGGCGCGGGCGCGCTGCTCGTCGACCTCCTCGTAGTCCTCGTGCCAGGTGGCGGTCATGCCGTAGGCGGCGGTGAGGACGGTCTGCAGGACGGTCTGGCGCTTGGGGAGCTTCTCGGCCATGGCGATGCCGGCCACGCCGATGCGGGGGCGCAGTTCGAAGACGTCGGTGCCGGGCTTGCCGAGGGTCTCGCCGAGGATGGTGGCGGTGCCCTTGCTGGGGTAGAGGTAGCTGGAGGCGACGTTGAGGAGGGTGGTCTTGCCGGCGCCGTTCGGGCCGAGGATGACCCAGCGCTCGCCCTCCTTGACCGACCAGGAGACCTGGTCCACCAGAGCCCGGTCCTCGCGGACCACGGATACGTCCTGAAGCTCCAGAACATCGCTCATGAGCGCGTTGTCTCCCCTTGCAGTGTGGCCGGTCTCGGCTGTCGCGTACGCCTGTGGCTCTGGCGCCGCGCCGGTGGACGCGGCCCTGAACGAATCTACGCCACCGATCGGGCGAGCCGTTCCATCGGTCCGGTCCTTAGGGTGGGGGGCATGCTCGTGGAACCGCGCTCTGGTCGCCTTGCTGCTTGGGGAAATGCCCTTCTTGCCGGACTTGTCTCTCCGGATGACGCCGTGCTCGCCATCGTGGGTGAGGACGCGGTGCATCGGGTGGCGGACCTGCCGGGTGAATCCGCTCCGGTCGGGCTCACGCTCGCGCTGGGGCGGCTGCGGTCGCTGGGGGTGACCGGGCTGCGGGTCGCGCTGCCGGCGCCGGGGCATCCGCTGGGGCTGAGCGGGCCGGCGGAGTTCAACAAGCGGGCGCTGGAGGCCGAGGAGGCGGTGATCTGCCACGGGGGCGGGCTCGGGCTGGTGCCGGAGGTGTACGAGGCCGGGCCCGACGGTGATGTGCATGTCGAGGTGGTCTGGCATGTGCTGCCGGTGCGGGAGGCGCCGCCGGCCGATGTGCCGTCGCTGGGTGAGGCCGAGCGGGAGCTGGCGGAGGGGCTGCGGGATGCCACGGCTGCCTTGACGCGGCTGGACGTCGCCGGGTCGGGGCCGGTCGCGGAGGCGGCGATCGATGCGTACCGGGCGCGGGCCGAGCGGGGGCGGGAGGTGCTGGCGCCGGGGTATCCGCCGCGGGCGGTGCGGGTGCTGGAGCTGGCGCAGCGGGTGGGGTTGCTGGTGTCGCTCGCGTCGGAGCAGGGGCACGGGGGTGCGGTGAGCGCCGGGGAGATGTTCGCGCGTGCGGAGGCGCTGCGGCCGGTGGAGCGGGTGGCTCGGCGGGCGCAGGTCGCCGCGTACAACGCGTATGTGGAGGAGCGTGAGCGGTGAGCCTGCGGCGCGTTCGGGGGGTGCGGTGAGCGTGCGTTGCTCTTGTGCCCGGGGTGCTTTGGGGTTGGCTCGGCGGGGGTTCGTCGCGGGGTGACCGGCGTCGCTGGGCTCAGCGGGGCGGGGTCCGGCTGTGCCCCGGGTCGGTGCTGAGGGGTTGGCAGCGCGGCCCGGCGCTGCCGGGGTGCCGGCCGCGCCCACCCGTGCCGCCCTGCGGCACGACTGCCCGCGGCTTGGAGGGCGGCGGTTCCCGCTGATGGGGCGCGGCGCCCGCGGCTTGGGGGGCGGCGGCCCAGGCTGAGGCGCCGCGGCTTGGGGGCGGCGGGCCAGGTTGATGCCGCGCGGTTGGCTGCGGCTGATGCGGCGCGGTTGACCGTGGCCCGTGTGGCGTCTGACCCGCGGCTGGCCCCGGCCTCCCTGCTGGCCTCTGGCGCGCGGCTGGCCCCGGCCTCCCTGTGCGGGAGGTCGGGGCCAGGGGCGGTGGGGTCAGTGGTTGACGCCGAGGTTGCCGAAGGCCGGGTTCAGGGCGCCGATGACGTTGACGCTGTTGCCGACGACGTTGACCGGCACGTGGACCGGGGCCTGGATGACGTTGCCCGAGACGACGCCGGGCGAGCCCACGGCCGTGCCGTCGGCGTGCGCGCCCTCGGTGGCGGAGGCCATGCCCGCACCGGCGGCGATGAGTCCGCCGGCCACCATCGTCACGGCCGCTGCCTTCTTCAGGTTCTTCACTTTCTGAGCCCTCCTAGCGATCGCCGCGGCAGTCGCCGCAGCACGCACTGGAGAACGGCGGAGATCCACCGTGGGATACGCCATCCGGGGGACATTCCCACGACGGTATGAATCTCAGTCCGGAGGGGAACCTTCCGAGTTGCCGATCATCCGGACAGACCATGACGTACGGCCCACAGCGCGGCCTGCGTGCGGTCCGCCAGGTCGAGTTTCATGAGGATGTTCGAGACGTGGGTCTTCACCGTCTTCTCGGACAGGACCAGGGTCCGGGCGATCTCCCGGTTGGAGCGGCCGTCCGCTATCAGGCCCAGTACCTCGCGTTCGCGTTCGGTGAGGGAACCTCCCCTGCCCTGACCCGCGTTGGCCTCCTCCTGGGAGAGCAGCACGGTGGCGACCTCCGGCTGGAGCAGAACGTGCCCGGCGTGCACGGAACGGATGGCTCCGGCGAGCGCGTCGGGGTCCACGTCCTTGTAGACGTACCCGGCGGCGCCGGCGCGCAGGGCCGGCACCACCGTGCGCTGTTCGGTGAAGCTGGTGACGATGAGCACGCGCGCGGGGTTGTCGAGTTCGCGGAGCTTGCGCAGTGCCTCCACGCCGTCCATGCCGGGCATCTTGACGTCCATGAGGACGACGTCCGGCCGCAACTCCTCGGCGCGGGCGACGCCTTCGGCGCCGTCGGCGGCCTCGCCGACCACCTCTATGTCGTCCTGCACCTCCAGGAAGGTGCGCAGGCCCCGGCGGACGACCTGGTGGTCGTCGACGAGCAGCACCTTGATTGCGTCAGCCACCGGGGACCTCCATCTCGATCGTGGTGCCCTTGCCGGGCGCCGATTCCACGGTCAGCCGGCCGCCGACCCCGCTCGCCCGGTCCCGCATCGAGACCAGCCCGAGGTGGCGTCCCGCGCGCCGTATCGCCTGCGGGTCGAAGCCGGTGCCGTCGTCGGTGACGCGCAGGACGGCGCCGGGGCCGCGGCGGTCCAGGGTGACGTCGACGTGCTCGGCCGCCGAGTGCCGCAGCGCGTTGTGCAGGGCCTCCTGGGCGACCCGCAGCAGCGCCTCCTCCTGGGCGGAGGGCAGGGCCCGGATGCCGCGGGCGGCGAAGGTCACGCGCGCGCTGTGGGCGCGGTCCAGGACCTGGATCTGGGTGCGCAGGGTGGCGACCAGCCCGTCCTCGTCGAGCGCGGCGGGGCGCAACTCGACAACCGCCGCGCGCAGTTCGTCGGCGGCTTCGGCGGCGAGCGCGGCACCTGCTGCAGTTCGCCCTTGGCGCGGGCCGGGTCGCGGTCGACGAGGCGGGCGGCGGCCTGGGCGGTCAGGCGCAGGGAGAACAGCTTCTGGCTGACCGCGTCGTGCAGTTCGTGCGCGAGGCGGGAGCGTTCCTCGGCGATGGTCAGCTCGCGGCTGCGCTCGTAGAGCCGGGCGTTGGTCAGCGCGATCGCCGCGTGCTGGGCGAGGATGGCGAGCAGTTCCTCGTCGTCCTCGGTGAAGCCGCACCGGCCCTCCGTCCGCGGGCAGTTCTTGTTGGCGAGGAACAGCGCGCCGATGACCTCGTCGCCGTCGCGGATGGGCAGGCCGAGGAAGTCGGCGAGCTCGGGGTGGGCGGACGGCCAGCCCTCGAAGCGGGGGTCCTTGCGCACGTCCGCGAGGCGCTCGGGCCGGGCCTCGTGCAGCATCGAGGCGAGGATGCCGTGCTGGCGCGGCAGCGGGCCGATGGCCTTCCACTGCTGCTCGCTGACGCCGTCGACGACGAACTGGGCGAAGCCGCCGTGGTCGTCGGGGACACCGAGCGCGGCGTACTGCGCGTCGAGCAGCTCGCGGGCCGAGGCGACGATCGTCTTCAGGACGTCGCGCACCTCCAGGTGCCTGCTCATGGCCAGCAGCGCGGCGCTCACCGCGGCGAGGCCGGACCGGGGTCCTTGACTCATGTCCACACGGTACCGGCGGGGTCCGACAGCGCGGATCCGACCTGTGACCGGCGGCCGCCTAGGGCGCGGGGACTAGGACGAAGGGTCCGGCGCCACGCCTAGGCCGAAGGACCCCCGCGAGGTGCTGCCCGCGTCCGAGGCGGCGGGCGGGCCGGCGTTCCTACGGTGAGGTCACCGCCGAGCGGAGGCGGCCGAGGGACGAGGAGACGGTTGTCATGCCGGTTGCGATCATCACGGGCGCGTCCAGGGGACTGGGGCGGGCGCTGGCCGGGGCGCTGGCCGCGCGCGGCTGGGATCTGGCGCTGGACGCGCGGGGTGCCGGCGCGCTGAAGGAGACGGCGGCGGCGCTCGCGGAGCACGGGGTGCGGGTGGAGGCGGTGCCCGGGGACGTGACCGACGGCCGGCACCGGTCGGAGCTGGTGTCGGCGGCGTGGAAGCTGGGCGGGGTCGATCTGCTGGTCAACAACGCCGGTGTCCTGGGCGTGGAGCCGTTGGTGCCGCTGGAGAGTCACCCGCTGGACGGTTTCCGGGCCGCGCTGGAGGCGAACGTCGTGGCGCCGCTGGCGCTGGTGCAGGAGGCGCTGCCGCTGCTGCGTCAGGCGCGGGCCGGTGCCGTACTGAATGTGAGCTCGGACGCGGCGGTGGAGGCGTACCGCACCTGGGGCGGGTACGGCGCGACCAAGGCGGCCCTGGACCAGCTGTCGGCGGTGCTGGCCGTGGAGGAGCCGGAGCTGCGGGTGTGGTGGGCCGATCCGGGCGGGATGCGGACGGGGATGCTGGCGGCGGCCGAGCCCGGTGAGGATCTGACCGGCACACCGGCGCCGGAGGAGATCGCCCCGGTGCTGCTGCGGCTGCTGGACGAGCACCGGCCCAGCGGGCGGTACACCGCCGTCCAGCTGCGGGAGGGGTCGTGACGATCGCGCTGCGGGTGCCCGGGGAGCTGTCCGCGCGGGTGCCGGTGGAGCAGCGGGGCCCGGGGCTGGACCGCGACGCTGTGCGGCTGCTCGTGTCGCGCGGGACGCGGGTGTCGCACCACGCCTTCGTGGAGCTGCCGCGACTGCTGCGGGCCGGGGACCTGCTGGTGGTGAACACCTCGCCGACGCTGGCGGCCGCGGTGGACGGGTGGCTCGGGCACGCGCGCGTGGTGGTGCACTTCTCCACGCGGGGACGACGGCCGGTGGTCGGTGGAGCTGCGCGAGCCGGACGGCAGGGGCACCACGCGCGCGCGTGCGGGCATGCCCGCGGGTGGTGAGGTGCGTCTCCCGGGCGGTGTGCGGCTGGTCGTCGAGGCCCCGGTGAGCCGGGAGGGGACCCGGCTGTGGTGGGCGCGGGTGGCCGGCGGGGACGTACGGGAGCTGATGCGGGCGTACGGGCGGCCCATCCGGTACGCCTACACGGAGCGGGACCAGCCGCTCTCCGCGTACCAGACGGTGTTCGCGCTGCCCACGGCCGACGGGGCGGGCAGTGCGGAGATGCCGAGCGCCGCGCGGCCCTTCACGGCACGGCTGGTGGCGGAGCTGGTGAGCCGGGGGGTGGGGTTCGCTCCGGTGACGCTGCACACGGGGGTGGCGTCGGCGGAGGCGCACGAGCCGCCGTATCCGGAGCGGTTCTCGGTACCGGAGGCGTCCGCTCGGCTGATCAACGCCGTCCGGGCCGGTGAGGGGCGGGTGATCGCCGTGGGGACGACCGCGGTGCGGGCCGTGGAGTCGGCGGTGGGCGCCGACGGGGTCGTGCGCGCGCGTGAGGGGTGGACGGATCTGGTGGTGGGCCCCGAGCGCGGGGGGCGGGCGGTGGACGGGCTGCTGACCGGGCTGCACGAGCCGCAGGCCTCGCATCTTCTGATGCTGGAGGCGCTCGCGGGGCGGCCCGCGGTGGGCCTTGCGTATGAGGAGGCGCTGCGCGGGCGGTACCTGTGGCACGAGTTCGGGGACGTGCATCTCATCCTGCCGGTGGAGGACCCTCACACAGTGCATTGCTCCAGCAACTGCCTGTGAGACGGCTGGGCCGCCGATGTGAGCCCGCGCATAGGGCCTGCATCACGTACGAACGGGATTAGGAGGACAACAGGTACGCGCAACCGGGGCAGACAGTCCAATCTGTCCCGTTTTGCCGTTCCCTGATCCACTATCCGGCTTCGTACGTCACACCTTTGCCACCGAATTTTGCGGCCGCTAAGAATTGCTTCGTCGCTCAGCGCCGCGGGCTCACCGCTCGCGGCGTTCGTGCGGGAAGTGCCCGTAGTCCCCCGCAGGACGTGAGCGACCTCCGCGCTATTCGAAGAGGTCCGTTACGCATGCCCAAGAACATTTCCGCTCGTCTCTATAGTCGCTCCCTGACCAAGCGCAACAAGATCGCGATCGCCGGTGTCGGCGTCCTCGGCGCCACCGCCATCGCCATCTCCGCGGTGCCCAGCAGTGCCGAGGGCAAGACCGCGGTCACCAGCGAGGCCGCCGCCGCGCCCGTGAAGGTCGCCTACAGCACCGAGCAGATCAAGGACGTCAAGGCGAGCATCACCGACCAGCTCGCCAACGCCGACCTCAAGGCCCAGCAGATCGCCGCGAAGAAGCAGGCCGAGGCCGCCCAGAAGGCCGCCGCCGCGAAGAAGGCGGAGGCCCTGAAGCAGGCCGAGGCCGCGAAGAAGGCCGCCGCCGCCAAGAAGGCCGAGGCGCTGCGCAAGGCCAAGGAGGCCGCGAGCCGCGCCGCCAAGCGTCCCGCGATCAAGCCGCACGTGGTCAAGAAGAGCTACCCGAACAACCTCGACGGCTGGATCCGTGAGTCGCTCGACATCATGAAGAAGCGCGGCATCCCCGGCTCCTACTCCGGCATCCACCGCAACATCATGCGGGAGTCCTCCGGCAACCCGATGGCCATCAACGACTGGGACATCAACGCCATCAACGGCATCCCGTCGAAGGGTCTGCTGCAGGTCATCCCGCCGACCTTCAAGGCCTACCACGTGCCCGGCACGTCCTGGAACATCTACGACCCGGTCGCCAACATCACCGCCGCCTGCAACTACGCGGCCGACCGCTACGGCTCCATGGACAACGTCAACAGCGCGTACTGAGGTCGGCGCGGACCTCTTCTCGCACTCGCGACGGATCCGCGACGACACGGCTCTCGCGGATCGAAAAACGCCGAAGGGCGGCACCCAACTGACGGGGTGCCGCCCTTCGGGGGTTTGCGCGGCCTACTTGCGCATGACCTCCGGCTCGTGGCGGCGCAGGAAGCGCGCCACGAAGAAGCCGCAGACCACGCCGAGCGCGATCAGCGCGACCATGTCCAGGCCCCAGGCGCCGACCGTGTGGTCCCACAGCGGGTCGGTCTCGCCGGCCTTCTCCGGCGGGCTGATCTTGTTGAAGTCCAGCGTGGCACCGGCGGCGGCCACCGCCCAGCGCGACGGCATCAGATACGAGAACTCGTTGACGCCGATCGAGCCGTGCAGGGTGAACAGGCAGCCCGTGAACACCACCTGGATGATCGCGAACATCACCAGCAGCGGCATCGTCTTCTCGGCGGTCTTCACCAGCGAGGAGATGATCAGGCCGAACATCATCGAGGTGAAGCCCAGCGCCATGATCGGCACGGAGAGCTCGATCAGCGTGGCGCTGCCGAGGACCAGGCCCTCGGAGGGGATCTCCCGGCTGGCGAAGCCGATCACACCGACCATCAGGCCCTGGCCCATGGTGATCAGGCCGAGCACGAAGACCTTCGACATCAGATACGCCGACCGGGACAGGCCGGTCGCGCGCTCGCGCTCGTAGATCACCCGTTCCTTGATCAGCTCACGTACGGAGTTGGCGGCGCCGGCGAAGCACGCGCCGACCGCGAGGATCAGCAGGACCGTGGTCGCGGTGCCGTTGGGGATGATCCGGCCGGTCTGCGGGTTGACCGGGTTGGGCAGCAGGCCCTTGTCCGCGTCGATCAGCAGGCTGACGGCGCCGAGGACGGCCGGCAGGATCACCATCAGGGCGAGGAAGCCCTTGTCCGAGGCGATCACGGAGACGTAGCGGCGCACCAGGGTGACCCACTGCGACATCCAGCCCTGCGGCTTGGGCGGCTTCATCGCCTGCATCGGCGGGACCTGTACGGCCTGCGGCGCGACGGCGTCGATGTCCGCGGCGTACATCTGGTAGTGCTGCGAGCCCTTCCAGCGGCCCGCCCAGTCGTAGTCGCGGTAGTTCTCGAACGCGGAGAAGACGTCGGCCCAGGTGTCGTAGCCGAAGAAGTTCAGCGCCTCCTCGGGCGGGCCGAAGTAGGCGACCGCGCCGCCCGGCGCCATCACCAGCAGCTTGTCGCACAGGGCCAGCTCGGCCACCGAGTGGGTGACGACGAGGACCGTGCGGCCGTCGTCGGCGAGGCCGCGCAGCAGCTGCATGACGTCACGGTCCATGCCCGGGTCGAGACCGGAGGTCGGCTCGTCCAGGAAGATCAGCGACGGCTTGGTCAGCAGCTCCAGGGCCACCGAGACACGCTTGCGCTGGCCGCCGGACAGGGACGTGACCTTCTTGTCCTTGTGGATGTCGAGCTTCAGCTCGCGCAGCACCTCGTCGATACGGGCGTCGCGCTCGGCGGCCGTGGTGTCGGCCGGGAAGCGCAGCTTGGCCGCGTACTTCAGGGCCTTCTTGACGGTCAGCTCCTTGTGCAGGATGTCGTCCTGCGGGACCAGACCGATGCGCTGGCGCAGCTCGGCGAACTGCTTGTAGAGGTTGCGGTTGTCGTACAGCACCTCGCCCTGGTCGGCCGGGCGGTAGCCGGTCAGCGCCTTGAGCAGCGTCGACTTGCCGGAACCGGACGGGCCGATGACCGCGATCAGCGACTTCTCCGGGACGCCGAAGGAGACGTCCTTGAGGATCTGCTTGCCGCCGTCGACGGTGACAGTCAGGTGGCGGGCGGAGAAGGACACCTCACCGGTGTCGACGAACTCCTCCAGCCGGTCGCCGACGATCCGGAACGTCGAGTGGCCGACGCCGACGATGTCGGTCGGGCCGAGCAGCTGCGAGCCGCCCTTGGCGATCGGCTGGCCGTTGACGTACGTGCCGTTGTGCGAGCCGAGGTCGCGGATCTCCATGCGCCCGTCGGGCGTGGAGTGGAACTCGGCGTGGTGGCGGGATACCTGGAGGTCGGAGACCACCAGGTCGTTCTCCAGGGCGCGGCCGATGCGCATCACGCGGCCGAGGGAGAACTGGTGGAACGTGGTGGGGCTGCGGTCGCCGTAGACCGGCGGGGCCCCCGCGCCACCACCGGGCGTGTACGGCGCGTGCGCCGGGCCGGCCTGCTGCGGGATGCCCGCGGCCTGCTGCTGCGGGACGCCCTGGGCCTGCTGCCACTCCGCCTGCGGCTGCTGCTGCGGTGGAGCCGTCTGCGGCTGAGGCCAGGCCGGGTTGGCCGCCTGTGCGGCGTACGGCTGCTGCTGGGGCTGCGCGACCGGGGCGGCGGCGCCGGTCAGGTTCAGCAGCGGTCCGTCGGTGGCGTTGCCCAGGTTCACCGACGTGCCGGGGCCCAGTTCCACGTGGTGGATCCGCTGGCCCTGCACGAACGTGCCGTTGGTGCTGCCGTGGTCCTCGATCACCCAACTGCGGCCGTTGAAGCTGACCGTGGCGTGGCGCCAGGAGACCCTGGCGTCGTCGAAGACGATGTCGCCCTGCGGATCTCGTCCGAGGGTGTATGCCCTGGATGGATCGAGCGTCCAGGTACGTCCGTTTGATTCCAGTACGAGTTCCGGCACTCCATGCCCCACTGAGTTGTCCCCCGAGTTACCCCCATCGCAGGGAGTCTAGGGATGTCGAACATCGGGGGGAACTATTTCAGGAGCGGGCCTCTGACCGAAAGTCGGGCCTTGTGAAGAGCGCGCGCGAGCGTCTCGGCCGGGGCCGTTGACGCGGTCGAAACCGGGGCGGAGAGTGGTAATCCCTCCGTGAGGGGGACAAGCGCGGCTCGCGCCGCGGCGCGGATCGGGGGGTCTGCCATGAGCTTCGCTGCGGGCGCAGGGAGCGGGGAGTACGGCGCCAAGGTGCCCTGGACGGACGTGCTGTTGGCCTCGGTCGCCGCCGTGAGCTGGGCGTTCGCGGGGATGGCGGGCACGGCCGCGCTCGGGTTGCATCTCCTCGGGGCTGATACGGCGGGCTCGTTGGGGCCGATGACCGCGGCGGTGGTGGCGCTCGGGGCGGGTGGTGCGGTCCGTCCGTCCGGTGATGTGTCGGTGTTCGGGCTGTCGGGAGCCGAGGCACACACGGCCATCGAGATCACGCCACTCGGGGTGAGTCTGGTCGGCGCGCTGCTGCTGTCGTGGTTCTTCCTACGGTCCTTGCGGGCGGCGGGAGTTGTCGTCGCACTAGCCGAACTCCTCGCGCGCGTCGGTGCGGTGCTGGTGCTGTTCACCGGGCTGATGGGGGTGCTGGCGTGGGCGGGGCACGATGTCGTCACCCTCGACGGAGATGTGCTCGGGCCGTCCCGGCTGCCGGGCGGTGGCGGCGGTGGCCTGGAGATCCCCGGGCTGGGCGACGTCGGGGACATCGGGGGCGCGGAGCTGCCGGACCGGATCGGCGACCTGATCCACGCCAAGGCGGCGGTGGGCTTCACGGTCGACACGGCGCCGACGCTGCTCGGCGGACTCGGCTGGGCGGCCGGGGTGCTGCTCGTCGCGCTGCTGGCGTCGCGGCGCACACCGCTGCCGCGCGGCTGGGAGGCCGTGCACCGGGTGGTGCGGCCGGCTGCCTCCGCGCTCGTGACCGTCCTGCTGGTGGCCGTGGCCGCGGGGCTCGCGGCGGCGGCGTACGCGGCGGTGGGCGACGACCATCCGCGCCGGATCGCGGGCGCGGCGCTGCTCGGCGCCCCCAACGGGGTCTGGCTCGGGGTCCCGCTCGGCCTGTTCGTCCCGTGGGAGGGCGGAGCGACCGGCGCACTGACCCACGTCCTGCCCCACCCGCTGGACGACCTCCTCGGCGCGGGCACCGACCGCGCGGTGACGGTGGCCCGCCTGGCGGACCTGGACGACCGCGTATGGCTGCTGCCGGTGGGCGCGGCACTGCTGATGCTGCTGGCGGGGGTGCTTACGGGGGTGCGGGTGCCGGGGGCCCGGGTACCGGGGGCGGGGGCGCGGGTGTCGGTGCGGGTGCGGGGAGCGGGGGGTTCGGGGGGCTTGCGGGCGCCGGGGGTGGACGGGGCGCCGGACGCTGAGCGGGCGGCGGGAGACGCCGGGGCGGGATGGGCTCCGGGAGTCGGCAGGTGGCCAGGAGCCGGCGAGGTGCCGGGCGCCGGACGGACGCCGGGGGCCATCGGGGCCGGGTGGGCTTCGGGGCCAGGTGGGGAGCCGGGGCCGGGCAGGGGGACCAGGCGCCGCAGGGGGCGCCGGGGGCGGGCTGGGAGCCGGGGCCAGACCTGCGGTCACGAGCCGACAGTGCACCCGACGGTGCCCGGACGCTGGGGGCGGCCGGGGCCCGGGCCGGATGGCCGCCGGGGGCCGGCGGGGCGTCGGACGCTGAGCAGGCGGCGGGGACCGTCTGGGCCGGGTGGGCTTCTGGGCCCGGCGGGGCAGAGGGAGGCGGCGGGGTGACCGGCGCTGGGCCGGTGCTGGGGGGCGTTCGGGTCTGTGCGGGCGCCGGAGGGCGGCG
>NZ_PQSS01000118.1 GCF_002920535.1 Streptomyces sp. Ru71 | reverse complement strand
CCGTGAGCGCCGCGGCCGAGCCGGACCGCGACGCCGGTCGGGACGAGGTGCCGGGCGCTGTGCCCGCCGCTCATGGAAGCGGGCGGCGGGGCCGCGGACAAGTGCCGGGACGCATCTCTTACGGGCTTCTGACGCGGGCGGGGTTGGCTGCGTGGGTTTGCGGGCTTGTGACGTGGGAGGAGTTGGTTACGCGGGTCCGCGGGCTTTTGGCGTGGGCGGGGGGCGCTCGCGCGTATCTGCCGGCGCCGCGCCCGGGCAGGGTGCGCCGCGCGACCGCCGGGCTTCATTACGGGGCCGGGTATCGCCGTAGGCGGCACGGCGTTGTGGCTGGGGAGGGTGGGCCGTGCGGGTCGCCGGGCGTCGTATAGGGGCGGCGTTCGCCGCATGGGGCGCCGGGATTCATGCCTGGGCGGGGCCCGAGTGCGTTTGCGGGCGTATCGCCGGAGCCGAGAGTTCGCCCTACGCGGCATCGGCCGTTGTGCCTGCGCCAGGGTGCGCCGCGCGCGTCACCGGGCGTCGTACCGGGCCCCGGATTTCGCCGGACGCGGCACTGGACGTCGTGCCTAGGCCAGGCCGGGCCGCGCGCCGCCGAGGTCCGTTAGCGGCCCGGGGCTCACCGCACGGAGCACCGGGATTCGTGGCTGACCAGGGTCCGAGTGCGTCTGCCCGCTCCGTGCTCGGGCCGGGTACCCCCCCCGCGCCACCGGGCTTCGTTACGCCCGGTTCGCCGTATGCGGTTCCAGGAATTCATGCCTGGGCAGGGCCGGCCCGTTGGGCGTCAGTCCAGGCCCGAGAGTTTGAAGACGGTTCGGGCGGTCTCCCGGTCGACGTGCTCCGTCAATCGGTGCAGGGCCGTCGTACCGCAGCGCAGCGAACCCGTGGTTGTGGAGTGCAGGATGTCCTCCTCGACGCGGTACCAGAGGCCGGGGTTGTCCAGGAAGACCTGGGGGTCGAGCTCGACTCGGCCGCCGAGTGCGTCGCGCAGGACCAGGCGCCGCGAGACGCCGTCGTGCGGGTATACGGACACCAGCAGGTCGGTGCGGACCCGGCGGGTGCGCAGCAGACAGCGCGTGGCCAGCCAGCCGGGGCCCGCCGAGATCCGGGGCGGGCACAGGACCAGGAACAGCAGCGCGGCGAGGGCCAGCCACAGCACGCCTCGCCAGGGGGTGAGCGTGGAGGCCACCCCGTCGACCAGGATCAGCAGCGCGAGCAGCGCGGTCGCGCAGCGGGCGGCCGTGCGCACCTCGACGGTCCAGCGGCGGTCGTACACCGGGCCGTCGCGCCCGCCGGCCTCGGCCCGCGCGCCCAGGGTGTCGTCACGATGTCCCATACGGCCGACGGTAGAGGGCGTTGCCGGTCCGGGAACCCGCCTTGACAGGACTCTGATGGGCCGGCCGGTGTTCTTGACGCCGCCGCAGCAGGGACCCGCGCCCTGCACCTGTGGCCGGTGGTCCGGAGGCCGGGCAAGCCAGGGGCCGGTGCGCAGCGGCTGCTGCGGCCGGCCCCGGGAGGTGCGGGTTCAGGCGGCCGTCATCACCCGGCCGGTGTCCAGCGGGCGGTGCGGGGCGATGATCTTGCCGTCGGGCAGGAGCTCGCCGGTGTCCTCGAAGAGGAGGACGCCGTTGCACAGCAGGCTCCAGCCCTGCTCGGGGTGGTGCGCCACGAGGCGGGCGGACTCCCGGTCGGCAGAGTCGGCTGAGGGACACGGCGGCTGGTGCTGGCACATGGTGGGTGGGATCTTTCGCTCTGTTGTGGTCATGTCCGCCCCCGTTTGAATAGTCGGTCGGATTACAGTGTTGCCCCACGAGCGTCAATCCGCAGGGATTTCGCAGCACCGCTCCTTCACAGAATGATGACGCATCACCCGGGCGGCTGGTTCAACTCAACTGACCTGCACGTTCGGGTGGTTCATGATGGCCGAGGGTGACTAGTCCGGACGGGTCGGGCAGCTTTTCGACTCTTTCGAGCGGTGAATTGCTCGTACGAGCGGACCTCTGCCGGAAATGCGCGAAGATCCGCATACGGGAACGCAATGGCCCCGCTTCCGGGAAGGGGAGCGGGGCCGGGGGCGGCGGAGGTCAGGCGAGCTGGCCGAGCAGGGGCGTGGGCGTGACCCGCAGGGTGAGGACCGGCAGCAGGTCGGACACCCGGTGCGGGCGGTGTGCGGCGATCCCCGGGGGCGCCGGCGCCAGCGGCACCAGCAGATCCGTGGCCTGCGGATGCCCCGTCGCCCCGTCCGCCGTGATGTCCCCGTGCAGCCACAGCGTCAGCATGTACAGCCCCGGTACGGACAGCAGCCGCGCCTGGTACGACTGGGTCACCGACTCGGCCTGGCGCAGCGCGCGCTCGGTGGAGCTGACGTAGGGCCCTTCGAAGAAGTGCGAGAAGGCCCAGCCGTCGGGCGTGAGCCGGGTCTCGGCCGCCGCCACCGCGCGTTCCCCGCAGCGGATCAGGAAGCGCCAGCCGGCCAGCCGGGTGGCCCGCACACCCTCGGGGGTGATGGCGTCCAGCACGTGCACGGGCAGCGGCAGATCGGGGCTCGCGGGCTCCTCGGCATTTCGCAGGGACGGGGTGGGGGCCTCGCGGACGGCGGTCGGGGAATCGAGTGCCGCGAGGACGGAGCGAAGTGCAGGCGCGGGTGCCGGGGGTACGTGCAGCGGCATGGTGGGTCGCCTCTCATTCGACAGGCCACGATGGCGTGAGGGCGGGGCGGGGCGGACGACGCTGTCAGCTCTCGGGATCAGGGCTCGGCGAGGCAGGGGCCGGGGGTCGGAGTGCGAGAGGGGGTGCTGGTGGCCCGTCGTCCGTCACCTCGACGACAGGTCCTCGACCGTGGGCGCCAGCCTGCTGCCCTGTCCGGGGAGTTTATACGACACGTGTTCAGCCTGTGTTTCGTCTAGCTGTTTCCGGAGCACTCGGCAAGGGTCTATTCGGTCGCCGATTCGCGGGAATCCTCCCGATTCCACAGGGGCTGAACGGCCGTGACCTCGGGAAGTCCAGGTCCCGGGGTCGGCCAATTCTCGTCGGCGTTTTTCACGAGATCCATTCCCGTGGAAACCGCCGGTCGTCGCATGCCTCCGGAATGTGCCATTGGACAACCCCCCGGACAACCCGGCCAGCCTAGCCGCTCGCGGCCCCGCGCGCATGCGTTATGGATCGCTACGGCTGGGCATCATCCCCCCTGCACCGGACACCGGCGGCCCGTACGCAGGGCCCCGCACCAGCCGAGGAAGGGACGCTTCGATGGGCGAGAAGGTCGTGGCAGGCTCGTTCGACCTGTCCGATCGCCAGCGCTACCGCGACAAGCTGCGACAGTGCGTGACAGGCCTGGAGCGGCTACTGGCCCAGCAGCGGTTCGACCGCCCGAAGAACCTGATGGGGCTGGAGATCGAATTGAATCTGGTGGGCTCCGACGGCCTGCCGAAAATGCTGAACGCGCAAGTCCTGGAACGCATCGCGAGCCGGGATTTCCAAACAGAACTCGCCATGTTCAACCTGGAAGTGAACATAGCCCCCCACCGGCTCGGCGGCCGGGTATTCGACCGGCTGGCCGAGGAACTCCGCATCGCGCTGGCATATGCGGACCGGAAGGCGGGGGAGGTCGACGCCGGCATCGCGATGATCGGCATTCTGCCCACGCTGGACCGTGACGACCTGGTCTCGTCCAACCTCTCGGACGTCGACCGTTACACCCTGCTCAACGACCAGATCGTCGCCGCCCGGGGCGAGGACTTCACGCTCGACATCGAGGGCGTGGAACATCTGCGCTGCACCTCGAAGTCGATCACCCCGGAGGCGGCCTGCACCTCCGTGCAGCTGCACCTCCAGGTCACCCCGGGCCGCTTCGCCGACGTGTGGAACGCCGCGCAGGCGGTCGCCGGCCCGCAGGTGGCCCTCGCCGCCAACTCGCCGTTCCTCTTCGGGCGCGAGCTGTGGCGCGAGTCGCGGCCCCCGCTGTTCCAGCAGGCCACCGACACCCGCCCGCCCGAACTCCAGGCCCAGGGCGTGCGGCCGCGCACCTGGTTCGGCGAGCGGTGGATCACCTCGGCGTACGACCTGTTCGAGGAGAACCTGCGCTACTTCCCCGCGCTGCTGCCGATCTGCGACGAGGAGGACCCGCTCGCGGTGATCGACGCCGGCGGCACGCCCAAGCTCGCCGAACTGGTCCTGCACAACGGCACGATCTACCGCTGGAACCGGCCCGTGTACGGCGTCGCCGACGGCGTACCGCACCTGCGGGTGGAGAACCGCGTCCTGCCGGCCGGCCCGACCGTCACGGACGTGGTCGCGAACGCCGCGTTCTACTACGGCGTCGTGCGCGCCCTGGCCGAGGACGCGCGGCCGGTGTGGACCCGGCTGCCGTTCGAGGCGGCGGCCGCGAACTTCGACGCCGCCTGCCGCCACGGCATCGACGCCCGCCTGGAATGGCCCCGGCGCGGCCGGCTCGGCGGCACGACCACCGTCGACGCCGTCTCCCTCGTACGGGACGAGCTGCTGCCGCTGGCCGAGGCCGGACTGGACGCATGGGGCATCGAACCCGCCGACCGGGATCTGTACCTCGGCGTGATCGACGAACGGTGCCGCCGCCGCACCAACGGCGCGACCTGGCAGGCGGCCACCTTCCACCGGGCCCTGGAGAAGGGCCTGACCCGAGAGGCGGCCCTGGCGGCGACCACCCGCCGCTACTGCGCCCTGATGCGCCTCGGCGACCCGGTCCACAGCTGGCCGGTGGGGCTGCCGGAGCCGGTGCCGCTGGGCTGAGGCGCCCGACGTCGGCCCCGGCCCGGGCCGGTCTCCTCGCCGCCGTCAGCACGTCGCCGCCGTCGGCACGTCGTGAGGTGAACCCCTGATCCCGGGCCTGCCGTGCCACGGCCCGCCGGGGGTCGGCGGCCTTCACCCCGTGTCCATCGGGCATGCTGTGACCTCCCATGGCCGTCGTGCCCCTGGCCCGTGATGTTCGGTTCAGGGGCGGGAACGGGACGGGATGGGCCGAAGGAGGCAGGTGTGCACGCGGAGGCGGGTCAGGTGGCCGAATCTTTTCCCGAACAGCGGCTCTCGCGGCGGACCCTGCGCGACGAGACGCTGCTCGTTCTGGGGCTGTCGCTCGGCGCGAGCGGCGTGTCCGCGCTGATCAGCTTTGTCGGCTCGGTCACCAAACCCGGCGGTCTGAAGGATCAGGCGGCCACGCTCAACGCCTCCGCCGCACCGGGTCGCCCCTGGCTGGACCTCGCCTGGCAGTTGTTCGGTATCGCCTCCGCCCTGGTGCCGGTCGCGCTCGTGGCGCACCTGCTGCTGCGGGAGGGGGAGAGCCTGCGCACTCTCGGCTTCGACCGCACCCGCCCCTGGCCCGACCTCGGCCGGGGTGCCGCGATCGCCGCGGTGATCGGCAGTACCGGCATCGCGTTCTACCTGGCCGCCCGCGGCCTCGGTTTCAATCTCACCGTCGTGCCCGAGGCGCTGCCCGACGTGTGGTGGAAGTACCCCGTGCTGGTCTTGTCGGCGGTGCAGAACGCGATCCTCGAAGAGGTGATCGTCGTCGGCTATCTGCTGCGCCGGCTGGGGCAGTTGGGGTGGACCCCGGGCACCGCCCTGGTGGCCAGTTCCGTGCTGCGCGGCTCCTACCACCTCTACCAGGGCATCGGCGGCTTCGTCGGCAACATGGTCATGGGCGTCGTCTTCGTGTACCTCTACCGCCGCTGGGGACGGGTCGGTCCCTTGGTGGTGGCGCACTCCCTGCTCGACATCGGTGCGTTCGTGGGCTACGCGCTGCTCGCGGGCAAGGTGGGCTGGCTGCCGACGGCGTGAACCGCCGGCAGCGCGTGCTCACGGCCCACCGCGGGTTCCGGCGGCTGCCGGACGGGCGTTCCCGCGGCTGTCGGCCACGCCTTCCTACGGCCGGGTGAGCAGGTCGCCCTCGATCACGGTGACCGCCCGGCCGCTCAACAGCGTGCGCTCGCCGCGCAGTTCGGTGCGCACCCGGCCCGAGCGCGGCGACGCCTGCAGCCCGGTGAGGTCCGGGCGGCCGAGCCGCTCGGACCAGAACGGCGCCAGTGCGGTGTGGGCGCTGCCCGTGACCGGGTCCTCGTCGATACCGACGTTGGGGAAGAAGCAGCGCGAGACGAAGTCGTAGCCGCGCGCCGGGTCCTCGGCGCGGGCGGTGGCGATGACGCCCCGCTCCGAGAAGGCGGCCAGCGCCTTGTGGTCCGGGGTCAGGGCGTGGACGGTCTTCTCGTCGGCGAGCTCCAGCAGCAGGTCGCCGACGTTCGGGCCGGTGTCGAAGGCGGCGCGCGGTTCGGCGCCCAGGGCCTCGGCGACCCCTGCCGGCAGCTCCACCTCGGTCAGCGGCGCGGTGGGGAAGTCCAGCGTGATCGAGCCGTCCGCGCGGGGCGTGGCGATCAGCACGCCGCTGCGGGTGGCGAACCGCACCGGACCCTCGTGCGCGCCGGTGGTGTGCAGGACGTGGGCGGTGGCCAGGGTGGCGTGGCCGCACATCGCCACCTCGGCGGCGGGCGTGAACCAGCGCAGCGCCCAGTCGGCCTCGCCGCCCTCGGGCAGACGGTGGGCGAACGCGGTCTCGGCGTGGTTGACCTCCAGGGCCACCTTCTGCAGCCACTCGTCGGCCGGGAAGGAGTCCAGCAGGAGCACGCCGGCCGGGTTGCCGGCGAAGGGACGGTCGGTGAAGGCGTCGACGATTCGAATGCGCATGGCCCGACGGTAGTGGCGCGCGGAACGCGCAGGCCAAGGCCAATTCGGCGGTGCTGGACCGGATTGCTGTGGGGGGATGCGGGACAAGGGCCTTGCCAGCCGACAGTTACCGATATATCGTTGAGACATCGCGAATGATCGCGAGAGATCGTCGAAGGATCGACGATCGGATGACGATGGAATGGAGAGTGGTCGCAATGCGTACCCACGGTTTTGAGCACGGACACCGGCACGGCGGCCCCGGGCGCGGCTTCGGCGGCTTCGGTGGTTTCGGCGGCCCCGGCGGCGACGGCCGCCGCGCGGCGTTCGGTCCCTTCGGTCCGGGTGGCCCCGGCTTCGGCCCGGGCGGTCCGGGCGGCCCCGGCTTCGGGCACGGCCCCTGGGGCGGGCGAGGGCGCGGCGGACCGCGCGGACGGGCACGGCGCGGTGATGTACGGGCATCGATCCTGGCCCTGCTGAAGGAACGGGCGATGCACGGTTACGAGATGATCCAGGAGATCGCCGAACGCAGCGGCGGCGCCTGGAAGCCGAGCCCCGGCTCGGTGTACCCCACCCTCCAACTGCTGGAGGACGAGGGGCTGATCAGCAGCGAGTCGGAGGGCGGCAAGAAGCTGTTCTCGCTCACCGAGGAGGGTCGTGCGGCGGCCGACCAGGGGCCGGACGCGCCCTGGGAGGAGGCCTCCCGCGGCATCGACTTCGAGGCGCTCGGCGAGATCCGGCAGGCCGGCTTCGGTCTGATGGAGGCCTTCGGGCAGGTCTGGAAGACCGGCACCAAGGAGCAGCGGGACAAGGCCCTGGCCGTCCTCAACGACGCCCGCAAGAAGCTGTACCTGATCCTCGCCGACGAGGACTGACCCGTACGGATCTCGGTCCACGGCCGGGCAGGCGCCCCGCGGAAGCGACCGCGGGGCGCCGTCGCGCCCGGGCGCCGGTGCCCGTCAGGCCACCAGTGCCGCCAGTTTGCGCAGCGACTCGTCGAGCGCGGAGGTCGCCGAGTCCCTCAGCCGGCCCGCCATCAGGGACACGGCGGCGCCCGTGAACTCGCCGTCGATCCGCACGGTGGTGCCGTCGCCGTCCGGGGTGAGGGTGTAGCGCGTGGCCAGGTTCACCGCCATCGGGCCCTTGCCGCGCAGCGCCAGCACGCCGGCCGGTTCGACCTGCTCGACGGTCCACTCCACCTCGGCCGGGAAGCCCATCAGCTTCATGTTCTCCTGGAAGGTCGCGCCCGCCTCCAGTGCCGCGGGGCCGCCCTGCGGGAAGCTCGTGTGGGTCGCGTTCCACTCCCCGTACGCGGACCAGTCCGTCAGCTGCGCCCAGACCTTCTCCGCGGGCGCCTCGATACGCGCCTGCGCGCTGACCTCGGCCATGGGACCACCCCTTCGACTCGGGCTACGGTGTCGCGGAACGTAGCGGTGGCCGCCCGAACATTCAATACTGATGAACCGTCAGAAAATGTGGAGCCCTGCCGCCGTACTCAGCCCACGCGCCGTATCTCGGCGGCGTCGACCAGGTCCCAGGCGCGGGGGAAGGGCCCCTCGTCGTGGCAGTGCCAGGCCTCCCAGAACAGATCGGCGAGCAGCGCGTCCTGCGGCGCGTACACCCGGTACACGTACTGCCTCCCGTCGACGGCCGGCAGCGCGACCAGCCAGCACTCGCTCTCCATGTCCGTGTGGGACGAACGGCGGCGCGCGCTGGTTGCCCGTGGGGCGTATGGCAAGGCGGCGCGCGCCCCCCCGGGCGGGAACGGCCTGATCTCATCCACAAGGAGGAGACTCGTCAGCCGTTGTCCACTCCTCGTGGGACGCGGAAATGCGTCGCACCGTGGATGCGGTGGCCCCGGGGTGACTGATGGGGTGGAGAGGTGCACCCCCGTCTTCCCCCGCAAGTCACCCGCGTTCCTCCCCCGCAAGTCACCCGCGACCACGCCGTCCCCCGCGTCGACGACGAGGCCGGACTGGGCGCGGAACTCGCCGCGGTGGTCGCCGGTGCCCGGCGCCGGGCCGTGCGGGACGGGGACCGGCAGATCGACACCGCCCATCTGCTGCACTCGCTGCTGGAGTCCGGCCCCGACGTGCGCGCCGCCTTCGAACCGCCGCAGGTCGCCCGGCTGCTCGGCTATCTCGTGCAGCGCAGCATCGGTTACGGACTGCGCTGGCAGACCGCCGTGGAGGACTCCGGCGCGCTGCCCGCGGCGGGCCGGGCCGAGGGCTACTCACCGCTGGCGGCGCTCGCCGTACGGGGCGTGCTGGAGCGTGCCCTGCGGCACGGGCGGCCGCCCCGGGGCGTGGACCTGCTCGCCGCACTGGTCGCCGACCCCGAGGCACGCGCCGTGCAGGTGCTCGGCCACGCCGGGATCGACGCGCGGGAGCTGTCCGCGCGTCTCGCGCGCGAACCCTCCGGGGACGCCGGATCGTCCAGCGGGTGAGACAGGTGCCATCCGGGGTGACGCTCCTGTCGTCCCCTGTCATCATGTGCCGGTGCATACATCTGGGAGCTTTCAGGGCGGCCGCGGCAAAGGCGTCGGGCTGTCACTCGCGCTGGGTTCGGCCCTCGCCTTCGGCGGTTCCGGCGTCGCCGCCAAACCGCTGATCGAGGCGGGACTCGACCCGCTGCACGTGGTGTGGCTGCGGGTGACCGGCGCGGCCCTGGTGATGCTCCCGCTCGCCGTCCGCCATCGCGCGCTGCTGCGCCGCCGCCCGGCGCTGCTCGCCGGGTTCGGGCTCCTCGCCGTCGCCGGCGTCCAGGCCTGCTACTTCGCCGCGCTGTCCCGCATACCGGTCGGCGTCGCGCTGCTCGTCGAGTACCTCGCGCCGGCCCTGGTGCTCGGCTGGGTGCGGTTCGTGCAGCGGCGGCCCGTGACCCGGGCCGCGGCGCTCGGCGTCGTCCTCGCCGTCGGAGGGCTGGCCTGCGTGGTCGAGGTGTGGTCCGGGCTGAGCTTCGACGCGCTCGGCCTGCTGCTCGCGCTCGGCGCCGCCTGCTGCCAGGTCGGCTACTTCGTCCTGTCCGACCAGGGCAGCGACTCCGGCGCCGACGCGCCCGACCCGCTCGGCGTCATCGCGTACGGACTGCTCGTCGGCGCCGCCGTCCTGACGGTCGTGGCCCGCCCGTGGGGCATGGACTGGTCCGTGCTCGCGCACACCGCACCGATGAACGGCCGCCCCGTCGCCGCCTGGCTGCTGCTCGCCTGGATCGTGCTGATCGCCACGGTCGTCGCCTACGTCACCGGCGTGCTCTCGGTGCGGCGGCTCTCCCCGCAGGTCGCCGGGGTCGTGGCCTGCCTGGAGGCGGTCATCGCGACCGTTCTGGCCTGGGTGCTGCTCGGCGAGCACCTGTCCGCCCCGCAGATCGCCGGTGGCGCGGTCGTCCTGGTCGGCGCGTTCATCGCGCAGTCCTCCACACCCGCGAAGGGTTCGGCGGAACCGGTCGTGTCCGGGGCCGCGGAAAAGGAGTTGTCCGCTCGGGGAACGGCCGCATAAGGTGCCCGCCATGCCTTCCGACGCACTCGTTCTTCCGCCTCCGGCCGCCTGAAGGCGGGCCCTCCGGTGATGTGACGCCCGGCGTACGCCGCCGGGCCGAACGGTGCTGCCCGCAGAAGAGTTCAGCGGATCCCGCACGGACGGGATCCCTTCCCGAACTTCCGAACTTCTGCCTTCTGCGGAGAGAACGCGTGTCCACTCCTGCTTCCGGCCTGCCCGTCGGGCGAGGCCTGCTCTATCTGACCGTCGCCGGTGCCGCCTGGGGCACCGCCGGCGCGGCCGCCTCCCTGGTCTACCGGACCAGCGACATGAGCGCCGTCACCCTGTCCTTCTGGCGCTGCGCCGCCGGGCTCGTCCTGCTGCTCGCCGCCCGCCGGTTCGGCCCCCGCCCGGCGGCGGCCGCGGCGCCCGAGCCGCTGCGCCGCCGGCTGCTGCGCGCCGGAGCCACGGGTGTGGGGCTCGCGGTGTTCCAGACGGCCTACTTCGCCGCCGTCTCCGCCACCGGCCTCGCCGTGGCGACGGTCGTCACCCTCGGCGCCGGGCCGGTGCTCATCGCCCTCGGTGCCCGGCTGACCCTGGGCGAGCGGCTCGGCCGCGGCGGCCTGGCCGCTGTGGTGGGCGCACTCGCCGGGCTCGGCGTCCTCGTCCTGGGCGGGGGAGCGGCGGCGGTGCGGCCGTGGGGCGTCGCCCTGGCGCTGGTGTCCGCCGCGGGCTACAGCGCGATGACCCTGCTGACCCGACGGTGGGGCCGCGACGGCGGGGCCGACGCGGCGAGCACGTCGGTGGGGGCGTTCGCGGTCACCACGCTGTGCCTGTTGCCGTTCGCGCTGGCCGACGGCCTGATCCCGCACACCGACGACCCCGCGCGGACGGTCTGGCTGCTGGCGTACATCGCCGCCGTGCCCACCGCGCTGGCCTACGCCCTGTACTTCGCGGGCGCGGCGGTGGTCCGGTCGGCGACCGTGTCCGTGATCATGCTGCTGGAGCCGGTGAGCGCGGCCGTGCTCGCCGTCGCCCTCCTCGGGGAACGGCTCACGGCCGCGACCTGCGCCGGCACGGTCCTGATGCTGGCCTCCGTCACCGGGCTCGCGCTGGCGGAGACCCGGACCCCGGCCCCGGCCTGAGCGGACGGCCGTGCTCCGTCCTGAGCGGGGCCTGCCGTCGTCGGCTCAGGCGGTGCGGCGGCGCAGCAGGTGCTCGCGGGCCGCGGCGTCCCGGGGGCCGCCGCGGTCGGCGAGCCCGGCCGCGATCCGCTCCTGCGTCCCGGCCGGGCGGTGCCCCGCGTACTTGAACTTCGCGCGGACGCCCGTCACCTCCAGCCGGATGCCGCGGATCCCGGACAGCAGTCGCCCGTACGGCGCCTCGCCCACCGCCGCCGGGGCCGAGCCGCCCTCCGGCTGGAAGTGGCCGACCTGCCGGTTGAGCAGCTCGGCCTTCTCGGCCGGGTCGTCCACGACATGGGCCCGGCAGCGCAGCTGGACGGCCGCGTAGAAGCTGGTCGGTGTGCCGTGCTCGGGCGGGGCACCGGCCGGCGCCTGCCAGGGGCCGGGGATGAACACGTAGTCGTCGACGACGCTCAGCACGACCTCCGGGTCCGCCTCCAGCGCCGCCCACAGCGGGTTGGGGCGGGCCAGGTGGGTGACCGCCTCGCCGCGGCCGGCGTCGTAGGCGAAATGGAGGGGCTGCACGAACGGCGGTTCGCCGGGCGGGCCGTTGACGGCGAGCTGGCCGAAGTCGTGGCCGGCGATCCAGGTCTGCCACTCGGCGTCGTCGTGGGGCGCGTCCCAGGGGTGGATCAGCATCACAGCACCGCGAGGTAGTCCGGCAGGCCGGTGCCGGGGGCGAGCTGGGGGTCGTCGACGGGGGCGTCGTAGCCCTTGCGCAGGGGGACCAGGCCGGCCCAGTGGGGGAGGCCGAGGTCCTCCGGCTCGTCGTTGACGCCGCCGGTGCGGAGCTTGGCGGAGACCTCGTTCAGGTCGAGGCGGAGCACGGCGGTGGCGGCCAGCTCCTTCTTGTTGGCGGGCCGGGAGTCGGCGGCGCGGCCCGGCACGACGTGGTCGACCAGCGCGTCGAGCGCCAGCCGCTTCTCCTGCGGGTCGGTCACGTCGTGGGCGGTGCCGTGCACCACGACGGAGCGGTAGTTGATCGAGTGGTGGAAGGCGGACCGGGCCAGCACCAGCGCGTCGACATGGGTGACCGTCAGGCACACCGCGAGGCCCGGGTCGGCCTGGCCGGCCATCCGCAGCGGGCGCGAGCCGGTCGAGCCGTGCACATAGAGCCGGTCGCCGACGCGGCCGTACAGCGTCGGCAGCACGACGGGGGCGCCGTCGCGGACGAAGCCGAGATGGCAGACGTACCCCTCGTCGAGTATCGAGTGCACCAGCTCCTTGTCGTAGCGGGCGCGATCGGCGGAGCGGGTGGGGACGGTGCGATCGGTCGGGGTGTAGGCGGTGGACGGCGTCGTCGTGGTCCCCTGCATGGCGCTCTCCCTGCGTGGTGTCGCTGGCGTTCCGTATTGCACTAGTGCATACTTTGGTTTGTGCTAGGAGAATATCCGATCAAAGGGCGGCGTGCAGCAGAGATTGCCGCCGACGTCGAGCGCGCGGTCGCCGACGGGGCGCTGAAGCCGGGCGAACCGCTGCCGCCCATGCGGGAGTTGGCGGTACGGCTCGGGGTGAATCCGAACACGGTCGCGGCCGCGTACCGCACGCTGCGCGAGCGCGGGGTGATCGAGACCGCCGGGCGGCGCGGCAGCCGGGTGCGGCCCCGGCCGGCCACCACGGGGCGTGAGTACATCGGGGTGGACGTTCCCGAGGGGGTGCGCGACCTGTCGAACGGCAACCCCGATCCGGCCCTGCTGCCCGCGCTGGCACCCGCCTTCGCCGCGGCCGCCGCGCAGAGCGACCGGGAGCCGGTCCTGTACGGGGACGCGCCCGTCGAACCGGAGTTGGAGCGGCAGGCACGGGCCGTGCTGAGTGCCGACGGGGTGCCGGACGGGCCGCTGGCCGTCTGCTCCGGTTCGCTCGACGCGATCGAGCGCGTGCTGGCGGCGCATCTCAAGCCGGGCGACACCGTCGCCGTGGAGGACCCCGGCTGGGGCAGCCTGCTCGACCTGGTCCCGGCGCTGGGGCTGCGCACGGCCCCGGTCGGCGTCGACGACGACGGACCGCTGCCGGACGACGTACGGGCCGCGCTCGCCGCCGGGGCCCGCGCCGTGATCGTCACCGACCGCGCGCAGAACCCCACCGGCGCCGCGGTGAGCGCCGCACGCGCGCGTGCCCTGCGGTCCGTGCTGCGCGAGCACCCGGAGACGCTGCTGATCGAGGACGACCACGGGCACGCGATCGTCGACCTGCCGCTGCACCCCCTCGCCGGCGTCACCCGGCACTGGGCCCTGGTCCGCTCGGCCGCCAAGGCGTACGGCCCCGACCTGCGGCTCGCCGTGCTCACCGGCGACGACGTCACCCTCGACCGGGTGCGCGGCCGGCAGCGGCTCGGCCCCGGCTGGGTCAGCCGCATCACCCAGCGGGCGGTGGCCCGGCTGTGGGCCGAGGGGGCGGTGGACGTGCCGGCTGTCGCGCGGGCGTACGGCAGCCGCCGGGACGCGCTCATCGGTGCCCTCGCCGAGCGGGGCGTGCGGGCGCACGGGCGCAGCGGGCTCAACGTCTGGATCCCGGTGCCCGACGAGACCGGCGCCGTCGCGCGTCTGCTGCAGACCGGGTGGGCGGTCGCGCCCGGCGCCCGCTTCAGGATGGGCGCGGCACCGGGTGTCCGGGTGACGGTCTCCACCCTGCCCGAGAGCGAGGCCGGCCCCCTGGCCCAGGCCATCGCCTCGGCGCTGGGGGCGGGCGGAGTGGGACGGCCGGTCTAGGACGGAAGGTCTTCGGGAGCGGCAGGGCTCGCCTGGCGCCTGGGGCGGGCCTGCGCCAGTGCCGCTCCCGCCAGGACGATCGCCGCGCCCACCGGCGTGGACCAGTGCAGGGACTCGCCGAGCAGGGCGACGCCGGCGGCCGTGGCGATCACCGGGATGAAGTAGGTGACCATCTGGGCCGTCGTCGGGCCGACCTCGGCGACCAGGCCGTACTGGACCAGGACCGCCAGGCCCGTGCCGAGGGCGCCCAGCGCGGCGATCGCCAGCAGGGGGAGGGCCGGGACATGGGTCGGCAGGGTGGTGAACAGAGGCGTGACCACCGCCAGTTGGAGCGTGGCCAGCAGGAGCTGCGCGCCGGTCAGCGACAGGTGGGAGTGGCTGCTGCCGGCCAGGGTGCGGCGGACGTAGATCCAGCCGACCGGGTAGCTGAAGGACGCCAGCAGCGCCAGCGCGGTGCCCCGGGCGTCCAGGCCGCTGAAGCCCTGCCACGCGCCGAGGACGGTCAGCACGCCGAGGAAGCCGATGCCGAGCCCGGCGAACCGCAGCCGCGTCGGGCGGTCCTCCGACAGCGCGACCAGCGACAGCGCCATGCCCCACAGCGGTGACGTGGCGTTGCAGATGCCGGCCAGCGTGGACGGGATCGTCAGCTCCGCGAAGGCGAAGAGCGAGAAGGGCAGGGCGTTCAGCAGGAACGCGGCCACCGCCAGATGCGCCCAGGTGCGGGCCCCGCGCGGCAGTCGCTCCCGCTTCACCGCCATCGCCGCGGCCAGCACCGCCGTACCGAACACCAGCCGGCCCAGGGTGACCTGGAAGGGCGAGTAGCCCTCCGTGCCGACCTTGATGAGCAGGAAGCTGAAGCCCCAGATCAGCGACAGCGCGGCGAAGCGCAGCCGCCAGCCGGGGCGGGGGACGCGGGAGCGGGGGGCGGCGGTACGTGGCCGGGGGCGGGTGACGGAGACGGAGCTCATGCCAGTAACCATGCGGGACGACGATCTCGTAGCACAATCGAGAATTCGCACCCGGTATCTCGTAGCACCGCTAATACGTTGCCGTCAGAGAAGGAGCCCCCTTGCTGAACCTGGAGCGTCTGCGCACCCTCGACGCCGTCGCCCGGCACGGCTCCGTCAGCGGCGCCGCCGAAGGGCTGCACATCACCACCTCCGCCGTGTCCCAGCAACTGGCCAAACTGGAGCGCGAGGTCGGCCAGCAGCTGCTCGCCAAGCACGGCCGCGGGGTCCGGCTCACCGACGCCGGACGGCTGCTCGCCGAGCACGCCGCGCGCATCCTGTCCCAGGTGCAGCTCGCCCAGTCCGAGCTGGAGGCGCAGCGCGGCCGGGTGGCGGGCGAGCTGAGGCTGTCGGCGTTCCCGACGGCCGCACGGGGCCTGTTCCCCGCCGCTCTCGCCGCGCTGCGTGCCGAGCATCCCGGGCTGCGGATCCGCTCCTGCGAACTGGAGCCCGAGGCGGGCATCCGGGCCGTGGTGCGCGGCGACCTCGACCTGGCCGTCGTCCTCGACTGGTACAACAAGCCGATGCCGCTGCCCGACGGGCTGGTCAAGGCCTCCGTCCTGGACGACCCCGCCGACGTGGCCATGCCCGCCGGGCACCCGCTGGCCGGCCGCGCCGAGGTGGACCTCGGGGAGTTCGCCGAGGACGAGTGGATCACCTGGGGCGAGGGCGAGTTCTGCCACGAGTGGCTGATGTACACGCTGCGCTCGCGCGGCATCGAGCCGATCGTCGGCCACCGCGCCGGCGAGACGCACACCCAGCTCGGCCTGGTCGCCGCCGGCCTCGGGGTGTGCATCGCGCCGCTGCTCGGGCGCCACCCGATGCCCGAGGGCGTGGTGACCGTGCCGCTCAAGCAGCGCGTGCGCCGCCATGTGTACGTCGTATGGCGTGCCGACGCCGACCGCCGGCCCTCCATCCGCGCGGCGGTCACGGCCCTGCGGGCGGCGGCCGAGCACGTCGGGGGCGGGGGTGACGGGGGCTGAGCTCCGGGCGGTGCGCGGCCGGCGTGGGCCGAGTTCGAGCGGTGCGCGGCTAGTGCGGGCCGAGCTTGCGGAAGTCCCAGGAGACGACCTTCTGCGGGGTCAGCCGCAGCCAGGCGTGCCGGCCGTCGTGCGGCAGCATGTCCAGACCGAAGTACTTGCGCGCGAACCGCGTCTCCACGGCGTCGAGTTCCGCGCACAGCTCCCCGGTGCGCGGCACCTCGCCCACCACCTCCACGGCGCCGGACAGCTCCACGCCGCGCAGCTCGCCGTAGTCCTCGCCGGTGTCCACCGCGACCGCCACCCGCGGATCGCGCCGCAGGTCCGCCCACCGTCTGCTGCGCACCACCGAGTACAGCCACAGCGCCGTGCCGTCCCACAGGAACCACAGGGCGCTCACATGGGGCGAGCCGTCGGCCGACACCGTGGCGAGCCGGCAGGTGCGCTGCTCGGCGAGGAACTCGTCCAGTTCGCCGGGCGTCATCATGATCTTCCGGCCCCGGCGCTGTGTGGCGGTCATCCGGCCCCCTCCGCTCGTCTGACGTATCGTCAGCAAATCATGGTTCGTCTTCCCTCGTCGCGCAACGGTGGCTACCCTCGCCCGACTCACCGCCGTCGCCGTCGCCGCCGCCAGGGGGGAACATGCCGACGCACACCCAGCTCAGCGACCTCCTCGACCCCACCGGCACCGTGCTGCTCACCGTCGAGTGCCAGCAGGGCGTCGTCGGACCCGACGCCGCCCTCCCGGAACTCGCCCGCGCCGCCCGCGCCTCCGGCGCCCTCGGCAACGTCGCCCGGCTGGTCGCCGCCGCGCACCGCGCCGGGTGGCCGGTCGTCCACGCCGTCGCCGAACGCCGCCCGGACGGCCGGGGCGCGAGCCGCAACGCCCGCCTGTTCCGGGCCGCCGAACGGCTGCCGGTGCGGCAGCTCGCCGGGACGGCGGCGGTCCGCGTGGCGCCGCCGATCGAGGTCGGCGAGGCGGACTTCGTGCTGCGCCGGCTGCACGGACTGTCACCCCTGCACGGCACCGGCGCCGACGCCCTGCTGCGCAACCTCGGCTGCCGCACCCTCGTCGTCACCGGTGTCTCGGCCAACGTGGCGATCCCGAACGCCGTCTTCGACGCCGTGAACCTCGGCTACACCGCCGTCGTCCCGACGGACGCGATCAGCGGGGTGCCCGCCGACTACACCGCAGCGATGATCCGCCACACGCTCTCGCTGGTCGCCACGCTCACGACCACCGCCGAACTGCTGGGCTGCGCCGAGCGCCGCCACTGAGGCTCCCTGTCAGGTGAGGCTGATGTCGTTCCCGGA
>NZ_PQSS01000117.1 GCF_002920535.1 Streptomyces sp. Ru71 | reverse complement strand
ACCGCTGCGGCCGACGCCGCCGAGGGCACCTCGGGGCCGCGCGTCCTGCGCCGCCGTCGCCGCACGCGCGGCGGTTCCTCGGCCGCGGCCGAGGCGGCCGTGACGGCGACGCAGCCGTCCCCGGCCGGTACGTCCGCCGAGGCGGACGCCGACCGTACGGCCGCCGCGGTCACGGCGTCGGAGGGTACGGCCCTCGACGCGCCGCAGACCGCGGAGACCGCCGAGACTCCGGCGAAGTCGCGCCGACGCCGTACGCGCAAGTCGGCGCAGGCGTCCACGGCTCCGGCCGAGGCCACGCCGACGACCGAGCCGACGGACGAGCCGGCCCAGGAGCCGGCCGAGGCCGCCGAGGCCCCGGCCGCGACGCCGCGCCGCCGTACCCGCAAGGCGACTGCCCCCGCGGAGCCGGCCACCGTCGAGACGGCCGCCGTCCCGGAGCAGGCCGCCGAGGCCGTGGACACGGCGGAGACCGCCGAGGCCAAGCCGAAGGCCCGCCGCACCCGCAAGGCAGCGGCGACCGCCGAGAGCGCCGCCCCCGCCGAGGCAGCCGTGGACACGGCGGAGTCGGCCGAGGCCAAGCCGAAGACGCGCCGCACCCGCAAGGCCACGGCCGCCGCCGAGCCCGCGGAGGCGGTCGCGGCGGAGGAGACCGCCGAGGCCAAGCCCCGCCGCACCCGCAAGACCGCAGCGAGCAAGACGGCCGAGGCCGTCCAGGCGAGCACGGCGACGGTCGAGGCCACGGCCGAGATCCCCGCTCAGGCCACCGCCGAACCGGAGTCCGAGGCCAAGCCGAAGACCCGCACCCGCAAGACCGCGGCGAGCAAGGCCGCCGAGGCTGCCGTGGACACGGCGGAAACCACCGAGGCGAAGCCGAAGACGCGCCGCACCCGCAAGGCCACGGCCGCCGCCGAGCCGGCGGAGGCAGTCGCGGCGGAGGAGACCGCCGAGGCCAAGCCCCGCCGCACCCGCAAGACCGCGGCCTCCACCCCGGTGGAGGCGGAGACCGAGGCCAAGCCGAAGACGCGGACCCGTACCCGCAAGGCGACGGCCGCCGCCGAGGCAGCCGTGGACACCGCCGAAGGCACGGAGGCCAAGCCGAAGACCCGCACCCGCAAGACCGCGGCGAGCAAGGCGGCCGAGGCGACGCAGACCGCGCAGGCGGCCACCGGTACCGTCGAGGCCACCGCCGAGATCCCCGCCCAGGCCACCGCCGAGCCGGAGACCGAGGCCAAGCCGAAGACGGTGCGCCGCACCCGCAAGGCCACGGCCGCCCCGGCGGACGCGGAGCCGGAGGCCAAGCCGCGCCGTACCCGCAAGGCCGCAGCCGCCCCGGCGGACGCGGACGCGGAGACCGAGGCGAAGCCGAAGGCCCGCCGTACCCGCAAGGTCGCGGCAGCCGCGGAGCCGGCGGACGGCTGACCCGCGCCGTAGCGCATCCGACGGCCCGGCCCACCTCGTGTGGGACCGGGCCGCCGGCGTCTGCGGGCCCGGGCAGCGCGCCCGCTACCCTCGGCTCGTGACCGATCCCAGCACGCCCGAACCCGCAGAGAATCCCTCCCCCTTCACCCCGCCCCCGAGCGCCCGCGCCCACCGGCTGCGCACGTCACGCGGGGAGTTCGCGGTGGTCGAGATGCCCGCCGCACCCGGCGTCCCGGTGAGGGGCGTGGCGCTGCTGGTGCCCGGATACACCGGCAGCAAGGAGGACTTCGCGCTGATGCACCGGCCGCTCGCGCAGCGCGGGTACCGGACGGTCGCCGTGGACGGGCGCGGGCAGAACGAGTCCGAGGGTCCGGACGACGACGAGTCGGCGTACGCGCAGGGCGAGTTGGCCCGGGACGTGCTGGCTCAGGCGGCGGCGCTGGGCACGCCGGTGCATCTGCTCGGCCACTCGCTCGGCGGCCAGCTCTGCCGGGCGGCCGTGCTGCTGGACCACACCCCGTTCCGCTCGTTCACGCTGATGTCGTCCGGTCCGGCGCAGATCTCCGTCTCGCAGGAGCAGCGGGTGAAGCTGCTGCGGGACGCGCTGGCGGTGATGACGCTGGCCGAGGTGTGGGACGTCATGCAGACGATGGGCCCGCCCGAGGAGGTCGGCGGCCCGGCGCGCGGGCCGGTGAGCCCGGAGCAGCTGCGGCAGCGCTGGCTGAACACTCGGCCCGCGCAACTGCTGGCCGCGGGGCGCCAGTTGTGCACCGAGCCGGACCGGGTGGACGAACTGGCCGCCCTGCCGCTGCCGTTCCATGTGCTGTCCGGCGCCCATGACGACACCTGGCCGGTGCCGCTGCTGGACGAGATGGCCGTGCGCCTGCGGGCCCGCCGCACGGTCATCGAGGGTGCCGAGCACTCCCCCAACGCCGACCAGCCGGAGGCGACGGCCCGTGCGCTCGCCGACTTCTGGGACACCGTCCCCGGCGAGCGGGTCTAGTACTGCGTCTGCGGGCGAGCGGGCCTGGTACTGCGCCCGCAGGCGCGCACGCGCCTAGTACTGCGTCTGCAGGTGCCCCCAGAAGCCGTCCCGCAGCGCGCGCCGCAGGTCCGCCTGTCCGCGCAGGGAGTACTGGAGCAGCCCCTCGGCCTCGACCAGCAGGTCCTGGTCGACGGAGCCCGGCAGATAGGGATGCCCGGGCAGCAGCTCCACGAGGGCCTCACGCCCCCGCGCGGCGAGCCACTTGGCGGCGATCTGCGCGCCGACGAAGCGGACGTCCTCCCGGGTGGGCCGGGTGGCCTGCGCGCCCTCGAAGGTGGCGGGGGTGCGCCGGGAGACGTAGGGCTTGAAGAAGTCGAGGTCGAGGGTGCGCTGGCTGTCGACCTCCCACAGCAGGGGTTCGGCCTGGTTGCGGCCCTCGGGTGCCTCGATGCCCCACAGGTGCACGCGGGCGCCGTACCCCTGGGCCGCCTCGACCGCCGACACCAGGTCCTCGTCGCCGCCGAGCAGGGCGGCGTCGCTGATGGCGCGGTGCCGGGCGAGGGACTCCAGGTCGGTGCGGATCAGTGAATCGACGCCTTTTTGCTGGTTGTTGGCGTTGAGGTTGCCCAGGCGGACCTTGACGTCGGGCAGTTCGGCGATGGACTGCTGCTCGGCGGTGTGGATACGGCGGCGGGCGCCGTCGTACCAGTACACGCGCAGCAGACGGCTGTCTGCGAAGACGTTGCGGGCGCGGTCGATGAGCGCCTCGATCAGGCCCTCGGCGTCCAGGTCGAAGGCGCGGCGGTCCTCGGTGCCGGCGACCAGGCGTCCCGCGGCGGCGTAGAGGTAGCCCGCGTCGACGAAGATCGCGTGGGTGGAGGGCGTCTTGGCCACCTCGGCGAGCATGCGCTGCAGCAGCTCGTTCGTGCGGTCGATACGGGCGGCCACGGCCGCCAGGTCGTCGTTCATCGTCTCCATTGTCCCGTTGGTCACGCAACGAACACAACCGGTCCCGTTCGGTCCCGCACAGTGACGTCTTACTCGTCAGTAATTAGCCGTTCGAAAAATTTCTTTAGCGTAGGGAATGTTCGTAACACGCAGCGGGTTGACTAAGGCGTACGGATCGCGGGCACCGAGGCCCAGTGGTCCACTGATGAGTAGTTCTCCCCAGGAGGATGACCAGACGAAGGGGGAAGCGACCATGCGCTTCGAAATCCTGCGACTCGACGACGTCGACGGCACGCCCGTGGACACCACTGTCGTGGACGCCGCCTCTGTCAACCGGATCGTGCAGCAGGCCGCCGCCATCGGGCAGCGACTGTGGATCCGCCCGGCCGACACCACGGCCTCATAACAGGGCTGCTCCCCCGCCAAAAGCATCAGGGCCCCGCACGGCACACTGCGCCGCGCGGGGCCCTGCCGCGTGTACGGGCGGGTTCAGCCGCCCCGGATCACCTGCGTGACACCGTTGATGATCTGCTGCACGGCGATCGCGGAGAGCATCATGCCGGCGAGCCGGGTCACCAGGACCACGCCGCCGTCCTTGATGACCTTGATGATGAGCAGCGAGTAGCGCATCACCAGCCACAGCACGACATGGATGGCGAGGATCGCCGTCCACACCGACACCTGCGAGGAGACGCTCCCGGCCTTCTGCACGGCCAGGATGACGGACACGATCGCCCCCGGCCCGGCCAGCAGCGGCATGCCCAGCGGCACCAGGGCGACGTTGACATCCTTGGTCTGCTTGGGCTCGTCGGTCTTGCCGGTGAGCAGGTCGAGCGCGATGAGCAGCAGGAGCAGCCCGCCCGCGATCATCAGCGCGGGCACGGAGACGTGCAGGTAGTTCAGGATCTGGTGGCCGAGCAGCCCGAACACCGTGATCACCCCGCCGGCCACGCACACGGCCTGGAACGCCATCCGCTTCTGCACCCGGGCGGGGCGCCCGCCGGTCAGCGCGATGAAGATCGGGGTGATCCCAGGGGGATCCATGATGACAAAAAGGGTCAGAAAGAGAGAGCCGAAGACAGCGACGTCGAACATGAGTGTGGTGCAAGCCTTGCGAGAGGTGAGAAAGAGAGGGTGGGCGTGAGCGGAGGGCTCACACTCCGCCGGCGCCCGGCACCGGGAACGCGCCGGTCGCGCGCCGCGTGATCTCGCCGTAGACCTCGGGGTCGGTCGTGTACGCCCCGAGCTCGACGGTCTTGCGGCTGCCGTGGTAGTCGGACGAGCCGGTGACCAGCAGGCCGAGGTCCTTCGCCAGGCCGCGCAGCCGGGCCCGGGTGTCCTCGTCGTGGTCCATGTGGTCGACCTCGATGCCGTCCAGGCCGGCGGCCGCCATCTCGGCGATCGCGGACTCCGGCACGGTACGCCCCCGCTTGCTCGCGGCGGGGTGCGCGAAGACGGTGACGCCGCCCGCACCCTTGACCAGCCGGATGGCCTCGAAGGGGTCGGTCTCGTGCTTCTCGACGTAGGCCCGGCCGCCGTCGGCGAGCCATTCGGCGGTGAAGGCGTCGCTCACGGTGGGCACGACACCCAGCTCGACCAGCGCGGTCGCCACGTGCGGCCGCCCGACGCTGCCGTCGCCGGCGATCCGGGCCACCTGCTCCCAGGTGACCGGCACGCCCAGCGCGTTCAGCTTGGCGACCATGCCCTTGGCCCGCGGCACCCGGTCGTCCCGGACCAGCTCGCGCTCGGCGAGCAGGGCGGGCTCCTCGGGGTCGAAGAGGTAGGCCAGCATGTGCATGGAGACGCCGTCGAGACGACAGGACAGCTCCGCGCCGGTGACCAGGGTGAGCCCCTCGGGCAGCGCGGCGATCGCCTCGCCGTACCCACGGGTGGTGTCGTGATCGGTCAGCGCGACGACGTCCAGCCCGGCGGCGGCGGCATTGCGCACCAGCTCGGCCGGAGTGTCCGTACCGTCGGACGCGGTGGAGTGGCAGTGCAGATCAATACGCACGACGCGGACTCCAGGCGGTGGCGGCACGGAAAGGGGACACCCAAGGATAACCGGATTTTCAAGCCCCCCGGTCACCCCCGCACTGCCAAGCACCCCTTACATCGACCAACCCAAAGGGGCGCGGGGAGCTGCGCGACCAGCCCACGACACCCCGCAGCGGCCTCGACGAGCAACCCACCCCCTCGGTAGGCGCACCGCTGAAGCCGGCGCAGCCCTACGGCTTCAGCAAGCGCGGCGACAACGCCCCGCACGGCACCAGTTCGACTTCGGCCCCCGCCTCCCGGAGATCCGCCAGCACCAGCTCGTCGTACATCAGCAGCCCCGACTGCTCGGGCCACACCACCGCCCACAGCCACAGCCCGAGCGCCTCGCCCGCGAAGACCGCCCGGTCGGCCGGTCCTCCGGACACATGCCACAGCGGCGTCGGCCGCCCGGCGGCCAGCACCTTGACCTCGGCGGGCTTCTCGACGTTCATGTACGGCCCGGGATCGGGTCCGTCGATGCCGGCGTACCGCGCGCCGAGACCCACACCGAGCTCCTCGGCGACGAGGATCAGCTCCCCCATGCCGCCGAGGGGACCGGGCCCCGTGCAGGCCACCGCCGTCGCCCGGCCGCCGCTGCGGTCGTCACCGGCGCAAGCCACCCCCGTGAACAGCCAGCCCACCGGCAGCGGCCACGGCATCCACACCGGCACCTGCGTGCGGCGCACCACCGCGTTGAGGGCCTCGACGCTGGGCGGGATCACGGGCTGCAGCGGATACACCGTCCCATGCGCATCGCACTGCCAGGAATCGGCGAAGAGACCGGGAGCCCTGACCCGGCCACCACACTTCGGGCAACTGGGTTCGCCCCTCATAGGGCCCCACGGTCCTACCCCGACCGCCTCACGTCAAGGACGATCACCCGTCCGGGTCCCTTCTCACCGGCCAAAACTACATGTAGCTTGCATTAATTAGTTCGGCTAACTTACTGTATGCATATTGCAACCATCTCTTCGTCGGGCATCAGCCGGGATTGGAGAAGACATGGACACCTTCGACGCGGGAGCCGGCGGCCTCCTGCGGCAGCCCAAGGCGGTCTGGGCGACCGCGGGCGCGTCCGTCGTCGCCTTCATGGGCATCGGACTCGTCGACCCGATCCTGCCGTCCATCGCCCAGGGGCTCCAGGCCACCCCCAGCCAGGTCTCCCTGCTGTTCACCTCGTACTTCCTGATCACCGCCATCGCCATGCTGGTGACCGGCTTCGTCTCCAGCCGCATCGGCGGCCGCAAGACACTGCTGGCCGGCCTCGCGCTCGTGGTGGTCTTCGCCGGCCTGGCCGGCACCTCGGACTCGGTCGGCGAACTGGTCGGCTTCCGCGCGGGCTGGGGACTGGGCAACGCGCTGTTCGTCTCCACCGCGCTGGCGGTGATCGTCGGCGCGGCGGCCGGGGGCAGCGCGGCGGCGATCCTGCTCTACGAGTCGGCGCTCGGCCTCGGCATGGCCTGCGGCCCGCTGCTCGGCGCGCTCCTCGGCGACGCCAGCTGGCGCTACCCGTTCTTCGGCACCGCGTTCCTCATGGCGGTCGGCTTCCTGTGCATCACGGCGTTCCTGAAGGAACAGCCGAAGCCCGCCCGCAAGACCTCGCTGCTGGACCCGATCAAGGCGCTCGGCCACGGCGGCCTCGCCTCCGCCGCGATCTCGGCGTTCTTCTACAACTACACGTTCTTCACGGTCCTGGCCTTCACGCCGTTCGTGCTGAACATGACGCCGTACAAGTCCGGCGCGGTCTTCTTCGCCTGGGGCGTGCTGCTCGCGGTGTTCTCGGTGATCGTGGCGCCGCGCATGCAGGCGCGCTTCGGCTCACTGAAGGTGCTCGGCGGCTCGCTGGTGCTGCTCGCGGCCGACGTGGCGGTCCTCGGCTACGGCGACCACACCACGGCGATCGTCTGCACGATCCTGTCCGGCGCGTTCATCGGCGTGAACAACACCGTCTACACCGAGCTGGCCCTCGGCGTCTCCGACGCCCCGCGCCCGGTGGCCAGCGCCGGCTACAACTTCGTGCGGTGGTTCGCGGCGGCCGCCGCGCCCTACCTGGCGCCGAAGATCGAGGAGTGGAGCGACCTCCACATCCCGTTCGTGGTGGCGGCGGCCACCGCGGTGATCGGCGCGCTCGTGGTCCTCGTACGGCGTGACGCGCTCGCCCACGAGGCCGAAGCGCTGGAGCCGGAGCACGCCACCGAGGACGGTGTCACGGTCTTCGCCAACTGACGCCCGCCGCCTCGGCGTTGGTGAGATCCGTCACTCCAGCGGTACGGACTTGCGGTTGGGGTCCCGCAGGTCCGTGCCGTGCGTGAGCCACTTCTCCTGGAGGGCCTGGGCGCCGTGCACCCGCTTCCAGGCGGCCTCGTTCGGCGTCATCGGCAGCAGCGGCAGGAAGCGCACCGGGTCCATGGGCTCGTCCAGCTCCAGATCCTCCACCAGGCCGCCCGGCTCGGCGACGAGGACGGAGGTGAAGGGGGCGCCCGGCCACAGCGGGTCGCCGACGTCCAGCGACGCGCCCGGGGCCACGACCACGCCCTCGACCTGCGGTGACGCGGCCAGCACGGCGAGCGGGCGGAGCACCTTGTCGGTGTCGGCGACACCGGCGCGCACCGACAGCACCAGCTCGGCGCGGGGCCCCTTGACCGGGTCGGCGAGCATCGCGGTGGGGTCCGTCATGGGCTGCGCGGACATGCCGAGGGTGGCGTAGCGCACGATGTCACCCTCGTGGAAGCGCAGCACCTCGATCCGGTCCGTGCCGAGGAAGGTGACCGCCGCGCGGGCGTCCGGCTCGCCCAGCGCGGTGCTCAAGCGGGCCTCGACGAGAGGAAGAACATCTGCCATGCCGCGAGCATAGAACTCGTCAGTACCGGGCAAAGCCGCGCCTTGACACACCGGTCGGCTGATACTCTTGGCCGGTCGGGGCAGCACGCAGAAGCGTCGCGCATCGAGACCCGACGCCGAAGGAACTCCCTTACGAGGGACCGACCGGAGGAGGTGGGGCTGTCATGGATCGAAGTCGACCGTGCAGTACCACTCGCTCTTCCGGCCGCTGATGCGGTTGCTCTGAATCCGGCTCCCTGCCGCCTTTCGCGCTCGCGCCTTCACTCGGAAGAGCACTTCGTTTCGTTTTGCCTGATCTGTCTGATCTGAATCAGCAGCGAAGCTCGCCACCGCGACGGTGCGGTGCTCCCCGCTTTGTGGACGTGCCAAACACGCGCACGCAGGACGTCCTCATTCCGGGTAGTTCCACCCGCCGGGGGTGACCGGGGTCTTCGCTGCCCGATGCGAAGGAGCCCGCCCATGTCGATGATCCGCGACCTGCGCGCAGTGGTCCGCCCGTCCCGTGTCTCCCTCCGCAAGGAGCTGCCCACGGCCACCGGCGGCTACACCACCCGCACCCCGGCCCGCCCCTCGGCCGTCGTCGACTGCGCCGTCTACCGCGACGGCGCCCGGCTTCCCAGCGACCGCCCGATCACCCCGCAGGAGGCCATGCGCCAGGTGCGGCGCGACGGCGGTTTCGTGTGGATCGGCCTGCACGAGCCGACCGAGGACGAATTCGCCGGGATCGCCACGGAGTTCGGGCTGCACCCGCTGGCCGTGGAGGACGCCGTGCAGGCGCACCAGCGGCCCAAGCTGGAGCGCTACGACGACTCGCTGTTCACCGTCTTCAAGACGGTCCACTACGTCGAGCACACCGAACTCACCGCCACCAGCGAGGTCGTCGAGACCGGCGAGGTGATGTGCTTCACCGGACGGGACTTCGTCATCACGGTCCGGCACGGCGGGCAGGGCAGCCTGCGCGCGCTGCGCCACCGGCTCCAGGACGACCCGGAGCTGCTCGCCAAGGGCCCCTCCGCGGTGCTGCACGCCATCGCCGACCACGTCGTGGACGGCTACATCGCGGTCGCCGACAGCCTCCAGGACGACATCGACGCCGTCGAGACGGACGTCTTCTCGCCCGGCCGCAAGGGCAGCCCGCGCGGTACGGACGCGGGCCGGATCTACCAACTCAAGCGGGAGATCCTGGAGTTCAAGCGGGCGGTCTCCCCGCTGCTGCGGCCCATGCAGCTGCTCAGCGAGCGGCCGATGCGGCTGATCGACCCCGACATCCAGAAGTACTTCCGGGACGTCGCCGACCACCTCGCCCGGGTGCAGGAGCAGGTCGTCGGCTTCGACGAGCTGCTGAACTCCATCCTCCAGGCCAACCTCGCGCAGGCGTCCGTGGCGCAGAACGAGGACATGCGCAAGATCACCTCGTGGGCCGCGATCATCGCCGTACCGACGATGGTGTGCGGGGTGTACGGGATGAACTTCGAGCACATGCCGGAACTGCACTGGCGCTACGGCTACCCGGTGATCATGGCGATCACCGGCGTCATCTGCCTGGGCATCCACCGCACGCTGAAGCGCAACGGCTGGCTGTGACGGGACGCGGCGGGACCGCTGGTTAGGCTGGGCGCATGACAAGCGAGCTGCTCGACCAGGCCCTCGTCGAGGAGGCCACCAAGAAGTCCGGCCTCATCTGGGTCAAGGCCGCCGGAGCCCCGGCCGCGCGTGCGCTGTGGCACGTGTGGCACGAGGGCGCGGTGTGCCTGGTCGGCGACGGGTCCGAGCAGCCGCTGACCGGTCTGGCCGACGGCGGCACCGCCGAGGTGACCGTGCGCAGCAAGGACAAGGGCGGCCGGCTGGTGTCCTTCCCCGTGAAGGTCGTCGAGCTGGCGCCGGAGTCGGAGGCGTGGGAGGCGGCTGTCGCCGAGCTGAAGGGCAAGCGGCTCAACGCGCCCGACGGTGAGGAGATGCCTCGGCGGTGGGCGCGGGAGTGCCGGGTGCTCCGCATGGAACCGGTGGGGTCGGTGTTGCCGTTGCCCGAGGGGTCGCTGGCCGCGGCGCCTGTGGGGTCGCCGGCTACGACCCGGAGGGCGATCCCTGCGGGGTTGCACCGGTTGCTCTTCAAGAAGCGAAAGCGGTAGTACCGGGTTCTGTCCTGGTTCGGCTGCGGGCTCGTTGTGGCTGGTCGCGCAGTTCCCCGCGCCCCTGGCGGGGCGCTGCAGGGCCGGCGTTGAGAGCTACGACGTCGGCAGTTGCTTGCCGTAGTCGACCGTGTCGTCCTTCTTCGGCTCCGCCAGGGGGAAGTCCTTGGCCCACTCCGAGAAGACCAGGGTGCCGGCGCCGCCCGCTCGGACCAGGCGCAGGGGGTACGGCTTGCCCTCCAGGGAGACGTCGAGGGTGCCGCCCGAGCCCTTGTCGCCGGTGATGCGGATGGTGCGTACGCCGGAC
This sequence comes from Streptomyces sp. Ru71, assembly GCF_002920535.1. Lineage (GTDB taxonomy): Bacteria > Actinomycetota > Actinomycetes > Streptomycetales > Streptomycetaceae > Streptomyces. The sequence goes on along the minus strand of NZ_PQSS01000117.1, from coordinate 7,627 downwards.
TGCTCGTGGTAGCCGTCCGTGGCGAGCGCTCCGTGCAGGGTCAGCACGCTGTCGAGGAGGACGTCCTTGTCCGTGAAACCGCTGAACCGCTGGTACGCGGGGTCGCCCTGCGGGACCTTGACGTACTTGCCGCCGAGCTTGTCCGCGGCCGCGGTGTCCGCCACCTTCGGCCCGCCCTTGGAGTCCTCGTGGTCCCAGAAGTCGGCGCCCGCCTTCAGGAACAGCTGCTTGTCCACGCGCAGCAGCTGGAAGGTGCCCGCCTCGGAGGTCACCGAGCCGGTGCCGCCGTCCCGCTTCAGGCGCATGTCCAGCTTGTACGTGTGCCCGCCCGCCACGACGTTCCCCGACAGGTGGACGGCGTCGACCGCTGCGGCGGCCTGCTGGGTGCGGCTCTGGATCTGCTCGGGCGGCAGCTTGCCGACGCCGTTGGTGCCCGCGTCCGGATCGTCGGAGCACCCCGCGAGCCCGGTCACGGCCAGCGCGGCGAGCGCGCAGGCGAGCGCGGTCCGGCGGGTGAGGCCCAGGGCAGTCGCAGTCACGGAAGCAGGCGCCTTTCCGTCGAGGTCCACAGCGGCGTACGGCAGCGTACCGGGGCCGTGGCCGCCGGGCGGAGCCAGTCCGTCCGGACCGCCCGCCGGGACGTTTCCGAACGGGACGGGCTAGCCTGAAGCCCGACTGAGCGGGCAATTGGGGAAAGACTCACCGATACCGTCACGCACCCATGTAAAGGAGGCCCCGGTCATGGCAGGGGGCGCCCCCCGGATCTTCGTCTCGCATCTCGCCGCCGTCGCCGTGTTCGATCCGACCGGCGACCAGGTGGGACGCGTACGCGATCTGGTCGTCATGCTGCGCGTCGGCCGCCGGCCGCCGCGGCTGCTCGGGCTGGTCGTCGAACTGGCGACCCGGCGCCGCATCTTCCTGCCCATGACCCGGGTGACCAGCATCGAGTCCGGCCAGGTCATCACCACCGGCGTGCTCAACGTGCGCCGCTTCGAGCAGCGGCCCACCGAGCGGCTCGTCTTCGGCGAGCTGCTGGACAAGCGCGTCACCCTGGTCGAGACCGGCGAGGAGGTCACCGTGCTCGACCTGTCGGTGCAGCAGCTGCCCGCCCGCCGCGACTGGGAGATCGACCGCGTCTTCGTCCGCAAGGGCAGGAAGTCCAGCGCCTTCCGGCGGGCCAAGGGCGAGGCGCTGACCGTCGAGTGGTCCCAGGTCACCGGCTTCTCGCTGGAGGAGCACGGGCAGGGCGCCGAGAACCTGCTCGCCACCTTCGAGCAGCTGCGCCCCGCCGACCTGGCGAACGTGCTGCACCACCTCTCCCCCAAGCGCCGCTCCGAGGTCGCCGCCGCGCTCGACGACGACCGGCTCGCCGACGTGCTGGAGGAGCTGCCGGAGGACGACCAGATCGAGATCCTCGGCAAGCTCGCCGAGGAACGCGCCGCCGACGTCCTGGAGGCCATGGATCCCGACGACGCCGCCGACCTGCTCGCCGAGCTGCCCGAGGCCGACACCGAGCGGCTGCTGAGCCTGATGCAGCCCGCCGACGCGGCCGAGATGCGGCGCCTGATGTCGTACGAGGAGCACACCGCCGGCGGTCTGATGACCACCGAGCCGATCGTGCTGCGCCCCGACGCCACCGTCGCCGACGCGCTGGCCCGGGTGCGCAACCCCGACCTGTCGCCGGCGCTCGCCGCGCAGGTGTACGTGTGCCGGCCGCCGGACGAGACGCCGACCGGCAAGTACCTGGGCACCGTCCACTTCCAGCGGCTGCTGCGCGACCCGCCGTACACCCTGGTCAGCTCACTGGTCGACCAGGACCTGCAACCGCTGGCCCCGGACGCGGCGCTGCCGGTCGTCGCCGGGTTCTTCGCGACGTACGACATGGTCGCGGCGCCCGTGGTCGACGAGTCCGGGTCGCTGCTGGGCGTCGTGACCGTGGACGACGTACTGGACCACATGCTGCCCGAGGACTGGCGGGAGACCGAGTTCCACCTGGGAGAGGGGGCGAACGCACATGGCACCTGACCGCGACACCACCCGCGACCGCATGCCCGCCGGGGCGACCGCGACCAGCCGTCCGCGTGCCCGGCTCGACCAGCCGCGCCCGCCCAGGCGGCGCATCCTGCCCGAATGGGACCCCGAGGCCTTCGGCCGGCTGTCGGAGCGGATCGCCCGGTTCCTGGGCACCGGACGGTTCATCGTCTGGATGACCGTCGTCATCATCCTGTGGGTGCTGTGGAACGTGGCCGCGCCGGAGCACCTGCGCTTCGACCGCTACCCGTTCATCTTCCTGACCCTGATGCTGTCCCTGCAGGCCTCCTACGCCGCCCCGCTGATCCTGCTCGCGCAGAACCGGCAGGACGACCGCGACCGGGTCAACCTGGAGCAGGACCGCAAGCAGAACGAGCGGTCGATCGCCGACACCGAGTACCTGACCCGGGAGGTGGCCGCGCTGCGGATGGGCCTCGGCGAGGTCGCCACCCGCGACTGGATCCGCTCCGAGCTGCAGGACCTGGTCAAGGAGCTGGAGCACCTGCAGAACGGCCATCGTCCGGAAGCGGTGGTATTCCCGGCGGAACGGTCGCCCGGACGTGACGTAGACGACCGCTGACGGGCATCCCGGGCGGTGGCTACCGGGCCGTACCATCGTCCTTATGGTTACGGAAGACGCGGTGCGCGAAGCGCTGGCGACGGTGAACGACCCCGAGATCAACCGGCCCATCACCGAACTCGGGATGGTCAAATCGGTGGAGATCGGCGCCGACGGCGCGGTCGCGGTCACCGTGTACCTGACGGTGTCCGGCTGTCCGATGCGCGACACCATCACGCAGCGCGTCACGGACGCGGTCTCCCGCGTGGACGGCGTCACGCGCGTCGACGTCACGCTCGACGTGATGAGCGACGAGCAGCGCAAGGAGCTGGCGTCGGCGCTGCGCGGCGGCCAGACCGAGCGCGAGGTGCCCTTCGCCAAGCCCGGCAGCCTCACCCGCGTCTACGCGGTCGCCTCCGGCAAGGGCGGCGTGGGCAAGTCCTCGGTGACGGTGAACCTGGCGGCGGCCATGGCGGCCGACGGCCTGAAGGTCGGTGTCGTCGACGCCGACATCTACGGCCACAGCGTGCCCCGCATGCTGGGCGCGGACGGCCGTCCCACCCAGGTCGAGAACATGATCATGCCGCCGTCGGCGAACGGCGTGAAGGTCATCTCCATCGGCATGTTCACCCCGGGCAACGCCCCGGTCGTGTGGCGCGGCCCGATGCTGCACCGCGCGCTGCAGCAGTTCCTCGCGGACGTGTACTGGGGCGACCTGGACGTGCTGCTGCTGGACCTGCCGCCCGGCACCGGTGACATCGCGATCTCCGTGGCCCAGCTGGTCCCCAACGCCGAGATCCTCGTCGTGACCACCCCGCAGCAGGCCGCCGCCGAGGTCGCCGAGCGGGCCGGCTCCATCGCCGTGCAGACCCACCAGAAGATCGTCGGCGTCGTCGAGAACATGTCCGGCCTGCCCTGCCCGCACTGCGGCGAGATGGTCGACGTCTTCGGCACCGGCGGCGGCCAGCTCGTCGCCGACGGCCTGACCCGCACCACGGGCACCAACGTCCCCGTCCTCGGCTCCATCCCGATCGACGTGCGGCTGCGCGAGGGCGGCGACGAGGGCAAGCCGGTCGTGCTGTCCGACCCGGACTCCCCCGCCGGCTCCGCGCTGCGCGCCATCGCGGGCAAGCTGGGCGGCCGTCAGCGCGGTCTTTCGGGGATGTCGCTGGGGATCACCCCGCGCAACAAGTTCTGATCCTCCGAGCACGCTCCTCACGTGGGCGGCGACGGCCTCGCCAGGCTGTCGTCGCCCACGAGTGTCTGCTGGACGTTCGGCACGACCCGGACCAGCCGCAGCACACCCCACAGGATGAGCCCGATGCCGAGCGCCTCCGGCACCACCCACCAGCCGGTGCGGATGTCCTCGCCGAACAGCAGGACGCCGAGCAGCAGACTCACCGTCGCGTCCCCGATGGTCAGCGCGGGCTGGGAGGCGGCCAGCGAACCGGCCTGCAGGGAGTTCTCCAGCAACAGCAGGGCCGCGACGCCGACCAGCGCGAAGCCGTACGTCTGCCAGGTGCGCAGGAAGGCCTCCAGACCGCCGTGCGCGAAGGTGTCGCTGGCGGACTTCAGCAGGGCCGCCGTCAGGGCGTTGCCGACGGCCGCCGCCGCCGCGAGCACCGCGGCGCGGAACAGGGGAGGCCGGCCCGGGCGGGCGGTGAGCACCGCCGCTCCCATCGCCCCGAGGCACAGCGCCAGCGCCGGGATCCAGCGCGTCATCGGCGCCTGGTTGTCGCCGCCGGAGGGCGCCGCCGACGCCAGGATCAGCGCCAGCCCGGCGACCACCCCGGCCACCGCCCACCAGCCCGCGGGCGGCATCCGGCGGTGCATCAGCCGGGCGCCGATCAGCAGGGCGAACGGCAGCTCCAGGATGAACAGCGGCTGCACCAGCGCCATGGGCCCGTTCACCAGCGCGAGCGCCTGGCAGGTGGCGGACGCCAGCACCCCGCCGATGCCGATCAGCCAGGCCGGCCGGCGGGCCAGGGCCAGCAGCAGGCGCAGTCCCCCGCCGCTCGGGACGGTCGAGGCCGCCTTGCGCTGAAAGGCCGTGCCCACGGCGTTGCTCGCCGCCCCCAGGACGGCGAAGCAGGCGGCCAGCAGGATCACATGTCCACCATGCCGGACGGCCGCCGCCGCGTCCTGCCGACGGCCGGTGTGCCCGCGACGGGTGACGTGCGGTGGGCGGCCGGAGGGTCAGGCGTAGCTGCCGATGTCCTTGATCACCGCGAAGCCGAGGCCGTACGCGCTCATCCCCCGGCCGTACGCGCCCACGTGCACGCCCTGCTGGGTGGAGCCGGCCAGCACCCAGCCGAACTCCGACTCCCGGTAGTGGAACGGCGTCGGCACACCGTCCACCGGCAGCGACAGCGTGGACCAGTCCTCGCCGTCGAGGTCGTCAGCCAGCACCCAGGCGGTCTCCGTCTGCTGCTCCAGCCAGTCGTCGCGCAGGCTGTGGTCCATCTGCCCGGGCCAGGTGAACGACAGCAGCCCCACCCCGGCCAGCCAGGCCGCCGAGGACACGGACGTCGCTTCCAGCAGCCCCGTGCCGTCGGCGCTGCGCCGGGAGGGGTGTGCGGCGACGGTGACCACCACCGCGAACTTCTCGCGCGGCTCACCGGCGGCCCCGGTCTCGCCCCGCACGGACGGCTCGTCACCGTGCCCGATCGAACCGTGCTCCACGGCACCGTCGGCCGCCGTACCGACCTGCATCAGCCAGCGCGGCCCGGTGAACGCCTCGTCGAGGCCGTACCACGGGAAGGGCGCGCGCAGGTAGCCGTCGACCGTGCGCCGCGCGGAGGGGACCTGTTGTCCGCCCTCCGCGGCCGGCGCCTGTGCGACTGCCCGACTCGTCGTCTCCATCTGCCCGGACGCCTCCTCGCTCTCGTCGGACCGGAACGGCCCGCCCCCCTTCGGGCGTACTCGTCCGATCCGCACAACAACTCGGCAGCATATCCATCCCGCCACGAGCAGCCGGGAATCCGCCCGGCGCGTGGGTCGCGCGGGCGGCGCGTTCAGGCCGTGCGGGGGCGGTTCAGGTGGCGTCGGCGTCGAACGGCGGACGGTCGTCCTTGCCCGCGTCCTCGGGCTTCTTGGTCATGTCGACGCGGCCGGAGGCGGAGCCGGCCGGGGAGCCGTTGGCGGAGGCGATCTGGTCGCGGCCGTGCACCGCGTCCGTGACCTCGGCCATCTCCTTCTTCAGGTCGAAGCCGTTGCGGATCTCCTTCAGCCCCAGGTCCTCGTTCTCCAGCTGCTTGCGGATGAACGTCTTGGGGTTGAGGTCCTCGAACTCGAAGTCCTTGAACTCCGGGCCCAGCTCCTGGCGGATGTCCTGCTTGGCGCTCTCCGAGAACTCGCGGATCTTCCGGATCGTGCGCATGACGTCCTGGATGACCTTGGGGAGCTTGTCCGGACCGAAGACGAGCACAGCGAGCACAATGATCGTCACCAGCTCTAGTGGTCCTATGTCATTGAACACCTGTAGCTCCTCGCGATGTCCTCGGCCGGGTCCACGGTACCTGTCCGACCTGTCCGACCGGTACCGTCCCGGGGTGAGGTTTGCGTCAGTCCTCCGGGCACCGGTCAGTCGCCGCCTGCCGAGCCCAGGACCAGCGAAACCTTTCGTTCATCGCCGCCTCGCTCAAGGGTCAGCTCAAGGCGGTCGCCGGGGCGGTGCGCGCGGGTCTTGACGATCAGTTCCTCACTGGAGTGGACCCGCTGTCCGTCGACCGCGGTGATCACGTCGCCGGGCTTGATGCCGGCCTTGGCGCCGGGCCCGCCGGGGGTGACGGCGGGGCCGCCGTCGTTGCCCTGCGCGCCGACGCGGGCGCCGTCGCCGGTGTAGTCCATGTCGAGGGTGATGCCGATGACGGGGTGGGTGGCCCGGCCGGTGTTGATCAGCTCCTCGGCGACCCGCTTGCCCTGGTTGATCGGGATGGCGAAGCCGAGCCCGATGGAACCGGCCTGCCCGCCCGCCTCGGGGTCGCCGCCGCCCGCGCTGTCGGCGGAGCGGATGGCGGAGTTGATGCCGATGACCCGGCCGCGCCCGTCGAGCAGCGGGCCGCCGGAGTTGCCGGGGTTGATCGGCGCGTCGGTCTGCAGCGCGTCGACGTACGACACGTCGCTGCCGTCGCCCTTCTCCCCGCCGGCGGTGATGGGCCGCTCCTTGGCGCTGATGATGCCGGAGGTGACGGTGCCGGCCAGGTCGAAGGGGGCGCCGATGGCGACGACGGGGTCGCCGACGCGGACGTTGTCGGAGTTGCCGAGCGGCAAGGGGTTCAGACCCTTGACGCCGGTGACCTGGACGACGGCCAGGTCGTAGCCGCTGTCCCGGCCGACGACCTTGGCCTTGGCGGTCTCGCCGCCGTTGAACACGACGGTTATCCGACCGCCGGTGCCGGCCGGCTCCACGACGTGGTTGTTGGTGAGGATGTGCCCGCGGGTGTCCAGCACGAACCCGGTGCCGGTGCCCGACTCCTCGCTGCCGGTGACATGCAGCGTGACCACGCTGGGCAGGGCCCTCGCGGCGATCCCGGCCACGCTGTCGGGCGCCCGCCCGCTGGGTTCGTCCCCGGCCTGGGGCAGCTCGACGGAGGTCCCGAAGCCGCCGTTGCGTTCGAGGTAGGCGCCGACGACTCCGCCGACGCCGCCGGACACCAACGCGATGACGAGCAGGAGGACCACGGCCCGCCGCCGGTCCCTGCGCCGCCGCTGCTGCACGCTGTCGACCCCGGCACCGGTCTGCTGCAGCGGAGCGGCCGCCGCCGCCCAGGGGTCGTAACGCCGCCAGGGGTCGCCGGGGGCGTCCTGGGGGTACGAGGCCTGCGCCCCGCCGGGGGTGGCGTCCTCGGGGAGAACAGCGGGCGCGGGGGCGCCCTGGGGGGAAGGCGCCGGGGGCGGGGGCACCTTGGGGCAAGGCGCCGGGGGCGGGAACGCCGGGGCCGGTGAGGGCGTGGGCGGGGGCGGCGGGCTGGGGTGCGGGTGGGGTCAGGGTGCCGTGGGCGGGGGTGGGCGCGGGGTGCGTGCGCCGGTGGGGCC
>NZ_PQSS01000116.1 GCF_002920535.1 Streptomyces sp. Ru71 | reverse complement strand
TCACCGTCGGCGCGTTGCTGGCCGCCGTGCAGAAGGCGGTCTGCGACGCCACCCGGGTCGGCCCGCCCGGCAACGTGGTCCTCACCTTCATCAGCTCCGCGTCCCTGTTCGCCCCCCAGACGCTCGGCCAGGTCCCCGGCCATCTGGCGCTGGCCCTCGCGGCGGGCGCCTGGGCGTGGCTGGTCGGCATGGCCCCCGGCCTGGTCCGCCCGCACGGCCCGGAGCGCCGGGCCACGGCCCAGGCCCTGGCAGCGGCCGCCGCCCACGCCACCACCGCCGACGCGCACACCCGAGCCGCCGCGGCCGCCGCCATCCAGACGGCCTGGCAGACCCTGCTGTCCGCGGGCGTGCGTTCCGACCGCACCCGCCGCGGCCTGGAGCGCCTCCTCGTACGCGCCGAGGTGGCCCTGGCGGCCCCCGCCGACAGCGACCCCGAACGCCTGCGCACCTGGGCCCGCGACCTACGCGGCAACGGCTCCCTGCCCCCGGTCGACGCCCAGCCGGCCGAGGCGGACGAACTCCTCGGAGTCCAGGCGGAGACGACCACTCTCCGCCCCCACCCCCTCACCCCACTCGCCCCCATCGCCCTGCGCACCTTCCTCGGCTGCGCACTGGCCGGCTACGCCTCCCTGGCCCTCGGCATCGGCCGCCCCTACTGGGCCCTGGTCACCGCCGCCTCCCTCTACCAGGCCAACCTCACCCTGACCTGGAGCCGGGCCGTGCAGCGCGTGGTCGGCAACCTCATCGGCGTCCTCGTCTTCGCGGCCGTGGCGCCGCTGGCGCATCTCAACCAGGCGGCGCTCGTCATCGTCTGCCTGGCGTTCAACTTCGGCGCGGAGGCGCTGATCGGCCGCAACTACTGGCTCGGCACGCTCTGCGTGACCCCGATGGCGCTGCTGATCACCGAGTTCGCCCGCTTCCAGGACTCCGCCGAACTGATCACCGAGCGCACGGTCGACACCCTGGTCGGCGCCCTGGTCGGCTTCGTGGCCGCGGTGGCCGTCACCAACCGCCGCTCCGGCGACCGCCTGGAACACGCCCTGGCCACGGCGGAACGCACCCGCGAGGAAGCAGCCCGCCTCCTCACCGAACCACACACCACACCCGCCGCCCTGGAAGCGGCCCGCCGAAGCCTCGCCGCCGCGCTGGTCGACCTGCGCGCCACCGCCGAGGCGGCGTCCGGCGAGTGGTGGCAGCGCGCCCTGCCGCAGGACCGGGTGGTGCTCGCCGAGCAGGCCGGACACCGTACGCTCGCCGCGACGGTACGGCGCCAGGGACTCATCCTGGACCGGGACGACAGCGCGAGAGCGGAGGACGTACGGCCATGACGGCGACCAAGGGACGGGGCGCAGCCGGCGACGACACCAGGGGCGACACCGTCGCCGCCGTCGTCCGGCAGTGGCAGGCGGTCCACCCCGACCTCGACACCGGCCCGATGGAGATCATCGGCCGGGTCAACCGCTGCGCCGCCCTCCTCCAGCAGGCCGAGGACGCCCCGCTGCGCCGGGCGGGCCTGAGCCGCCCCGAGTTCGACCTGCTCGGCGCGTTGCGCCGCACCGGCCACGAGCTGACGCCCGGCGACCTGGCCCGGGAGACCTTCTCCTCCGGGGCCGCCGTCACCAAGCGCCTCAAGCAGCTCACGGAACGCGGCCTGGTCGAACGCCGCGGCGACACGCGGGACCGCCGGGTGTCCCACGTACGCCTGACGGACGCCGGGCGGGACCTGGTGGACGCGATCCTGCCGGAACAGTTGGCATACGAGACGGCGGTACTGTCCCCCCTCACGGAGCCCACCCAAACAGACCTGGCAACCCTCCTGAGCAACCTCCTCACCCACCTGGAAGGCCGCCTGAACTCCGTCCGAACCTGACACGCGCCCGGTGCTGCAGCGGGCCGGGGGTGGGTTGCGCAGCTCGGCGCTGGCGGGGTGCCTCCCCCAAGCTCTTCGAGCAGGGGGGGACCCCCAGCGCCCACCCGTGCCGCCCTGGGGGCACCTCCCAGGCCCTTAAGGCACTGGGGGAGGCACGACTGCCCGCAGCGGCGGCGGATGGAGGTGACCGGCCACGACGGCGGGATAGCCGCCCGCGGCGGGGAGGGGACGGGGTGGGGGGTGTCCGCCCGCAGCGGCCGGCACCGCCAACCCGCACCGTGTCGGGGACAGTGGGCCGGACCGAGGACGGATACCCCCCACCCCGGCCCCGACTCACCCACCGGCAGAAGGCGCTACCTCAGCCGACCACCGGACGGCGACGGGCCGCCGCAGGCATTTCAGGGGCGCGGGGAACTGCGCGAGCAACCACGACGCAACCCGCACAGGCCGCCGCAGGCACCCGCGAGCAACCACGACGCAACCCGCACAGGCCGCCGCAGGCACCCGCGAGCAACCATGACGCCACCCGCAGACGAACAACGAGCCCCCCGCGGAGCGTCACGCGCAGTGGAACAACGCCCCCGCCCAATCCCCATGATCCCCCGACTTGGACCCATCCGTGTCCGTGACAACCAGGTGCACATGCCGAGCCCCCGACACCGGCACCTGAACAGCAACGGGATCCGACGCACCGGACACCGTGGGCGACGACCACAGCACACGCCCGTCCGCGACCACCGAGAACGACACCCCGCCGTACCCGTTGATCTCGTCGTCCACCCCCACCGTCGCCGTGAAGGCGGAGCACTTCCCCCCGAGCCAGAACTCGACATCGGAGTTGGCATGCGCCCCGATCCCCTTGGCATACACCGTCCCGTTCAAGGTCAGCGTATGCCCGTCCCCCGCAGCAGACTCCCCGTTGCTCCGGTCCCGCTCCGCAGGCCCCCACCCGTTGGACGCGTTGAGCCACGGCAGATCACTCGCCCACGCCTCACCCGCCGGAGGCGTCGGCATCGTCCGCACAGCAGCCCGCTGCGACGTCACCCGCACCTCCCCAGCGGCCCTGTACCGCGCCGTAGCGGTAAGCACAGCTTCCCCAGGACCCGCACCGCCCGGCGGAGTCACCGTGAACTCGGCCCGAACCCGCTGCCCGGGTTCCAGATCACCCAGCACCCCGGCGGACGACACGGTCCACCCCTCGGGCGCCTCCAGCGACACGGCCGTGGACTCCGCACCCGCCAGCCCGGCGGTGAAGTCCACCGTGACCTTCTCCGGCACCCCCGCGCCCACCTCCGCGCCCCCGGCGAACCCCAGCGTGCCCACGGCCCCCGGCACCCGACCGCCCACCGCGCTCGCCGCGTCCAGATCGACCCGGAACGCCCGCGACGTGGCGACCGCCCGGGTCTTCACCTGCACCACACCACCCCGGTCACCGGCGTCGTGGAACCACCCCTCGGCGGCCGCGTCGAACGCCGCCTTGGACGCCTGCCGCGGCAACACCCGCCCGTCCAGCCGCACCTGCGCCGGCGCGGACCCGGTGTGCACGGTGAACAGGTACGGCCGCGCGCTCTGCTTGCCCGTGAACGACCCCGCGCTCGCCCCCACGTCGATCCGTACCGCCCCCGCCCCGCTCTCCGGCGCGGTCACCGTGACCCGCTGCTCGGCGTACCGGCCCTGCCGGTGCTGCCGGGTCACCCCGTCGTCCTCGTACAGCGTGAACGAGGACCGCCCCTGCGGATACACGTCCCACGCCAGCGGCGAGGAAGCCGTCCGGTCCCGGTACGACCTGATCCCGGGCCACATGGGCACAGCCGCGCCCGCCTTCACGAACAACGGCAGCGTGTCCAGCGGCGCCTGATAGCCGTTCACCGTGGTCGGCCCCTGATAGACCCGCCCCGACCAGTAGTCGACCCACGTGCCCTTCGGCAGGTAGATCCCGTCCCGCACGGCCTCGTCCCGGTAGACGGGCGCGACCAGGAAGTCCTCCCCGCTCAGGAACTCGTACTTCGCCGCGTCGGACGCCGCCACCGGATCGTCCGGGTACTCCAGCGCCAGCGGCCGCACCGCCCCGACGCCCGTACGGTTCGCCTGCGCCGCGTAGGTGTACATGTACGGCAGCAGCGACTCCTTCAGCTTCAGGTACGTGCGGTTGATGCTCGTGTACGGCTCCCCGTACCGGAACGGCTGTTTGTCGGACGAGGCCCACCCGTCCATGGTCATCACGGCCGGCAGGAACGCCTTCCACTGCAGATCCCGTGCGTACGTCTTCGCGCTGCCCCCGAAGATCCCGTCCACGTCACCCGTGGTGTACGCGAGCCCGGACATCGTCGCGCCCGCGTACGTCGGAATCTGCCAGCGGATGTAGTCCCAGCTGCCGGACTGGTCGCCGCTCCACTGCACCCCGCACCGCTGCGCGCCCGACCAGCTCTCCGGGGCCCAGGTGAAGCCCCGGGCGTCGCTGTTGTCCTCGATCCCGCGGTAGGCCGCCTTGCAGCCGTCCAGCGCGAACTTGTACCCGTCGCCGACCCAGGCCACGTCCAGCTTGGCGACCCGCTGTCCGGCCTTCACCTGGTCGGCGAGCTTGTCGAGACCGTCCTCGGTCCACAGCCCCATCTGCATCTTGCGGTCGTTCAGCCCCTTGGCCGTCTGAGCGAGGTTCTCGTACCCGCAGCCGTAGCCGTCGTTGACGAGCATCCAGCCCAGCGGCATGTCGTTCTTGACGTAGTCGTCGGCGACCTTGAGCGCGTCCAGGGTGTGCCGTTCACCGCGGTTGGCGTTGTGCAGGTAGCAGTCGGAATCGCCGATCTCCAGGCCGTAGACGGGCGGGAGCATGGGTCGCCCGGTGAGCTTGGTGTACTGCCCGATGACGTCCTTGGTGCTCGACCCGGCGAAGTAGTAGGCGTCGAACCGCTTTTCCTGCTCCGTGGTGGTGACCGGGTCGGTGAAGGCGTAGGTGCCCGGCGCGTAGGTGTTCCGGTAGACGCCGTACCCGGCCGAGGAGAGGTAGAACGGCACCGAGTTGGGATGCCCGCCCTCGTTCCAGTTGTAGTCGACGCCGACCTTGAGCGTCCTGCCGCGGTGGGAGGTGTTCCCGCTGCCGTTCTGTTCGCCGGTGCCGTAGAACTGCTCGTCGGCGCCGCGGGCGAGCGTCTGCGTGGTCGAGGTGGCGTCCCAGCTGATGCCGCGGGACTCCTCCCACAGCCGGGTGCCGTCGGCGCGGTAGAGGGCGAACCGCAGCGGTGCCTTGTAGACCCGCAACGTGACTTGATCGGTGGACAGTTCGTAGCGGTCCCCGCGGTCGGCCCACCGGGTGGCCGGCGGAGCGCCCTGCGGGAGCACGATGTCGGACCCGACCGGGTCGGTGAACGTGCCGTCGGGCGCGACCTCGATCCGGAAGGTGTCACCGGTCACGAAGCTGACCCGGGCCTTGGCCGGCCCGGCGGTGAACGTGTAGACGGCCCCCGAGGCCGTGAAACCGGTGACGTCCCCGATGACGGTGGAGGCGGGCGCCGCGGCGGCCGGGGCGGCGACCGCCGGCAGGGCGGGCGTACCCGTGACGGCGAACACGGCGGCGAGGGCCGTGGCGGCCAGACCCGCGCGGCGTCTCGACCGCCGTGGTCCGGACCCGCTGGAGGGCGTGCTGGATGGAGCGGTCATGTCGGTCCCTTCACATCCTGCGCGACCCGGCATCAACAGCCGGATGACTGAACCTGATTGATAGAGGCTTACATCAAGCAGAATCAATCAAGCGCAGCAGGTATAGCGCACCGCACGCCCCGTTGAACAGAGGGCGTGCGGTGCGGAAGGGACGAAGGAGGTCAGCCCTCCTGGCCGGCCAGATACACCCCGAACATCGCCCCCTGGGGATCGCGCAGCACCGCGATGCGGGGGCCGCCGGGCACGGACGTGGGTGCCATCAGGACATTGCCGCCGGCCCCGGCCGCGTCGGCGGCGGTCGTGTCGACGTCGGCCACCGCGAAGTACGGCAGCCAGTGCGGCGGCACCTCCGGCGGGAACTTGTCGTCCATCGTCGTCATGCCGCCGAAGTCCTCCCCGGCGATGCCCCACTGGGTGTACCGCTCCTGGGTGCGCACCGTCCAGCCGAACACGGAGGTGTAGAAGTCCTCGGCCCGCTCCGGCTCACGGGTCATCAGCTCCACCCAGCCGAGCGAGCCCGGGGCGTTGAACAGCCCGGCTCCGGGGAAGGCCCGCGCCTGCCACAGCTGGAAGACCGCGCCTGTCGGATCCGAGACCACCGTGAACCGGCCGACGTCGAACACGTCCATCGGGCCGAGCAGCACGGTGCCGCCGGCCGCCCGCACCTGCTGCGCCGCCGCGTCGGCGTCCTCCACCGCGAAGGACACGTTCCAGGCCACCGGCTGCTGCTCCTGGTACAGCGGCGACAGCGCGGCCACCGCCGCGTCGCCCAGGTGCGCGATGGTGTAGCCGCCGGCCTCGGGGCGCGGATCCGTCTCGGGCCGCCAGTTGAACACGGCCGCGTAGAAGCGCTTCGCCGCCTCGACGTCGCTGGTCCCCAGCTCCGTCCAGCAGGGCCCGCCGGTCACCGGTCGGTGGAGCTTCATGGCGTTCCTTCCCTACGGCAGCCCCCCGCAGCACGCTAACCGGGCCCGGGTGGGGCGGCCACCGGTCGCCTTGATCTCAAGCGTGCTTGAGGTCCTACGGTGACCGGAGAGCCGTCGACCGAAGAGGGGAGGGCCGCGTCATGGCGCTCAAGGAGTGCACGGCGCGGGCTCAGATGCCGGGCCGGTACCGCAGCGGGTGGTCCGCCGGCACCTCGACGAGCACGATCGGGACGCCGTCGGGGTCCTCGATCCACATCTCGACCAGCCCCCACGGCTCACGCACCGGCTCCCGTACGACCGGCACCCCCTTCCCGCGCAGCTCCTCGTGCGCCGCCGACGCGTCGGCGACCTGGAGCCACAGGCGCACGGCGGGGGAGGGCGGGGTGTCCGAGCGGCCCGAGAGCTCCAGGAAGCCGCCGCCGAGGAAGTAGACGGTGCCGCGGTCCGGGCCCGTGCCGAACTCGCGGTAGACGGCGAGGCCCAGTTGCTCGCCGTAGAAGGCGCGGGAGCGCTCGGGGTCGGTGGGGCGCAGGAGCGTCCGGCTGCTGAGAACGTGCACCATGCATCCGGAGCCTAGTGGCAGGGTTACCCTCGACCCGGCCCGAACCGCCCGATCCGGCCCCGACACGGCCGGCGAGGGCCGACGACGGTCCCGAGACAGCCCGAGACAGAGGGAGCAGCGTCCCATGGAGTCCCCCGCCACCGCCCTGACGTTCCGTGATGCCACCGACGCCGACGTCGACGCCCTGGTCGCGCTCGTGGAGTCGGCCTACCGCGGGGACGACAGCCGGGCCGGGTGGACCACGGAGGCCGACATCCTCCAGGGGCAGCGCACGGACCCCGAGGGCGTCCTGGAGATCATCAAGTCGCCCGACAGCCGGCTGCTCACGGTGGAGCAGGACGGCGAGGTCGTCGCCTGCTGCCAGCTGGAGCACCGCGGTGGCCACGCCTACTTCGGCATGTTCGCGGTCCGGCCGACCCGCCAGGGTGGCGGTCTGGGCAAGGTCGTCATCGCCGAGGCGGAGCGGCTGGCCCGCGAGACCTGGGGCGTGACGGAGATGCACATGACCGTGATCTCCGTACGCGAGGACCTGATCGCCTGGTACGAGCGCCGCGGCTACCGCCGTACCGGACGGATGACGCCGTTCCCGTACGGCGACGAGCGCTTCGGCATCCCGCAGCGCGACGACCTCCAGTTCGAACTCCTGATCAAGCCACTGACCTGAACCCCGTCCCGAACCCCGACCACCGGACCGCGAGGCCGCTCCCGGTCGCGCACAGCGCCACACAGCCGGGCGGTTGCCGTCGGCGCCCCGTCACGCCGTGAAGCGGCAGGCTCGTTTGATCTCCGGGCGGTCGGTGGTCACGCCGTCCAGTTCCAGGGCGTGTGCCAGTCGCAGGTCCTGCGGTGTGTTCACCACCCAGCTGAAGACCCTGAGCCCCGCCTCGCGGGCCCGTCGCACCACCTCCAGGGTGAGCCGCTGGATGTCCAGGCAGACGGTCGCGGCCCCCGCCCCGACCGCGTGCTCGACGACCTCCGGGCCGTAGTGCTCGGCGACGAGCGCGGTCCGCACGCCCGGAACGAGCCGCGCCACCTCCGTGATCGCGTCGGCGTGGAAGGAGATCACCTCGACGCGGTCGGTCAGATCGCGTTCCCGCAGCACCTCGGCCAGCACCCGCGCCGCCCGCACGTCCTTGATCTCGGCCTGCAGCGGCGCGCGGACCGCGTCCAGCACCTCCTCGAAGACCGGGACCCGCTCGCCCAGACCCGCGTCCAGCGACCGCAACTCCGCCAGCGTGTGCTCGGCGATGGCCCCGCTGCCGTCGGTGGTCCGGTCCACGCGCTCGTCGTGCATGACGACGAGCGCGCCGTCCTTGCTCAGGTGCAGGTCGAGCTCGATCGCGTCCAGACCGGCACGCTCCGCGGCGGTGAAGGAGCGCAGCGTGTTCTCCGGCTCGACGCCCATGACCCCGCGGTGTCCAATGGTGATGAGGTTCAAGGTCCGCTCGCTTCCCTCGGCGACGCAGCCATCTCTACCCCGGCATACGGAAGAAACCCCTCCCGCGCGACCGAGCGGGAAAAACTACGGTGACCATGGGGGTCGCGCAGGATAATTTCCTGAGCCTCCCCTTGCTGTAAGGAAGCTCGTATGTATACGGTCTCCTTACGCGAGGTTCTCCCGTGGAGGATGGGACATGACGGAAATTCTTGTGCAGGCGGGTACGGAGGAGAAGGTTTCTCCGGAGAGCAGGGTGGTCGAACACCCGGCCTGGCCCCGGCTCAAGGATGCCGTGGAACGCATCCGGCCCTGGCAGTCCAACGACGGCTCCATCGACTTCGCGGCCGAGGGCGCCCCGGAGCGCGCCGCCGCCGAGGGCGCGGTCCACGAGGTGATCGAGGCCGTACGGGAACTCTCGCCGCTGCTGCCGCACGACGCCGCCTACCACGAGGCGCTGGTCAAGGACCTCCAGCGGTGGGCCGAGGGCGGCTTCGAGGTGCCGGACTTCCTGGACGCGCTGCTGGCCTTCCAGCCGGCCGCCGACCGCCGGGACGGCCTGCAGCACTTGGTCGTCTTCCCGATGTACACGCAGAACGGCAACCCGGACCGCAACCTGGAGGCGGTCGTCCTGCGCATGGTGTGGCCCGACTGGCTGGCCGAGCTGGAGCGCACCCGCTACGACAACCCGCTGTTCTGCGGCATCACCTTCGAGGGCTTCACCTCCGGCTACGACACCAACTCCGCGGTGCTCTTCCCGGAGACCATCGCCGTGCGCGAGGCGCCGGAACGATTCTCCTGGGGTGGCATCTTCTGCGACCGCGAGGCCGCCCGTTTCCGCCGGGTGACCGAGGCCGCCGTGGAGCTGCTCGGCATGCAGCTGCCCGAGGACATCGCCGCGATGGTCCACGACCAGAAGCGCTGCGAGGAGGCCTTCGTCCTGTGGGACATGGTCCACGACCGCACCCACAGCCACGGCGACCTGCCGTTCGACCCGTTCATGATCAAGCAGCGCCAGCCGTTCTGGATGTACGGCCTGGAGGAGCTGCGCTGCGACCTGACCGCCTTCAAGGAGGCCGTGAAGCTCCAGGCGGACGGCGTCCCGCAGGCCCGTGACGTGCAGTACGCGGTGCTCTTCGACCGGATGTTCCGCTTCCCCGTCACCGGCGACCGCAACCGCAACTACGACGGCCTCGGCGGTCAGCTGCTCTTCGCCTACCTGCACAAGCACGACGTGGTCCGCTGGACCGACAACAAGCTCTCCATCGACTGGGAGCGCGCCCCGCAGGTCACCAACCAGCTGTGCGCCGAGATCGAGAAGCTGTACCGCGACGGCATCGACCGCCCGAAGCTGGTGCACTGGTTCGCCGGCTACGAGCTGGTCTCCACCTACCTCGCCCCGCACCCGGGCTCCAAGTGGGCCAAGGGCCCCGACGCCCTGGACCTGACCCAGCCGCCGCGCAAGCTGGTCGATGACGTGCTTCCGGACGAGTTTCCGCTGAGCATGTTCTATGAGGCGCTGTCCAAGAAGCTCAAGAACGTGATTGCCTCGACGAAGGGCATCACGGCGGACAGCCCCGAGCGGGTCGCCGCGTGAGCGGCCGGCTTACCGAGAACACTGCTTCTAAGGGGAACAACATGGGGAACGGGGCTCTCAGCGGTGCGGTGATCGCGGTCGCCGGCGCGGGCGGACCGGCCGGCCGGGCGGCGCTGCTGCGCCTCGCCGAGGCGGGCGCGACGGTCGTCGGCGCCGACAACGACCCGGAGCGCCTGTCGGAGGCGGTGGACGCGGCGCGCTACGCGCAGGGCGGTGCGACCGTCACCGGCGAGACCGTCGACCTGCTCGACCTGCAGGCCACCCGGGACTGGGCGAACCGCACCGAGAAGGAGTTCGGCCGCGTCGACGGCCTGGTCCACCTGGTCGGCGGCTGGCGCGGCAGCGAGACCTTCATCAAGACCAGCCTGGACGACTGGGACTTCCTGGAGCTGCTGCTCATCCGCACCGTGCAGCACACCTCCCTGGCCTTCTCGGAGGCGCTGCAGCGCAGCGACCGCGGCCGGTACGTGCTGATCAGCGCGGCCGGAGCCACCAAGCCCACCGCGGGCAACGCCGCCTACGCCGCCGCCAAGGCCGCCTCCGAGGCGTGGACGCTGGCCATGGCGGACTACTTCCGCAAGGCCGGGATCGCCGAGGGCGCCGACGGCCCCACCTCGGCGGCTGCCATCCTGGTGGTGAAGGCGTTGGTGCACGACGCGATGCGCGCCGACCGCCCCAACGCGAAGTTCGCGGGCTTCACCGACGTCAAGGACCTCGCCGAGGCCATCGTGGGCGTCTGGGACAAGTCCGCCGCGGAAGTGAACGGAAAACGTCTGTGGCTGACCGAGCAGCCGTGAACCCACCCAAGACCGACGCGCGTCGCCATCACGACCCCGAGGTCCGCGGCTTCGCCAGTGACAACTACGCCGGCGCCCACCCCGAGGTGCTCGCCGCCCTGGCCCTGGCCAACGGCGGGCACCAGGTGGCGTACGGCGAGGACGACTACACGGACAACCTGCAGCGGATCGTGCGCAGCCACTTCGGTGCCACGGCCGAGGCGTTCCCGGTGTTCAACGGCACCGGCGCCAACGTCGTGGCGCTGCAGGCGGTCACCGACCGCTGGGGCGCGGTGATCTGCGCCGAGAGCGCGCACATCAACGTCGACGAGGGCGGCGCCCCGGAGCGGATGGGCGGCCTGAAGCTGCTCACCGTGCCTACCCCGGACGGCAAGCTCACCCCCGAGCTGATCGACCGGCAGGCGTGGGGCTGGGAGGACGAGCACCGCGCGATGCCGCAGGTCGTCTCGATCACCCAGTCCACCGAGCTGGGCACCCTCTACACGCCCGAGGAGATCCGCGCGATCTGCGAGCACGCGCACGCACGCGGCATGCGGGTGCACCTGGACGGCTCGCGGATATCCAACGCCGCCGCCTCCCTGGACGTCCCGCTGCGGACCTTCACCAACGCGGTCGGCGTCGACATCCTCTCGCTCGGCGGCACGAAGAACGGCGCGCTGTTCGGCGAGGCGGTCGTCGTCATCAACCCCGACGCGGTGCGGAAGATGAAGCACCTGCGCAAGATGTCGATGCAGCTCGCCTCCAAGATGCGGTTCGTCTCGGTGCAGCTGGAGGCGCTGTTCGCCAAGGACCTGTGGCTGCGCAACGCCCGGCACTCCAACGAGATGGCCCAGCGCCTGGCCGAGGGCGTGCGCTCGGTGCACGGGGTGGAGATCCTCTATCCGGTGCAGGCCAACGGCGTGTTCGCCCGGCTGCCGCACGACGTGAGCGAGCGGCTGCAGAAGCGCTTCCGCTTCTACTTCTGGGACGAGGCGGACGGCGTGGTGCGCTGGATGTGCTCCTTCGACACCACCGAGGACGACGTGGACGCGTTCCTGGCCGCGCTCAAGGAGGAGATGGCGCGGTAGTACCCAGGGCTGCATAGGTATGCGGTCACCTGAAAAGTCATTGACTATCGGGTGATCGCATTCCTATGCTCTGCGGGCATGGAGCTGATCCAGAACACCCCTGACCTGTCCGCGTACTTGGCTGCTGACGAGGCCATCGACCACCACCACCCGGTGGTGCGGGAGACAGCCGCGCGGCTGGCCAGGGAAGCCACGGACTCGTATGACTATGCGCGCGTGGCCTTCGTCTTCGTCCGGGACGAGATCCCGCACTCGCTGGACTCCGGGGATCCGCGGGTGACCTGGCGCGCTTCGGACGTGATCGAGCGGCGCACCGGCATCTGCTGCGCCAAGTCACATGCCCTGGCCGCGCTGCTGCGCGCCGAGGACATCCCGACGGCGCTGTGCTACCAGAAGTTCGAGGCGGTGCACGGCCTCGTCGCGGTCCGCTTCAACGGCGCCTGGCACCGCCAGGACCCGCGCGGCGGCCGGCCCGGGGAGAGGGCGGCGTTCCGCCTCGACGGGGAGCAACTGGCCTTCGTACCGGACCCCGAGGCGGGGGAGGCGGACTACCCGGAGCTGTACGCCGCCCCGCACCCGGCGATCCTCGCGTCGCTGCGGACCGCACCGGACGTGCCGTCCCTGTGGCGGACCTATCCGACCGCTCTGTGAGCGAGGGCCGGCGGGCGGGAGGTCAGTGCGCCTCCGCGGCCCGGACCTCCTCCGGGGTCGGGGCCGTGCCGCCCAGGTGGGCCGGCATCCACCAGGTGTCCTCCGGACCCTTGGGGCGGACCGGGTAGGCGCGCTGGGCGGCCTCCAGCAGCTCCTGCACCCGCTCGCGCAGACGGCGGGTGATCGCGCCCGCGTACTGGTCGCGCGGCGCCTCGACGGCCTCGCCCACCCGGATGGTGATCGGGGTGTGACTGCGCTTGAAGTTGCGCGGGTGGCCCTTGGTCCACAGCCGCTGCGTCCCCCACACCGCCATCGGGATCAGGGGGACGCCGGCCTCCTGGGCGAGCCGGGCGGCGCCCGACTTGAAGCTCTTGAGGGTGAAGGACTGCGAGATGGTCGCCTCCGGGAACACCCCGATCACCTCACCGGACCGCAGCGCGTCCAGCGCGTGCGCGTAGGCGGCCTCGCCCTGGTCGCGGTCGACCGGGATGTGCTTCATCCCGCGCATCAGCGGCCCGGAGATCCGGTGCCGGAACACCGACTCCTTCGCCATGAAGCGCACCAGCCTCTTCTGCGGCAGCGCCGCGAGACCGTTGAAGATGAAGTCGAGGTAGCTGATGTGGTTGCTCACCAGCACCGCGCCGCCCGTCCGCGGTATGTTCTCCGAACCCCGGCAGTCGATCTTGAGGTCCCACACCTTGAACATGGTTCTGGCGAGACCGACGACGGGACGGTAGACGAGTTCTGCCATGGGCGGGACGGACCCTTCCTTCAGCCGCTGCCAGGGAATGTCAGAGACGTAGGTTCCCGGCGGAGATAAAGTTACGCAGCCGTAGGTTCACGGCTTGTCGCTGATCGTGCCCCAAACAACGGGCGGGTAGCCAGTCCTGGTGCCCCTCCGCCGCGAGATCCTCGTCACGTCCACCCCATGATCGACCTGCGTCTTTACCTGATCTTCACTCCGCGCGAACCGCCACACGCCGCACCAGCAGGTACATCTCGCACCCCAGGCAGTACCCGAACACCGCGTTCAGGAAGGCCGCCGCCAGCGCCGCCGAGGTCGCCGCCATCCCCAGCCACTGCGGCCCGACCGTGTAGCCGACCAGTCCGAGACCGGCGAACACCAGCCCCACCGCCTGCGCGAACCGCGGCGGCTCCGGCGGCTCGAACGCCTTGGGCGGCCCGAGCCGCGGCCGCACAGCCGTCCGGAACGCCCAGGCGTACGGCGAGCGCGTCACCCCGCCCGCCGCGCCCAGCGCGAACGCCAGGGCCTGCCAGCCCAGCAGCCAGACGTTGCCGGTGATCAGCACGACGGCCAGCACCACGGTCGTCACGGCCGCGGCGAATCGCGGGCCCCTCACGTCGATGTCCATGGAGCCAAGGATTCCGCACGAGCGGGACTTCCGGGACCCGGGAATTCTTGCGGTCTCGTGAATGCTTGTGCAGAGGATGACCGGACTGGTGGTGTGCGTGGTGGTGCTCGCGCTGACGAGCGCCTACGGCCTGGTGCAGCGACGGCGGAACGGGAGAGTGCGGGTGCGCGTGCGCGACGAGGGCAAACGGCTCACGGCGGCCGAACTCGGCGGCGAGCTGGGCGAGCGGGCGACCCTGGTCCAGTTCTCCAGCGCCTTCTGCGCCCCGTGCCGCGCCACCCGGCGCGTCCTCGGCGAAGTCGCCGGCCTGGTGCCGGGCGTGACGCACCTGGAGATCGACGCCGAGGCCCACCTCGACCTGGTGCGCGCCCTGGACATCCTCAAGACCCCGACCGTGCTGGTCCTCGACGCCGACGGCCGCGTGGTGCGCCGGGCCACCGGCCAGCCCCGCAAAGCCGACGTCATAGCGGCCCTCGGGGAGGCGGTGTGACACCGCCCGCGGTCACGGTGAGCTGCCTCCCACCGCACGGGACGTACTTGACTGCGCTCACCACCTATCGTCAGCCTGACCTCATGCCATCGGAACTCCTTCTCCATGGACGGGTGCACGTCGACCTCGTCCGCACCGCGAGCGCGCGCTGTCCGGGCCGCTGGTGACCCCGCCGCGCCCCCTCGCCCCTCACTCCTGAAGGACAGTTCCATGACGGCCACGCCCGACCTGCGCACACCCCGGCTCGCCTCCCCCGACCTCCTCCGCTCCGTCTTCCGGCGGCACGCGGCGGGCGTCGCCGTGATCACCGCCTCCGGCGCGGCGGGACCGGTCGGCTTCACCGCCACCTCCCTCACCTCGGTGTCCGCCGAGCCCCCGATGCTGTCCTTCGGGATCGGCACGGGCGCCTCCAGCTGGCCGGCGATATCCGGGGCCGACCACGTCGGCGTGCACATCCTCGGCGAGCACCAGCAGGAGCTGGCGGCCACCTTCGCTCGCAGCGGCGCCGACCGCTTCGGCGCCCCCACCGCCTGGCGGGAGGGCCCCGAGGGTGTTCCGGTGCTGGACGACGTCCTGGCCTGGCTGGTGTGCCGCGTCGTCGCCCGGGTCCCCGCCGGCGACCACCGCATCGTCCTCGCCGAGGTCGTCCTCGGCGAGGACGCCGGACCCGGCCGCCCGCTCCTTTACCACCAGGGCCGCTTCACTGCTCTGCGCGATTAGTCACGTTCCGGCTCGCCTGCGAAGCGGTCGAGTTCCGGTTACGCTGCGTTGCGAAGGTCACAGTTCAAAGCGCTTGCTTAGCGGGCAGGAACTGGGTGTACTGACGAGTAATATTTCGGTCGGAGCGGGGACCGCCCCGTACCGGAATCGGCCGCTTGGGGCGCCTATGCTGCCTCTCAAGTAGGCAGCCGAGAAATGACGAGGCAGTAGGAGAGCCGGCGTGAGCTTGAGGATCGTTGTCACTGTGAAGTACGTGCCCGACGCCACTGGCGACCGGCACTTCGCCGATGACCTGACCGTCGACCGGGACGACGTGGACGGTCTGCTCTCCGAGCTGGACGAGTACGCCGTCGAGCAGGCGCTGCAGATCGCCGAGAACTCCGACGACGACGTCGAGGTCACCGTCCTGACCATCGGCCCCGAGGACGCCAAGGACGCGCTGCGCAAGGCGCTGTCCATGGGCGCCGACAAGGCCGTCCACGTCGAGGACGACGACCTGCACGGCACGGACGCCATCGGCACCTCCCTGGTGCTGGCCAAGGCGATCGAGAAGGCCGGCTACGACCTGGTGATCTCCGGCATGGCCTCCACCGACGGCACCATGGGCGTCGTCCCGGCGCTGGTCGCCGAGCGTCTGGGCGTCCCGCAGGTCACTCTGCTCTCCGAGCTCTCCGTCGAGGACGGCACCGTCAAGGGCCGCCGCGACGGCGACGCCGCCTCCGAGCAGCTTGAGGCCTCCCTGCCGGCCGTCGTGTCGGTCACCGACCAGTCCGGCGAGGCCCGTTACCCGTCCTTCAAGGGCATCATGGCGGCCAAGAAGAAGCCGGTGGAGTCCTGGGACCTGTCCGACCTCGACATCGAGGCCGAGGAGGTCGGTCTGGAGGGCGCGTTCACCAAGGTCGAGGCCGCGAACGAGCGCCCGGCGCGCACCGCGGGCACGATCGTCAAGGACGAGGGCGAGGGCGGCAAGCAGCTCGCTGAGTTCCTCGCGAGCCAGAAGTTCATCTAAGGGACCGGCCGTCCCTGGATCAGGGGTCACTCCCTGACCGCCCCTCAGACTTCGCAATCCCCGCAGGAGATGCATTCCCATGGCTGAAGTTCTCGTCTACGTCGACCACGTGGACGGTGCCGTCCGCAAGCCCACCCTGGAGCTGCTGACCCTCGCCCGCCGCCTGGGCGAGCCGGTCGCCGTCGCGCTGGGCAACGGTGCCGCCGACACCGCCGCCACGCTCGCCGAGCACGGCGCGGTGAAGGTCCTCACCCACGACGCCTCCGAGTACGCCGAGTACCTGGTCGTGCCGAAGGTGGAGGCCCTGCAGGCCGCCGTCGAGGCCGTCTCCCCGGCCGCCGTGCTGGTGCCGTCCTCCGCCGAGGGCAAGGAGATCGCCGCGCGTCTGGCGCTGCGCATCGGCTCCGGCATCATCACCGACGCCGTCGACCTGGAGGCCGGCGACGAGGGCCCGGTGGCCACCCAGTCGGTGTTCGCCGCGTCGTTCACCACCAAGTCCCGTGTGATCAAGGGCACCCCGGTCATCACGGTCAAGCCGAACTCGGCCGCCGTGGAGGCCGCCCCGGCCGCCGGTGCGGTCGAGGCCCTGTCCGTGTCGTTCTCCGACAAGGCCACCGGCACGAAGATCACCGGCCGTACGCCGCGTGAGTCGACGGGCCGCCCGGAGCTGACCGAGGCCGCGATCGTGGTCTCCGGTGGCCGCGGTGTGAACGGCGCGGAGAACTTCTCGCTCATCGAGGGCCTGGCCGACCAGCTCGGTGCGGCCGTCGGCGCCTCGCGTGCCGCCGTCGACGCCGGCTGGTACCCGCACACCAACCAGGTCGGCCAGACCGGTAAGTCGGTCTCGCCGCAGCTGTACGTGGCCTGCGGTATCTCCGGTGCGATCCAGCACCGCGCCGGTATGCAGACCTCGAAGACCATCGTGGCCATCAACAAGGACCCCGAGGCCCCGATCTTCGAGCTGGTCGACTACGGCGTCGTCGGCGACCTGTTCGACGTCGTCCCGCAGCTGACCGACGAGGTCAAGACCCGCAAGGGCTGAACCCCGCGCGGCTGAACGAGGCCCCCGTGACCAGTGCGGTCACGGGGGCCTCGCCGTGCGGCGGCCACGGGTTCATGCTGTGGACAGGGTGTTGACCAGCGGGAAGATCCACGGATAACTTCACTCTACGGATTATTGATTTCGCAGAGCGGAAAACAGGAGGCTGTGGGATGGGTCAGGGCCAGCAGGAGAAGGTGGCGACGAGCCTCGCGGGCGCCATCAGCGAGGAGATCAGCGCCTCCCTCGCGCCGGTCGACGCGGCACTGGAGCGCACCTACCCGGGCGACCCCGGCACCCGCCAGCCCGTCCACACCGTCTACGTCCCCGGCGACGTCTTCGCCGCCGACACCGTCCGCTCCTGGGGCGACCAGGCCCTCGCCGCCCTCGACGAGCACGCCCCGGACGCCGCCTCCTTCGCCGCCGTGCTGGGCCTGGCCGACGAGCTCGCCGAGCCCGTCTACACGCGCGTGCGCGCCAAGCTGGAGCGCGAGCCGATCGAAGACCTGCGCGTCGACTTCGAGGACGGCTACCACGGGCAGGACGAGGACCAGGACGCTGCCCGGGCCGCCCGTCTCATCGCCGACGCGTACGCGGGCGGTACCGCCGCGCCGTACATGGGCATCCGGATGAAGTGCATGGAGGCCCCCGTCCGTGACCGGGGCATCCGCACCCTGGACGTCTTCCTCACCGGGCTGCTGGAGCACGGCGGCCTGCCGGAGGGCCTGGTGCTCACGCTGCCGAAGGTGACCTACCCCGAGCAGGTCACCGCCATGGTCCGCCTCCTGGAGGCGTTCGAGAAGTCCCGGGGCCTGGAGCCCGGCCGCATCGGCTTCGAGATCCAGATCGAGACCAGCCAGGCCATCCTCGCCGCGGACGGCACCGCCACCGTCGCCCGCATGATCCAGGCCGCCGAGGGCCGGGCCACCGGACTGCACTACGGCACCTTCGACTACAGCGCCTGCCTCGGCGTCTCCGCCGCCTACCAGGCCAGCGACCACCCGGCCGCGGACCACGCCAAGGCGATCATGCAGGTCGCTGCCGCGGGGACCGGGGTACGGGTGTCCGACGGCTCCACCAACGTGCTGCCGGTCGGGTCCACCGAGAAGGTGCACGATGCCTGGCGGCTGCACTACGGGCTGACCCGTCGTGCGCTGTCGCGGGCCTACTACCAGGGGTGGGACATGCACCCTGGGCACATTCCCACGCGTTACGCGGCGGTGTTCGCCTTCTACCGTGAGGGCTTCGAGCAGGCCGCCGCGCGGCTTGCCCGGTACGCCGGGCATGTCGATGGTGACGTCATGGACGAGCCGGCCACCGCGAAGGCGCTCAGTGGGTATCTGCTGCGGGGGCTGGACTGTGGGGCGCTTGACGACGCGGAGGTTGCCGCGGTGACGGGGCTGACGCGGGGGGATCTGGAGGGATTTGCTGCGCCTCGGCGGGGGGATCTTACGGCTTCGGCGCAGTAGCCTGCCGGTGCCTGCCGGCGGCTGGTCGCCTTTGCCTGCGGCGGCCTGTTGCTGTTGCGTTGTGGCTGGTCGCCTTTGCCTGCGGCGGCCTGTTGCTGTTGCGTTGTGGCTGGTCGCCTTTGCCTGCGGCGGCCTGTTGCTGTTGCGTTGTGGCTGGTCGCGCAGTTCCCCGCGCCCCTTGAATGCCTGCGGCGGCCCGTTGCTGTTGCGTTGTGGCGTGCGTAGCGCCTGCGGCCGGTGGTCAAGGCGGGGCCGGGGCGGGGGGTGTCCGTCCTCGGTC
>NZ_PQSS01000115.1 GCF_002920535.1 Streptomyces sp. Ru71 | reverse complement strand
AATTATTCAAAGGGTTGGACCCAGAACTTCGGTTCCGGGTCCAGCCCTTTTTTGTTGGCCGTAACGTGAGGTTCAGCTTCCGCATCGAGCATCGCTCGCATGGGTGCTGCTGCAATGCTCAGAGCCGCCGGCATCGGCGTGGGCGACGAGGTCGTCGTGCCGGCCTTCGGGAACGCGGAGGTCGCCGTCGCGGTGACCCTGGCCGGTGCGCTGCCGGTCTTCGCGGACATAGATCCGGTGACGTACTGCCTGGACAGGGCCGCGGTCGAGGCGGCGGTAACTCCGCGGACAGCGGCCGTCGTTGTCGTCCATCGCTTCGGGCGGGCGGCCGATCTGAGGGCGTTGCGGGCGCTGGGGCAGCGGCACGGGCTGCTGGTGCTGGAGCAGGGCGAGTCGGAGGCGCCGTACGACGAGGTGGCGCAGCGACGGGAGCGTGCGGCGTATCTGGATGCCAGGCTGCGGGGGGTGTTGACCCCCGACGGCGGGGACGGGCACACCTACCAGCAGTACGTCGTGCGGGTGCCGGGCAACGGGCGTCCTGATCGTGACGCCTTCGCACGGGCCGTGCGGGCCAAGGGAGTCGAGTGCCGGGTGCCGGTGAAGACGCCTGTGCACCGGCTGCCGGAGTTCCGGCGGTGCGTGGCCCTGCCGGAGACCGAGCGGGCCGCCGACGAGACGCTCGCGCTGCCCGTCGATGCGGGTCTGACGAAACGGGACATGCAGCGCATTGTGGGTGCGTGTAATGCGCTCGGCGGCCTGCTGGAACCGGCCTTCTGAGCGAGTTTGGGAATCCCGGTCCGATCGGGGTATGCTTCATTTCGTTGCCGCGAGGGAAACCTCGAAAAAGCGACAGGCCCCTATAGCTCAGTCGGCAGAGCGTCTCCATGGTAAGGAGAAGGTCAACGGTTCGATTCCGTTTGGGGGCTCCAGCAGAAAAGGCCCCCGCCCATTGGGCGGGGGCCTTCTTCGTGTTCAGTCCTTGTGCGGCTCCGGGACACGCATCGCCAGAATTGCCATGTCGTCCGACGGGGCGTCCGACGCGAAGCGCTCCACCGCCCGCATGATGCGGGCGGCGACCGCGCCGGCCGTCAGGCCCGTGCAGGTGGTCAGGACGTCGGCGAGGCCGTCGTCGCCGAGCATGCGGGTGCCCTCGCGGCGTTCCGTGACGCCGTCCGTGACGCAGAGCAGCACATCGCCCGGGTCCAGCGTGACCGTCTGCTCGTAGAGCTCCAGGTCCTCCATGACGCCGAGCAGCGGCTGGGGTTCGGCGGCCGCCTCCACGGTGCCGTCCTGGCGCAGGCGCAGCGGCAGCGGGTGGCCGGCGCAGACCACCTTCAGTTCGGCGCTGCCGTCCTCCTGGGGGCGCATCTCGCCGTAGAGCAGGGTCAGGAAGCGGCTGCGGGCGCCCTCGTCGAGGATCGCGGAGTTCAGGCGTTCCAGGACGGCCGGGCCGGTGAGGCCCTCGCGGGCCAGCAGGCGCAGGGCGTGCCGGGCGAGGCCGGTGACGGCGGCGGCGTTGGGCCCCGTACCGCAGACGTCGCCGATGGCGAAGCCGTAGGCGCCGTCGCTGATGGGGAACAGGTCGTAGAAGTCGCCGCCGACCTCGTTGCCCTCGCCGGCCGCGCGGTAGATGACCTCGACCTCGACGCCGTCGATCTGGGGCAGCTCCGGGGGGAGCAGGCTGCGCTGGAGGGACTGGCTGATGGCCGTGCGCTCCGAGTACAGGCGGGCGTTGTCGAGGGCCAGGGCGGCCCGGCGGCTCAGGTCCTCGGCCAGTTCCAGGATTTCCTGGCGGAAGTGTTCGTCGGTGGGCTTGCCCAGGGTGAGCATGCCGATGACGCGGTTGCGGGCCACCAGCGGCAGGACGACCGTCTCGCCGCCCAGCGCGGAGGCCACGGCGAGCGTGGGGCCCATGCCGGAGGCGATCTGGTGGATGGGGCCGCCGGTGAGGCCGAGGCTGCGCATGGAGCTGCGCAGGGCCGCCTGGTGGGCCGTCTCGCCGGGGGTGGTCCAGACGCGGGCGCCGGGGGTCGGTACCGGGTCCGGCGGGGGGATCTTCGACAGCAGCGACTTGATGCCGTCGATGAGTTCCTCGTCCTCGTGCAGGACATACGACAGATACGGTTCGGAGGCCTGGTCGGCGATCGTGTAGACCGCGCACCAGGTGGCCAGCGTCGGGACCGTCATCTGGGCCATCAGGGCCAGCGTCTGGTCGCGGTCCAGGGTGCCGGCGAGGAGGTCGGAGGCCTCGACGAGGAAGCTGAGCGAGCCGCGGCGCAGGCGTTCCAGCTCGCCGAGGCGTGCCGACTCCACGGCCAGCGCGATGCGGTCGGCGGCGAACTGCAGGCGCAGGGCCTCTTCGTTGGAGTAGCGGCCCGGGGCCTCGGCGGCGACGCCGAGGGAGCCGGTGAGGCGGCCCTCGACCTTGAGCGGGACGGTGACGACGGAGCGCATGCCGGTGCCGTTGAGCAGGGGGACGGCTCCGGGGACGGCGGTGAGGTCGTCGTGGACGGCGGGCATGCGGGCCGAGCCGTAGCGGCCGGGGCCGGCCTCGACGGGGACGCGGGCGAAGCGCTGCCGGGCGGAGGGCAGGCCGGTGGAGGCGCGGACCTCCAGTTCGGTCTCGTCGTCGGTGGCGAGCAGCAGGAAGGCGGAGTCGCCGTCGAGCATGTCGCGGGCGCGTTCGACGGTGCGCTGGAGCAGGCCGTCGAGGTCGTCCGGGGCGGGGGAGCCGATGAAGGCGTCGAACGGGTCGCTGCTCTGCCCGTCGCCCTGCGTGGCGGTGTCGGAGGCGGGGGCGCGCAACGGCGTCTGCAGGACGGCGCGCTCGTGGTCGCGCACCAGGAGGCAGACCGTGGAGGGCTCGCCGGAGGTGTCGCGGATGCGCAGGTGGGAGGCGTAGACGGGGGTGACGCGGCCGTCGGCGCCGCGGATGCCGTAGCTGCCCTCCCAGCGGGAGAGTTGGAGGGCCTCGGCGATGCCGGTGCCGGTGCCGGGGGTCTGCGGCCAGGCCGCGAGGTCGGTGAGGGGTTTGCCGGTGACCTGGTCGGCGGCGTACCCGAAGAGGTCCTCGGCGTCCTCGTTCCAGGCGCTGATCGCGCCGGTGCGGTCGATCTGGACGACGGCGACGCGGATGCGGCCGTCGGCGACGGGCAGCAGCTCGGCCGGCAGTGCGGGGCCGGCGGTGCGGGTGCCGACGGGGCGCTCGGGCAGGTCGAGCTGGAACCAGACGTTCTTGTGGGTGGGGGTGTAGTCCACGCCCCAGCGGCCGGCCAGCGCGGCGCACAGCTGGAGGCCTCGGCCGCCCTCGCGGTCGGGGCTGCCCATGTTGACGGCGGCGCTCTGGACGGGGATCTCGCGCTCGGGGTAACGGTCGGAGACCTCGATGCGGACGCCGTCCTCGCTGCGCAGGCACAGCACGTCGGCGTGGGTGCCGGCGTGGACCACGGCGTTGGTCACCAGTTCGCTGGTCAGGACGACGGCGTCGTCCACGATGTCCGCGAAGCCCCAGCCCTGCAGGGTGTCGCGGACGAAGGATCGGGCGGTCGCGACCGATCGCCCGACGGGCTCGAAGCTGGCAGCCGCGCGCGCGGTGATCACGAAACTCCTCGGCCGGTCGTCGGCGTGCTGGGCTGTCCCGTCGTCGGGCCCGCGCCGCTGGTGTGGCGGGCGCGCGCTCGTCGGCCGGGGTTCCGGGGGTTGTGCCCCCGGGATCAGTCCGGTGGTCATGTGTGCGGCCGCCCCTCCGATGCCCGCTCGTACTCGTGCCACCGCCCAGGCCGGACGGAACCGGCGTGGCTGGACAGCCGCATGCAAGGTTACTTACCTTCCCGGTCCATGCGGATGCCGGTCACCAGTGTTTCCGTCCGGAGGGTGTGCGGACGATGTGCGAAGCTGCCGAACTGTTATGGCCTGGTTCGGCGAGGGTGAAACACTGGGCAGGCTTCCGGTGAAGGTCCGGACAGGCTGAGTGTCTTCCGTCCATGGCGGGCAGCAGCCCGTTCGTGTGGCCTGCCGCCGGCGGGCTGACAACACGTGGCACCCGGTACGTCTCAGTGGCGGGACCGGTCCAGGACGAGCACGACAGTAACGGTCGACCCCTGCGGGAGGGACACAGTGGAGTCTGGCGCAGCGACGCGTGGCACGAAGACGCGCGCGAAAGGCGGACAGTCCCTGAAGAACCAGCGCACCTCTCGGGGTGGGACCACCGTGGTGGACACGGCCGCCCTGAACCGGCTCCTGGCGGCCCTGGTGTCCATGCGCGACGGGAACTTCCGCAAGCGGCTCACGGTGTCCGGGGACGGCGTGATGTCGGAGATCGCGGCCGTGTTCAACGAGGTGGCCGACCGCAATCTGCATCTGACGGGTGAGCTGTCGCGGGTGCGGCGCATGGTCGGACGTGAGGGAAAGCTCACGGAACGGCTGGAGACGGGCGCCTGCGAGGGTTCCTGGGCGTCCGCCATCGACGCCTCCAACGACCTGGTCGACGACCTCGTACGGCCGGTCTCCGAGGTCAGCCGGGTGCTGTCGGCGGTCGCGGAGGGCGATCTGTCGCCGCGCATGGAGCTGCGGACGCAGGCGGCGGAGGGGCCGGGGCATCCGCTGCGCGGGGAGTTCCTGAAGGTCGCGCGGACTGTGAACAACCTTGTCGATCAGCTGTCGACGTTCACCGACGAGGTCACCCGGGTGGCCAGCGAGGTGGGCACCGAGGGCAAGCTCGGCGGGCAGGCACGCGTGCGTGGTCTGTCGGGCTCCTGGAAGGACCTGACGGACTCCGTCAACACGATGGCGTCGCGGCTGACCGCGCAGGTGCGGGACATCGCGCTGGTGACCACGGCGGTCGCCAAGGGTGATCTGTCACGCAAGGTGACGGTGCATGTGGCCGGCGAGATGCTGGAGCTGAAGAACACCGTCAACACGATGGTCGACCAGCTCTCCGCGTTCTCCTCGGAGGTGACGCGGGTCGCCCGCGAGGTGGGCACCGAGGGCATCCTGGGCGGTCAGGCGCAGGTGCCGGGCGTGGACGGGGTGTGGAAGGAGCTGACCGACTCCGTCAACACGATGGCAGGAAACCTCACTGCCCAGGTGCGCGGCATCTCCGAGGTGACGACGGCGGTCGCGAGCGGTGATCTGTCGCGGAAGGTGACGGTTCCGGCGCGCGGAGAGGTCGCGCAGCTCGCCGACACGATCAACCAGATGACGGAGACGCTGCGGATCTTCGCCGACGAGGTCACGCGCGTGGCCAACGAGGTCGGTGCCGAGGGGCGGCTCGGCGGGCAGGCGAACGTGCCGGGCGCGGCGGGCACGTGGAAGGACCTGACGGATTCGGTCAACACCGTCTTCCGGAACCTGACCACGCAGGTGCGGGACATCGCGGCCGTGACGACGGCGGTGGCCAACGGTGATCTGTCGCAGAAGGTCACCGTGGACGTGGCCGGCGAGATGCTGGAGCTGAAGAACACCGTCAACGGGATGGTGGACCAGCTGCAGGCGTTCGGTGCCGAGGTCACGCGGGTGGCGCGGGAGATCGGTGTCGAGGGTGAGCTGGGCGGTCAGGCGCAGGTGCCGGGCGCGGCGGGCACCTGGAAGGACCTGACGGACTCCGTCAACACCGCTTTCCGTAACCTAACCGGTCAGGTGCGCAACATCGCCCAGGTGACGACGGCGGTGGCCAACGGCGATCTGTCGCAGAAGGTCACCGTGGACGTCTCCGGCGAGATGCTCCAGCTGAAGAACACCGTGAACACGATGGTGGACCAGCTGTCGTCGTTCGCCGACCAGGTGACGCGCATGGCGCGGGACGTGGGCACGGAGGGCCGGCTCGGCGGTCAGGCCCGCGTGGACGGCGTGTCGGGCACCTGGAAGGAGCTCACCGACTCCGTCAACTTCATGGCGGGCAACCTCACCTCGCAGGTGCGGCAGATCGCCCAGGTGACGACGGCGGTGGCGCGCGGCGATCTCTCCCAGAAGATCGACGTCGACGCGCGCGGCGAGATCCTGGAGCTGAAGAACACCATCAACACGATGGTCGACCAGCTCTCCGCCTTCGCCGACCAGGTGACCCGGGTGGCCCGCGAGGTGGGCACCGACGGCCGTCTGGGCGGTCAGGCGCAGGTGCCGGGCGTGGCCGGCGTGTGGCGGGACCTGACCGATTCCGTGAACGGAATGGCAGGAAACCTCACCGCCCAGGTGCGCAACATCGCCCAGGTGGCCACGGCGGTGGCGCGCGGTGACCTGTCCCAGAAGATCACCGTGGACGCGCGCGGGGAGATCCTGGAGCTGAAGAACACCCTGAACACGATGGTCGACCAGCTGTCGTCGTTCGCCCAGGAGGTCACGCGCGTGGCCCGCGAGGTGGGCACCGAGGGCATCCTGGGCGGCCAGGCGGAGGTGCAGGGCGTCTCCGGCACCTGGAAGGACCTCACCCAGTCCGTGAACGGTATGGCCAACAACCTGACCCTTCAGGTGCGGTCCATCGCCGAGGTCACCACCGCGGTCGCCAAGGGCGATCTGTCGAAGAAGATCACCGTCGACGCCAAGGGCGAGATCCTTGAGCTGGTGACGACCGTCAACACGATGGTCGACCAGCTGTCGTCGTTCGCCGAGCAGGTGACCCGGGTGGCCCGTGAGGTGGGCACCGAGGGCATTCTGGGCGGTCAGGCGCATGTGCCGGGTGTCACGGGCATCTGGAAGGACCTGAGCGACAACGTCAACCTGATGGCGAAGAACCTCACCACTCAGGTGCGCAACATCTCCCAGGTGTCGGCGGCGGTCGCCAACGGTGACCTGACGCGGCAGGTGACCATCGAGGCGCGCGGTGAGGTGGCGCAGCTCGCCGACACCATCAACACGATGGTGAAGACGCTGAGTTCGTTCGCGGAGCAGGTCACCAAGGTGGCCCGTGAGGTGGGCACGGACGGCATCCTGGGCGGTCAGGCGCATGTGCCGGGTGTGGCCGGCACGTGGAAGGACCTCACCGAGTCGGTGAACCAGATGGCGTCCAACCTGACCGGTCAGGTGCGCAACATCGCCCTGGTCACCACCGCGATCGCCAAGGGTGACCTGAGCAAGAAGATCGACATCGACGCGCGCGGTGAGATCCTGGAGCTGAAGACGACGATCAACACGATGGTCGACCAGCTGTCCAGCTTCGCCGAGGAGGTCACCCGGGTGGCCCGCGAGGTGGGCACCGAGGGTCAGCTCGGCGGCCAGGCACGCGTGCGTGACGTCGACGGCACCTGGCGCGACCTGACCGAGTCCGTGAACGAGATGGCCGGAAACCTCACCCGGCAGGTGCGGGCCATCGCGCGCGTGGCGACCGCGGTGACCCGCGGCGACCTGAACCTGAAGATCGACGTCGACGCCTCCGGCGAGATCCAGGAGCTGCAGGACTACATCAACAAGATGATCGCCAACCTGCGCGACACCACGATCGCCAACAAGGAGCAGGACTGGCTCAAGGGCAACCTGGCGCGCATCTCGGCGCTGATGCAGGGCCGGCGCGACCTGGAGGACGTGGCCTCGCTGATCATGAGCGAGCTGACGCCGGTGGTGTCGGCGCAGCACGGCGCGTTCTTCGTCGCCATGCCGTTGATGGAGGGCAAGGACGTCTCCGGCGGCGAGGACGACTACGAACTGCGCATGCTGGGGTCGTACGGCTACTCGATGGGTTCGATGCCGACGTCGTTCCGGCCCGGTGAGGCGCTGGTGGGCACGGCCGCCGAGGAGAAGCGCACGATCCTGGTGGAGAACGCGCCCAGCGGCTATCTGAAGATCTCCTCCGGGCTCGGCGAGGCGCCGCCGGCCCAGGTGATCGTGTTGCCGGTGCTGTTCGAGGGCAAGGTGCTCGGCGTGATCGAGCTGGCGTCGTTCACGCCGTTCACGCAGATCCAGAAGGACTTCCTGAACCAGATCGCGGAGATGATCGCGACCAGCGTCAACACCATCTCCGTCAACACCAAGACCGAGCAGCTGCTGAAGCAGTCGCAGGAGTTGACCGAGCAACTGCGGGAGCGCTCTGCGGAGTTGGAGCAGCGGCAGAAGGCGCTGCAGGCGTCCAACGCCGAGCTGGAGGAGAAGGCCGAGCTGCTGGCGCGGCAGAACCGCGACATCGAGGTGAAGAACACCGAGATCGAGGAGGCGCGGCAGGTCCTGGAGGAGCGTGCCGAGCAGCTCGCGGTGTCGATGCGCTACAAGAGCGAGTTCCTGGCCAACATGTCGCACGAGCTGCGCACGCCGCTGAACTCGCTGCTGATTCTGGCCAAGTTGCTCGCCGACAACGCCGAGGGCAACCTGTCGCCGAAGCAGGTGGAGTTCGCCGAGACGATCCACGGCGCGGGCTCGGACCTGCTGCAGCTGATCAACGACATCCTGGACCTGTCGAAGGTCGAGGCGGGCAAGATGGACGTCTCGCCGACGCGGATCGCGCTGGTCCAGCTCGTGGACTACGTGGAGGCCACGTTCCGGCCGCTGACCGCGGAGAAGGGTCTGGACCTGTCGGTGCGGGTCTCGCCGGAGCTGCCGGCCACGCTGCACACCGACGAGCAGCGGCTGCTGCAGGTGCTGCGCAACCTGCTGTCCAACGCGGTGAAGTTCACCGACTCCGGTTCGGTGGAGCTGGTGATCCGGCCGGCGGGTGCGGACGTGCCGCAGTCCATCCGCGAGCAGCTGTTGGAGGTCGGCTCGCTGACCAGCCCCGACGAGCCGCTGATCGCGTTCTCGGTGACCGACACCGGCATCGGCATCGCGGCCAGCAAGATGCGGGTGATCTTCGAGGCGTTCAAGCAGGCCGACGGCACCACCAGCCGCAAGTACGGCGGTACGGGCCTGGGGCTGTCGATCTCGCGGGAGATCGCGCAGCTGCTCGGCGGTGAGATCCACGCGCAGAGCGAGCCGGGCCGTGGTTCGACGTTCACGCTGTACCTGCCGCTGCACATGAGCGAGCTGCCGCCGCAGGGCTACCAGCAGGCCGCGCCGGCGCTGGGGGTCGGTGAGCTGGTGGCGGCGTCCGAGAACGGCGCCTCGGAGCTGGTGGGCGTGGAGATCGAGACGCCGGCCGAGGTGAAGTCGTACCAGGAGACCCAGAACGGGGCCGCGGCGCTCTTCCGGCGTCGCCGCCGGGCGTCCGCGGCGCTGGAGCAGCGCCCGGCGCAGCCCGAGCAGTGGTCCGGGGTGTCGGGGCCGTCCGCGGCGGAGCAGGAGGCGGCGTCGCAGCCGCACCGCGGCATCCGCTTCGGCGGCCAGAAGGTGCTGATCGTCGACGACGACATCCGCAACGTGTTCGCGCTGACCAGTGTCCTGGAGCAGCACGGCCTGTCCGTGCTGTACGCGGAGAACGGCCGCGAGGGCATCGAGGTGCTGGAGCAGCACGAGGACGTGGCGGTCGTCCTGATGGACATCATGATGCCCGAGATGGACGGGTACGCCACGACCACCGCGATCCGCCGGATGCCGCAGTTCTCCGGGCTGCCGATCATCGCGCTGACCGCCAAGGCGATGAAGGGCGACCGGGAGAAGGCCATCGAGTCGGGTGCGTCCGACTACGTCACGAAGCCGGTCGACCCCGACCATCTGCTGTCGGTGATGGAGCAGTGGATGCGCGGGGAATGATCGGTGACGTTCACCGGGAGTCGCTGACGGAGGGTGCGCGCAGCCGTGTAGAAGTACGGCATCCGGGGAACCTTCTGGTCTCCCGCTACGTTTCTGCTACGTGCACAGTGACATCGCGGTGACAGGGTGTGGCGACAGGCGGGGTGCAGCTACCATGACCGGCACGAGGACGGGCGGCGCCAGGGAGTCGTCCTTCGGGGCGGCGCCCGGTGCTTCCCCGAGTCCTGTGGACAGGGGAGGCCCCACGCCGGGGCGAGGAGGGCGGGCCATGGTGCAGAAGGCCAAGATCCTCCTGGTCGATGACCGGCCGGAGAATCTGCTGGCGCTGGAGGCGATCCTCTCTGCGCTCGATCAGACGCTGGTGCGGGCATCGTCCGGGGAGGAAGCACTCAAAGCACTGCTCACGGACGACTTCGCGGTCATCCTGCTGGACGTCCAGATGCCGGGCATGGACGGCTTCGAGACGGCCGCCCACATCAAGCGGCGGGAGCGGACCCGGGACATCCCGATCATCTTCCTCACCGCGATCAACCACGGCCCCCACCACACCTTCCGCGGGTACGCGGCGGGCGCTGTCGACTACATCTCCAAGCCCTTCGACCCGTGGGTGCTGCGGGCGAAGGTCTCCGTGTTCGTCGAGCTGTACATGAAGAACTGCCAGCTGCGGGAGCAGGCCGCGCTGCTGCGGCTGCAGTTGGAGGGCGGCGGCAAGGACGGGGTGGCCGGCAAGGAGTCGGCCGGGCTGCTCGCGGAGCTGTCCGCGCGGCTCGCCGCCGTCGAGGAGCAGGCCGAGGCGCTGTCCAAGCAGTTGGACGAGGAGTCGGCCGACGCGGCCGCGGTCGCCACGGCGGCGCATCTGGAGCGCAAACTCACCGGCCTGCGCCGGGCCCTGGACGCCCTGGAGCCGGGCACCGGCGCCGGCGGTTCCGCGGTGCCTCCGCAGAGCTGACCCACACCACAGGGTGCCTCCGCAGAGCCAACCCCCACCACGGGGTGCCTCCACAGAGCTGACCGGGTGCGGAACGGCGCGGGCGGCGCGCGCGGTTGCGTATGAGCGCGCGTCAGTTCCCCACCCGTTCAAGGACGACACGAACGGGTGAAGCACTGGGCACACGTGTCCGCTGTCGTCTCCACCGGTAACCTCACACCTATGGCCTCACGTCCCTCCGCAGCCAAGAAGCAGCCCGCGAAGAAGGCGGCCGCTCCCGCGAAGGCTCCGGCGAGGAAGGCCGTCGCGAAGAAGGCCCCGGCCAAGAAGGCGCCCGCGAAGAAGGCCGTGGCGAAGAAGCCCGCGCCCAAACCGGCACCGAGTCCCACCGGGGGCGTGTACCGGCTCGTGCGCGCCCTGTGGCTGGGCGTGGCCCACGCCGTCGGCGCCGTCTTCCGCGGCATAGGACAGGGCGCGAAGAACCTCGACCCCGCCCACCGCAAGGACGGCCTCGCGCTGCTGCTGCTCGGCATCGCGCTGATCGTCGCCGCCGGCACCTGGGCCGACCTCAAGGGCCCCGTCGGTGACCTGGTCGAGATCCTGGTGACCGGCGCGTTCGGCCGGCTGGATCTGCTGGTACCGATCCTGCTCGGCGCGATCGCCGTGCGCTTCATCCGCCACCCGGAACAGCCCGAGGCCAACGGCCGGATCGTGATCGGACTGTCCGCGCTGGTCGTCGGCGTGCTCGGGCAGGTCCACATCGCCTGCGGCTCACCCGCCCGCAGCGCCGGCATGCAGGCCATAAGGGACGCCGGCGGCCTGATCGGCTGGGCGGCGGCCACCCCGCTGACGTACAGCATGACCGAGGTGCTGGCCGTACCGCTGCTGGTGCTGCTGACGATCTTCGGGCTGCTGGTGGTCACGGCCACCCCGGTCAACGCGATCCCGCAGCGGCTGCGGCAGCTCGGCGTGCGGCTGGGCATCCTGCACGACCCGGTGGCCGAGGAGTACGCCGAGTACTCCGACGACGACGCGCGCTACGACGAGCAGTGGCGCGAGGCGCTGCCCGAGCGCCCCAGGAGGCGTTCGAGCGCCCCCCAGGCGTACGACCCCGACAGCGCCGAACAGGAGGCGCTCGAAAAGCGCCGGGGCCGCCCGCGCCGCTCCGCCGTCCCGCAGCCCGCCCCCGAC
This sequence comes from Streptomyces sp. Ru71, assembly GCF_002920535.1. Classification (GTDB taxonomy): domain Bacteria; phylum Actinomycetota; class Actinomycetes; order Streptomycetales; family Streptomycetaceae; genus Streptomyces. The sequence goes on along the minus strand of NZ_PQSS01000115.1, from coordinate 7,568 downwards.
CGGCGGCTGGACGCCGTGGACATCGCCGCCGCCGCTGCCGCCGACCTCGACGGCGCGGTCCTGCACGGCATGCCGCCCTCGCCGCTCGTCGCCGACCTCACCCAGGGCGTCAGGATCGGCGACCGCGAGGACACCACGCCGACCCCCACCCCGGTGCCGGCCGCGCGGCCCCAGCCGGGCAAGCGCGCCCCGCGGCCCGAGCAGCCCGAGCCGGAGCCGGCCGAGGCCAAGTCCGCCGTCCCCGACCTCACCAAGGCGCCGCCGTCCGAGCCCCGCGACCTGCCGCCGCGCGCCGAGCAGCTCCAGCTGTCCGGCGACATCACCTACGCACTGCCCTCGCTGGACCTGCTCATAAGGGGCGGCCCCGGCAAGGCGCGCAGCGCGGCCAACGACGCCATCGTGGAGTCGCTGACCACCGTCTTCACCGAGTTCAAGGTCGACGCCCGGGTCACCGGCTTCACCCGCGGCCCGACGGTCACCCGCTACGAGGTGGAGCTGGGCCCGGCCGTGAAGGTCGAGCGGATCACCGCGCTGACCAAGAACATCGCCTACGCCGTGGCCAGCCCGGACGTGCGGATCATCAGCCCGATCCCGGGCAAGTCCGCGGTCGGCATCGAGATCCCGAACACCGACCGGGAGATGGTCAACCTCGGCGACGTGCTGCGCCTCGCGGAGTCAGCGGAGGACGACGACCCGATGCTGGTCGCCTTCGGCAAGGACGTCGAGGGCGGGTACGTCATGCACTCGCTGGCGAAGATGCCGCACATGCTGGTCGCCGGCGCCACCGGCTCCGGCAAGTCGTCCTGCATCAACTGCCTGATCACCTCGGTGATGATGCGGGCGACCCCGGAGGACGTGCGGATGATCCTGGTCGACCCCAAGCGGGTCGAGCTGACCGCCTACGAGGGCATCCCGCACCTGATCACGCCGATCATCACCAACCCGAAGCGGGCCGCCGAGGCGCTGCAGTGGGTCGTGCGCGAGATGGACATGCGCTACGACGACCTCGCCGCGTACGGCTACCGGCACATCGACGACTTCAACCGCGCCGTGCGCGAGGGCAAGGTCAAGGCGCCCGAGGGCAGCGAGCGGGAGCTGCAGCCGTACCCGTACCTGCTGGTGATCGTCGACGAGCTGGCCGACCTGATGATGGTCGCGCCGCGTGACGTCGAGGACGCGATCGTGCGCATCACGCAGCTCGCGCGTGCGGCCGGCATCCATCTGGTGCTCGCCACGCAGCGTCCCTCGGTCGACGTCGTCACCGGTCTGATCAAGGCGAATGTGCCCTCGCGGCTCGCGTTCGCCACCTCGTCGCTGGCCGACAGCCGCGTCATCCTCGACCAGCCGGGCGCGGAGAAGCTGATCGGCAAGGGCGACGGGCTGTTCCTGCCGATGGGCGCGAACAAGCCGACCCGTATGCAGGGCGCGTTCGTGACCGAGGAGGAGGTCGCGGCCGTCGTCCAGCACTGCAAGGACCAGATGGCGCCGGTCTTCCGGGAGGACGTCGTCGTCGGCACCAAGCAGAAGAAGGAGATCGACGAGGACATCGGCGACGACCTGGACCTGCTGTGCCAGGCGGCCGAGCTGGTCGTCTCCACGCAGTTCGGCTCGACGTCCATGCTCCAGCGCAAGCTGCGGGTGGGCTTCGCGAAGGCCGGCCGGCTGATGGACCTGATGGAGTCGCGCAACATCGTCGGGCCGAGCGAGGGCTCCAAGGCGCGCGACGTGCTCGTCAAGCCGGATGAGCTGGACGGGGTACTGGCGGTCATCCGTGGGGAGTCCGACGGGTAGGTGTTCGCCGGAAGGTCCGCTTCGGTGCGCTTCACTGGAGCGGACCCTCCGTGACTCACCCGTTAGAGAACCTCGGGCAACCGTTTCCCCTCGCCACACGTCAAGTTGAGCGAGAGGACGGGTAGGGGTTTCATCATGGGCCCCGTGCCCGGCCCGTCATCGGTGTGCGGGGCCATTCCGATGGCGTACAAAGTCCTACCGCCCGGTTGCCCCACCCTTTCGTACCCCCCCTAGACTGAACCTCCAGCACAGGTGGCTACACGCTCGAAAGGCGCCCCCGTGTCCATCGGCAACTCCCCTGAAGACGAGCGTCCCTTCGAAGACGACCGTGAGGAAGCCCGCCTCTCCGTCGGCCGAGCCCTGCAGCAGGCCCGTATCGCCGCCGGACTGACCGTCGACGACGTCAGCAACGCCACCCGGGTCCGTATCGCGATCGTGCACGCGATCGAGGCCGACGACTTCGCCCCCTGTGGCGGGGACGTGTACGCCCGCGGCCACATCCGGACCCTGGCCAAGGCCGTCCACCTCGATCCCGGGCCGCTGGTCGAGCAGTACGACGCCGACCACGGCGGCCGTCCCGCGCCCACCCCGGCGGCGCCCCTGTTCGAGGCGGAACGTATCCGCCCCGAGCGGCGCGGCCCGAACTGGACGGCGGCCATGGTCGCGGCGATCGTCGTCGTGATCGGTTTCGTCGGCTTCACGTTCGTCAAGGGCGGCGACAGCGGCGCCGGGCAGCAGGCCGCCGAGGGGTCCGAGGCCGCGACCAGCGCGCCCGCCACGCCGAAGCCGACGAAGACCAGGCCCGACCAGAAGCCCGCGCCCTCCGACAGCGCCATCGCCGCCGCGCCCCAGGACAAGGTGACCGTCCAGGTCAGCGCCACCGACGGGCGCAGCTGGATCTCGGCCAGGGACCACACCGGCCGCATGATCTTCGACGGGCTGCTCAAGGAGGGCCAGTCCAAGACCTTCCAGGACAACTCCAAGATCAATCTGGTGCTCGGCGACGCGGGCGCCATCCAGCTGTACGTCAACGGCAAGAAGATCGACGACGACTTCCAGCCCGGCTCGGTGGAGCGGCTGACCTACACCAAGGGCGACCCGCAGGTCGGCTAGGCAGGGGCGTGATCGAAGGGGCCGGCCAAGATCGGCCAGCCCCTTCGACGTGGGGTGCCGGTGGGACGAAGTAGTCTTGAGCCCATGCCTGAACGCCGTACCGTCGCACTCGTCACCCTTGGCTGCGCCCGTAACGAGGTGGACTCGGAGGAGCTCGCAGGCCGTTTGGAGGCGGACGGCTGGCAGCTCGTGGAGGACGCCGAGGACGCCGACGTCGCCGTCGTGAACACCTGCGGCTTCGTCGACGCCGCCAAGAAGGACTCCGTGGACGCCCTGCTGGAGGCCAACGATCTCAAGGGCCATGGCAGAACGCAGGCCGTCGTGGCGGTGGGCTGCATGGCCGAGCGGTACGGCAAGGAACTCGCCGAGGCCCTCCCCGAGGCCGACGGCGTGCTCGGCTTCGACGACTACGCCAACATCTCCGACCGGCTCCAGACCATCCTGAACGGCGGCATCCACGCCGCGCACACCCCCCGCGACCGGCGCAAGCTGCTGCCGATCAGCCCGGCCGAGCGTCAGGAGTCGGCGGCCGCCGTGGCTCTGCCCGGCCACGGCCCGGCCGACCTGCCCGAGGGCGTCGCCCCGGCCTCCGGGCCGCGGTCGCCCCTGCGCCGGCGCCTGGACGGCTCGCCCGTGGCCTCCGTGAAGCTCGCCTCGGGCTGCGACCGGCGCTGCTCGTTCTGCGCCATCCCGTCCTTCCGCGGCTCCTTCATCTCGCGCCGCCCGAGCGATGTGCTCAACGAGACGCGGTGGCTGGCCGAGCAGGGCGTGAAGGAGATCATGCTGGTCTCCGAGAACAACACCTCCTACGGCAAGGACCTCGGCGACATCCGTCTGCTGGAGTCGCTGCTGCCCGAGCTGGCCGAGGTCGACGGCATCGAGCGGGTGCGCGTCAGCTACCTCCAGCCGGCCGAGATGCGCCCCGGCCTGATCGACGTGCTGACCTCCACCCCGAAGATCGCCCCCTACTTCGACCTGTCCTTCCAGCACTCCGCGCCCGACGTGCTGCGCGCGATGCGCCGCTTCGGCGACACCGACCGCTTCCTGGAGCTGCTCGACACGATCCGGAGCAAGGCCCCCGAAGCGGGAGTGCGCTCCAACTTCATCGTCGGCTTCCCCGGCGAGTCGGAAGGCGACCTGGCCGAGCTGGAGCGTTTCCTGAACGGAGCGCGGCTGGACGCGATCGGTGTCTTCGGCTACTCCGACGAGGAGGGCACCGAGGCGGCGACGTACGACAACAAGCTGGACGAGGACGTCGTGGCCGAGCGCCTGGCGCGGGTGTCCCGGCTGGCCGAGGAGCTCGTCTCGCAGCGCGCCGAGGAGCGCGTCGGCGAAACCGTGCACGTCCTGGTCGAGTCCGTCGACGAGGAGGAGGGCGTCTACGGCCGAGCGGCCCACCAGGCGCCCGAGACGGACGGCCAGGTGCTGCTCACGAGCGGCGAAGGCCTGAGCGTCGGTCGTATGGTCGAGGCGAAGGTGGTCGGTACGGAAGGTGTCGACCTGGTGGCCGAGCCGCTGGCGTGTCCTGAGGAGGCGGGCAGATGACGGGTGTACCGGCGTCGTCCGCCGCGGGCGGCTCCTCCCAGGCGAAGGGGGCGTCGGTGCCGTCCGGGCCGGACGCCTCCGGCGCATCGGCGGGCACGTCCGGCGCGGCGGAGGGTGGCCGGTCGCCGCGCGGTGGGAAGATCGCCGCGGCCGCCGTCAACCAGGCGAGCGTGTGGAACGTCGCCAATCTGCTGACCATGCTCCGGCTCGTCCTCGTGCCGGGCTTCGTCGCGCTGATGCTGGCCGACGGCGGATACGACCCGGCGTGGCGGTCGCTGGCCTGGGCGGCCTTCGCCATCGCCATGATCACCGACCTGTTCGACGGGCATCTGGCGCGCACCTACAACCTCGTCACCGACTTCGGGAAGATCGCCGACCCCATCGCCGACAAGGCGATCATGGGTGCGGCGCTGATCTGTCTGTCCGCCCTCGGCGATCTGCCGTGGTGGGTGACGGCCGTGATCCTCGGCCGGGAACTCGGCATCACCCTGCTGCGTTTTCTGGTCATTCGGTACGGCGTCATCCCGGCCAGCCGCGGGGGCAAGCTCAAGACGCTCACCCAGGGCGTGGCCGTCGGCATGTACGTGCTGGCGCTGACGGGGTGGCTGGCGACCGCGCGGTTCTGGGTGATGGCCGTCGCGGTGGTACTGACGGTGGTGACCGGTCTGGACTACATCAGACAGGCCATTGTGCTGCGCCGGCGGGGAATCGCCGAGCGCCGTGCGGCGTTGGAGGAGAAGGAAGCGTGAGTTCCACGGCCGCCGACGTGGTGCGACTACTGACGGTGAGGGGCGAGACCCTGGCCGTCGCGGAGTCGCTGACCGGCGGAATGGTGGCGGCGGAGATCACCGCCGTACCGGGGGCGTCCAAGGCGTTCCGCGGTTCGGTGACGGCGTACGCCACCGCGCTGAAGGAGGAGCTGCTCGGCGTGGACGCCACATTGCTGGCCACCCGCGGAGCGGTGGACGCGCAGGTCGCGGCCCAGATGGCGGTCGGCGTGCGCAAGGCGCTGGGCGCCGACTGGGGCATCGCGACCACCGGTGTCGCCGGCCCGGAACCGCAGGACGGGCAGCCGGTCGGGACGGTCTTCGTGGCCGTGGACGGCCCCTTCGGCACGGGTTCCGGTTCCGCCGGTGGCGGAAAAGTGGAGGCCCTGCGGTTGAACGGCGACCGCGCGGAAATCCGTAGAGAGAGTGTACGGAGCGTGCTCGTACTGCTTCTGAGGGAGCTTGCGGGCGAACAGATCGGGAATGAGCGGGCACAGGATACGGAACGGAACGGGGGGTTTTGATGTTTGCAGCCCTGAGTGAACACGACATCGCTCCCCGCACGGCCGCGGCGCAAGGCGGTACGGTGGGGCGTGAAGGATGCGGCTACGCGGTCCGAGGAGGGAGCCACCGATGATTCTGCTCCGTCGCCTGCTGGGTGACGTGCTGCGTCGGCAGCGCCAACGCCAGGGCCGTACTCTGCGCGAAGTCTCCTCGTCCGCCCGAGTCTCGCTCGGCTATCTCTCCGAGGTGGAGCGGGGGCAGAAGGAGGCTTCCTCCGAGCTGCTCTCCGCCATCTGCGACGCGCTGGACGTACGGATGTCCGAGCTCATGCGGGAAGTGAGCGACGAACTCGCCCTCGCCGAGCTGGCGCAGTCTGCCGCGGCCACTCCCAGCGAGTCCGTGCCCACACCGGTTCGTCCGATGCTGGGCTCCGTGTCGGTGACCGGTGTGCCACCGGAAAGGGTGACCATCAAGGCGCCCAGCGAAGCGGTGGACGTCGTCGCCGCCTGACACGTCTGTTCGTGGCCCCGGCCGGGGCTTCTCCGGAAACGGTCCGGAGGAGTGCGGTCGGGGTTTTGCGTTTCTGATGCGCTTTCGGATGCTTTGTCGCACTGATGGCGAGTTTCGTCCGTTTGCCGGTATCGGATGGGGCGGTCATGGTGGAGGGGCACGACCGGGTGACCCAACGGAGGCGTGGATGAACGTCGTGAAGAGCCCCCTGTCCGACACCGCCCTGAAGACCGTCGCCGAGGCGCTGCAGGGCGCGCTCGTCGACCTCGTGGACCTGTCACTGGTGGCCAAGCAGGTGCACTGGAACGTCGTGGGCCCGAGGTTCCGATCCGTCCACCTGCAGCTGGACGAGGTCGTCGACAGCGCGCGCACCCACATGGACACGGTCGCGGAACGGGCGTCCGCGCTCGGCGTGTCGCCGGACGGCCGGGCGGCGACGGTGGCCGCCGGCAGTGGGCTCGGGCAGGTCTCGGAGGGCTGGATCAAGGACGCGGACGCGGTGCAGACCCTCGTGGACGCGCTGGGTGCGGCGATCACCCGGATGCGGGAGCGGGTGACGGCGACGGCCGAGCCCGACCCGGTCAGCCAGGACCTGTTCATCCAGATCACGCAGGACCTTGAGAAGCACCACTGGATGTTCCAGGCCGAGAACAGCTGACGGCCGGGCCTTGCCGGTGCCCCGGTGTGCCGCTCGCGCGCCCTGGCGGACCCCGGGGCGCGCTGGTGGTGTCCGGCTGGAGGGGGCGGGTGGCGTCGCGGGGCGGGTGGCGCGCTGGGGAGCCGGAGCGGGCCTTGCCGCCGTGTGGTGGTGGGCCGTGCTCCGGATCGCCTGCACGCCCGCCGCCGGGGCCCTGGAGGGCGCGATCGCCGCCGGGGGCTGGGGGCTGAGCCTGCTGCCGGTGCACTGTGCGGCCAAGGCGCGTGCGGCTGGGGCGGTCCCGACGGGGCGGTGGCGACAGGCATGGCGCGTCGGCACGGCGTCCGCGCCCCCGCATGCCACGTCGTCGCGATACCCACGGTCTGACGAACGATCCTGACGATACGTCAATTAATGGAGCGGTGCCGGTCTCCGCGGGACGTCGCCGGACTCGGTGCCGGGCCCGTCTGGCACCTCGGGCACCAGTACGTCGGGCGCTCGCGGGAGCCGTCGCCCTGGTCGGCCACCCGGATCGAGGTGCGGCAGCGCAGGCAGGGGCGGGGTGCGCGGCCGTAGACGAACAGGTCCTGGCCGCGCCGGCCCGTCGTGGCACGCACCGGGCGGTCGCGGTTGACCTCCAGCAGCTTCTTGGCCAGCGCGGGCAGCTGGGCGGCACGCTCGGCGGGCAGCGCGCCGACCGG
>NZ_PQSS01000114.1 GCF_002920535.1 Streptomyces sp. Ru71 | reverse complement strand
GGCGCCGCCCACGACCCCGATGACGGTGGCGCCGGCCGCCTTGCCGAGCTGCACGGCCGCGCTGCCGACCCCTCCCGCGGCGGCGTGCACGAGCAGGGTCTCGCCGGCCTGGAGAGCGGCCCGGCGGTGCAGACCGAACCAGCCGGTCTGGTAGCCGATGTGCAGGGCGGCCGCCTCCGCGTCGTCCAGCGCGTCGGGCGCGGGCAGCAGGGCGGCGGCGTCCGCGACGGCGTACTCGGCGAAACCGCCGTGCGGCAGGGCCGGGTTGGCGATCACCCGGCGGCCGTCCTCCGTCTCGCCGCAGATCTCCACGCCCGGCGTGAACGGCAGCGGCGGCCGGACCTGGTACTCGCCCCGGCACATCAGGGCGTCGGGGAAGTTGATGTTCGCGGCGCGCACCCTGAGCAGGACCTGGCCGTCGCCGGGCGAGGGAGGCGCGACGTCCTCCAGGCGCATCACCTCGCTCGGCTCACCGTTCTCGTGCACCTGCCATGCCTGCATGCGGAGCCTCCACAAGACTGCGTCGTCCGACCGGTTCCCCGGCATACTAAGCGGTCGCTTGCCGATCAGGGAACAGTCTCGTGCGTCACCCTCGCTTCGGCCTCGCGCGGACGTGCATCCGCTCCCCCTGCGGGCCGAAGAGGCTGAGGAACTCCACCGGCCCCTCCCCCGTCGAGCCGAACCAGTGCGGCACGCGGGTGTCGAACTCGGCGGCCTCCCCCGGGGTGAGCACGATGTCGTGCTCACCCAGCACCAGGCGCAGCTTCCCGGAGAGCACGAACAGCCACTCGTAGCCCTCGTGCGTGCGCGGATCGGGCTGCTCCGAGCGCTGCGGCTCGACCATCTTGTACGCCTGGAGTCCGCCCGGCTGCCGGCTCAGCGGGTACAGCGTGCGTCCGCCCCGGGTGATCGGCTTCGCCCGCACCCGGGGGTCCCCGACCGGGGGTGCGCCGACCAGTTCGTCCAGCGGGACCTGGTGGGCCTGGGCGATCGGCAGCAGCAGTTCCAGGCTGGGTCTGCGCAGGCCCGACTCCAGCCGGGACAGGGTGGACACGGAGATGCCGGTCGCCTCGGAGAGCGCCGCCAGGGTCACCTCCCGCTCCTTGCGGATCCTGCGGAGTCTCGGGCCTACGCCTGCGAGTACCTCGTCCGTCGTCATGCCTCCATTGTGTCTTGCCGAACCGGCAAAGTCGTTTGTCGATCCGGCCACTTCTCGGGGACTGTCGGGGGCGGAGGTGGTCACCATGACCGAGACGTATGACGTGGTCGTCGTCGGGGGCGGCGCGGCCGGACTGTCCGCTGCCCTGGTGCTGGGCCGGGCCCGGCGCCGCACGATCGTCGTGGACGCGGGCGAGCCGCGCAACGCGCCTGCCGCGCATATGCAGGGGTTCCTGTCCCGGGACGGGATGGCGCCCGCCGAGTTCCTCGCGATCGGGCGGGAGGAGATCGCCCGGTACGGGGTGGAACTGGTGCGGGACCGGGCGGTGGACGCGGCGCGGGGGGACGGGGGGTTCGCGGTGCGGCTGGCGGGGGGACGGACCGTGCGCGGTCGGCACGTGGTTGTTGCCACGGGGCTCCGGGATGAGCTGCCCGACCTTCCCGGCGTCGCCGAGCGGTGGGGGCGGGACGTGCTGCACTGCCCCTACTGCCACGGCTGGGAGGTGCGGGATCAGGCGTTCGGGGTGGTGGGCACGAGTGCGATGAGCGTGCACCAGGCGTTGATGGTGTCCCAGTGGTCCGCGGACGTGACGTTCTTCCTGCACCGGGTGGCGGAGCGGGAGCTGTCCGACGAGGACCTGCGGCGGCTGGCGGTGGCGGGGGTGAAGGTGGTGCCGGGTGAGGTCGCCGGGCTGGTGGTCGAGGACGACCGGCTGACCGGGGTACGGCTCGCCTCCGGCGCGGTGCACGAACGGGCGGTGGTGTTCCTGGCGCCGCGTGCGGTTCCGCGCACCGGGCTGCTGCGGCGGCTGGGGGTCGAGCTGCGGGAGACGCCGTTCGGCTGTTATCCGGTGATCGACGAGCGGGGGCTGACGAGCGTTTCGGGGGTGTGGGCTGCGGGGAACGCCTCCGGGTTTGCCGAGCAGGTGATCAATGCGGCCAGTGGGGGGTATCGGGTGGGGGCTGCGATCAATGGGGAGCTGCTCTTTGCGGAGCTGGACTCTGCGCACGGGTGAGGGCGGCTGCGGGTGCGTTGTGGTTGCTCGTCTTTGCCTGCGGCGGCCTGTGCGGGTGCGTTGTGGTTGCTCGTCTTTGCCTGCGGCGGCCCGTTGCTGTTGCGTTGTGGCTGGTCGCGTAGTTCCCCGCGCCCCTTGAATGCCTGCGGCGGCCCGTTGCTGTTGCGTCGTGGCTGGTCTAGCGCCTGCGGCCGGTGGGCACGGCGGGGGCCCGCCGTCGGCGGCCTTCCCGCCGTCGTGCTGTGCAGGTGTCGCGCCGGTGCAACCGGTGCACCATGACTGCATGCTGTTGGACCGGCTCGCGCGTGTGTCGCAGGAGGTTGCCGCCACCTCCGCGCGGTCCCGGAAGACGGCCCTGCTGGCGGGGTTGTTCCGGGATGCGGAGGCGGCGGACGTGCCGATCGTCATTCCGTATCTCGCCGGGCGGTTGCCGCAGGGGCGGCTCGGGATCGGGTGGAAGGTGCTGGGGCGGGCCGTCGCGCCGGCCGACGAGCCGACGCTGACCGTGCGGGAGGTGGACGCGCGGCTCAGCGAGGTGGGGAAGGTGTCCGGGCCCGGGGCGCAGGCCGAGCGGGCGCGGTTGGTCGGGGAGCTGATGGGGGCGGCCACCGAGGCCGAGCAGCGGTTCCTCGTCGGTCTGATCACCGGGGAGGTCCGGCAGGGTGCCCTGGACGCGCTCGCCGTGGAGGGGCTGGCGGAGGCGACCGGGGCGCCGGCGGCGGATGTGCGGCGGGCGGTGATGCTCGCCGGGTCGTTGCAGACGGTCGCCGAGGCGCTGCTCGCGGAGGGTCCGGCGGCTCTGGCTCGGTTCCGGCTCACGGTCGGGCGCCCGGTGCTGCCGATGCTCGCGCACACCGCCACGTCGGTCGCCGAGGCGGTCGGGAAGCTGGGCGCCTGCGCCGTCGAGGAGAAGCTGGACGGCATCCGGGTGCAGGTGCACCGCGACGGTGACGACGTACGGCTGTACACGCGGACCCTGGACGACATCACCGACCGGCTGCCGGAGCTGACGCGGGCGGCCAGGGAGCTGCGCGGTGAGCGGTTCGTGCTGGACGGGGAGGTCATCGCCTTCGGGCCGGACGGCCGTCCGCGGTCGTTCCAGGAGATCGCCGGGCGTGTCGGCTCCCGGGTGGACGTGACGACGGCCGCCCGGGAGGTCCCTGTCTCCCCCGTCTTCTTCGACGCGCTGGCGGTCGACGGCCGTGACCTGCTCGACCTGGCGTTCAGCGAGCGGCACGCGGAGCTGGCGCGGCTCGTGCCGGAGCCGATGCGGGTGCGGCGGACGGTGGTGCGGGGGGACGACGATGTCCCGGAGGCGGAGGCGTTTCTCGCCGAGACGCTCAGGCGTGGGCATGAGGGTGTCGTCGTCAAGGCGCTCGACGCCCCTTACAGCGCGGGCCGGCGTGGCGCCGCGTGGCTGAAGGTCAAGCCCGTGCACACCCTGGACCTGGTCGTGCTGGCCGCCGAGTGGGGTCACGGCCGCCGCACCGGCAAGCTGTCCAACCTGCACCTCGGCGCCCGCACCGCCGACGGCGGCTTCGCCATGCTCGGCAAGACCTTCAAGGGCATGACCGACGCGATGCTGGGCTGGCAGACCGAGCGCCTGCAGGAGCTGGCGGTGGAGCGCAAGGGCTGGGGCGTCGTCGTACGCCCGGAGCTCGTCGTCGAGATCGCCTACGACGGTCTGCAGCGCTCCACGCGCTATCCGGCCGGCGTCACCCTCCGCTTCGCGCGTGTCGTGCGCTACCGGCAGGACAAGCGGCCCGAGGACGCCGACACCGTCGAGACCCTGCTCGCCGCCCACCCGGAGGTGCGCCCGTGACGGGGAGGCACAGCGCGGGACTGCTGCTGTTCCGCCGTACACCGGACGGCCTTGAGGTGCTGCTCGGCCACATGGGCGGCCCGTTCTTCGCGAAGAAGGACGCCGGGGCGTGGACCGTCGTCAAGGGCGAGTACGACCCTGAGGAGCCCGCCTGGGAGGCCGCGCGCCGCGAGTTCCGGGAGGAGCTGGGGCTCGCCCCGCCGGACGGGGACGCCGTACCGCTCGGCGAGGTGCGGCAGAGCGGCGGGAAGACCGTCACTGCGTGGGCGGTCGAGGCCGACCTCGATCCCGATGCCGTCACCCCCGGCACCTTCCTCATGGAGTGGCCGCCGCGCTCCGGACGGATGCGGGAGTTCCCCGAGCTGGACCGGGTGGCGTGGTTCGGGGTGGAACGGGCGCGTGAGGTGATCGTCCGCGCTCAGGCGGCGTTTCTCGACCGCTTGGCGGAGCACTCGACCTGAGCAGATGCGTACGCGTTGCGGTCGCCGCGGCCACGCGCGAAGGTCTAAGCACACCCGCTCCCAGGGAGGTCGGTCATGCCCATCGCAACGGTGAATCCGGCGAACGGCGAGACGCTCAAGACGTACGAGGCCATGGGCGAGGAGGAGATCGAGCGCCGGCTCCAGCTCGCCGAGGCCACCTTCCGTACCTACCGCACCACCGGCTTCGACGAGCGCGCCCGGCTGCTGAACAAGGCCGCCGAGCTGCTGGACGCCGACCAGCAGGAGGCCGGCCGGATGCTGACCACGGAGATGGGCAAGCCGGTCAAGCAGGCACGCGCGGAGGTCGCCAAGTGCGCCAAGGCGATGCGCTGGTACGCCGAGAACGCCGAGGCGCTGCTCGCCGACGAGGAGCCCGCCGAGGCGGATGTGAAGGACTCGGGCGCCACCCGTGTGCGGGTGCGCTACCGGCCGCTGGGCCCGGTGCTGGCGGTGATGCCGTGGAACTTCCCGCTGTGGCAGGTGGTGCGGTTCGCCGCGCCCGCGCTGATGGCGGGCAACGTCGGCCTGCTCAAGCACGCGTCGAACGTGCCGCAGACGGCTCTGTACCTGGAGGACCTGTTCCATCGGGCGGGCTATCCCGAGGGGTGCTTCCAGACGCTGCTGATCGGCTCCGCGCAGGTCGACGACGTCCTGCGGGACGAGCGGGTGAAGGCGGCCACGCTGACCGGCAGCGAGCCTGCGGGCCGGGCCGTCGCCTCCACCTCGGGGGAGATGATCAAGAAGACGGTGCTGGAGCTGGGCGGCAGTGATCCCTTTGTGGTGATGCCGTCCGCCGATCTCGACCGGGCGGCCCAGGTGGCGGTGACCGCGCGGGTGCAGAACAACGGGCAGTCCTGCATCGCGGCGAAGCGGTTCATCGTGCACACGGACGTCTACGACGCCTTCGCGGAGAAGTTCGTCGCCGGGATGAAGGCGCTGAAGGTCGGCGACCCGATGGACGAGGACACCGACGTCGGGCCGCTGGCCAGCGAGCGGGGCCGCGACGATCTGGAGGAGCTGGTCGACGACGCCACCCGCAGCGGGGCGAGTGCGCTGTGCGGCGGCCACCGGCTGCGCCGGCCCGAACTGCCCGGCTGGTACTACCCGCCGACCGTGCTGGCCGGGGTGACGCGCCAGATGCGCATCCACCGCGAGGAGGCGTTCGGACCGGTGGCCACGCTGTACCGGGCGGGCGACCTTGACGAGGCGGTGCTGATCGCCAACGACTCGCCGTTCGGCCTGAGTTCGAACGTGTGGACGCGTGACGAGTCCGAGGTCGACCGGTTCGTCCGCGACTTGGAGGCGGGCAGTGTGTTCGTCAACGGCATGACGGCCTCCCACCCGGCGTTCCCGTTCGGCGGCGTCAAGCGATCGGGGTACGGTCGTGAGCTGTCCGGGCACGGAATCCGCGAGTTCTGCAACATCACCACCGTTTGGCAGGGTTCGTGAGGCTACGATCGCCGGTGTGAACCGCGAAGTGACTCTGCCTCTGATCGTCGACGACCGCGGGGTCCTGCAGGTCTCCGCGGCCGACGTGAGCAAACTGCTCCGCACCGTGGGCACGCGGTGGGTGCGGCTCGTGGAGGCCGGGGAGAGCGGGCTCGACGAGGACACGGTGGCAGCGCTGACCATCGAGCTGGCCAAGCTCGCCGACCGGATCGACGTGGCGTGCATCGCGCACAGCAGCGGGGCGCCGTAAGGGTTCAGGCCGGTTGCGCGAGCGCCGTCCAGAACATCGCCTCGTACGCCTGGAGGAGCCTGCCGTGGCGGTGCGCGCGGGCCGGGTCCAGGCGGCCGGCCTCCAGCCCCGCCCTGACGGCCGCCTCGGCCTGCCGGTCGAGGTCGGGAGCGGGGGCGGCGAAGAAGTCGAAGAAGGCGCACGCGTCGTCGGAGAAGCCGTAGTGCCGCCGCAGCGCGTCGGCGATGGTCGCGCAGTAGCCGCCCCAGGCGGAGAAGTTGACGCTCAGGGCCAGTACGGCGTCGGCGGGTTCGGCGTTGAGGGCGAGCCAGGCGACGTAGGCGGGGTAGGCCTGGCAGCCGGGCCGGGGCTGGTACGCGGCCGTGCCTGCCGCGTCCACGCCGCACGCCTCGGCGAACGCCGTCAGCCGCTCCTCGGCCAGGGTCTCGCCGTCGGCGAGCAGGCGCAGACAGGCGGCGGACTCGGGGTCGTCCGCGGCGCGCTCGGCCAGGTGGCCGAAGGCGCGGCGGTCGGCGGGGATCACCAGGGCCTGCTCCAGGGCGAGCGCGGCCAGGGTGCCCCGGCTCGCCTCGCCGCGGGCGATCAGCGGGACCAGCGGGTTGGCCTCCGGGTCGGGGGCGAGCGCGTGGGTGGCCGTCTCCAGCAGGTCCCTGGCGGTGGTCGTCATGGCGTCCTTCCCCGAGTGGTCGGCGCGGGAGCCGCTCAGCTGCACGAGTAGCTCACAGGCGGGATCCAGCGCTTGCCGTCGCCGGGCGTGCCCTGGGTGGGGGTGTAGGAGAGGGGGGCCAGCAGCGTGCCGGCCTGGGTCTCGTTGCGGGTGCCGCGCCACAGGTCGACGATCTGCCAGGGCTGTCCGTCGAGGACGGTGACGGTACGGGGCTGTCCGCCGCAGGAGGTGCCGTTGATCACGCGGCGGCCGTAGACGGGGGCGCCCCAGCCGACGTTGCCGGGGGCGGTCCAGCCGGAGTACAGGGAGGGCGAGGTGGCGTAGCTGGTGGGGGTGCCCGCGCAGTAGCCGCAGCCCTGGTCGGAGTAGGTGAGCACATACGTCTGGTGCTTGGCGTTCCACCAGCCGCCGGGACCCTCGACGTGGGTGAGGCCGGCGACGCTCCGCACCCCCATGCCGGTGCCGCTGTCGCCGCTCGCGCTGAGTTCCTCGATGCTGAGGGCGGTCTCGCCGGGCATGGTGCACACGATCGCCGGGCGGGTGCGGGGCCGCTCGATGATGCCGAAGTCGCCGTTGCCGGCGCACACCGTCAGCGTCGGCTTGGTGTAGGTGCCGCCCGCGGTGCTCGGTCCGCAGGGGCCGGCCGGGCCGGCGCAGGTCATGACGTTGTAGGCGTTCACCTTGGTGTCGGTGTGGTGCCGGGGGGCGTTGAACCACAGCAGGAAGGCGCCGTCGTCCAGGCCCCAGCCGGTGCGCTGGATCATGCGCGGGTTGAAGCAGCCCTGTCCGGTGCCGCCGCAGGTCTCCTGCCAGCTCCGCTTCGCGTACGGGTCCCGGGTGTCCGGGGCGAACAGCGGCTTCGGCGCGCTCCACGGGCCCTGCGGGCGGCTCGCGGTGGAGACGCCGAACCCGCACCAGGGCGTGTTGTTGACGTACCACTCGAAGCCGCAGGCGTACATCGAGCCGTACATGTAGTACGTGTCGCCGAAGCGCTTGATGGTGGCGTCGTGCAGATCGAGCCCCTCGATCACGAAGGGGCGGGGGGCGGCCGCACCGGCGAGCGCCGGGGAGCCGGCGCCCAGGAGCGCGGCGGCTGCGAGGACGACCGTGGCCAGGAAGGCGCGGAGACGAGCGGGCACGCCTGACCTCCTTTCGGGAGGCCCGACCCTACCGGCGACCGCTGCTGACTGATCATCATGAACCGGCACATGCACCCGTTCCAGCGACTCCGGGGCACCGGAAAGCCCCCCGGTGGAAGCCGAGGGGCTTTTCGACGGCGTCCGCTGACGGGGGGTCAGCGGATCGGCATCCCGGACAGGGTGCGGGCGATGACCAGGCGCTGGATCTCGCTCGTGCCTTCGAAGATGGTGTAGATGGCGGCGTCGCGGTGCATGCGCTCCACCGGGTACTCGCGGGTGTAGCCGTTGCCGCCGAGGATCTGGATGGCCTGGGCGGTGACCTTCTTGGCGGTCTCGCTGGCGAACAGCTTGGACATGGAGCCCTCGGCCGCGGTGAACGGCTTGCCGTTGATCGCCATCCAGGAGGCACGCCACACCAGCAGGCGGGCCGCGTCGATCTGGGTGCGCATGTCGGCGAGCTGGAAGGCGACGCCCTGGTTGTCGATGATCGGGCGGCCGAACTGCTCGCGGGTCTTGGCGTAGTCGAGGGCGACCTCGTACGCGGCGCGGGCGGTGCCGACGGCCATGGCGCCGACGGCCGGGCGGGACGCCTCGAAGGTGGCCATCGCGGCGTTCTTCACGCGCTCGCCGCCCTGCTTGGCCCTCTCCCGGGCCCGCGCGAGGCGCTCGTCCAGCTTCTCCTTGCCGCCGAGCAGGCAGGAGCCGGGGACGCGCACGTTGTCGAGGATGACCTCGGCGGTGTGCGAGGCGCGGATGCCGTGCTTCTTGAACTTCTGGCCCTGGGCGAGGCCGGGGGTGCCGGGCGGGATGATGAAGGACGCGTGTCCCTTGGAGCCCAGCTCCGGGTCGACGACGGCGACGACGACGTGGACGTTGGCGATGCCGCCGTTGGTCGCCCAGGTCTTGGTGCCGTTGATCACCCACTCGTCCTTGGCCTCGTCGTAGACGGCCCGGGTGCGCATGGAGGCGACGTCGGAGCCGGCGTCGGGCTCGGAGGAGCAGAAGGCCGCGACCTTGACGTCGTTCTGGTCGCCGTACATCTGCGGGATCCAGGTGCCGATCTGCTCCTCGGTGCCGTTGGCGAGGACGCCCACGGCGGCGAGGCCGGTGCCGACGATGGACAGCGCGATGCCCGCGTCGCCCCAGAACAGCTCCTCCATCGCCATCGGGATGCCGAGGCCGGTGGGGTCGAAGTACTGCTGGGCGTAGAAGTCGAGGGAGTAGATGCCGACCTTCGCGGCCTCCTGGATGACCGGCCAGGGAGTCTCCTCACGCTCGTCCCATTCGGCGGCCGCGGGGCGGATCACGTCGGCGGCGAAGCCATGGAGCCAGTCCCGGACCTCCTTCTGTTCGTCGTTGAGCTCCATGGTGAACTCGGCCATGTCCCCTCCAGCGGCGGCGCACGTGCGTGTTACTTGCGGTAACGGGAGTCTGTTACCGGCGGGTAGGAAAAGTCAACTCCCGATGCCCCGTCGGCAGCCCGTTCGAGGGGATGGACGCGGAGAGTGTTAGTTTGCGCAGGCGTCACCGATTCAGCATGGGTGGGGAGAGGACATGGACACCACGCAGCGGACCGAGCAGCAGCGGTCCGCCGACCGCCGACGGCGGGAGCTGCTGGAGGCAGCCGACCGGGTGGTGCTGCGCGACGGCCCCCAGGCGTCGATGAACGCCATCGCCGCCGAGGCCGGGATCACCAAGCCGATCCTCTACCGGCACTTCGGCGACAAGGGCGGCCTGTACGCGGCGCTGGCCAAGCGGCACACGGACGCGCTCCTCGACTCGCTGCGGGCGGCCCTGGACGCCCCGGCCGAGCGCCGGGAGCGCGTGGAGTCCACCCTCGACACCTATCTGGCGGCCATCGAGGCCCGCCCGCAGGTGTACCGGTTCCTGATGCATCCGGCCGAGGGCGGCGGCGCCCAGGGCGACCAGGGATTCGACGTCGGCAAGCACTCGGCACCGCTGCTGCGGCGGATGGGCGAGGAACTGGCCCAGGTCATCGAGGAGCGCGTCGACCTCGGCCCGGACAGCCGGCAGCTGGCCCGGGTCTGGGGCCACGGCATCGTCGGCATGATGCACGCGGCCGGCGACTGGTGGCTGGGCGAACGCCCCTGCAGCCGCCAGGAGTTGGTCCGCTCCCTGGCCGACCTGCTGTGGGGCCGCCTGGCCGCGGCCGGGGACCGGATGGGCGGCCCGGGCTTCTGACCGTGTCAGGGCCCGCTTGCGACCGTGCCCGGGCTCACGGAGTCCGGCGGTGCCAGGGGGCACGGGCCACCTGACGCATGAGCTTGCGGTGACGCCGGCCGTGGAGGTGGTCGGCGTACAGCTTCCCCTCCAGATGGTCGACCTCGTGCTGCAGACACCGGGCGAAGAAGCCCGTCCCGTGCACGGTGACCGGCTCACCGGTCACGGAGAAGCCCTGGACCACCGCATGGTCGTACCGCTCCACCCCCGCCTCAAGACCCGGAAGCGACAGACACCCCTCCGGCCCCCGCAGCGAGATCCCGTCGGCCTCGACCAGCCTCGGGTTCACCACATGTCCCAGATGCCGGACATCGTCGTCGTCCGGGCAGTCGTGGACGAAGACCCTGAGCCCCACCCCGATCTGGTTCGCCGCCAGCCCCACCCCCCGCGCCGCGTACATCGAGGCGAACAAGTCCTCCACGAGGGCAGCCAGTTCCGGGCCGAAGTCGGTAACCTCCCGGCACGGCTCCCGCAGAACCGGGTCGCCGAGCAGGGTCAGGGGCCGGACGCGCCCGTGGGCGCCCGGGATCGAGCCGTGTCGCATGGCGGAAAGGGTACGGTCACCACGGCCCCCTCCAGCCGCGCAGGTGTGGGCCGTGGTTCGGGAGTGCGAATGGATCTCGATAGGCTGATGCCCACACCACGTGGCCGTCAGGCTTCAAAGGCTTCGAGGCGCGGCGCGTACGCAAGGAGGATCGAGAACTGATGGCAGGCAACTCGGACCCGCTCACGCCGCGGGCCAAGCTGGCCGTGACCGCGGGCAAGGCGGTCGCGGCGGCATCGCGCGCCGCGGGGCGCGGCAGCGGTTCGGTGATCGGCGGCCGGGTGGCCCTCAAGCTCGACCCCGACCTGCTCGGCAAGCTCGCCCAGAACCTGGACGTGATCCTCGTCTCGGCGACGAACGGCAAGACCACCACCACCCGGCTCATCGCCGAGGCGCTGCGCGCGGCCGGCCCGGTCGTCTCCAACGCGCTCGGCGCGAACATGCCCGCCGGCATCACCTCCGCCCTCGCGGGCGGCTCGGAGGCCCGGTACGGCGTGATCGAGGTCGACGAGAAGTACCTGGCCGGCGTCGCCCGGGACACCGAGCCGAAGTGCATCGCGCTGCTCAACCTCTCCCGCGACCAGCTGGACCGCGCGGCCGAGACCCGGATGCTCGCCGAGAACTGGCGTGAGGGTCTGGCCGGCACCAAGGCCGTCGTCGTCGCGAACTGCGACGACCCGCTGGTGGTGTGGGCCGCGTCCTCCTCCCCGAACGTGATCTGGGTCGCGGCCGGGCAGATGTGGAAGGACGACGCCTGGTCCTGCCCGTCGTGCGGCGGCGTGATGCAGCGCCCCGGCGACGACTGGTTCTGCGGCGAGTGCGGCTTCCGCCGCCCGGCGCCCAGCTGGGCGCTGCACGGCGAGCACGTGCTGGACCCGCACGGCTCCGCCTGGCCGATCCACCTGCAGCTGCCGGGCCGCGCCAACAAGGCCAACGCCGCCACCTCCGCGGCGGTCGCCGCCGTCTTCGGCGTGCCGCCGCAGGTCGCGCTGGAGCGCATGTACCAGGTGCAGGCGGTCGCCGGCCGCTACGACGTGGTCCAGTTCGAGGGCCGTGACCTGCGCCTGCTGCTGGCGAAGAACCCGGCCGGCTGGCTGGAGACGTTCTCGCTGATCGACCAGCCGCCGGCCCCGGTGATCCTTTCGGTGAACGCGCGCGGCGCCGACGGCACGGACACCTCCTGGCTGTGGGACGTCGACTACACGCGGCTGACCGGCCACCCGATCGTCGTGATCGGCGACCGGCGCCTGGACCTCGCGGTCCGCCTGGAGGTCGCGGGCCAGCAGTTCCAGGTCTGCGACACCCTCGACCAGGCCGTGCAGCTGTGCCCGCCGGGCCGGATCGAGGTCATCGCCAACTACACCGCCTTCCAGGACCTGCGCCGCCGCGTCGGCAACTGAGAGTTCAGGGGACTTTTGTGAGCGACAACAGCCTGCGGGTCGTATGGGTCTACCCCGACCTGCTCAGCACCTACGGCGACCAGGGCAACGTCCTCGTGGTGGAGCGCCGGGCGCGTCAGCGCGGCCTGGACGTGGCCCGGCTCGACGTGCGCAGCGACCAGCCGATCCCGACCTCCGGCGACATCTACCTGGTCGGCGGCGGCGAGGACCGCCCGCAGCGGCTCGCGGCCGAGCGGCTGCGCCGCGACGGCGGCCTGACCCGGGCGGTGGACAACGGCGCGATCGTGTTCTCCGTCTGCGCCGGCTACCAGATCCTCGGCCACGAGTTCATCAACGACCTCGGCCAGCGCGAGCCCGGCCTCGGCCTGCTCGACGTGGTCTCGGTGCGCGGCGAGGGCGCGAGGTGCGTCGGCGACGTGCTCGCGGACATCGACCCGCAGCTCGGCCTGCCGCAGCTGACCGGCTTCGAGAACCACCAGGGCGTCACCCACCTCGGCCCCACCGCCCGCGCCTTCGCGAACGTGCGCATCGGCAACGGCAACGGCACGGGCGACGGCACGGAGGGCGCGTACAACGGCACCGTCTTCGGTACGTACATGCACGGCCCGGTGCTGGCCCGCAACCCGCTGATCGCCGACCTGCTGCTGAAGCTGGCGCTCGATGTCAACGCGCTGCCGCCGGTCGACGACCGCTGGTACGAGGCGCTGCGCGGCGAGCGCATCGCCGCCGCTCAGCAGCCGGCGTAAGCCCTCGTAACCCCGGCTTCGGCCGGGGTTCACCAGCCCGTCTGACGCCTCGTCCGCACAGGTGAGCGGGGCATTCCAGCAGGCGGACGCATGGTGCTCGCCCGCCCCCCTGAGCCGCTAGGGTGGCGGGGATCGAGCCGGACAGCGCGGTCCGGTCCCAGCCCTGGTTGAGAAGGTTGTTTCGGGCTATGCGCATTGGTGTCCTCACGTCCGGCGGCGACTGCCCCGGTCTGAACGCCGTCATCCGGTCCGTCGTGCACCGCGCCGTCGCCGACCACGGCGACGAGGTCATCGGCTTCCGGGACGGCTGGAAGGGCCTTCTGGAGTGCGACTACCTCAAGCTTGATCTTGACGCGGTGAACGGCATCCTCGCCCGCGGCGGCACGATCCTCGGCTCCTCCCGGGTCCAGCCCTCGCATCTGCGCGACGGCGTGGAGCGGGCGAAGGGGCATGTCGCGGAGCTCGGCCTCGACGCGATCATCCCGATCGGCGGCGAGGGCACGCTCAAGGCGGCCCGTCTGATGTCCGACAGCGGCCTGCCGATCGTCGGCGTGCCGAAGACCATCGACAACGACATCGCTGTCACGGACGTCACGTTCGGCTTCGACACGGCCGTCGGGGTGGCGACCGAGGCCCTGGACCGGCTCAAGACCACCGCCGAGTCCCACCAGCGGGTGCTGGTCGTGGAGGTCATGGGCCGTCACACCGGCTGGATCGCCCTGCACTCCGGCATGGCGGCCGGCGCGCACGCGATCGTCGTCCCGGAGCGGCCCTTCGACATCGAGGAGTTGACGGCCCGGGTCGGCGAGCGGTTCGACGCGGGCAAGCGGTTCGCGATCGTCGTCGCGGCGGAGGGGGCCAAGCCGAGGCCCGGCTCCATGGACTTCGACGAGGGCGGCAAGGACATCTACGGGCACGAGCGGTTCGCCGGGATCGCCCGTCAGCTGTCGGTGGAGCTGGAGCGGCGGCTCGGCAAGGAGGCGCGGCCGGTCATCCTGGGCCATGTGCAGCGCGGCGGGACGCCCACGGCGTACGACCGGGTGCTCGCGACGCGGTTCGGGTGGCACGCGGTGGAGGCGGTGCACGCGGGTCTCTTCGGGCAGATGACGGCTCTGCGGGGTACCGACATCGTGATGGTGCCGTTGGCTGAGGCCGTGGAGACGTTGAAGACGGTTCCCGCGGAGCGGTACGCCGAGGCGGAGTGCGTTCTGTAGGACGGTGGCTTTCCCGACCCCGGTCACAGAGGTGGCCGGGGTTCGCCGTACCCTAAGAGCCGACTCAAAGCGCACAACCCCCCACG
Organism: Streptomyces sp. Ru71; assembly: GCF_002920535.1. GTDB lineage: Bacteria > Actinomycetota > Actinomycetes > Streptomycetales > Streptomycetaceae > Streptomyces. Next base: position 5,322 of record NZ_PQSS01000114.1, on the reverse strand, counting down.
AATCAGGAGCCGGCGGATGGAGCACAGCGGGCACGGCATGGTCATGGATCTGCCGCCGTTCACGCTGGGACGTGGTCTTCAGTGGTCGGCGGACCCGTTCTTCCTCGTGGCCTGCCTGCTCGGGCTGGCGCTGTACGGCTGGGGGGTCGCCCGGCTCCGGCGGCGCGGCGACGCCTGGCCCGTGAGCCGGACCGTGTCGTACGTCGTCGGCGTGCTCACCGTCGCCCTGATGATGTGCACCAAGCTGAACGACTACGGCATGGTCATGTTCTCGGTGCACATGGTGCAGCACATGGTGATCAGCATGCTCTCGCCGATCCTCGTCCTGCTCGGCGCCCCGATCACCCTGGCGCTGCGCGCGCTGCCGACCGCCGGCCGGGGCCGCAAGGGCGCGCGTGAGCTGCTGCTGATGCTGCTGCACAGCCGGTACATGCGGATCATCACGCACCCGGCGTTCACGATCCCGCTGTTCATCGCGAGCCTGTACGCGCTGTACTTCACCCCGCTGTTCGACTTCCTGATGGGCTCCAAGACGGGGCACGTCGCGATGATGGTGCACTTCTTCGCGGTCGGCGTGGTGTTCTTCTGGCCGATCATCGGCGTGGACCCGGGCCCGCACCGGCCCGGCTATCTGATGCGGATGCTGGAGCTGTTCGCGGGCATGCCGTTCCACGCGTTCTTCGGCATCGCACTGATGATGGCGTCGGCGCCGATGGTCGACACCTTCAAGAACCCGCCGGCCTCGCTCGGCATCGACGCGCTGTCCGACCAGAACGCGGCGGGCGGTATCGCCTGGGCGTTCAGCGAGATCCCTTCGGTGCTGGTGCTGATCGCGCTGCTGTTCCAGTGGTACGGCTCCGAGCAGCGGCAGGCCCGCCGCAAGGACCGGGCCGCCGACCGGGACGGCGACAAGGAGCTGGAGGCGTACAACGCCTACCTGGCGTCGCTGAACACCCGCACCGACTGACGTCCCCGAGTCACTGGCGCCGACGGATCGGCGCCGGGCCGGACTCCGTTGCGCCGATCGGGGGCACCATGGAGGGGAGCCGACCATGAGGAGGGTGTCGCGATGCCCGGTTCCGTTCCCGGTTCCACCCCTGGTTCCACCAAGGCCATGGGCGCCCTCACCCTCGGCGGCCTGGTCGTCGTGACGGCCTACAGCGTCGCCCTCGGCAGCAACGGCTGGCTGTGGTTCGGCTGGGTCGTCCTGGGCCTGATCACCATAGGCATGGCCGCCACCCGCACCACCTGACCCTCCCGGGGAAGCGGACAGCCCGCGAGCGCTGGATACAGTGCCGCCATGAACAGCAAGGCCGCCCCCTTCGACGAGCTCGACCGGAAGATCATCACCGCCCTGATGGCCAACGCGCGGACGAGCTTCGCCGAGATCGGCGCGGACATCGGGCTGTCGGCGACGGCGGTGAAGCGGCGCGTGGACCGGCTGCGGGACACCGGTGTGATCACCGGGTTCACGGCCACCGTGAAGCCGTCGGCGCTGGGCTGGCGCACGGAGGCGTACGTCGAGGTGTACTGCGAGGGCGCGGCCCCGCCGCGGCGCCTGGCGGAGGTGGTGCGCAACCATCCGGAGATCACGGCGGCCATGACGGTGACCGGCGGGGCGGACGCGCTGCTGCACGTGCGGGCGCGGGACGTGGAGCACTTCGAGGAGGTGCTGGAGCGCATCCGTACCGAGCCGTTCATCCGGAAGACGATCAGCGTGATGGTGCTGTCCCATCTCATCCCGGAGTCTCCCGAAGCGGGCGCCAGCCAGGTCGCCCCGGACGGCGCATCAGACGTGCGTTGAGCGGCGTCACAACGCAGTGATCCTGCGCGAACACGCAGCTTCCGTTGCTTGTCGCCCGTCCGCGTCACTTCCTACCGTGGTGTCAACCCTCACTCGACACCCAGGAAGCGGAGGGACCCCTCTGTGACCGAAAGCCGTGTGCCGCGCCGGCGGCGCTTCCTCGTCTGCGAACCCAGACACTTCGCCGTGCAGTACGCGATCAACCCCTGGATGCATCCCGACACCCCCGTCGACGTCGATCTCGCCCGGGAGCAGTGGCAGACGCTGATCGCCGCCTACCGCTCCCACGGGCACGCCGTCGAGACCGTCGAGCCCGTGCCCGGCCTGCCCGACATGGTCTTCGCCGCGAACTCCGCGGTCGTCGTCGGCGGCCGCGTCTTCGGCTCGCTCTTCCACGCGCCCGAGCGCCGGCCGGAGTCCACCCACTACGACACGTGGTTCAAGACGGCCGGCTACACCGTGTACCGGCCCGAGAACGTCTGCGAGGGCGAGGGCGACCTCGTCTGGACCGGCCGGTACCTGCTGGCCGGCACCGGGTTCCGCACCACCCGGGAGGCGCACCACGAGGTGCAGGAGTTCTTCGGCCACCCGGTGGTCAGCCTGACGCTGGTCGACCCGCGTTTCTACCACCTCGACACGGCGCTGTTCGTGCTCGACGACGGGCCCGAGGGCAACATCGCGTACTACCCGGAGGCGTTCTCGCCGGGCAGCCGCGAGGTGCTGGGGCGGCTGTACCCGGACGCGGTGCTCGCGACCGAGGAGGACGCCCTGGCCTTCGGCCTGAACTCCGTGTCCGACGGCCGCCATGTCTTCATCGCCCCCCAGGCCGAGACGCTCGCCGCCCGGCTGGACGAGCACGGCTATGTCCCCGTTCCCGTCGACCTGTCGGAGTTCCGCAAGGCAGGCGGCGGCATCAAGTGCTGCACCCAGGAGATCCGCTCATGAGCGCACCCGCACGCGTCCGTACCTCCGCCGAGCTGATCGGCGCGGAGGAGCCCGTCCTCGCGCACAACTACCACCCGCTGCCCGTGGTCGTCGCCCGCGCCGAGGGCGCCTGGGTGGAGGACGTGGAGGGCCGCCGGTACCTGGACATGCTGGCCGGCTACTCGGCGCTCAACTTCGGCCACCGCCACCCGGCGCTGATCGAGGCGGCGCACCGGCAGCTGGACCGGCTGACCCTGACCTCCCGGGCCTTCCACAACGACCAGCTCGCCGAGTTCGCCGAGCGGCTCACCGCGCTGACCGGCCTGGACATGGTGCTGCCCATGAACACCGGCGCCGAGGCCGTGGAGAGCGGCATCAAGGTGGCCCGCAAGTGGGCGTACGACGTCAAGGGCGTACCGGCCGACCGGGCGACCATCGTGGTGGCGGCGGACAACTTCCACGGCCGGACGACGACGATCGTCGGGTTCTCCACGGACGAGACCGCCCGCACCGGCTTCGGCCCGTTCGCGCCGGGCTTCCGGATCGTGCCGTACAACGACCTCGCCGCGATCGAGGCGGCCGTCGACGAGACGACGGCGGCGGTGCTGATCGAGCCGATCCAGGGCGAGGCCGGCGTGCTCATCCCCGACGACGGCTATCTCGCGGGGGTACGCGAGCTGACCCGGCGTACGAACACCCTGTTCGTCGCGGACGAGATCCAGTCGGGCCTGGGCCGCACCGGGCGCACCCTGGCCGTGCAGCACGAGGACGTCATGCCCGACGTCCTGCTGCTCGGCAAGGCGCTCGGCGGCGGGATCGTCCCGGTGTCGGCGGTGGTGGCGACGCGCGAGGTGCTCGGCGTGCTGCACCCGGGTGAGCACGGCTCGACGTTCGGCGGCAATCCGCTCGCCGCGGCGGTCGGCACGGCCGTGATCGGGCTGCTGGAGACGGGCGAGTTCCAGCGCCGGGCCGCCGAGCTGGGCGAGGTGCTGAGCGCGGGCCTGTCGGCGCTGGTCGGACGCGGGGTGGTCGGCTTCCGCTCGCGCGGCCTGTGGGCCGGGGTCGACGTGGACCCCGCGATCGGCACCGGGCGCGAGATCAGCGAGCGGCTGATGCGGGAGGGCTTCCTGGTCAAGGACACCCACGGCTCCACCATCCGGCTGGCGCCGCCGCTGACGGTCACCCGCGAGGAGCTGGAGTCCGCGCTGAGCGCGCTGGAGAAGGTCCTGGCGCAGTGAGCCGACGCGCGCAGTGACCCGGCGCGCGCCGTCACCCGACTGAGCCGGCTCACCCGACTGGCGCGGTGAACCGGCACGGCCCGTGACCCGCCGGGGCCGCTTGCTTCGGCGAGCGGCCCCGGTGCCGTCAGCGACGGCGGGCGACCGGCCCAGGGGCGTGCCCCCCACGGCGGGCGACCGGCCCGGAGGCGCGGCCCCACAGCAGGCGACCCGCCCAGGTCGCGGCCCCACAGCAGCGACCGGCCCAGAGGCGCGGCCCCCACGGCAGGCGACCCGCCCAGGGCCGCGCCCCCCGCCTCTCGCCGCGGTGGCCCGTGCACCCCGCCTCGGGCAGGGTGAAGATGGGGGCAAAGAGTGGTGGACCACTGTCAGCGACAGAGAGGTCGGCCGTGGGCACTGACGAGGAGCCGGGCGTGGTCGGCCGGCGGTTCGACGTGGCGGACGCCGCGCCGGTGCTGCTCGATGCCCAGGGCCTGGTGACGGGCTGGACCCGGGAGGCCGAGCGGCTGCTCGGCTACCCGGCCCCGGAGGTGGTCGGCAAGCAGCTCGCCGACCTGCTGACCGGCCCGGACGCCGAGCGCGCGCCGGAGGTGCTGGAGCGGTGCCGGATGGACGGCGGCTGGGCCGGGCTGCTGACCGCCCGCTGCAAGGGCGGCCCGACCGCCCGGTGCATGGTGCGCATCACCGCGGCCGAGGAGTCGCGCGGGCCGTCGCGCTGGCTGGCGCTGCTGTCGGAGGTGTCCGGCGGCCCCGGCTGGGACATGAGCCGGACGGTGCTGGAGCAGATGGTCGCGGACTCCCCCATCGGCATCGCGATCGTCGACACCGATCTGCGGTTCGTGTGGTCGAACGAGGCACTGGCCCGCTACGGCGGGGCCCCGGCCGAGCAGCGGCTGGGACTGCGGCTGGCCGATGTGCAGCCGGGGCTGGACTCGGCGGCGATCGAGGAGCAGATGCGGCGGGTGCTGGCCACGGGCGAACCGGTGGTCGGCTACGAGCATGTCGGCCGGGTGCGGGCCGCCCCGCTCCGCGAGACCGCGCACATGATGTCGTTCACCCGTCTGGAGGACGAGCGGGGCCGTCCGATGGGTGTGTACTACACGGTCGTCGACATCAGCGAGCGGCGCCGCGCGCAGCAGCGGCTGGCGCTGCTGGACCGGGCGGGCGAGCAGATCGGCCGCAGCCTTGACCTGATGCGCACCGCCCGGGAGCTGGCCGAGGTGGCGGTGCCGGCGCTCGCCGACTTCGTCGCGGTGGACCTGCTGGAGGACGTGCTGCGCGGGGCGGAACCGGCCGGGCCGACGGCGACCGGGCCGGGCGAGGTGCCGCTGCGCCGGGCCGCGCACCGCTCCGATC
>NZ_PQSS01000113.1 GCF_002920535.1 Streptomyces sp. Ru71 | reverse complement strand
GTGGGTGAGACCCGCCGAACATCACATGGCTCATCCGCCCCAGCTGCTCGGTGGCGGCCTCGTTGAGCACGGGGTGGTTGTAGCCGTGGATCGCCGACCACCACGACGACATGCCGTCGACCAGTTCGCCCGAGCCGTCCGCGAGCTTCAGCCGGACCCCGCTCGCCGACTCGACGACGAGCGGTTCGGCCTGCCCGGGCATCGGACCGTACGGATGCCACACATGCCGCCGGTCCAGGTCCAGCAGCTCGGACACGCTCAGGTCAGGCATTGGGCGCGAGGTCCGTCCCGGCGCCCCGGCGGCGCACCGCGACCAGGTCGGTACGGGGCTCGCTCGCCGCCGGCACCGGGGTGGCCGCCGTACCGCAGACGCCACCGCCCTCGTGCGACCCGCACCCCTGCGCGCCCTCGTGGGACCCGCAGCCGCCCGCACCCTCGTGGGACCCGCAGCCACCGGCGGCCGCGTGCGACCCGCAGCCGCCCGCGCCGCCCGCCCGGTGCTCCGGCAGGGTCACCTCGCCGGCGCCCTCGACCTCGAACCCGGCGTCCGCGATCATCTCCAGGTCGGCCTTGCCGGCCTGGCCCTCGCTGGTCAGGTAGTCGCCGAGGAAGATGGAGTTGGCCAGGTGCAGCGCCAGCGGCTGCATCGTGCGCAGATGGACCTCGCGGCCGCCCGCGATACGGACCTCCACGTCGGGGCAGACGAAGCGGACCATCGCCAGGATGCGCAGGCAGCGCTGCGGGGTGAGGTTCCACTCCTTGGCCAGCGGGGTGCCCTCGAACGGGATGAGGAAGTTGACCGGGACGGAGTCCGGGTCCAGCTCGCGCAGCGAGAAGACCACGTCCACCAGGTCCTCGTCGCTCTCGCCCATGCCGGCGATCAGCCCGGAGCACGCCGACAGGCCCGCCGCGTGCGCCTTGTTCACGGTGTCGACGCGGTCGGCGTACGTGTGCGTGGTCGTGATGTCCGCGTACGTGCCCTCGGACGTGTTCAGGTTGTGGTTGTAGGCGTCCGCGCCCGCCTCGCGCAGCCGCTCGGCCTGGCCGTCGGAGAGCAGACCGAGGCAGGCGCACACCTCGACGCCCTCGTTCTGCTCCTTGATCGTCTTGATGGTCTCGGAGACCCGGTCCACGTCCCGGTCCGTCGGGCCGCGGCCGCTGGCCACCAGGCAGACCCGCTTGGCGCCGCCCGCCAGGCCCGCGGCGGCCGCCTGGGAGGCCTCGTCCGGCTTCAGCCAGGTGTACTTCAGGATGTCGGCCTTGGAGCCCAGGCGCTGCGAGCAGTAGGAGCAGTCCTCGGGGCACAGGCCGGACTTGAGGTTGACCAGATAGTTGAGTTTCACCCGTCGGCCGAACCACTTCCGGCGCACCTTGCCGGCCGCGGCCACCACATCGAGCAGTTCGTCGTCGGTCGTCGCGAGGACGGCCAGGGCTTCCTCGCGGGTCGGCAGCTCGCGCCGCAGTCCCTTGTCCACCAGCGTGTTCAGCAGGTCCATGAGAGCTGATCCTGTCCTACGGGCCTGGCTCAGGCCAATGTGACTTCCAACAAGTAGGGGCGCTCAAGGTGTGGGTATCGCCACATCCTGTGCTGCGACCGGTCCCGCTAGTGTCTGTCCACTGCCTACAAAAGCCCCGGAGGACCCATGGCGTTCGGCTGGATCGACGAGCAGGCGGACGCGCGCCGCCGCGCGGGACTCGTGCGCACCCTGCGTCCCCGCCCCGCCGACACGCCGCTGCTGGACCTGGCGAGCAACGACTACCTGGGGCTCGCCCGCCATCCGGAGGTCACCGAGGGCGCGGCGCGGGCCGCGCGGACCTGGGGCGGCGGCGCGACCGGCTCCCGGCTGGTCACCGGCACCACCGAGCTGCACACGGAGCTGGAGCGGGAGCTGGCGGAATTCTGCGGCTTCGAGGCGGCCCTCGTCTTCTCCTCCGGCTACGCCGCCAACCTCGCCGCGGTCACCGCGCTCGCGCCGCACGGCTCGCTGATCGTCTCCGACGCGGGCAACCACGCCTCGCTGATCGACGGCTGCCGACTGGCCCGTGGCACCACCCAGGTGGTCGCGCACGCCGAGCCGGACGCGGTGCGCAAGGCGCTGGGCACGCACGAGGGCACCGCGATCGCCGTGTCGGACTCCGTCTTCTCGGTGGACGGCGACGCCGCCCCGCTCGCCGGACTGGCCGCCGCGTGCCGGGAGTCCGGCGCGGGGCTGGTCGTCGACGACGCGCACGGCCTGGGCGTGCTGGGCGACGGCGGGCGTGGTGCGCCGTACGCGGCGGGGCTCGCGGGCGCGGACGACGTGGTGGTCACGGTGACGCTGTCGAAGTCGCTCGGCAGTCAGGGCGGCGCCGTGCTGGGACCCGCGCGGGTCATCGACCACCTGGTCAACGCGGCCCGCACCTTCATCTTCGACACCGGACTCGCCCCGGCCGCGGCGGGCGCCGCCCTCGCGGCCCTGCGGCTGCTGCGCCGCGAGCCGCAGCGGGCGGAGCGGGCACGCGCGGTGGCCGCCGAGCTGCACGCCCGGCTGACGGCGGCGGGTCATCAGGCGGTACGACCGGACGCCGCGGTGGTCTCCGTGCGCGCGCCCTCCCCGGATCAGGCGGTGCGCTGGGCGGCCGACTGCCGGGCGGCCGGCCTGGCCGTGGGCTGCTTCCGTCCTCCTTCCGTGCCCGACGGTGTCTCACGGCTCAGGCTGACCGCTCGTGCGGACCTGTCCGGGGATCAGATCGAACGCGCTGTACGGGTGATCGGCGAGACGCGGCCATGAGTCGGCGTGACACGGCCGTGCGGCGCCGGGTGCCGGACTAGGACGTGCGCTGCAGGGCGGCCGTGAACGACGCCCAGCAGCCGGGGGAGAAGAGCAGCGCGGGCCCGGCCGGGTCCTTGGAGTCGCGTACGGCGAGCAGCCCGGCCCCTGGCCCGCGGGCCGGCCGGGCTGTCTCGACGCAGTTGTTGGCTCCGGTGCTGTAGCTGCTGCGCTGCCAGTGCGGGACCTGCAGTGCGGTACTGGAGGGGACGTTCCGAGGCAGTGCGGTCATGGTGCCTCCTTACGCGCCGTCACCTAGTGAGGCGATGAAATCCAACGAGTCCTCGGGGGAAAGGGCGTGGATCCGAAGGGAGTTGAAGGCCTCGGCGTAGGCCTTGAGGTCTTCTTTCCGTTCGAGGTAGAGGCTACTCGTCATGTGGTCGAGAACAACCACGTCCAGATCAGAAGTGCTCGAAAATGAGAAAATAACGAAAGGCCCGGTGATGCCGACATGCGCCCCCGCGGAGAACGGCAGCACCTGCAACCGCACCTGGGGCAGCCGCGCCGCCTCCAGCAGCCGCCGCAGCTGCCGGGCCATCACCTCCGGACCGCCCACCTCCCGGCGCAGCACCGCCTCGTCCAGCACCGCGCTCAGCCTCAGCGGCGGGTCGGAGCGCAGCACGTCCTGGCGGGCCAGGCGCACCTCCACCAGCGCGTCCAGCCGCTCCTCGTCCACCGCGCCGACGGCGGCCCGGGTCACCGCGCGGGCGTACTCGGGCGTCTGCAGCAGCCCCGGCACCACCGAGGTCTCCAGCGTGCGCATCGCGCTGGCCTGCGACTCCAGGCTGATGAAGTCGCGGTAGGTGGGGGGCAGCACCCCGCGGTAGGCGTGCCACCAGTGCTCCCGGCCGGCCACCTGGGAGCCGGCCAGCACCAGCAGCAGGTCGCGCAGCTCGTCGTCCTCGACGCCGTACGCGTCCAGCAGTAACCGCACATCGGAGGGTTTCACGCCACTGGAACCGGTCTCGATCCGGCTGACCTTCGACTGGTGCCAGCCCAGCAGCCGGGCCGCCTCGCCACTGGTGAGTCCCGCCCGGGAGCGCAGCGCGCGCAGCTCTGCGCCCAGCTTCCGGCGGCGGACCGCGGGACCGTGCTGCATGGCCCCCTCCTTACTCCGTCCGAGCCGCCCCCATACGGTCTGCCGTGGCAGAGTTCACCGCTTCGAGCGACAGATATATGCATATCTTGGTGGATCGCCACCGTGACCGGCGCGGTGATGGCAGTCTGGCGGCGAAGCACCAGTCCGGGACCGTACTCGAACCACCGGCTTCGTGCCGGACTGCGGTCCCGTGGGAAAGGGACGACGTCGCCATGGCAGACCATCTGGAAGCATCCGTCACTCTGCCGAGCGATCCCGCCTCGGTGTCCGCCGCCCGCTCGTTCGTGGCCGGCACCCTCGCCGAATGGGGCCTTGCGTCGGACACGGAACGGGCCGACAGCATCCGGCTGATCGTCTCGGAACTGGCCACCAACTCCGTGCAGCACACCTTCGGGCAGTCGCCCACCTTCACCGTGGACGTCGTGCTGCACCGCGACGAACTGCTGCACATCGGGGTGACGGACAGCCACCCCCGGCTGCCCAAGCGGCTGCCCGCGGCGGTCCAGCAGGACAACGGCCGCGGCATGGTCATCATCCGCTGTCTGGCCGCCGAGTGCGGCGGCAGACTGCGCGTGCGTCCCACCCGGGAGGGCAAGACGGTCGCCATCGAACTGCCCTGGCAGCCCCCCGCGGAACCGGCCGACCCGACGGGCAGGCAGAACCGCAGGGCTCAGCCCTGCTGAAGCGCCGGGGCGGTGACGGCAGGTCAGCGGCCGCACCGCCCCGGCCGGCTCAGCTGACCCGGCCGTACCAGACGCTCTTGGTCCAGATCTTCTGCAGGCGCACCACGTCCCCGGTCTTCGGTGCGTGCCAGATCTTGTTCTTCCCCGCGTAGATGCCGACGTGGTAGACGTTCGACCCCGAGTGGAAGAACACCAGATCGCCCGCCTTGCGGCTGCCGGCAGGGATGTGGCGGGTCTTGTTGTACTGCTGGGCGGCCGTACGCGGCAGCTTCTTGCCCGCCTTCTTGAACGAGTACAGCGTGAGCCCGGAGCAGTCGAACCGGCGTGGGCCGGTGGCGCCCCACTGGTAGGGGGCGCCCTTCTTCGATGCCGCGATCTGCAGAGCCTTCGTCGCGGTGGTGGCGGCGCTGGCCTCCGACGCGAGGCCCGGCACCACGATCGAGCCGCCCATCGCGGCGATGGTCAGGGCCGAGGCCGTTCCGGCGCGGGCCATCAGCGACGGGACACGATTGAGCGCAGTCATGCGCAACCCTTCGTCAGCCGCCTGTGAAGGATGACCTGTCGGATTCGGGCTGGCGAAGTAGCCCGGCCGCTGACGCGGCTTCACCCCAAGGGCTGCTCGGTCCGGTCATGGCGCGACCGTTCCGGCGACCCGACGTGCTTGGGTCCTCCACTCCTGCCGATCCACTCCTGTCGACCGGTCATCCGGGCGGCGGCAGGACTCGGCGTCCGCCCGGATCGCCCCGCCGCTGCGGCGGGGTCTTGTCGTCAGTCAGGGATCTTGGCTCACATCTGTCCGAAAATCCCAATGGAACCGGGTATTTGTGTTGTTGCTCACCACTCGCCCGTTCGGGTGGACACAACTGTGTTCGATGCGGTGTCCACCCGGACGACAACGCCCGGACCAGCGGCGGAAGGTCTCGATCCGCCCGAAGGCCCCGCGCGTCGCGCAACTCGGACGCCCCTCTCAGCCCCCGAAAAAAAGATGGGTTTGTACGCCGATAGGGGGTACGCCGTTTGGTCCGTTTCGACCGGGTCTCACTCGCCCCTCAACTTCCGCCCCCCGGCGGCACGGTGACCCGGGCCGTGCGCCGCTCCCCGTCCAGCACCCGCAACGCGCGGGCCAGCGTGCCGGCGTGCACCTCGCTCTCGCCGCGCTGATGCATCAGCGTCAGCGCGTCCCGCAGCGCCGCCGCCTTGGTGACGAGTGCCTGCGCGGCGCGCAGCCCCCGGTAGGTGTCGCCGTGCCGCGCCGGGTTGATCCGGCCCAGCAGGTCCACCACCTCCAGGTAACGGTCGATCAACTCGCCCTCGGCTCGGGTGAGGGCGGGCAGTGGCGGAAGCTCGGGCAGCATCGGGCGGCTCACCGCTCGCCGGGCCCGGGGCGGGTGGTGATGATCCGGTCCACCAGGCCGTACGCCAGGGCCCCTCGCGCGTCCAGGATGTGCTCGCGCTCGATGTCCGCGGCCACCTGCTGCGGGCTGCGCCCGGTGTGCCGGGCGAGCATCTCCTCCAGGGTGGTGCGCAGGCGCGTCAACTCCTCCGCCTGGACGACGAGGTCGCTGGTCTGCCCCTGGACCGGTTCCAGCAGCGCCGGCTGACGCAGCACCACCCGCGCGCCCGGCAGGGCGTGCCGGCGTCCCGGGGCACCCGCCGCCAGCAACACCGCCGCGGACGAGCCCGCCTGGCCCATGCAGTACGTCTCCACCTCGCAACTGACGTACCGCATCGTGTCGTAGATCGCCGTCATCGCGCTGAACGAGCCGCCGGGCGAGTTGACGTACAGCTGGATCGGCCGGTCCGGGGCCTGGTGCTCCAACTGCATGAACTGCGCGATCACGTCGTTGGCCGAGGTGTCGTCGATCGGCGTCCCGAGGAACACGATGCGTCCTTCGAGCAGGCGGGAGTACGGATCGAGCGTCCGGTGGCCGAAGCTCGTGCGCTCGGTGAACTCCGGCAGGACGTGACGGGCGGACGGTCGGATCATGGCGAGCCTCCTGAGTGCGGCGCTGCGTCTGTAAAAAATGTACAGGATGTACGTGACGTTACAATGGGCTCATGGCCTACGAGATTCCGGTGACACAAGCCAGGGCTGAGCTCGCCGACCTGATCAACCGGGTGGTGTACGGCGGTGAGCGCGTCGTCGTGACGCGCCACGGCAAGCCCCTGGTCGCCCTCGTCTCCGCCGCCGACCTGGAGCGACTGGAGCAGCTCCGCGAGGCGGAGGAGCCCGCGCGGGAGGAGATGATCAGGGCCGTCTCGGCCGTCCGCGAGGTGGCGTCCGCCCCGCGCGAACAGCAGCGCTTCGGCATCGCCGCGGAGCACCGGGGGCCGGACCCGCGCTGACCCGACCAGCGGGTATGGGAGAGGTCTGCACCCGGTCATGGGTTGATCAAGGTCTGGTTAACGTCGCTGAAACTCCGGCGGACTAGCCTGCCGAGCCACGCCACCAGGGGTAGTTCTGACCGCAATTGGCCGCGGTCGGCGAATTTGTCTGTGTGTTACACCTATCCCCGCCGCGGTGGCTGCGGCAGCCGGACCCCGCACGGTCCGGAGCAAGGACTGTGAGGTGCGACGTGCAACTGACTCCGCACGAGCAAGAGAGACTGCTCATCCATGTGGCGGCCGACGTGGCCGAGAAGCGCCGGGCCCGCGGGCTGAGGCTCAACCACCCCGAGGCCGTCGCTCTCATCACCTCCCACATCCTGGAGGGCGCCCGGGACGGCCGCACCGTCGCCGAGCTGATGTCCACCGGCCGCAAGCTGCTCACCCGGGACGACGTCATGGACGGCGTCGCCGAGATGATCCACGACGTGCAGGTCGAGGCCACCTTCCCGGACGGCACCAAGCTCGTCACCGTCCACGAGCCGATCATCTGACGGGGGGCGTGCTGTGATTCCCGGAGAGATCCTCTTCGCCGAGGACCCCGTCGTGTACAACGAAGGGCTCGACGTCACCCGGCTGACCGTCCTCAACGCCGCCGACCGGCCCGTCCAGGTCGGCTCCCACTACCACTTCGCCGAGGCCAACCCCGGCCTGGAGTTCGACCGCGCCGCCGCCCACGGCAAGCGCCTGAACATCGCCGCCGGCACGGCCGTACGCTTCGAGCCGGGTCTGCCGGTCGACGTCGCCCTCGTCCCGCTCGCCGGCGCCCGTGTGGTGCCCGGCCTGCGCGGCCAGGCCGGAGGTGCCCTCGATGCCTGAGATCTCCCGTGGCGCCTACGCCGACCTGTTCGGCCCCACCACCGGTGACCGCGTCCGGCTCGCCGACACCGACCTGCTGATCGAGATCGAGGAGGACCGCTCCGGAGGCCCCGGACGCTCCGGCGACGAGGCCGTCTTCGGCGGCGGCAAGGTCATCCGCGAGTCCATGGGCCAGTCCCGGGCGACCCGCGCGGACGGCACCCCCGACACCGTCATCACCGGTGTCGTCGTCGTCGACCACTGGGGCGTGGTCAAGGCCGACGTCGGCATCCGCGACGGCCGCATCACCGGCATCGGCAAGGCCGGCAACCCCGACACCATGGACGGCGTCCACCCCGACCTGGTCCTCGGCCCCGAGACCGAGGTCATCGCGGGCAACGGGCGCATCCTGACCGCCGGCGCCATCGACGCGCACGTGCACTTCATCTGCCCGCAGGTCGCCGACGAGGCCCTCGCCTCCGGCATCACCACCCTCGTCGGCGGCGGCACCGGCCCCGCCGAGGGCTCCAAGGCCACCACCGTCACGCCCGGACCCTGGCACCTCGCCCGCATGTTCGAGGCAATGGAGGCCTACCCCGTCAACGTCGGCTTCCTCGGCAAGGGCAACACCGTCTCCCACGAGGCGATGCTCTCCCAGATCCGCGGCGGCGCCGCCGGCCTGAAGATCCACGAGGACTGGGGCGCCACGCCCGCCGTCATCGACGCCGCCCTCACCGTCGCCGACCTGACCGGCGTCCAGGTCGCCATCCACACCGACACCCTCAACGAGGCCGGATTCGTCGGCGACACGCTCGCCGCCATCGCCGGGCGCGGCATCCACTCGTACCACACCGAGGGTGCCGGCGGCGGGCACGCGCCGGACATCATGACGGTCGTCTCCGAGCCGCACGTGCTGCCCAGCTCGACCAACCCGACCCGGCCGTTCACCGTCAACACCGTCGAGGAGCACCTCGACATGCTGATGGTCTGTCACCACCTCAACCCGGCCGTCCCCGAGGACCTGGCGTTCGCCGAGTCCCGCATCCGGCCCTCCACCATCGGTGCCGAGGACGTCCTGCACGACCTGGGCGCGATCTCGATCATCTCCTCCGACTCGCAGGCCATGGGCCGGGTCGGCGAGGTCATCATGCGCACCTGGCAGACCGCGCACGTGATGAAGCGCCGCCGCGGCGCCCTGCCCGGCGACGGCCGCGCCGACAACCACCGGGTGCGCCGCTACGTCGCCAAGTACACGATCAACCCGGCGCTCGCCCAGGGCATGGCCCACGAGATCGGCTCGGTGGAGACCGGCAAGCTCGCCGACCTGGTGCTGTGGGAGCCGGCGTTCTTCGGCGTCAAGCCGCTGCTCGTCCTCAAGGGCGGCCAGATCGCCTACGCGCAGATGGGCGACGCCAACGCCTCCATCCCCACCCCGCAGCCGATCCTGCCCCGCCCGATGTACGGCGCGATCGGCCGGGCGCCCGCGTCCAACTCGGTCAACTTCGTCGCCCCGCTCGCCCTCGACGACGGGCTGCCCGAACGGCTGGGACTCGGCAAGCGGTTCACCGCCATCGAGTCGACCCGCGGCGTGACCAAGGCGGACATGCGCAACAACGACGCCCGCCCGCGCGTGGACATCGACCCGGACAGCTTCGCCGTACGCGTCGACGGCGAGCTGGTGGAGTCCACGCCCGCCACCGAACTGCCCATGGCCCAGCGGTACTTCCTCTTCTGACGGCCGGCGATGACACGAGCAGCACTCCTCGTCCTGGCCGACGGCCGGTTCCCCGCCGGAGGGCACGCGCACTCCGGCGGGGCCGAGGAAGCCGTACGGGCCGGGCGGATCACCGACGCGGCCGGCCTGGAGCAGTTCTGCCGGGGCCGGCTGCACACCACCGGGCTCGTCTCGGCCGCGCTGGCCGCGGCGGCGGCCCTCGGCGCCGACCCCGTCGAACTCGACGCGGCGGCCGACGCCCGCACCCCCTCACCGGCCTTGCGCACGGCCGCGCGCAGACTCGGCCGGCAGCTGATGCGGGCCGCGCGGGCGACCTGGCCGTCCCCCGACCTCGACGCCCTGGCGCGGCGCTTCCCCAAGGGCGCCCACCAGCCGGTCGTGCTCGGCCTCACCGCGCGCTCGGCCGGTCTCGGACCGGACGACGCCGCGTACTGCGCCGCGTACGAGAGCGTCGGCGGGCCCGCCACGGCGACCGTGCGGCTGCTGAGCCTGGACCCCTTCGACGCCACGGCCGTGCTCGCCCGGCTGGCGCCCGAGCTGGACCAGGTCGTCGAACGGGCCGTGCTCGCCGCGCAGCGCGTCGCCCACGACGGCGTCGCCGCCCTCCCGGCGGCCTCCGCGCCCCTGCTGGAGATCGGCGCCGAGGCACACGCCGCCTGGCCGGTCCGCCTCTTCGCGTCCTAGCGCGCCGCGCCCCACCGCACCCGGCGCCCGGACACCCCCAATTCCGGGCGCCGCACGAACCACAGGAGCCGTACATGCACCTCGACCACTCCCACGACGGTCCCGCCGCCGTCAGCGCCGACGCCCGCCGCCCCGACGGCACCCGGCGTGCGCTGCGCGTCGGGCTCGGCGGCCCCGTCGGGTCCGGCAAGACCGCGACCGTCGCCGCGCTGTGCCGGGCCCTGCGCGACGAGCTGTCCCTGGCCGTCGTCACCAATGACATCTACACGCGCGAGGACGCCGAGTTCCTGCTGCGCGAGGCAGTCCTGCCGCCGGAGCGGATCGCCGCCGTGGAGACCGGCGCCTGCCCGCACACCGCGATCCGCGACGACATCTCCGCCAACCTGGAGGCCGTGGAGGACCTGGAGGACGAGGTCGGCCCGCTCGACCTGATCCTCGTGGAGTCCGGCGGCGACAACCTCACCGCCACCTTCTCCAAGGGCCTGGTCGACGCGCAGATCTTCGTCATCGACGTGGCCGGCGGCGACGACATCCCGCGCAAGGGCGGCCCCGGCGTCGCCACCGCCGACCTGCTCGTCGTCAACAAGACCGACCTCGCGCCGTACGTCGGCTCCGACCTGGCGCGGATGGAGGCCGACGCGAAGGCGGCCCGCGGCGACCTGCCCGTCGTTCTGCAGTCCCTGCGCGGCGAGCGGGGCGTCACCGACGTGGCCGCCTGGGTCCGCGCCCAGCTCACCGCGTGGACCAGGTGAGCGCCGGAACAGCGGTGCGCCCGCACTCGAACGGCGCGAGCCCGCACCCGAACGGCGCGAGCGCGCACCGTGTCCGGGCCGCGGCCCGGATGCACGCCCGGCCCGACGGCCGGGGCGGCACCGCCCTGCCCGTGCTGGAGGGGGAGGGTCCGCTCGCGCTGCGCCGCGTCCGGGGCACCGGCGACGAGGCGGGGGTCCTGCTCGTCGGCGCGATGAGCGCCCCGCTCGGCGGCGACCACCTCGGCGTCACCGCCGACGTGGACACCGGCGCCCGGCTGCGCGTGGGTTCGGCCGCCGCGACCATCGCGCTGCCCGGCGCCACGGGGGGCGAGGCCCGCTACGACGTCCACCTGCGGGTGGCCGACGGCGGTGAGCTGGTGTGGCTGCCCGAGCCGCTGATCTCGGCCGCCGGCAGCGAGCTGTCCGTCACCACCCGGCTCGACCTGGCGCCCGGGGCCCGGCTGGTCTTCCGCGAGGAACAGGTACTGGGCCGGGCCGCCGAGCAACCCGGACGGCTCTCCAGCCGTCTCACCCTGCGGATCGGCGCGAGCGTCGTCCTCGACCAGGAACTGGCCTGCGGCCCCGGGACACCCGGCGGCTGGGACGGCCCCGCCGTGCTGGCCGGGCACCGCGCCGTCGGGCAGCTCCTCGTCGTGCGGCCGGAGTTCGCCGACCACCCGGTGGCGCCGGGCGTGCTGGGGGAGGGCTGCACCGTCGTCCCGCTGCCCGGGCCGGCCGCGCTCGTCACCGCCGTCGCACGGGACGGACTGGTGCTGCGCCGGACCCTGGACGAGGCGCTGAACCGGATCGAAAGCCCAGCTCGCGCGGTCCGCTGAGCGGTACACCACTTTCCGGTTATCGGATTGGCAAAGAAGGTCAACAACCCCTGTTGTCAGGGCCCATACAACCGCAAGGATCCCCCTACCTGTCATCGAGGCACTCACAAAGGTAGGGGGAGGGCCCACTTGAGGGACATCAGAGGGAAGAAGCGGACGGCGGCGCTCGGATCGGCGAGCGTACTGGCCGCCGCGACCCTGATAGCCGGCGCGGTCGCCGCGCCCACGGCGAGCGCCAGCGCCGGGCACGGTCAGGACCGCGAGGCCCGCGGCGCCGCGATCGCCGCCGCGCGGGCCGCGAAGGCCGGCATCGACTGGAAGGACTGCCCGGCCGACTGGGGCCTGGAGAAGCCGATCCAGTGCGGCTGGGTCAGCGTGCCGCTCGACTACGCGAACCCGTACGGCAAGCAGATCCAGCTCGCCGTCGACCGCATCGGCAACACCGGCACCCCGCAGGAGCGCCAGGGCGCGCTCGTCTACAACCCCGGCGGTCCGGGCGGCTCCGGCCTGAAGTTCCCGCGCCGGGTCGTCACCAAGAACGCCATCTGGGCGAACGTGGCCAAGGCCTACGACTTCGTGGGCTTCGACCCGCGCGGTGTCGGCCACTCCGCGCCCATCTCCTGCGTCGACCCGCAGGAGTTCGTCAAGGCTCCCAAGGCCGACCCGGTCCCGGACAGCGAGGCCGACAAGCTCGCCCAGCGCAAGCTGGCCCGCGAGTACGCCGAGGGCTGCTACGAGCGCAGCGGCGAGATGCTGCCGTACATGACCACGCCGAACACCGTGCGCGACCTGGACGTCATCCGCGCCGCGCTCGGTGAGAAGCAGCTCAACTACCTGGGCGTCTCCTACGGCACCTACATCGGCGCCGTCTACGGCACGCTGTTCCCGGGTCACCTGCGCCGCATGGTCGTGGACAGCGTGGTCAACCCCTCGCGCGAGAAGATCTGGTACCAGGCCAACCTGGACCAGGACGTCGCCTTCGAGGGCCGCTGGAAGGACTGGGAGGACTGGGTCGCCAAGAACGACGCCACCTTCCACCTGGGTACCACCCGTGACGCCGTCCAGGCCAAGTGGCTTGAGCTGCGCGCCACCGCGAAGAAGAGCCCGATCGGCGGGGTCGTCGGCCCGGCCGAGCTGATCTCCTTCTTCCAGAGCGCCCCGTACTACGACTCCTCGTGGGTGCCGGTCGCCACGGTGTTCAGCAAGTACTTCGCGGGCGACACCCAGGCCCTCGTCGACGCCGCCGCCCCCGACATGTCGGACATCGCGGGCAACATCTCCTCGGAGAACGGCAACGCCGTCTACACGGCCGTCGAGTGCGCCGATGCCAAGTGGCCCACCAGCTGGCGCAAGTGGGACCGCGACAACACGCGGCTCAACAAGGACTACCCGTTCATGACCTGGGCCAACGCCTGGATGAACCTGCCGTGCGCCACGTGGAGGACGAAGCAGCAGACCCCGGTGAACGTCAAGACCGGCAAGGGCCTGCCGCAGGTGATGATCGTGCAGTCCACCAATGACGCCGCCACCCCGTACGACGGCGCCGTCGAGCTGCACAAGCGCTTCGCCGGCTCGCGCCTGATCACCGAGAAGGACGCGGGCTCGCACGGTGTGACCGGTCTGGCCAACCCGTGCATCAACAGCCGGGTCGACGCCTACCTGCTCACCGGCAAGCTGGACGCGGCCGATGTGACGTGCGGCCCGCACGCCACGCCGAAGCCGTAACACCCTCGCACACGGCACAGGGGCGATCCCGGTCGACGGGGCCGCCCCTGCGTCACACCCCGAGCCAGACGTCCTCCGCCGCGTAGTCGAACAGCTCGGGATAGGCCCGGGCGAGCAGGGGGAACTCCTCCCGCCAGTCCCGGCCGCCCGCGAGCCGCTCCACCAGCCAGTCGACCGAGGCGCGCACGCTCTCGGCGTACGGGACCCCGGGCCCGTACCCCAACTCCCGCGCCGCCGCCGACATGTCGCACACCAGCGGCCACCGGGTCGACCACGGGGTGCGTCCCACGGACGGCGACGGCGGCTCCCCGTCGAGCAGCACGGTCTCCGTCTCCACCCCCATCGCGGCGTCCACCGCGGCCCCGATCTCGGCGACCGAGGGCGCCGTCGGATCACAGGCGTTGAGCACCCGCGAGCCCGGCCGGGCCGCCGCCAGCCGCACCAGCTCCGCGATCGTGCCGGCGCCCGACGGATGGAAGCGGCTCTCCCCCCGGTGGGCGAGCACCCGGCGCCTGCGGCCGTCCAGGTTCCGCTTCACGAAGTACAGCTCGCGCGGCAGCGGGCTGTACGGCCCGTGCACCGCGGCCGCCCGCAGCAGCGTCGCCGGCAGCTTCTCGCCGGCGCCCAGCAGTTCGCGCTCCAGGGCGACCTTGCCCATGGCGTACGTGTCCTCGCCCGGCGACACCGTCGGCTGCTCCTCGGGCAGCGGCACCGGATAGCGCGGGACACCGTCCGGCCGGTCCTGCGTGTCGAACGAACGGCCCCGGCCGTCCTGGTACACCGCCACCGAGGAGATCACCACCGCCGAGCCGACGCGGCCCGCGAGGCCGGTCAACTGCCGTGCGTGCCGGGCCCCGTAGGCGACCGTGTCGACCACCACATCGCAGCCGTCGCCGACCACCGACGCGAGGGCGCCGTCGTCCTCCCGGTCCAGCCGGACCGCCCGCACCCCGTCCGGCCACCCGGCGTCCCGCCCGCCGCCGCGCGAGGCGGCCAGCACCTCCCAGCCGTCCTCGGCGAGTGCCCGCACCGTGGGGCGTCCGATCTGGCCCGTCGCTCCGATCACCAGCGCACGTTTCATGATCCGACCGTAGGCGCCCGCAGGCGCGCGGGCCCAGGCGTTCTGCCGACGGCAGAGGTCAGCTCAGCGGCATCCGCGGGAAGCGGCGCTCCTTCCTGGCCTGTTCGGCCTGCGCGGCCTTCGCCACGGCCGCGTACTCGTCGACGTACTCCTGCTCCGACAGCGACAGGATGGCGTACATGATCTCGTCGGTGACGGCCCGCAGGATCGCCTTCTCGTGCTCCATGCCGGCGTAACGGGAGAAGTCCAGCGGCTTGCCGAACCGGATCACCACCGGGTGGATCCGCGGCACCACCCGGCCGGGCGGCTGCGCCTCGAACGTGCCGATCATCGCGCACGGCACGACCGGCACCCCGGCCGTCAGCGCCATCACCGCCACACCCACCTTGCCCTTGTACAGCCGGCCGTCGTGCGAGCGGGTCCCCTCCGGGTAGATCCCGAGCAACTCGCCCTTGCGCAGCACGCCGAGCCCCTCCCGGATGGCCGCCTGACCGGCCTCCTTGCCCGAGCGGTCCACCGGGATCTGCCCGGCACTGCGGAAGAACGCCGCGGTCAGCCGCCCCTTGAGCCCGGAGCCGGTGAAGTACTCGGCCTTGGCCAGGAAGGTGATGCGGCGCTTGAGCACGGCGGGCATCAGGAAGTGGTCGGAGAAGGACAGGTGGTTGCCCGCGACGATCGCCGCGCCCGACTCGGGAACGTGCTCCAGACCCTCGATGCGGGGACGGAACAGCAGTCTCAGCAGCGGTCCCAGCAGCACGTACTTGAGCAGAAAGTAGAACACGGCTCGCTCCTCACTTTGCGGACTCCCTCGGTGACTGTCCTTCTTGTCACTGTCCTTCTCCCAGGCCGAGCCAGGAATCACACACCGGGGCGGTGGCGGCCCCGATGATGCCAACATCCCTGCGGCCAGGGCACGTTAGGATCACTCCGTGATCAACAGAATAGGTAGACGCCGGTCCGCGTGCGCGGGCTCTCTCGCCCTCGTGGCCGGGCTCGTCCTGGGCGGCGGCGTTCCCAGCGCGGCAGCCGCCGACGCGACCACCGTCACCGCTGCGGGTGCTCCGGTCATCAACGGGCCTGTGTTCAACAACCCTTCGGGCACCGTCGAGGAGCAGCGGGCGATCTTCCGTCAGCTCATCGCGCTCATCGACGCCACCCCCGCCGGCGAGCAGATCCGCGCGTCCGTGTTCGCCATCGACGACCAGCAGGTGGTGAACGCCCTGCTCGCCGCCCACCAGCGCGGCGTTTCCGTCAAGGTGATCGTCGACGACTCCACGTACGTGGCCGCGGACAGCCGCAAGGAGTTCGCCAACCCCGCCTTCGACGCGCTGAAGGCGGGCCTCGGCACCGACGACACCCAGGACTCCTGGACCGTGGTCTGCGACGACCAGTTCGAGGACGCGGACGGCGTCGACGACGTACAGCGCGGATGCCTCAGCTCCCGGCCGGGCTCCTACAACCACAACAAGTACGTCATCTTCTCCAGGACGGGTCCCTTCGCGGACGGCACCACATACTCCAAGGTCGTCTTCCAGGCCTCCTCGAACATCACGGGCTGGGACGCGAGCAGGGCGTTCCAGGACTCGGTGACGTTCGCCGACGCCGCCGTGTACGACGGCTACCTGCGCTACCACGATCTGGAGTACAAGACCCGGCACGTCGCCGACGTCACGAGCAACCCGTACTTCTCCACGCCCACCGGCTCGACGTACCGCGCGTACTTCACGCCGCGTCCCGACCCGGACCCGAAGAACCCGGCCAGCGACCCCCTGGTCAACGCGCTGAACGAGGTCTCCTGCTCCTACGTCGGAGCCGACGGCAACAAGCACCAGACCGATGTGCGGCTCGCCCACACCTTCTTCTACGAGACCCGTTCGCAGGTCGCCGACAAGCTCGTCGACCTCCGCCGCAAGGGCTGCTGGGTCGACCTCGTGGTGAAGAACGTCGACTCGGTGATCGAGGCCAAGCTGCAGGCGGCCGGCATCCAGTACCGCGAGTGCAAGGACGCCACGACCGGGCCGAACCCGCACGACAAGTACATGCTGATCGACGGTGACTACGGCGGTGACATCACGCCGCGCGTCTACACCGGCAGCGCCAACCTCATCGACGACTCGCTGCGTTCGGCGGACGAGACCTTCGTCCGCATCACGAGCGCCGAGTACCACAAGGCGTACCTGGCGCACTTCTACAAGCTCCAGAAGGCCTGCGGGGCTCCCAAGACCGCGTCCTGAACACCGCACGTCTGCCTCGACACACCTGAAGCAGCCGCGCCGAGCCGTCCGGGGCCGTCACAGGCGCACGACGACCAGCGCCGTGTCGTCGGTGGCGCCCCCGGGTGGCAGCAGTTCCAGGAGTACGGCGTCGGCGAGCCGGTCGGGGTCGTCGTCGCGGTGGCGGCGCAGCGCGTCGGCGAGACGGGCCAGCCCGGTGTCGATGTCCTCCCGGCGGCGCTCGATCAGGCCGTCGGTGTAGAGCACGAGCGTGGCGCCGTCCGCGTACGTCGTCTCCGCCTGCACGCGCGGCACCGGGTCCGGCCGGGCGTCCAGCGGCGGATCGGTGGCCCGGTCCAGGAACTCCACCCGGCCGTCGGTGTGCACGAGCACCGGCGGGGGATGGCCGGCGCTGCTGTAGGTGATGGTGCGGGCGTCGAAGTCGACGAACGTGGTGACCGCCGTCGCCGACTCCGCCCCGTCCACGACACCCGCGTACCGGCCCAGCACGTCCAGGGCCTCGGCCGGACCGCCGGCGACCCGGGAGGCGGCGCTCAGGGCGCTGCGGAGCTGGCCCATCACCCCGGCGGCCTCCAGCCCGTGGCCGACCACATCGCCCACCGACACTCCCAGCCGGCGACCGCCGACCAGGTCCACCAGGTCGTACCAGTCCCCGCACACGTTCAGCGCGCCCACCGCCGGGCGGTAGCGTACCGCGGCACCCCGGTGCCGTACCTGCGCGCCGGCCGGCAGCATCGCCTCCTGCAGGGCCAGCGCGACCTCCCGCTCGCGGGCGTGCGCGTCCCGCAACCGCTCGTTGAGCTCCTGCAGCTCCCGCGCGCGGGTGTACAGCTCGGCCTCCAGCACCCGGGCCCGGCTGCCCGAGTTGCCACCGCGCGCCTTGATCAGCTCGGTGACCTCCTCCACCCGGTGCACCAGCAGCACCACGCGGCCGTCGGCGTCGAACACCGGAGCGTTGACCGGACTCCAGTAGCGCTCCTCCCACTCGCCGGGCCGCTCGGCGCTCTCCACGTCGTAGCGCTGCAAGGCCATCGCGTCGCGCTGCCCGGTGGCCAGCACCCGGTGCAGCGAGGCCGTCAGGTTGCGCATCCCGGTCGCCGACGGGTCGTTGGGATTGTCCGGGAAGACGTCGAAGATGCGGTGGCCGACGACCTGTTCACGGGTGCGCCCGGTCCCGTGCAGATACTGCCGGTTGGCGTCCGCGAACACCAGGTCGGGCGTCAGCAGCGAGACCATGCCCGGCAGGGACTGGAACACCGCCGCGTAGTCGATATCCCGCACGTCATGCCTCCGCACCCGCCAGGGGCTGCTCCGCCCAGATGATCTTCCCGTCGGGCACGAACCGGGTGCCCCAGCGCTCGGTCAGCTGCGACACCAGCAGCAGCCCGCGCCCGCCCTCGTCGGTGGTGCGCGGATGACGCAGATGCGGCGCGGTGGCACCGCCGTCGAGGACCTCGCAGATCAGGGCCCGCTCCCTGATCAGCCGCAGCCGGATCGGCCCGCCGGCGTACCGGATGGCGTTGGTGACCAGCTCGCTCACCACCAGCTCGGTGGTGAACGCCAGCTCGTCCAGATCCCAGTCCGACAGCTGCCGGCACACCGTCTTGCGGGCGTCGGCGACCGCCGCCGGATCACAGGGGAGCTCCCAGTCGGCGACCTGCCGCTCGCTCAGCCGCTTGGTGCGGGCCATCAGCAGCGCCACGTCGTCGTGCGGACGGGCCGGCACCAGCGCGTCGACCAGGGCCCGGCAGCGCACGTCCAGCGACGGCGCCACCTGCCGCAGCGCCTGCCGCAGCCGGGCCCGGTCGGCGTTCTGCGACCCCGGCCCGTCGTCGGCCAGCAACCCGTCCGTGTGCAGGGCCAGCGTGCTGCCCTCGGGCAGCACCAGCTCCAGCGACTCGAAGGGCGGCCCGCCCGCCCCCAGCGGCGGCCCCTGCGGCAGGTCCACGAAGTACACCATGCCGTCGGGCAACACCACGGCCGGCGCCGGATGCCCCGCGGCGGCCATCACGCACCGGCCGTCCACCGGGTCGTACACCACATAGAGACAGCCCGAGCCCACGGACTGCGCGCTGTCACCGCCCTCGACGGCGGCCTCGAAGCCCTCCGCGCGGGCGGTGCGCGGGGACACCAGATCGTCGAGGTGGGCCAGCACCTCCTCCGGCGGCATGTCCAGCGCGGCCAGCGTCCGCACGGCGGTGCGCAGCCGGCCCATCGCGGCCGCCGCGTCGATGCCGTGGCCCGGCACCTCGCCCACCACCAGGGCCACCCGCGCGCCGGACAACGGGATCAGGTCGTACCAGTCGCCGCCGAGCCCGGTCAGCTCGTCGGCCGGCCGGTAGCAGGCGGACACCTCCACCGCGTCCTGCTCGGGCAGCCGGTGCGGGAGCAGGCTGCGCTGCAGCACGAGGGCCGCCTCGCGTTCGCGCGTGTAGCGGCGGGCGTTGTCCAGGCAGACCGCGGCCCGGGAGACGAAGTCCTCCGCCAGGCTCAGGTCCGCGGTGTCGAAGGGTTCCGGCCGGTGGTGGCGGTAGAAGGTGGTGATGCCGAGGGTGACGCCCCGGGCGCGCAGCGGCACCACCATCGCGCTGTGCAGGCCGAGTTCCCCGAAGGTGGCCTCCCGGCCGCCGGGCGCCTCCGCCGCCCAGGGGCGGGCCGACGGATCGAGGTGCTCCTCCCACAGGGAGCGGCCCGTCGACAGACACCGCACCGGCGCGGAACCGGGCCGGTAGGAGGCGATGTTCCCGACGTCGACGACGGCCTCCGGCACGCCGGGG
>NZ_PQSS01000112.1 GCF_002920535.1 Streptomyces sp. Ru71 | reverse complement strand
CGTCGGCGCACCCGCTGCGCTCCGGCCGGCCTCCCCCTCCGCTCAACAACCGGCTCTTCCCCCCGATCTGGTGCGTGACCACCGCTCCGGGCTGCGTGCCGTCCTGCAAGGGCGCTTCGACCAGGCCGCCGCGCCGTTGCGCCGCGTCGTGGAGCACGCCTGGGCGACGGACGAACCGGAGCGTTTGCTGCGGTCGGCCTCGGCCGCGCTGCTGATCGGGGACACCACAGCCGCCCGCCGGGCCGGCGCGCGGGCGCTGGCGGTGGCCCGCACCCGTGGCTCGGCCGCGCAGGAGGCCCGGGCGCTGGAGTACCTGGCCTACGGGGAGTTACGGGCGGGCCGGCACGCGCTGGCCCGTACCCACGCCGAGGAGGGCCTGCGCACCGCCTACCGCACCGGACAGCGCAACACGGCCGCCCACCACCACGCCGTCCTGGCCCTCGCGGCGTCGATCGAGGGCGAGGCACACACCGTCGCGGAGCACGCGGCTGCCGCGCTGGCCACCGCCCGCCGGCACGGGCTCGCACAGGCCGCCATGCTCGCCCAGTGGGCCGCCGCCCGCGCCGACCTGGGCCGGGGCAGGCCTCGCGAGGCCGCCGAACGGCTCGGCCCGCTGGTGCGTCCCGGCCCTCGGCGCGGTCACTTCGCCGTGTGGATGCTCGCGGTGCCCTGTTTCGTGGAGGCCTGCGCGCTCGCGGGACAGCCGGAGCGCGCCGCCGGCGCGGTCGAGGACTTCGCGCGCTGGGCGGCCTGCGACGCCGACCGCCAGGCCCCCGCCCAGCTGCTGCGCTGCCGCGCTCTGCTGGCCCCGCCCGAGTGCGCCGACCTGCTGTACGGGCAGGCGCTGCGGCGGCACGAGGAGGCCACCGGTGATTTCGAGCAGGCGCGCACCGCGCTGCTGTACGGCAAGTGGCTGCGCAGACGCCGCCGGCTGCGCGAGGCGCGCACCCATCTGCAAGCGGCCCTCCTCGGCTTCGAGCGCGGCGGGGCCCGGCCGTGGGCGCAGCAGGCGGCGGCCGAGCTGCGGGCGAACGGAGCGGCGGGAGCGGCCGCGCCGGCCCCGGCCGGGGAGGAGCGGCGGGCGCTGGCCCGGCTCACCCCGCAGCAGCTGCGCATCGCCCGCTGCGTGGCGCGGGGCGCCACCAACCGCGAGGTGGCCCTGAGCCTCTCGGTCAGCACCCGTACCGTCGACTACCACCTGCGCAACGTCTTCGCCACCCTCGGTGTCCGCTCCCGGGTCGAGCTGGCCCGCCTGGTGCAGCAGGCGGAAAAGACCGCTGCACACCTCTAGGGACCGACTGGACGGTATGCCATTCTTCGGCAAGGACGTGTCACGCGGAAGCCGACCCTGGGGGAGGAAGCGATGCATCCTGCCGTACGGCCACCAGCCGTGCTCCGCCCCGGGCACCAGCCCACGCCCCGGCCGCGCCCACGACGCAGCCGGTCGCTGATCGACGCCGACGCGCTGCGCGTGCTGCACCGTGCCGCCCGCGTCCTGCTCGACGACCTGCCAGGGCTCACCGACCGGCTGCTCGCCGCCCTGCGCGAACGCGAACCCGCCTACCGCGCGGCCCGGGACGACGAGGCCGCCGCCACCTGGCACGAGGTGCACCGTTCGCTGCGCCACAGCGTCTCTTCCCTGCTCGATCCGCGCGGCACCCGTGAGTCGGCCCGGCACTGCTCCTGGCGCATCGGCGTCACCCGCGCCGAGCAGGGACTGCCGCTGGACGCGCTGCTGCACGCCTTCCGGCTGGGCGGCTCCCTGGTGTGGCAGGAACTCGTCGACGTCACCTCCCGCTCCGCCCCCGAGGACGTACGGCTGCTCGTGCACGTGGCGTCCGACGTGTGGGACTTCGTCGACGAGCACTGCACCATCGTCGCGGACGCCTACCGGCACACCGAGCGGCAGCTCGCCTGGCGGCGGGAGAACCGGGTACGGCTGCTGGCCGCCGCCTTGCTCGACGGCACCGGCCGCATCGCCGACCTGCCCGAGGCCGCCCAGGCCCTCGGCCTGCCGGAACAGGGGCGGTACGCCGTGATCGCCGTCGCGGGCCCGGCCGGCCCCGCCGACCTCGCCCGCGCACTGCCGCCCGCGCGGGTGTACTGGCACACCGGCCCGGAGACGACGCACGGCATCCTCCTCGTCGAGGACGGCGAGGTCCCCGCCCCGGACGACGTGCCGCCCGGTGTGCGCGTCGGCATCGGCACCACCGTCGACGGCCTGGCCGCCGTCGGTGAAGGGCGCCGCCTCGCGGACACCGCGCTGCGTCTGTGCCCCGCCGCCGGCGGCGCGGTCCGCCTCGGTGACCGTCTCCCGGAGGCCCTGGCCCTGTCCTGTCCGGACCTGGCCGCCGCGCTCGTCGAACGCGCCTTCGGGCCGCTGGCCGCACTGGAACCCGCGGACACCGAGGTGCTGCTGGACACCCTGGCGACGTGGCTCGCCTGCGACGGCTCGGCCCAGCGGGCGAGCAGACGCCTGTACTGCCACCGCAACACCGTCCTGAACCGGCTGCGCCGCTACGAGCAGCTCACCGGGCGCTCGCTGTCCCGCCCCGCCGACCTGATCGAGACCGCCCTCGCCCTGACCGCCCGCCGCCTCTCGCACACCGGCTCCGCCTCCTGACCGCCCGCCGCCTCTCGCAGGGCCGCCCCGTCTCCTGACGGGCGCAGGCACCCGGCCGCGGTCGCACGCACCCGGCGACGAGCCCACCCGCACCCGGCGACGGGCCCACCCGCACTCGGCCGCGGTCGCACGCACCCGGAGACGAGCCCACCCGCACTCGGCCGCGGTCGCACGCACCCGGCGACGGGCCCACCCGCACCGGGCCACCCGGCCGCCAGGCACCCGCCCCCGATCCCCGGCCCCCCACACACCCGCGCCCGATCCCCAGACGCCCCCGCCCCCACCCCCTGGGCACCCGCACAAGCCCGGCGGACCACCGTTGGGAGACCGCAGCGACCGGCCCCCGCACACCTGTACCCACCCCCGGCCCCGTGCTGTCGTGAGCTCCCCTTCCCCCGACACCCGTACCACCGCCCGGTACGGCTCCGAGGAGCCGCGATGCCCGCACCACCCCGGCACGACCCGCCCGCACTGAGCGTCGAGCACCTCGACGTGACCTACGGGCGGGCCGTCCGCGCCCTGCACGACGTGTCCCTGACCGTGCCGCACGGCGGTGTCGTCGCGCTGCTCGGCGCCAACGGCGCCGGCAAGAGTACCCTGCTGCGCGCCCTGTCGGGCACCCTGCGCCTGCACCGCGGGGCGATCACCGCCGGCGGCGCCCGCTACGGCGACACCGCCCTGGACGGCCGCGACCCCGTCGCCGCCGTACGCGCCGGAGTGGTCCAGGTCCCCGAGGGCCGCCGTGTCTTCACCGGGCTCACCGTCGACGAGAACCTGCGCACCGGCGGCCTCGGCCTCACCCGTCGCCGTCCCGCCCAGGTCGCCGAGGCCCGCGACCGCGTGTTCGCACTGTTCCCCCGGCTCGCCGAACGGGCCCGGCAGGCGGCGGGCCTGCTGTCCGGGGGAGAGCAGCAGATGCTCGCCATCGGCCGCGCCCTCATGGCGGCCCCGCGCCTGCTCCTGCTGGACGAGCCCTCCCTCGGCCTCGCCCCGCTGATGGTCGACCGGATCGCCGAAGTGGTCCGCGAGATCCACGCCCAGGGCACCGCCGTCCTCCTGGTCGAACAGAACGCCGGGATGGCCCTGTCCCTCGCCGACCACGCCCACATCCTGGAGACCGGCGAGGTACGGCTGTCCGGCCCGGCCGCCGAACTCGCCCGCACCGACGCGGTCCGCCGGCTGTACCTGGGCGAGGAGGGCGCCGCATGACCGCGCCCGAACTCCGGGTCACGGACGTGACCGTCCGCTTCGCCGGCCTCACCGCCCTCGACGGCGTCTCCTTCACGGTCGCACCCGGCACCGTGCACGCCGTCATCGGACCCAACGGCGCCGGCAAGTCCACCTGCTTCAACGTCCTGTCCGGCCTCACCCGCCCGACCACCGGCACCGTCCACCTCGGGGACACCGAGCTGACCCGGCTCGCCCCGCACCGCATCGCCGCGCTCGGCATGGCCCGCACCTTCCAGAACATCGTCACCACCGAGGGAACGGTCGCCGACAACCTGATGCTCGGCCGCCACCTCCACTCCCGCGCCGGTCTCACCGCCAGCGCGCTGCGCCTGCCACGGGCCACCCTTGAACAGCGCGCCCACCTGGCCCGGGCCCGTGAGATCGCCGAACTCACCGGCCTCGGAGCGCACTTCGACAGCCCGGTGGCCCTGCTGTCGTACGGCGACCGCAAACGCGTCGAGCTGGCCCGCGCCCTGTGCCTGGAGCCGCGCGTCCTGCTCCTCGACGAGCCCGTGGCCGGCATGAACGCCGCCGAACGCGCCCGCACCGCCGAGCTGATCACCCGCGTCCGCGCCGAACTCGCCCTGTCCGTCGTGCTCGTGGAGCACGACATGGGCCTGGTCATGCGCCTGGCCGACGAGGTCACCGTCCTCGACTTCGGCCGCCGTATCGCCCACGGCACCCCCGCCGAGGTCCGCCGCGACCCCGAGGTGCTGCGCGCCTACCTCGGCACACCGAAGGAGGACGCCGCATGACCGGCCTGCTCGACGACCTCCTCAACGGCCTCGCCCTCGGCGCGGTCTACGCCCTGGTCGCCCTCGGTTTCGTCGTCATCTTCAAGGCGTCCGGCGTCCTCAACTTCGCCCACGGCTCGCTGCTCCTGCTCGGCGGCTACCTCACCGCCGTCCTGCACGACGACCTCGGCTTCGCCGGCGCCCTCGCGGTGGCCGTCCTCGCGACCGCAGTGCTCGCCGGCGCGCTCGACCGCCTCCTGCTGCAACGCGGCGACGCGAATCCGCACGCCGCGCACGTCCAGACGATCGTCACCATCGGCGTCGACATCGTCCTGCTCACCGAGCTGTCCCGGCGCATCGGCGGTGACCTGCTGTCGCTGGGCGACCCCTGGGGCGACGGCGTGACGACCCTCGGGCCGGTCACGGTCGCCGACAGCCGGCTGGCCGCCATCACGGTGTCCGCCCTGGCCATCGCGGGTGTCTTCGCCCTCTTCCGGTACACCCCCTGGGGGCTGTCCCTGCGGGCCGCCTCACAGGACCTGGAGGCGGCCGCGCTGATGGGCGTGCGGCTGGCCCGCGTCCGTATGCTCGCCTGGTGCCTGGCCGGCGCCCTGGCCGCGCTCGCCGCGGTGTTCCTCGCCGCGTTCCCCGCCCCCGGTCTGGAGCGCACCACCGGCCAGATCGCGCTGAAGGCGTTCCCGGCCGCCATCCTCGGCGGCATGGCCTCACCGCCCGGCGCCCTCGCCGGCAGCCTGCTCATCGGGCTGACCGAGGCGCTCGTCGCCGGCCACCAGTCCGACCTGCACGTCCTCGGCGAGGGCTTCGGCGACGTCGCCCCGTACGCGGTGATGGTCCTGGTGCTGCTGATCCGGCCCAGCGGGCTGTTCGGCGCCAAGGAGGCGGCCCGTGTCTGACCGTCGCTCGCTGAAAACCGCCCGAACCCTGGCGATCGCCGTGCTGCTGTGCGTGCCGCCCTTCTACCTGGACGCCTTCTGGCTGCGCGTCGGCCTGTTCTCGCTGGCCGCCGCCATCGGCGCCGTCGGACTGACCCTGCTCAGCGGAGTCGCCGGGCAGCTCTCCCTCGGCCACGCCTTCTTCCTCGCCGTCGGCGCCTACGGCTACACCTGGCTGGCCGGTGAGCCGGGGCCCGGCCTGCCGACCCCGCTGGCCGCCGTCCTCGCGGTGCTGCTCGCCGGAGGCGCGGGCCTTCTGTTCAGCCCGGTCGCCGGCCGGGTGCGCGGCATCTACCTCGGTGTCGCCACGCTCGCGCTGGTCTTCCTCGGCCACCATCTGCTGCTGACCGCGGACTCCGTCACCGGCGGATTCAACGGCCGCTCGGTGCCCCCGCTGCGGATCGGCGGGTTCGGCTTCACCGCCGACACGCCCGAACTCACCGTGCTCGGCGTGCCGTTCGGAGCCGAGGAGCGCCTGTGGTACCTGGGCCTGGCCCTGTTCGCGCTGACCTGGTTCACCGCCCGCGGCCTGCTGCGCTCCCGCCCCGGCCGGGCGTGGGCCGCGCTGCGCGACAGCGAGACGGCGGCCGCGGTCATGGGCGTCGACGTGGCCCGCCACCGTGCGGCGGCCTTCGTCGTGTCGTCGATGTACGCCGGACTGGCCGGTGTCCTGCTGGCCCTGGCCTTCCGCCGGGTCGTCCCCGACTACTTCTCCCTGGCCCTCTCGGTCGACTACCTCGCCATGATCGTCCTCGGCGGCCTCGGCTCGGTCGCCGGTGCCACCGCCGGCGCGGTCTTCGTCACCGCGCTGCCCCTGCTGATGACCCGCTACGCCGACCAGTTGCCCCTGGTGGCCGCCCCCGGCTCCGCCGACGGCACCGTCGGCCCCACCGAGGCGGCCCGCTACCTCTACGGCGCCGCCATCGTCGCCGTCCTGCTGTACGCCCCCGACGGCCTGCACGGGCTGTCCCGCCGCCTGCGCACGCGCCTGCGGCGCCCGAAGCCCGGCAGCCCCACCCCCGCGGCCCCGGCCGCCGCCCCGCCCGCCCGCACCAAGGAGCACACCCCGTGAACCTCACGCACCCCAGGCACCGCGCCACCACGGCGGTCCTCGCCGGGGCCCTGGCCCTGCTGGTAGCCGCCACCGGATGCAGTTCCAAGGCGGACGGCAAGGACGGCGGCACCGCGGCCGACGGCGTCCGCACCGGTCCCGGAGTCGGCGCGAAGACCATCCGGCTCGGCGCCCTGACCGACCTGACCGGCCCCTACGCCACCCTCGGCAAGAGCATCGTCCAGGCCCAGCAGATGTGGGCCGACGAGACCAACGCCGCCGGCGGCATCTGCGGCCGCACGGTTCAGATCACCGTCAAGGACCACGGTTACGACGTGCAGAAGGCGGTCACCGCCTACGCCGACCTCGCCCCGGACGTGGTCGCCCTGCCCCAGGTCATCGGCTCACCCGTGGTCGCCGCCCTGCTCGACGACGTCCAGCGCGACCACCTGCTCACCTTCCCGCAGGCCTGGGCCGCCTCCCTGCTCGGCAAGGACCCGGTGCAGGTCCTCGGCACCACCTACGACCTCGACATGATCGCCGCCGTCGACTTCCTCACCCGCACCCAGGGCCTGAAGGCGGGCGACACCATCGGCCACGTCTACTTCGAGGGCGACTACGGGGCCAACGCGCTCGAAGGCTCCACCTGGGCGGCGAAGAAGGCCGGGATGAAGATCGTGGGGCAGAAGATCAAGGCGACGGACACGGACCTGACGGCTCAGGTCTCCGCGCTGCGCAAGGAGGGTGTGAAAGCCGTGCTGATCAGCGCCGGCCCCGCCCAGACCGCCTCCCTGGTGGGCGTCGCCGCCTCCCGCGGCCTGCGCGTTCCCGTCGTCTCCAGCGCCCCCGGCTTCGCGCCCCAGCTGATGAAGACCCCCGCCGCGCCCGCCCTGGCCGCGATGCTGCACGTGGTGAGTGCCGCACCCGCCGTCAGCTCCTCGCTCCCCGGTGTGCGGCGGATGGTGGCGGCGTATCAGAAGAAGTACCCGGGCTCGCCCGTGGACTCCGGCGTGCTGTCCGGCTACAACGCCGCCGAACTGCTCGGAGCCGACCTGAAGAAGGCCTGCGCGGCGGGCAGCCTCGCCCGTGAGGACGTCGTCAAGGCGCACCGCGCGCAGCGACACGCCGACACCGGCCTCGGCACCCCGCTGGACTTCTCCGACGTCGACCGGCCCGCGAGCCTCGCCACCTATGTGCTCAAGCCCGACGCCAAGGCGGTGGGCGCCCTGGTGGAGGAGGAGAAGGCGCACCGGGCACCCGGTGTGGAGGAGTACCTCAGCGGCCGCCACACCTGACGGACACCGCACGGGGCCCGGCGAACCCCCCGACGGTCGGTACGCATGTACCCGAACGGGCCAACGCCGGGCCCTGAGCCTGTACTCTCTGTGCTGCCGATGTCGGCGGCAGGACCGGGGAGTTGGGGACGCGATGCAGGGTGACGGGCAGCTGTCCACACGGATCGACGCCAGTGTGCCGACGGCCGCGCGGATGTACGACTACTACCTGGGCGGGCGCGACAACTACGCCGCCGACCGCGCGGCCTGCGAGCAGCTCGACAAGGTCGTCCCCAGCACCCGCCGGCTCGCCCTCAACAACCGCCGCTTCCTGCAGCGGGTCGTGCGCACCCTCGCCGGGGAGTACGGCATCCGGCAGTTCCTGGACCACGGCTCGGGTCTGCCCACCCAGGACAACGTCCACCAGGTCGCCCAGCGCCTCGACGAGAGCGCGCACGTCGTCTACGTCGACAACGACCCGATGGTGCTGGTGCACGGCCGTGCGCTGCTGCAGCAGGACGAGCGCACCACCGTGATCCACGCCGACCTGCGCGAGACGGACGCGATCTTCGACCACCCCGACACCCGGCGCCTGATCGACTTCTCGCAGCCGGTGGCCGTGCTGTTCAACTCCGTCTTCCACTGCATCCCGGACAGCGACACCGACGGGCCGCTCGCCGTGGCCCGCCGGGTCGCCCGGCGGCTCGTACCCGGCAGCTACCTGGTGATGTGCCAGCTG
This sequence comes from Streptomyces sp. Ru71, assembly GCF_002920535.1. Lineage (GTDB taxonomy): Bacteria > Actinomycetota > Actinomycetes > Streptomycetales > Streptomycetaceae > Streptomyces. The sequence continues at coordinate 11,585 of NZ_PQSS01000112.1, read as the reverse complement.
GTCAGCGAGGACCCCGAGGTCCGGGCGTTCGTCACCGACTTCATGGACCAGGCCACCCAGGGGCACTGGGGCCGGGTGCGTGAGGAGAAGGACGTCGCCGAGCTGTTCGAGGGCCTGGAGATACTGGAGCCCGGCCTGGTGGAGGTCTCCACCTGGCGCCCGGACAGTGACGTCGCCCCGCGCCAGCTCACCCACGAGTGGATCGAGTTCGGGGGAGTGGGCCGCGTCGTCTGACGGGCCCCGCCCCGGAAACCGGCCGCGCACGACGGCCGGCCGTCCGGCTACGAGTACCGGCTCTCCATGGTCGCGCGCAGCAGCTCGACCGTCTCCCGCGGCTTGAGCGCCTCGTCCGCGAGGCGGTCCAGCGCGAACCGGTACTCCTCGGTCTCGTCGCGGTCCTCCAGGAAGTTGGCGCTGCGGATGTGCTCCAGATAGACCACGTCCGGCAGATCCAGACCGTCGAAGCGCAGGTAGGTGATGGGGATCGCGGGCGCCGACGCGTTCGTCACGTCCAGCGGCACGACCTGGACGGTCACGTGCGGGCGTTCCGCCATGGCGATGAGGTGCGCGAGCTGCTCGCGCATGACGTCCTTGCCGCCCAGCACCCGCAGCAGGACCGATTCGTCGAGGACGGCCCACAGCTGCGGCGCGTCGTCCCGCAGCAGCAGTTCCGCCCGGCGTGTGCGCAGCTCCACCCGGCGCCGCACCTCGGCGGCCGGCGCGTTCGGCAGGCCGCGCTGGACGACGGCCTGCGTGTAGGCCGGGGTCTGCAGCAGACCGGGGACGTACTGGATCTCGAAGGTGCGGATGGTGGCCGCCGCCTCCTGCAGCCCGACCAGCCGCTCGAACCACTCCGGCATCAGGCGCTTGTCGTAGCGCTGCCACCAGCCGGGCTCACCGGCCCGCTGCAACAGCCTCAGCAGCACCGACGACTCGTACGCGTCGGTGCCGTACAGGTCCAGCAGGGCGCGCACATCGCTCTCCGCCGGTGGGCGGCGGCCCTTGCCGGACTCGATGCGCGACAGCTTGGCGCCGCTGAAGCCGAGTGCCTTGGCCGCCTGGTCCTGGGAGAACCCGGCGTCCTCGCGGAAACCGGCCAGCTGCACACCGACCAGCATCTTCAGCAAAGTCGGCGCGGGCTCCGACCGGTCAAGATACGATTCGAGCCGGGCGAGGCGATGCGACTGAGCGGACATCCTTCACTCCCCGTGGACCGGCAGACCTGGCGGCCAGAATATCGCACTCGCTCCCGAAGCGACCCATCATCCGCCCCAGCCGGGGGAGTTGGGCCGCGACGCGGGTTCCCGGCCGGACCCCGCGCCCGTCTCACACCAGGTGGTCGAACTCGCCGTCCTTGGCGCCCGCCAGGAACGCCGCCACCTCCGCGGCCGTGTAGACCAGCGCCGGCCCGTCCGGGTCACGGGAGTTGCGCATCGCCACGCCGCCCTCGGCCAGCGGAGCCACCTCCACGCAGTTCCCCTCCGCGTTGCTGTGCCGGCTCTTGATCCAGCGGGCGTCGAGCGAACTCGCCTGCACTCCGTTGCGTACTGGTGGCATCACAGTCTCCTTGCCGTGACCGAATCCCGTCGGCGCGACGACGCGCAATTTCTCGTGCAATTGCACGCGAGCGCCGTCTGCGTGGATAATAGCCGTGGCGTCAAGCCCGGGAAGCCCACCCGTTCCTGACGTCATTTCAGCGACAAAGCGTGCTCTCACCTGCACTGACAGCGCTGCGGCCATCGAGCGGTGCCGGGGCGTGCGGGCGCGCGAGGCAACGGCCGGCGACCGTCCGGCCCCCGGGCCGCAAGGCCCCGCGAGCTGACCCGACCGCCGTGGAAAGGCCCCACGTCATGCGCACCGCTCCGACCGGACAGCAGAGCACACCGCGCACGGATCGCGACGCCCCCGCCCCGGCGGCAGGCCGGCCGGAGCCGCTCGCCGGCCTCGGGCAGGTGCCGTGGGCGGAGATCAAGGACTCCACCGGCTCGGCGGCGGCGATCCCGCTGCTGCTGAACAAGATCGCCTGGGGCGACCCGGCCACGGCCCGTGCCGCGCTGGAGGATGTGCGGAAACGCATCTGCCAGTACGGCTTCGTGGTGGAGCAGGCCACCGCCGTCACCGTCCCGTTCCTGTGGGAGCTGGCCCAACTTCCCCATGTCTCCTGCCGGGCCGGGATCATCCAGCTGCTCAAGAGCATCGCCGACGCCCGCCAGTGGGAGAACACGGCCGCCGCCTACCCCAAGCTCCTCAACCACCGCGAGAACCATGTGACCTGGGAGCGGGCCGCCCGCCAGGCCGTGCGCGAGCGGCGCGGCGCCCTGCGTCATCTGATGGCCGACAGCGACGCGGAGATCAGCCGGGCGACCACCGAACTGGCCCGCGCGCTCGGCGAGTGGGGGTCGCACGTCTCAGGCAGCGGACAGCGGGTGTGAGCGAGGCGCGACTGGTGTAGTCGTGGTCCCCAGCGTAGGAGAAAGCGCTTGCTCCCGTCTCCGCACCTGGGAAGGCCACCGCCGATGGCGTCGCTGGAAAGACCGCTCGACCACCGCTACCGGGACGAACACCCGCTCCGCACGCTCGCCTACCTCTTCCGCGCCGACCGCCGGCGCCTCGCCGCGGCGGCCGTCGTCTTCACCGTCAAACACAGCCCGATCTGGCTGCTGCCACTGATCACCGCGTCCATCATCGACACCGTCGTCCGGCACGGACCGGTGGACCGGATCTGGACCAGCACCGGGATCATCATGTTCATCCTGGTCGTCAACTACCCGCTCCACCTGCTCTACGTCCGCCTGCTCCACGGCAGCGTGCGGCGCATGGGCACCACCCTGCGCTCGGCGCTGTGCACCCGCATGCAGCAGCTCTCCATCGGCTACCACTCCCGGGTCAGCGCGGGCGTCCTGCAGGCCAAGGTCGTGCGCGACGTCGAGACCGTCGAACAGATGGTCCAGCAGACCGCCGAGCTGGGCCTCGGCGCGCTCACCGTGCTGACCGGCGGACTCGTCATCATCGCCGTGCGCACCCCCGAGTTCCTGCCCGTCTTCCTCGTCGTCGTCCCGGCCGCCGCCGTGCTCGTCGCCCGCCTGCGCTCCCGGCTGCGCACCCACAACGAGAACTTCCGGCACGAGGTGGAGACCCTCTCCTCCCGCGTCACCGAGATGACCCGGCTCATCCCGGTCACCCGCGCCCACGGCCTGGAGGGCAAGGCGCTGCGCCGCATGGACGGCACGCTGCGCCGGCTGCTCAGCTCCGGGATGCGCCTCGACCTGGTCAACGGCCGCTTCGGCTCGCTGTCCTGGGTGGTGCTCAACGTCGTCGGCGTGCTCGTCCTCGCCGGCGCCGCCCTCGTCTCGTACTACGACGTGTGGGGCGTGAGCCCGGGCGACGTCGTCATGCTCAGCGCGTTCCTGACGACGCTCACCAACTCCACCACCACCCTCGCCGGACTCGCCCCCGTCATCACCAAGGGACTGGAGTCGGTCCGCTCGGTCGGCGAGGTGCTCCAGGCACCCGAACTGGAGGACAACGAGGGCAAGGCCGAACTGACCTCGCTGCGCGGCGCCGTGCGCTTCGAGGGCGTCGGCTACGCCTACGACGGCGGCCGGGCCGCGGTGCGCGACTTCACCCTCGGCGTCGCACCCGGCGAGACGATCGCGCTGGTCGGCGCGTCCGGGGCGGGCAAGTCGACCGTGCTCAACCTGGTGATCGGCTTCATCCGGCCCACCTCCGGGCGGCTGCTGCTGGACGGCACCGACATGTCCACCCTCGACCTGCGCACCTACCGGCGGTTCGTGTCGGTCGTACCGCAGGAGTCGATCCTGTTCGACGGCACGATCCGGGAGAACGTCGCCTACGGCATGGAGGACGAGGCCGACGAGGAGACGGTGCGGGCCGCGCTGCGCGACGCCAACGCGCTGGAGTTCGTCGACCGGCTCCCGCACGGCCTGGACACGCTGGTCGGGGAGCACGGCGCCCGGCTGTCGGGCGGGCAGCGGCAGCGGCTCGCCATCGCCCGCGCGCTGATCCGTGACCCGAAGGTGCTGATCCTCGACGAGGCGACCTCGGCGCTCGACACCCGCTCCGAGGCGCTGGTGCAGCAGGCGCTCGCCCGCCTGCTGCACGGCCGCACCACCTTCGTGGTCGCCCACCGCCTGTCCACCGTGCGCGGCGCCGACCGGATCGTGGTGATGGGCGACGGCCGCATCCTGGAGAGCGGCACCCACGACGAGCTCCTGGACCGCGGCGGGGCCTACACCGCCCTGCACGCGGGCCAGGCGGCCTGAGCCGAGACCTGGTTCACCCGGCCGTCGACCCGGTGAACGGGGTTCACCCGGCCGGGTCGTGGCCGACGGAGAGCTCCCGGGCGCCGCTCGCCGCCGAGCGTTCGACGGTGGCCAGCAGACGGTGGACGCGGACGGCCTCGTCGAAGTCGGGGCGGGCCGGCCGGTCCTCGGCGAGCGCCCGGGCGAAGTCGCGGTAGAGCTCAGCGATCCGCACCGCCGGGCCGGCCGGCACCGCGTCGGGGACCGTGCGGTACGCCGCCGGAACGGCGACGGGCTCGCCGTCCACGGTGATGTCCCAGTCGGTCCAGTGCATGAACATCCCGGTGGCGCGCGGTTTGGCCGTCACCGTGCCCCGCTCGCAGGCGAGCTTGAGGTAGAAGCCGACCGCGTCGGGCCGGTCGCCGCCGTGGACGGCCACCGAGACGGTCGCGTCGCCGGCCAGCGTGCCGTGCAGCAGTACGTGGCTGGGGGTGCCGTTGCGCAGCCGCTGCCCGGTGCCCTCGACGGTCACCTCGTCGTGGAGGACGGGGAGCCGTGCGGACACCGAGGTCAGCGGGCCGGTGATCCGCTCCAGGGTCGCCAGGAAGTGCCCGGCCATGATGCTGACGATGGACGCCCCGGCCGCGGGGTCGAGGGTCCAGGCCAGGTCCGCCGGGATGGTGCTGCCCCCGAACGCGTCGCCGTCGGCGACCAGGACGGCCGACTCCAGGCGCCCGAGCCGGCCGTCCGCCAGCAGGTCCGCCACGAACCGGACGTCCGGGGAGTGCACGCCCTGCAGGACCACCGCATGCCGCACGCCGGCCTCGCGTGCGGCGTCGGCGAGCGAGCGGGCCTCCTCGGCGTCCACGCCCAGCGGCCACTCGGACACCACGTGCTTGCCGGCCGCCAGCGCCGCCCGAACGGCCTCCGCGTGGTCGGGCACCTTGACCGAGACCACGACCACGTCGACGTCCGGGTGGGCGGCCAGTTCCGCCGCCCCGACGAACGCGTGCGGCACGCCGTGCGCGGCGGCCACGCGCTCGGCGCTCGCGCGACGCGTGGTCGCGACGCCCGTCACGGTGAACTCCGGTAACCCCGCCAGCGCGGGCAGATGGCCCACCGACGCCCAGCCCCCGGCCCCTACGACCCCGATTCCGGTCACGCGTCCTCCCCAAGTTGTGTACCGACAGGTATGAAACTAAGGGTGGCCGGGCGGCGGCGCAAGGAGTAATGTACCGAGAGGTAAGAAACCGGAGGGAGGGGTGCATGCCCGGTGGGCGACCGCGTGCGTTCGACGCCGATGCGGCGCTCGACGCCGCGCTGGAGGTGTTCTGGCGCCACGGCTACGAAGGCGCGTCGCTGGCGGACCTGACCGGTGCCATGGGCATCAACAAGCCCAGTATGTACGCCGCCTTCGGCAACAAGGAGGACCTGTTCGCCAAGGTCCTCGCCCGTTACGCGGGCGGACCGGGCTCCTTCGCCGAGGCCGCGCTCGCCGCCCCGACCTTCGCCGAACTCGCCGAGCGCCTGATCCTCGGCAGCGTCGAACTCACCGCGGGCCGGGGGACCCCTCGCGGATGCCTGTCCGTCAAGGGCGTCCACGCCTGCGGTCCGGGCGCCGAACGCGCCCGGCGGGACGCGACCGCCGTACGCAAGGCCGCCGAGACGGCGCTGCGCAGACGGCTGGGACAGTTGGACGACCTGCCGGCCGGCGCCGACCCGGCGATCCTGGCCCGGCTGCTGCACACGATCACCGACGGCATCGCCGTCCAGGCGGCCTCCGGCGCCCCGCGTGCCGAACTCGAACGCGTCGCGGCGACGGCCCTCGGCCTCGTCCTCGAAGCCCGCGGCCCGGACCCGTCCCCAGCACCTGACCACACGTGAGGAGACAGGCACACCATGGGAGCCACTGCGTCCGGCCCGGACACCGACGAGCCCGCCGACGGCGCGCTCGACAGGGCGCGGCACGACACCTTCACCGTCTCACTGCACCTGGCCGCCCCGCAGAGCGCCGTGTTCGAGGCGTTCTCCGACGCGCCGGTGCGGCGCCGCTGGTTCAAGCTGCCGGGCCGTCCGACGGAATACCGGCACGACTTCGCGGTGCACGGCGGTGAGACGGCGTCGAGCGTCTTCCCCGTGCCCGGCGCACCGCCGGAACGGCTCGGCTACGAGTCCCGCTACCTCGCCATCACACCGTGCTCGCGGATCGTCTACGCCTACACGGCCCGCGTGGACGACGTCGTGCGCTGGGCCTCGCTGGTGACCGTCCAACTGGACCCGGAGGCGGGCGGAACGCGTCTGGAATGGACCGAGCAGGCGGCCTTCCTGGCGGCGTCGGCGGAGCCGGACCATGACCTTCCCCACCTGCGCGGCGCCACCCGCCTGCGGTTGAACGGTCTCGTGGCCGCGCTGGCGGCCGGCGGCTGAGGCCTTGAGGTCAGGCCGCGCTGCTGCGGTGGGTGCGGTGGCGGCACGAGGTGTCGTGGGCCGTACCCAGGCTGGTCCACCAGCGTTCGCAGCACGCGGCCCCGAGCTCCGCGCGCACCAGCGCCTCCGTGCCGTCGGCGCCGGCCGGCATGGCGGGGCCGCTGTCGAGCCCCGGGCGTTCGGTCTCCCGGACCACGGCGATGAGCGGCACCAGGCTCGACGCGCTGAACAGACAGCCGGCCCAGGCCGGGCCGCGGCCGAACTCCAGAAGGGCCGTCAGGGCCAGACCGGCACTGGTGAGGACGTAGAGCGCGCACAGGGCGCGGGCGGGCCAACTCATCGGCGGACACCGTTCGTAGACAGGGACCGGACGCCCTGCCCAACTGCACGTCGGCGCCCGGAGAAGCGGTTCACCGCCGGCTGCCCACGGTTCGGGTGAATTCGGCGGGCGTGCCCGTGCCGTGACGGTTCCGCGACGCGCGCGTGACATTTTCGGCCGCCACGGCCCGTCATGGCCGTAAATCCTGCGGAACTACGCGGAAAGCGTGCATGATCCTGCCAGGGCGGGGCATACGGAGCAAAAAATCGAGAGAGGGGAGCTCCGTGCTGGTTCCGGACCCGAAGGTCGTCAGGCATCTGCTGACGCAGTACGCATCACTCAAGATCGCCCAGGCGGAGAGGGAGAGGCCGGCCACGGCCCGGGAGTTGGAGGACGTGAGCTACACCCTGTGCGTCCTGATGGGCACCACGAGCGTGTACGACGCGATCGCCAAGGCGGACGCCCTGCTTCTGGCCGCGAACCGGCCGCAGTCGCAGACCAGTGAGACGGACGGGGACAACGGCCTGTCACTCGCGGTCTGACCCGCTCATCCTCTCGACACCCCTCGCACCGGCCCGATCGCCGGTGTGAGGGAGTGCGGGGTAACGCACTCCGCCGTGGACGAGGGCGCCTAGACTCGACCATCGTGCCCACCACACGGGCCCACGAGAGGAAAGGCGCCGGGTGTTCCACGATTCCCCCATCTACGACCGACTGATCGCCGAGTGCGGAGACGTGCCCACCGAGGTACGCCGGGAGGCCGAGCGCCTGAGCAGGGAGCTGGAGATCGTCCTGCGCCCGCTGCGCTCTCCCGGCCACCTCGACCCGTCCCCACGCCCCGCACACCCCGGTGCCGGCTGGCAGCGCACGGCCATGCTGCCCGGACCGCGGCCCCAGTGACGCCACGCACCGGCCGCGGCCGCCCCCGGGTTCAGGGCAGGGTCAGGCCGGTGCAGTCCACGTGCTGGGGCCGCCGGTCCGGTTCGGTCCGTCCCAGCCACTCGGCGATGGTCCGGGCGATCGGCTGGCCCGTGTCCACCTCCACGAAGCCGAACTGGCCCGACTGGTTGCACTCAAGGAACCACCAGGTCCCGTCCGCGTCCTCGGCGAAGTCGAAGGCTCCGTAGGCCAGTTGCGCCTCCCGCAGATAGCCGTGCACGGCCTGCGCCACCCGCGGCGGCACCTCCACCGGCTGCCACGGTGTGCCGGAGGGGTCGTAGCGGACGTCGACCAGATCCGGATGCGCCTGTGGATCGGCCGGCTTGCGGGCCGCCAGCAGCCGCTCCCCGACGGCGGTCAGCCGGATGTCTGCGCGCTTGGCGATCCGGCGCTGGAGCAGGGTCGGGCCATAGGCGACGGCCGAGAAGTCCGCGTCCGGCGCCACCCGGCTGGTCGGCACGGCCCGTGGCGGATCCTGCGGGTGGGCGCCGGAGACGGGCTTGACGACCAGGTCCGGGTAGCGCTCGGCGAACTCCCGGGCGGCCTGCGGGAACGTCGTGATCAGCGTGGCCGGCACCGGCAGCCCGCGGCGCTGGGCCAGATGCAGCTGCCAGGGCTTGTACCGGGCGCGGCGAAACGCGTCCGGGTGGTTCATCCAGCGCGCCCCGGTGCCGCGGAGCATGCCGTACAGCGCCTGCGCGGACTCCTCGGTCAGCCACGCCGACGCGTGCGGTGCCCGCGCGGCCGGGGCGCCGGGCCTGCGGACCCACACCGAACGCAGCCCGTCCAGCGTCACCAGGCGTCCCGCGGACGACAGATGGCCGCGGAACGCGCCGTGGACGTACTCGCCGGAGAGCGCCACGCCGTCGGTGAGGTCGGCAGGGTCGAGCCGGACCACCGGCACCCCGGCGGCGTTCAGGTGGACCACCACCATGTCCGCCGTCACGTCCTCTTCACATGTGAGGATGAGTACGGTCATTGTCGGCGGTCTCGCGTTCAGTCGTCGAAGTGGGTCTTGGAGCCCGCCGTCGACGTCGTGGTCCCCAGCTCCCTCAGCAGCGCGTGGTCGCGGGCGGCGATCCGGCCGTCGAGGAGCACGTTCAACTGCAGTCCGGAGTCGTAGGTGTACGGAGCGGCGAATTCCAACTCCGCAGCAGGGCGTGCGTAGTTGAGCGCGAACGGTTGCATCGTCTCTCCCTCATCGGTACTGCGTCGAACAAGTGGTGCCGCCATGCGGTACCCCCCGGCCCAGCGTGTTCCTGTGACCTCCAGTCACTTATACGATTCGAACGGGTGAATGGTTTCCTTACTCTGCTTAGCCGGCGCGGAGGGGAGCCTCGTCGCCCGTCGTGACGCGGTGGTGAAGGGGAAGTGCGGGCCCGGAGCGCTCGCGGTGGTCAGCTCGCCGGCGCGGCGCGGTCCGTGCGGTGGTGCGCGGGCCGCGGGGCGGGCAGGAGTGCGGCGATGTCGTCCGGCGGAAGGTGATGGAGCGCGACGCCGGCCGGCAGGACGACGAGCGTGGTGGTCGTATCCACGGGCCCTCCCTTGCGCGGAACGCCGCGCCCCGTCAGCTCTTCCCCCCGCTTTCGATTGACGGATGCCCGTTTCCGGGCCCGCGTACCGCCCTGCGGGGTGAAACAGGTCTCATGAACTTCTGTTCCCGTGGGCCCTTGAGCCCCTCGGGTTCCGCGTATTCACACCTGTGCGCCGGTCGAGTGGCGGTCCGCCGCCCCCGGCTCTAGTAATGGGCAGGGAAAGCCGCGTGTCGCAGCTCGGGGGCCAGGCGCGACCGCACCCCTCAGAGAGAGCCCATAATGATCACCCGCTCTTCACGGCCAGGTCCGGACCGTCCCTCAATCGCCCTGACCGACCCCGCCGAGGCCCAGACCCCGGCGCCGGGCCCCATACCCGCCGCCTTGCCCGCCGGCCCCGACCCGGGCCCCGCGCCCGCCGCGGAGCCGGGTCCCGCAGCCGCGCCGGGTCCCGTCCCGGATCCGGGTGTCGCCGGGGGGCCAGGCCCGGCGGGGGACTCGGGTGCCGCCGCTGCCCCGGGGCCGGGCGAGGGCCCAAGTCCCGCCGGGTACCCGGCTGCTGACGTCCCGGCCGAGGGGGCCGTCGCCACCGGCGGTGACGCCGCGCCTCGCGCGGATGCCGCGCCCGGCACGGATACGGCACCCGCTGCGGCCGTCGCACCCGGTTCTGCCGTCGCACCCGCCGCGGCCGTCGAAACCGGTACGGGCCCCGCAGGCCCTGCATCCGGCACGGACCCCGCATCCGGCACCGCCGCCGCACCCGTCACCGCCGCCGCGCCTGGCGGGGACGCTCCCGCCGAGGCCACCGTTGCGTCGGGGGCGGTCGGCGCCGCCGGGGCTGCCGCCCCCGCCGAGGCCGGTTCCGTTGCCGCCTCGCCCGCGGGCGGTGACCCGGTCGGCGGCCTTCTCCACGTGGCCGCCTCGCAGCGGTCGTTGGAGGACATCGCGCGGCTGATCACCCTGCTCCAGGAGTCCGAGGGGTGCGCGGGCGCGGCGGCCGATGTGCTGCGCGCGGTCGGCGTGCAACGGCCCGTGGAGGACGTCAGCAAGCTCGTCGCGGTGCTCTCCCGGCCCCCGCACCGCCCGGAGGACGCCGACGAGATGATCCGCGCCGCGGCCGAGCACCGCCCCATCGAGGAGGTCACGCGGCTGATGGAACTGCTCTACCGGGAACCGGCGGAACAGCACTGCGGCGACGAGGCCGTGCGTGCGGCGGCCACCGGCCGCCCTGTGGAGGAACTCGTCGAACTCGTCGGGCGGCTGGCCCGTGAGCGTGAGCAGCAGGCGACCGTGGCGCAGCCGGCGCAGTCCGGTGCGCAGCAGCAGCCGCCGGCCGGGGCGGCACCGGCCGCCGAACCGGCACCGCGGGCCCCGGCGGAGCGGCAGCCCGCCGCGCTCGGGTCCTGGACCGGACGCCTGGCTGCCCTGATGCTCGCGCTGTGCGGTGCCGCCTGGTTCCCGTTGCACCGCGACGGTGCTCCGGCCCGGGTGTACGGCCTCGCCTTCGGGCTGTCCGCCCTGTGTCTGGTGCTGGCCCTGCTGCTGACCCGCCGGCGCCCGGCGCTGGTGGTGCTCGGCGCGGCCGTGGCGGTACCGGCGGCGCTCGCCGCCGCCCAGCTGCTGGCCGACCGGCTGGGGGCGGCGGGCCTGACGCGCTCCCTGGACCTCACCGCCGCACCGCCGTGGGCCACCGGCCCGCTGGCCGTCGCAGCGGCTCTGGTGGCGCTGGCCGCCCTGTGCGTCCGCCTGACCGGTGAGCGCCCGGCCGTACCGGCCGCGTCGGCGTCGGCGCCGGTGGCGGAGCGCGCCTCCGAGTGAGGTGACGGCCACGGCCGCGAGGCCGGACGACGGCGACGGTCGCCACGGGCACGTGGGCCCCCGGCGACCGTCGCCGCCGTCTCAGCCGGCGTCCGGCAGCCCCGCCAGCACCCGGTCCGGGGTCAGTGGAAGGTCGCGGAAGCGGGTGCCGGTGGCGTGGTGGACGGCGTTGGCGATGGCCGCGGCCGTGCCGACGATGCCGATCTCGCCGATGCCCTTGCTGCCCATCGGGTTGAGCCGGCTGTCGTCCTCCTCGATCCAGTGCGCCTCGATGTCCGGCACGTCGGC
>NZ_PQSS01000111.1 GCF_002920535.1 Streptomyces sp. Ru71 | reverse complement strand
GTCCCGCACCTACCCCCCCCCCCCGGCGCCCCGGCCCTCCTCCTCCGTCCGGCGCAACCCCAGCCCCCACCCCCAACCGCCCCCGCACCGCCAGTCTTAACGCAAGATTGACGCCGCCCGCCCCCTCATCCGAGGGCCCGCACGTCACGCTCCGCTTACGCTGGTGCCGCCGACCGCGTGATGGCCGAACCACACGCTGAGCCGCACTTCAGGAGCATCCCGATGGCCACCACCGAGCACCCCCCTCCCAGTCGTCTGCGCGCATGGATGCTGGAGGGCCTGGCCGACATGGGCAAGGGCGGCGGCCACACGGGTCCGCACGCCGCCCCGGAGCCCCCGCACAAGGGGCAGCCCTGGTACCGGGTGATGTGTCTGACCGGTGTCGACTACTTCTCCACCCTCGGTTACCAGCCCGGCATCGCCGCGCTCGCGGCCGGTCTGCTCTCCCCCGTGGCCACCCTCGTGCTGGTGATCGTCACGCTGGCCGGCGCACTGCCCGTCTACCGGCGCGTGGCCAAGGAGAGCCCGCACGGCGAGGGTTCGATCGCGATGCTGGAGCGGCTGCTGTCGTTCTGGCAGGGCAAGCTGTTCGTGCTCACCCTGCTCGGCTTCGCCGCCACCGACTTCCTGATCACGATCACCCTGTCGGCGGCCGACGCCTCCACCCACCTGGTGGAGAACCCGCACCTGACCAGCGTCCTGCACGACAAGCAGATGCTGATCACGCTGCTGCTGGTGGCCCTGCTCGGCGCGGTGTTCCTCAAGGGCTTCCTGGAGGCGATAGGCGTCGCGGTCGCCCTGGTCGGCACATATCTGCTGCTCAACGTGGTCGTCGTGATCGTCGGTTTCTACCACGTGATCACGGCGGGGCACCTCGTCACCGACTGGTCCAACGCCTTGACCGCCGAGCACGGAAACGTTTTTGCCATGGTCGGCGTCGCCCTGCTCGTCTTCCCCAAGCTGGCCCTCGGCCTCTCCGGCTTCGAGACCGGCGTCGCGGTGATGCCGCACGTCAAGGGCGACCCCGGGGACACCGAGGCGGACCCGGCCGGCCGCATCCGGGACACCAAGAAGCTGCTCACCACGGCCGCCGTGATCATGAGCTGCTTCCTGATCGCGACCAGCTTCATCACCACACTGCTCATCCCGGAGAGCGAGTTCAAGCCGGGCGGCCAGGCCAACGGCCGTGCACTGGCCTACCTGGCGCACGAATACCTGGGCGGCGCCTTCGGCACGGTCTACGACATCTCCACGATCGCCATCCTCTGGTTCGCCGGCGCCTCCGCGATGGCCGGCCTGCTCAACCTGATGCCGCGCTACCTGCCCCGCTACGGCATGGCCCCGCACTGGGCCCGCGCGGTGCGCCCGATGGTCATCGTCTTCATCCTGGTCGCCTTCCTGGTCACCTGGATCTTCGACGCCAACGTCGACAAGCAGGGCGGCGCCTACGCCACCGGCGTTCTCGTGCTCATCAGCTCCGCCGCCATCGCGGTGACCATCGCCGCTCACAAGGCCGGCCAGCGCGGCTGGACCATCGGCTTCGCGGTGATCTCGGCGGTGTTCCTGTACACCACCGTCGTCAACGTCATCGAGCGCCCGGACGGCGTGAAGATCGGCGCCTGCTTCATCGCCGGCATCATCCTCATCTCCCTGCTGTCCCGCCTGCTGCGCGCCTTCGAGCTGCGGGTGACCAGCGTGTCGCTCGACCCCATGGCCGAGCGGTTCATACGGGACATGGCCACCCGCAGGATGCGGTTCATCGCCAACGAGCCCGACCGGCGGGACAAGGCCGAGTACCGCGACAAGATCGAGCAGATCCGCGCCGACAACGACATGCCGGAGCAGGACGACTTCGTCTTCGCCGAGGTGACCGTCACCGACCCCTCGGAGTTCGAGGGCAGTCTCACCGTGCGCGGCGAGGTGATGCACGGCCGCTACCGGGTCCTGACCCTGGAGTCCCCCTCCATTCCCAACGCCCTGGCGGCGCTGCTGCTGCACGTGCGCGACACGACCGGCTGCACCCCGCACATCTACTTCGAGTGGACCGAGGGCAATCCGTTCCGCAACTTCCTGCGCTTCTTCCTCTTCGGCCAGGGCGAGGTCGCCCCGGTGACCCGTGAGGTGCTGCGCGAGGCGGAGCCGAACCGCGAGCGCCGCCCCCGCGTCCACACGGGCTGACACCGGTCGCCCCGCATCGGGAGCACCCCGCAGCCGCCCTTATCGTGACCGGCATGCAGTCCTACACAATCGGCCAGGCAGCACGGCTCCTCGGCGTGAGCCCCGACACCGCGCGCCGCTGGGCGGACGCCGGCCGGGTCACCACCCACCGCGACGACAGCGGGCGGCGGCTGATCGACGGGCGCGACCTGGCGGCGTTCTCCGTCGAGCTCGCCAGGGCGGGCACGGACGAGGAGGAGACGCCGTACACCTCCGCCCGCAACGCCTTCCCCGGCATCGTCACCGCCATCAAGCTCGGTGACGTCGCCGCCCAGGTGGAGATCCAGGCCGGCCCCCACCGGCTGGTCTCCCTGCTCACCCGCGAGGCGGTCGAGGAGCTGGGTCTGGAGGTCGGCATGGAGGCCACCGCCCGCGTGAAGTCGACAAACGTACACATCGACCGAGCGTGACGACGGCAGGGGCGGGCACCACCGGCGCCGTACGAACGCACATGCCAGCCTCATGACCGAAGGTCATAGCTCATGCGATGAGACAGCAGACTTCCCCCTGGCAGATGCGACAGTATGATCGGCGCATCGGAGGGGCCCTGTGGGCTGCCTCCCCCTTGAGCCCACAGGGAGTCGACCCGTGATGACCCGTCCCGCCCGCCGGATGCTGCAGATCACCGGCGCGTCGGTCGCCGCGCTGCTGGCGCTGAGCGCCTGCTCCTCGTCGTCCGACTCGTCCGACGCGTCCGGCTCCTCCGCCACGTCGAGCGGGTCCTCCTCGCCGAAGCCGTCGGGCACGGTCACCGTCTTCGCGGCCGCCTCCCTTAAGGAGAGCTTCACCGCCCTCGGCAAGCAGTTCGAGAAGGAGCACCCCGGCACCGAGGTCAGCTTCAACTTCGGCGGCAGCGACTCCCTGGCGGCGAGCATCACCGGCGGCGCCCCCGCCGACGTGTTCGCCGCGGCCAGCCCCAAGACGATGAAGATCGTCTCGGACGCCGGGGACACCGCCGCCGCGCCGACCACCTTCGTGCGCAACCAGCTGGAGATCGCCACCCTGCCCGGCAACCCGGACAAGATCGCCTCCCTGAAGGACCTCACCAGGTCCGGCCTGAAGGTCGTCCTGTGCGACAAGACGGTGCCGTGCGGCGCCGCCGCCCAGAAGGCCCTCAAGGCGAGCAACCTGACGCTCACCCCGGCCTCCTACGAGCAGGACGTCAAGAGCGCCCTGACGAAGGTCGAGCTGAAGGAGGCCGACGCCGCCGTCGTGTACAAGACCGATGTGAAGGCGGCCGGTGACAAGGTGCAGGGCGTGGAGTTCCCCGAGTCGGCCAAGGCCGTCAACGACTACCCGATCGCCCTGCTGAAGAACGCGCCCAGCGCCGAGGCGGCCAAGGCCTTCATCGACCTGGTGAAGTCCGCCGAGGGCCAGGAGGTACTGACCGAGGCCGGGTTCCTGAAGCCGTGACGTTCTTCGGCAAGACCGGCGCCGCGGACACCCTGGAGGGTCGTCCGCGGCGCACCCGCGCCCGCACGGGCGCCCCCCTGCCCCTGCTGCTGCCCGCCCTGCTGGGGCTGGCGTTCCTGGTGCTGCCCCTGGTCGCGCTGCTGATCCGGGCCCCCTGGAGCAGCCTGCCGGACCAGCTGACCAGCACCGAGGTGTGGCAGGCGCTCCAGCTGTCCCTGATCTGCGCCACCGCGGCGACCGCGCTGAGCCTTCTCGTCGGCGTCCCGCTGGCCTGGCTGCTGGCCCGCACCGACTTCCCCGGCCGCGGCCTGGTGCGCGCGCTGGTGACCCTGCCGCTCGTGCTGCCGCCGGTGGTCGGCGGTGTCGCCCTGCTGCTGGCCCTCGGGCGCAACGGCGTGGTCGGGCAGTGGCTGGATTCCTGGTTCGGTGTCACCCTGCCGTTCACCACCACCGGCGTCGTCCTCGCGGAGACTTTCGTGGCGATGCCGTTCCTCGTCATCAGCGTGGAGGGCACGTTGCGGGCCGCCGACCGCCGCTACGAGGAGGCCGCGCAGACCCTGGGCGCCTCCCGCTTCACCGCCTTCCGCCGGGTCACCCTGCCGATGATCGCGCCGGGTGTCGCCGCCGGCGCGGTGCTCGCCTGGGCGCGGGCGCTGGGTGAGTTCGGCGCGACGATCACCTTCGCCGGCAACTTCCCCGGCCGCACCCAGACCATGCCCCTCGCGGTCTACCTCGCGCTGCAGAACGACCCGGAGGCCGCCATCGCACTCAGCCTGGTCCTGCTCGCGGTGTCCGTCGCCGTGCTGGCGGGGCTGCGCGACCGTTGGATGACCACCTCATGACCGCCACCGAGAAGCCGCCGACCGCAGCCGCCCTGGCCGAGGGCGCCGAGGGCCTGGACGCCCACCTCGTCGTCGACCGCGGCTCCTTCCGTCTGGATGTGTCCCTGACCGCCGCGCCCGGCGACGTCGTCGCCCTGCTCGGCCCGAACGGCGCCGGCAAGACCACCGCCCTGCGCGCCCTGGCCGGTCTCGTCCCGCTCACCGGCGGCCGGCTGCGCCTGGACGGCACGAGCCTGGACGGTACGCCGCCCGAGGGCCGCCCGGTCGGCGTCGTCTTCCAGGACTACCTGCTCTTCCCTCATCTGACGGCCCTGGACAACGTGGCCTTCGGGCCGCGCTGCCGGGGCGCGAGCAAGGCCGAGGCCCGCGCCGAGGCCGCCGGCTGGCTGGACCGTATGGGACTCGCCGATCACGCCGGCGTCAAACCCCGCCGGCTGTCCGGCGGCCAGGCCCAGCGCGTCGCCCTGGCCCGCGCCCTCGCCACCCGTCCCCGGCTGTTGCTGCTCGACGAACCGCTGGCGGCGCTGGACGCCCGCACCCGCCTGGACGTCCGCGCCCAGCTCCGCCGCCATCTCGCCGACTTCGAGGCCGTCGCCGTCCTCGTCACCCATGACCCGCTGGACGCCATGGTGCTGGCCGACCGGCTGGTGGTGATCGAACACGGCCGAGTGGTCCAGGAGGGCACCCCCGCCGACATCGCCCGCCACCCGCGCACCGACTACATCGCCCAGCTGGTCGGCCTGAACCTGTACCGCGGCCGGGCCGAGGGCCATACCGTACGACTGGAGGCGGGCCCGGAACTGACCACCACCGAGCACCTCACCGGTGAGGTCTTCGTCGCCTTCCCGCCCGGCGCCGTCACCCTGCACCGGGACCGCCCGACCGGCTCCAGCGCCCGCAACCTGTGGCGCTGCGAGGTCGCCGGCCTGGAGACCCACGGCGACCAGATCCGCGCCGACCTCACCGGCGAGCTGCCGCTGGCCGCCGACCTCACCACGGTCGCGGCCGCCGAGCTCGACCTGCACCCCGGTGCACCGGTCTGGGCGACGGTCAAAGCGACACAGACACACGCATACCCGTCCTGATCAGACGGCTGTCTACGGTGGGCGACATGACCCTGAGCATCCGCAACCAGCTCGCCGGCACCGTCACCGCCGTCCACCCCGGCGAGGCCATGGCCACCGTCCGCATCCGCCTGGACAGCGGCCGGGAACTCACCGCGGCCGTCACCCTGGAGGCCGCCGAGGACCTCGGCCTCGCACCCGGCTCCCCCGTGCGGGCCCTGGTCAAGTCCACGGAGGTCTCCCTGGCGACGGGTCCGGTCGAGGGCCTGTCCATCCGCAACCAGCTGCCCGGCACGGTCGTCGACATCACCAGCGGCAGCGCCATGGCCACGGTCAAGGTCGCCGTCGAGGGCGCGGAGCTGACCGCCGCCATCACCAAGGACGCCGCCACCGACCTCGCCCTGTCCTCGGGCTCCTCGGTCGTCGCCCTGGTCAAGGCCACCGAGGTGGCCCTGGCGGCCGACTGAAACGGAGAGGGCCCCCAGCCGGGGCCCTCACTCGTCTCAGGGTGTCTCAGTCCTCGTACGCGTCCAGCGGCGGGCACGAGCAGACCAGGTTGCGGTCACCGAACGCCTGATCGATACGGCGCACCGGCGGCCAGTACTTGTCCGCGACCGACACACCGGCCGGGAAGACGGCGTCCTCACGGCTGTAGGCGTGCTCCCACTCCCCGCCGAGCGCGCCGGCGGTGTGCGGGGCGTTGCGCAGCGGGTTGTCCTCCGCGGGCCACTCGCCGGAGCCGACCTTCTCGATCTCCGCGCGGATGGCGATCATCGCGTCGCAGAACCGGTCCAGCTCGGCGAGGTCCTCGGACTCGGTCGGCTCAATCATCAGCGTGCCGGCCACCGGGAAGGACATCGTCGGCGCGTGGAAGCCGTAGTCGATGAGCCGCTTGGCGACGTCGTCCACGCTCACGCCGGTCGCCTTGGTCAGCGGGCGCAGGTCGATGATGCACTCGTGCGCGACCAGGCCGCCGGGCCCGGTGTAGAGCACCGGGTAGTGCGGCTCCAGGCGCTTGGCGATGTAGTTCGCGGACAGCACGGCCACCTGGGTGGCGCGCTTGAGGCCCTCGCCGCCCATGAGGCGGACGTACGCCCACGAGATCGGCAGGATGCCGGCGGAACCCCACGGCGCCGCCGAGATCGGGCCGACGCCCGTCTCCGGGCCGGCGGTGGGCTGCAGCGGGTGGTTCGGCAGGTACGGCGCGAGGTGCTCGCGGACCGCGACCGGGCCGACGCCCGGGCCGCCGCCCCCGTGCGGGATGCAGAACGTCTTGTGCAGGTTCAGGTGGGAGACGTCGCCGCCGAAGTGGCCGGGCTTGGCGAGGCCGACCAGCGCGTTGAGGTTGGCGCCGTCGACGTACACCTGGCCGCCGGCCTCGTGCACCTGGGCGCAGATGTCGGCGACGTGCTCCTCGAACACACCGTGCGTGGACGGGTAGGTGATCATCAGCACCGCGAGCTCGTCGCGGTACTGCTCGATCTTCGCCCGCAGGTCCTCGACGTCGATCTCGCCGTCCTCGGCGGTCTTGACGACGACGACCTTCATGCCGGCCATCACGGCGCTGGCGGCGTTGGTGCCGTGCGCGGAGGACGGGATGAGGCAGACGGTGCGCTGCTCGTCGCCGTTGGCGCGGTGGTAGCCGCGCACGGCCAGCAGGCCTGCCAGCTCGCCCTGCGAGCCGGCGTTCGGCTGGAGGGAGACCTTGTCGTAGCCGGTGACCTCGGCGAGACGTTCCTCCAGCTCGTGGATGAGCGTGAGGTAGCCCTCGGCCTGCTCGGCGGGCGCGAAGGGGTGCAGCTGGCCGAACTCGGGCCAGGTGACCGGCTCCATCTCCGTCGTCGCGTTGAGCTTCATCGTGCAGGAGCCCAGCGGGATCATGCCGCGGTCGAGCGCGTAGTCGCGGTCGGCCAGCTTGCGCAGGTAGCGCAGCATCGCGGTCTCGGAGCGGTGCTGGTGGAAGACCGGGTGGGTCAGGTAGGCGTCGGTGCGCAGCAGGTCCTGCGGCAGGGCCTCCCCGGCCGCGGCGTCCAGCGCCTCGATGTCGCCCTCGACGCCGAAGGCGCTCCACACGGCGGCCAGCTGGTCGCGGGTGGTGGTCTCGTCGCAGGCGATCGAGACGAGGTCGCCGTCCACGGCGTACAGGTTGACCCCGTTCTCCCGCGCGGCGGCGACGACCTCGGCGGCCCGGCCGGCCACGCGCACGGTGAGGGTGTCGAAGTAGGCGGCGTGCACGACCTCGACGCCGCCGGCCTTCAGGCCCTCGGCGAGGATCGCGGCGTAGCGGTGCGTGCGCCGCGCGATGCCCTTGAGGCCGTCCGGCCCGTGGTAGACGGCGTACATGCCGGCCATCACCGCGAGCAGCACCTGCGCGGTGCAGATGTTGCTGGTGGCCTTCTCCCGGCGGATGTGCTGCTCACGCGTCTGCAGCGCCAGCCGGTATGCCTTGTTGCCGTCCGCGTCCACGGACACGCCCACGAGCCGCCCGGGCAGGCTGCGCGCGAACTTCTCATGGACGGCCATGTAACCGGCGTGCGGGCCACCGAAGCCCATCGGCACACCGAAGCGCTGCGTGGTGCCGACCGCGATGTCCGCGCCCAGCTCGCCCGGCGACTTCAGCAGCGTCAGCGCCAGCAGGTCGGCGGCGACGGTGACGAGCGCGCCGAGCTCGTGCGCCTGGTCGATGACCGGCTTGATGTCGCGTACGGCACCGGAGGCGCCCGGGTACTGGATCAGCACGCCGTTGATCTCGCGCGCGGCGATGTCGGCCGGGATGCCGTCGCTCAGGTCGGCGACGACGACCTCGACACCGGTGGGCTCGGCGCGGGTCTCGATGACGGCGATGGTCTGCGGCAGCGCGTCCGCGTCGACCAGGAAGAGACCCTTCTTGTTCTTGCCCATGCGCCGGGACAGCGCCATGGCCTCGGCCGCGGCGGTGCCCTCGTCCAGGAGGGAGGCGCCGGAGGTGGGCAGACCGGTCAGCTCGGCGACCATGGTCTGGAAGTTCAGCAGGGCCTCCAGACGGCCCTGGGAGATCTCCGGCTGGTACGGCGTGTAGGCGGTGTACCAGGCGGGGTTCTCCATGACGTTGCGCAGGATCACCGGCGGCGTGAAGGTGCCGTAGTAGCCGAGGCCGATCATCGAGCCGAGGACCTGGTTGCGGTCGGCGAGCGAGCGCAGCTCGGCGAGCACCTCGGCCTCGCTGCGGGCGCCCGGCAGGTCCAGGGCGTCGGCGTTCTTGATCACATCCGGCACCGCGGCGGCGGTCAGCTCGTCCAGCGAGCCGTAACCGACCTGGGCCAGCATCTTGGCCCGAGCCTCGTGGTCGGGTCCGATGTGGCGCTGCTCGAAGGGGATGCCCTGTTCGAGCTCGGAGAGCGGAATGCGAGGGGCGGTCATTGCGGAGGCCTCCTGGTCTGACGCGACCTGCGAGGGGCACCACGGCACGGGTACCCGGACGGCCTCCCCCTCTGTCATCTCGACCTGAGAGCTTCACCGGACGCCCGAAGGCACCCGGCTTTCACCGTCGGTGAGAGCGGAAGCCGTCGACACCCGCTCTGCTTTCCAGAGTGACCTCGTCCGTGCGGTACGTGGGCCTGAGAGATTCCGGGGAGGATTTGCTCCTTCGGCGCCTCCGATGATGTCTGGAGGACTCTCCCGCACGGGGTCAGCAGCCGCTGTCAGCCTACCAGCGAGGTCAACGCAGGGGCCTTCGAGTGGCCGCCATCACGATTGTGCTCTTTTGTAGTGCTTACGGATGTGTGGCGACGAAGTGGAGGGCCCGTGCAGACCCAGATCGATCCGCGCAACCTGATCGGCCGCAAGGCGTTCGACCGCAACGGCGTCAAGATCGGCACCGTCGACGAGGTCTACCTCGACGACGCCACGGGCGTGCCGGAATGGGCCGCCATACGCACGGGCCTGTTCAGCCGGGACGCCTTCGTCCCCCTGGAGCCGAGCGAACTCGTCGAGGGAGCCCTGCACGTCCCCTTCGACCGAGCCCTGATCAAGGACGCCCCGGACTTCGGCGTGGGCCGCCACCTGTCCCCCGAGCAGGAACTGCAGCTCTACCACCACTACGGCCTGGACATCGCCGCACCTCCCCCTCTCCAGGACCACGACTTCGGCAAACTGGCAGGCACGGACGAACCCTGACCCCACCTCGACACCCGGATGCGGGCAGGCCCGACGCCCGAAGCCCCGACGGACGCCTTGGCCATGGCAGCCGGCGCAATACGGCCCAGGCCGACCCGCTCCAACACCCTGGCCCAGGCATGGCCCACCCTCGGCCCCGGCCCAGGCGGGCCCCACGCCCGGCAGCCGACCGGGACGCCCCGGGCTCAGGCGCTCGCGCCCCGGCGGACGATGGCCGAAGCCCCTCAGCCCCGGGGGCGCCGTAGGCTTCAGCGCCGGGCTCCGGCGCGAACCGAGTCCGCTCCGAGGGAAGCGGCTGCCACCCCTCGACCGCGTGTGGACCACACCGCGACCACGCGTGGACCGCTCCTCAACCGACGATGGGGCCCACCGCCGACCCACCGGTCCTCCACCGCCGACCTACCGCTCCTCCACCGCCGGTCCACCGGCCCGCGCCGCCCCGGCCCCGTCCGCCCCCACCGACGTTCCACCGCTCCCGGCCGCCCCCACCGCCGACGGCTGAGCACCCGCCCCCGCTCCGTCCGTCTCCGACGCAGCCGCAGCCGCAGCCGGCCCGGCCTCGGCCGGTCTTCGCCGTACGAGCGGCAGGGGTTCCGTCGGCTCCAGTGCCGGGTCGTCCGTCCGGAACGTGCGTACCCGGCCCGGCTCCGAGTCGGGGGTCTCGAAACGGACCGTGACCCGGCCCAGGCCACTGCCCTGCACCCAGCCGTGCCCGTACTCCGCGTGCCGCACATCGTGCCCCGGCGACCAGTGCCGCTCGGCCGGCTCCGGGTCCGCATCGACGGGCGGGGCGGGGCCGTCGTCCTCCTCCGGTCCCTCCTCGCGTGCCCGCTCCCCCGCCGCCTGCGCGAACAGGTCCTCCTGGGTGTAGTCGGCCAGCCCGCTGACGCCGACGCCGAGCAGCCGGACCCCGCCCGTCGTGTCCACCGACTCCAGCAGCCGCTGCGCCGCCTCCCGCACCACCGCCGGATCGTCCGTGGGACCGCGCAGCGTCTCCGACCGGGTCAGGGTCGAGAAGTCGTACCGCCGCACCTTCAGCACGATGGTCCGCCCGGACAGCCCGGCGCCCCGCAACCGCCGCACGCACCGGTCCGCCAGCCGCTGGACCTCCAGCCCGATCCGCAGCCGGTCGTGGATGTCCACGTCGTAGGTGTCCTCGACCGAGACGGACTTGGCCTCCCGCTCCGCCACCACGGGCCGGTCGTCCTGCGCCAGCGCCATGGCGTACAGACCGTGCCCGTGGGCCTTGCCCAGCAGCCGGACCAGTTCGTCCTCACCGGCCTCCACGATCTCGTCGACCGTGGTGATCCCGGCCCGCCGCAGATGGTCGCCGGTCGCCGGCCCGACCCCCGGCAGGGTCCGCACCGGCATCGGCCCGAGCAGGGCCCGCTCGGTCCCCGGCTCTATCAGCACCAGCCCGTCCGGCTTGGCCTGCTCCGAGGCGATCTTGGCGAGCATCTTGGACGCGGCGAGCCCCACCGACCCGGTCAGCCCGGTGACCTCCCTGATGTCCGCGCGCAGCTTCAGCCCCGCCCGCTGCGCCGACTCGCTGTCCCAGGCGACTCCCCCGGCCTCCAGGTCCACGAACGCCTCGTCCAGGCTCAGCGGCTCCACCAGCGGCGACAGCGCCCGCAGCAGCCCCATCACCTGCTCGCTGATCGCCCGGTAGAAGGCGAAGCGCGGCGTGAGGTACGCGGCGTTCGGTGCCAGCCGGCGTGCCTGGGCCGTGGGCATCGCCGAATGAACCCCGAACACCCGGGCCTCGTACGACGCGGTCGCCACCACCCCGCGCGGCCCGATCCCGCCCACCACGACGGCCTTTCCGCGCAGGCTGGGCTTGGACGCCTGCTCCGCCGAAGCGAAGAAGGCATCCATGTCCAGATGCAGAATCGTGGGTGCGGTCCTCACACATCCGATCCTGCACCACACCACTGACAACGCCGCCCCTCGGCGGCCGGGCGCCGGGCCTAGACGGCGCGGTTGCGCCTGCGGGCCAGCTCGTCGCCGGGGTTGTGCCCGACAAGGGTCTCCCCGGTGTCGACGCGCTCGCCGTGCAGCTGGGACAGCGCGTGCTCCACGTCCCGCCACACCACGCCGACGGCGATGCCGAAGATGCCCTGACCGCCCTGGAGCAGGGCGTGGACCTCGTCGGGCGAGGTGCACTCGTAGACGGTGGCGCCGTCGCTGAGCAGCGTCAGGCGCTCCAGATCGCGGAAGCCGCGCTCCCGCAGGTGCTGGACGGCGGTGCGGATGTTCTGCAGCGACACCCCGGTGTCGAGGAACCGCTTGACGATCTTCAGGACGACGACGTCCCGGAAGCTGTACAGACGCTGCGTCCCGGAGCCGTAGGCGGGCCGGACGCTGGGTTCGACGAGTCCGGTGCGGGCCCAGTAGTCGAGTTGCCGGTAGGTGATGCCGGCGGCCGCGCAGGCCGTCGGACCGCGGTAGCCGATCTGCTCGGACGCCATGGACGTCGCCTCTCCGCCGCTCGGCACGGCCGTCGGTCGCTGCGGAGCGTGATCGGGCGCGCTGCCGTGAAGCGGAAACGGACCGGTACTTCCGAAACCGCGTCCGGGGGCACCCCCAGCCCTACCGCCGCCGCTGCTTCCCACGCCGACCTCCGTCCTCGACCTGCCTTCTCGAAGGTAGGCAGCCACCAGGGGTGCGTCAACGACCGCCACACTCGGCACGCCGAGTGATAATCACCCTAAGAGTGGTTTCCCGTACCCCACCGCGGGGAAAGGCTAGCCGAATGCGCTCGGGACGGAGCGTAGGACGCTCTCACACGCCGTCGGCACATGCCACCCTTCACGGATCGCCGCGCCGCGCACCGCGCCCCGGGCGGACCGCCCACAGGCCGTCCACCCCGCCCGCCTTCCTGCGGCTACTGACTGCTGGTACCGAAGTCCTCCGGCGAGATCTGGTCGAGGAACTCGCGGAACTTCTCCACCTCGTCCTCCTGCTCGTCCGGAATGGCGATCCCCGCGTCGTCGAGCACCGCGTCACTGCCGTAGATCGGCGTGCCGGTGCGCAGCGCCAGCGCTATGGCATCGGACGGGCGGGCGCTCACCTCGACGCCGCTGGCGAAGACCAGCTCGGCATAGAAGACGCCTTCACGCAGGTCCGTGATGCGCACTTCGGTGAGTTCCTGACCGACGGCCTCCAGCACGTCCTTGAACAGGTCGTGAGTCAGCGGCCGCGCGGGGGCCATGCCCTGCTGGGCGAAGGCGATCGCCGTCGCCTCCCCCGGCCCGATCCAGATGGGGAGGTAACGGTCGCCTCCCACTTCACGCAGGAGCACGATCGGTTGGTTGGAGGGCATTTCGACCCGGACACCTACGACATCGAGCTCGTTCACACAGCAACCCTAGGCCGTGCCCGGGACGTTTGGGTAGTCGAGCCGGGAACGCATGGATGATCATCACACCGGGAACCCGCCCGGCTCAGGGCAGCCGCACCCCGAGCGCGGTCTGCACCAGCGCCGCGTGCAGCTTGACGGTGAGGTCCGCCAGCTCCTTGGTACGGTCCTCGGCGTGCGCCCTGGTCTGCGGGTTGCGGTGGCGCTTGAGCGGAGCCACCACCTGCTCCACCAGGCCGGCCTCCCGGTCCGCGGCGGCCTTCATCACCCGCAGATGGCGCGGCTCGATCCCGAACCGGCCCAGCTGGGCGATCAGCGAGGCCACGGTCACCGCCTCCGCGTCGTACAGCCCCTCCTCCAGCGGCGCGATCAAGCCGTACGACTGCCACTCCTGAAGTTCCTCGTCACCGATGCCGGCGGCGGCCAGCAGCTCGGACCGGCCGACGCGGGCCACGGTGGGCTCCTCGGGCAGCTCACGCAGCTGATCCCCGTCCCGCTGCCGGCCCAGCGTCGGCAGCCGGACGCTCTCGCCGCGCTCCACGGCGTCCAGATGCTCGCGGATCACCTTCAGCGGCAGATAGTGGTCCCGCTGCATTCTCAGCACCCGGCCGAGGCGCTCGACGTCCTTGGCGGTGAACTTGCGGTATCCCGACGGGGTCCGCTGCGGCTCGATCAGCCCCTCCGACTCCAGGAAACGGATCTTGGAGATGGTGACCTCGGGGAACTCCTCGCGCAGCACGTTCAGCACGGTGCCGATGCTCATCAGCCCACTGTCCGCCGCGGCGGTGCCGTGGCCGGCACCGCCGCCCGGTGTTCGAAGCATGGACCTTCCCTGGGGGTGTGCCCCCGGACTCAGTCCGAGGGAGGGTCAGTAGCCCCGCTGGCTCGCGTAGAAGACCAGCCGGTACTTGCCGATCTGCACCTCGTCGCCGTTGTGCAGGGCGACCTGGTCGATGCGCTCACGGTTGACGTAGGTGCCGTTGAGGCTGCCCACGTCGGCGACCGTGAACGTGCCGTCCGGGCTGCGCCGGAACTCCACGTGGCGGCGCGAGACCGTGACGTCGTCCAGGAAGATGTCGCTCTGCGGGTGGCGGCCGGCCGTGGTCAGCTCACCGTCCAGCAGGAAACGGCTGCCCTGGTTGGGCCCGCGGCGCACGACCAGGAGCGCGGAACCCAGCGGCAGCGCGTCCACGGCGGCCTGCGCCTCCGGGGACAGCGCCGGAAGCTGGGTCTGACCGGTCACCTCGGCGTCGTAGGCCTCGATACCGGAGATGGAGATCGTGGACGTCGTCTCCGACGCACGCTCCGGCACCGCCCCTGCCCGCAGCGGCGCACCGCAGTTGGAGCAGAAGCGGCTGTTCTCCGCGTTGCGGTTACCGCACCTCGTGCACACCAGGGCCGACATGGACGGATCCTCCTGCCGCGGCTGCCCCGCCGGGGCATTGGACGCGTACGGGTCTGAGGCAAACCCTCCACCCATACCTGAGGTTGACGGTTGTCCGAAACCTATGCCGTCGGCCTGGGCAGGGTCAACAGACGGCACGCCCTGACCACCGGAAATGCCACCTCCCGGACCAGCCACCTGGTCCCGGAACAGCGGACGCTGTGCCTCTTCTTCCGGCTGCGCGCGATGGCGAGCGGTCGCGTTGCTGTCGCTGCCCTCTCGCGCGCTCTTGCCGAACAACCTCGCAAACAACTTCACGGGCGATTCCCCTTGACCGAAACAGACCCGCCCGTGGGGCAGGACGAACCCTGACTGAACACACCGGTCGACCCGGACATCCTCACAACGTCCGTATCCACCAGACAGTTTCCACCACGCACCACCCCTTCGGTGCGCCGACCCCCCGCAACCTCTTGCCCTCGTCGGACGCCCCCCATGCACCCCCGGTTCACTGGGAGGACGACCGAGCGTAGTCAGGCTGCTTCGCCGCTCGCAAGGCGTCCACGACGATCTTGCTCGATCGCTCCACAGTCACGGTGGCCTGCTCCTTCTCAAGAGTCTGCACCACGCCTCCAGGGATGTTGAGCGCCGGCTCCAGGTCCTGCGGCTTGCCGATGACCTTGAAACGATAGGGCGCGGTGATCTTGTTCCCGTCGACGCTCACGCTCTTGCCGGAGTCCGTCAGATAGGTGCCGGCGACCACCCGTACGTCGTTGACCTGGATCGCCTCCGCGCCCGCCGCGCGCAGCTCCTGGATCGCGTCGAGCAGCATGTCCGCCTCGACCGTCCCCTTCGTGTCGTCGATCGTCATCGTGATGCCGGGGCCCTGCGCGGCCACCGTGCCCGCCAGAATGCCGAGTTGCCGTTCCTTCTCGACCGTCTGCTTGCGGGCCTCCTCGGCCTGGTCGGAGCTGCTCTCCAGCTCCTGGCGCTGCTTTTCGAGCCCCTGCTTCTCGTCCTCAAGACGCTGTGTGCGGTCGTCGAGTTCATCGAGGATACGAACAAGATCCTCCTGGCGTGCCCCGCGCAGCGCGCTGTCGCTGTCGCTGTTGGACGCGACCTGCACGGCGAGCCCGAATCCCAGACCGAACAGCAGCACCGCCACGATGAGTTGGGCCCGCGTGACCCGCGGCGGCCACAGCCCCTTGACCAGCCGCTGCCGGCCGGTCAGCGTCGGCTGCGCCGGCGCCTCGGCGTCCGCAGCGGCCTGGGGGGCCGCCGCCGGCCTCTCCTCGGGCAGCTCCCGGCGCAGCCGGTTCTCGGGCGTCTCGTTCCCGGGCGCCGCATCCCCGGGCGTCTTGCTCTCGGGCGTCTCGTCCTGGTCGCTCATCGGCCTCACGCCCGGAACACGTGCCGTCGGATCGCCGCGGCGTTGGAGAAGATCCGGATGCCGAGCACGACGACGACACCGGTGGACAGCTGCGCGCCCACGCCCAGCTTGTCGCCGAGGAAGACGATCAGCGCGGCCACGACCACGTTGGACAGGAACGACACCACGAAGACCTTGTCGTCGAAGATGCCGTCGAGCATGGCCCGCAGACCGCCGAAGACGGCGTCCAGCGCCGCCACCACGGCGATCGGCAGATACGGCTCGACGACCGCCGGAACCTCCGGCCGGACCAACAGGCCGGCCACGACTCCCACGACGAGGCCCAGTACGGCGATCACGATGTGCCCTTCTCAGTCTTTCCCGTGTTCGGCTGTGCGGTACGTACGATCACGCTCGGCGCGGCGGGCAGCCGGATGTCACTCTGCACGGAGATACTGGTCCTGATCCCGTAGTTCTCCTGCAGGGCGTTCAGATACAGCCCGTCGGCGCTGTCCTGGAACCGCCTGCTCAACTGCTCGCCGTCCCCCACCGCCAGCACCGTGTACGGCGGCACCAGCGGCTTGTTGTCGACCAGTATCGCGTCACCCGCGGCCCTGATCGCGGACAGGGCGGTCAGCCGCTGCCCGTTGATCGCCACGGCCTCCGCGCCGGAAGCCCACAGTCCGTTGACGACCCGCTGCATGTCCCGGTCGCGTACCCGGCCCGTGTCGGAGAAACCGGTGGTCTCGCGCGGGTTGCCGTCACCGCCGGAGCTGGCCTCCTTGGCGTCGTCGACGACCAGCTTCACCCCCGGTCCGTGCGCGGCGGTCGCCCCGGACAGGATGCCCACCAGCTCCGCCTGCTCACCACCGCCGCTCGCCCGCAGCGCCGCACGCTGGCGCGCGCTCACGTCGTCGCGCAGTTTGTCGACCGTGCTCTCCAGATCGTCGGCCGTGTCGGTCTCCCGGTCGATCCGGTCGATCAGCTCCTGCCGCTCCTTGGCCACCACAGGGGCCGCCACACGCGCCTGTGCGGCGCCGACCGTGACGACGAGCGCCGCCAGCACCAGCCCGGCGGCCAGCCCCAGCTTCGCCCTCAGCGTCTTCGGCAGGCCGCCCGAGCCGGCCGCCTTCTTGCGAGCGGCGGCCTCCGCATAGCCGTCGTCGAGGCTGTGGTCCATGACGTTGGTGAGCAGCGACATGGACGCATCCGGACGCGACGGTGGCGTACGACTGCTCCGAACGGGGGGCTGCTGCGGCATGCCGCACATCGTCGCACGTCGCGACGGATTCCTCCGAATGGCCCCACCGGCGTGCCGGACAGGCCCCCCTTGGGGACACTTGTCCGGCACGCACGCGTGCGGCGTCGGCTACCGTCCCGCGCTGTCCACGACGGTCGACCACTCGTCCAGCAGGGCCTGCGCGGAGGCGTCGTCCGGGCCCTCCGCCCACAGGTGGGTGACGGCCTCGGCCGGGTCGGGCAGCACCATCACCCAGCGCCCGTCGGCCTCCACCACCCGCACACCGTCCGTGGTGTCCACGAAGCGGTCTCCGGCCGCCTCGACGACCCGCCGCATCACCAGACCCTTCACGGCCCACGGGGTCGCCAGATCGCGCTTGAGGACATGCGCCCGCGGAATCCGCGCGTCGATCTGGCTGAGCGTGAGCTGCGTGCGCGCCACCAGACCGATCAGCCGTACGAAGGCCGCCGTACCGTCGTAGACGCTGCTGAACTCGGGGACGATGAAGCCGCCCTTGCCGTCACCGCCGAAGATGGTGCCCTCTTCGCCGCCGACCCTGGTCAGGTCGTCCGGCGAGGTGGTCGTCCACTCGACCTGGGTGCCGTGGTACGCGGCCACCTGCTCGGCGATCCGCGTGGTGGTCACCGGAAGCGCCACCCGGCCGCTGCGCCGCTCGGCCGCGATCAGGTCGAGCATCACCAGCAGGGCCCGGTCGTCCTCGATGATCCGGCCCTTCTCGTCCACCAGCGACAGCCGCTCGCCGACGGGGTCGAAGCGCACCCCGAACGCGGCACCCGAGGACGCCACGATCTCGCCGAGCCGCACCAGCCCCGCCCGGCGCATCTCCGTCGTCTCGGTCGGCCGGGACTCGTCGAGACCGGGGTTGATCGTCAGCGAGTCCACCCCGAGCTTGCCCAGCAGGCTGGGCAGCACCAGGCCGGCACTTCCGTTGGAGGCGTCGACGACGACCTTCAGACCCGACTCGGCGATGCCGGTCGTGTCCACGTCCCGCAACAGCGACCCGGTGTACGAGTCGAACACGCTGGCCGGGAAGTGCAGGTCTCCGATCTCGCCGGGGAACGCGCGCCGGTACTCCTGCCGCGCGAACACCCGGTCCAGCTTGCGCTGCCCGCCCTGCGAAAGATCGGCGCCGTTCCCGTCGAAGAACATGATGTCGACCGAGTCCGGTACCCCGGGCGTGGTCCGGATCATGATGCCGCCGGCGCTCCCGCGCGCAGTCTGCTGCCGCGCCACCGGCAGCGGCACGTTCTCCAGGTCGCGTACGTCGATGGCGCTGGCCTGCAGCGCGGAGATCACCGCCCGCTTCAGCGCCCGCGCACCACGGGAGTGGTCGCGGGCCGTGGTGACCGTGGAGCCCTTCTTGAGGGTCGTGGCGTAGGCGCCGGCCAGCCGCACGGCCAGCTCGGGCGTGATCTCCACATTGAGGATGCCGGACACGCCCCGGGCGCCGAAGAGATGCGCCTGCCCGCGGGACTCCCAGATCACCGACTGGTTGACGAAGGCGCCGGCCTCGATCGTCTTGAACGGGTAGACCCGCACATTGCCCTGCACGATCGATTCTTCGCCGATCAGGCACTCGTCACCGATGACGGCGCCGTCCTCGATCCGTGCCGCGCGCATGATGTCGGTGTTCTTGCCGACGACGCAGCCGCGCAGATTGCTGTGCTGCCCGACGTAGACGTTGTCGTGCACCACGGCCTTGTGCAGGAAGGCACCGCTCTTGACGACGACATTGGAGCCCACCACGGTGTGCTCACGGATCTCGGCGCCGGCCTCGACCTTTGCGTAGTCGCCGATGTAGAGCGGTCCGCGCAGCACGGCGTCCGGATGCACCTCGGCACCCTCGGCCACCCAGACGCCCGGCGAGATCTCGAAACCGTCGATGTCGACGTCGACCTTGCCCTCAAGCACGTCGGCCTGAGCCTTCACATAGCTCTCGTGGGTGCCGACGTCCTCCCAGTAGCCCTCGGCGACAAAGCCGTAGATCGGCTTGCCCTCCTTCATGAGCTGCGGGAAGACATCACCGGACCAGTCGACGGGCACATCGGGCTCGACATAGTTGAACACCTCGGGCTCCATCACATAGATGCCCGTGTTCACGGTGTCCGAGAAGACCTGGCCCCAGGTCGGCTTCTCCAGGAAGCGCTCGACCTTGCCCTCTTCGTCGACGATGGTGATGCCGAACTCCAGCGGATTGGGCACACGGGTCAGACAGACCGTGACCAGCGCGCCCTTTTCCTTGTGGAAATTGATCAGCTCGGTGAGGTCGAAGTCGGTCAGGGCGTCACCGGAGATGACCAGGAAGGCATCGTCCTTCAATGCCTCTTCGGCGTTCTTGACGCTTCCGGCGGTACCGAGTGGCTTCTCCTCATTGGCATAGGTGAGCTCCATACCGAGCTCTTCACCGTCACCGAAATAGTTCTTGACCAGCGATGCCAGGAACTGCACTGTTACGACGGTCTCGTTGAGCCCATGCCTTTTGAGCAGCCGCAGCACATGCTCCATGATCGGCCGGTTGGCGACCGGCAGGAGCGGCTTGGGCATGCTTGAGGTCATGGGACGAAGGCGAGTGCCTTCGCCTCCGGCCATCACGACGGCCTTCATGTCGGAAGCGTCCTCCTCCAAAAGAGACGACGGTCTAGCCGACTACACCCGCCTTGATTCTCCCGTACTTTTCCCGCGCGGGCCATCGGACCGCGGTTACCGCCGGCGGGCGAGGGGGGTCAGTCGGCCATGGCATCCGCACGGACCAAGCGGCGGACTTGTACCACGTAGAGGACTCCTGCCCACCAGTACAGCGTTGTACCCCATCCGGCGAACGCCCATCCGAAAATAGCAGCGAGTGACGGGATCCATCCAGTTCCGTCACTGAGCAGAAGCAGCGGGAAGGCGTACATCAGGTTGAAGGTGGCGGCCTTGCCGAGGAAGTTCACCTGGGGCGGCGGGTAGCCGTGCCGCCGGAGGATGCCCACCATCACCAGCAGCACCAGCTCACGGGCAAGCAGTACAGCGGTCAACCACAGGGGCAGAATCTCGCGCCAGGTGAGGCCGACAAGCGTCGAGAGGATATAGAGCCGGTCGGCCGCCGGGTCGAGGAGCCGGCCGAGGCTGCTGATCTGGTTCCAGCGCCGCGCGAGCTTCCCGTCCAGATAGTCACTGACACCACTCAGAGCAAGCACGAGAAGTGCCCAGCCGTCGCTCTTCGGGCCGCCGAACTCGGGCCGCAGAATCAGCCACAGGAACAGGGGCACGCCGACGAGCCGCGCCATGCTGAGGATGTTGGGGATGGTGAGGACCCGGTCCGTTTGGACACGGGTCTCCTGGACCTCCACCCGGGGGCCTCCAGTAGGAAACGAGCCAACGATGCCCCCTGACCTTACCTCAACGCAAAAAAGCTCTGGCTCTTGGGCTGTCTGCCCAAGAGCCAGAGCTCTAAAAGGA
>NZ_PQSS01000110.1 GCF_002920535.1 Streptomyces sp. Ru71 | reverse complement strand
CTTTTTCGTCGCCGGCCATGTGGTGGGCGACGCCGGAGGCGGTGTTGTGGGTGCGGGCGCCGCCGAGTTCCTCGAAGCCGACGTCCTCGCCGGTGACGGTCTTGATGACGTCGGGGCCGGTGATGAACATGTGGCTGGTCTGGTCGACCATGACGGTGAAGTCGGTGATGGCGGGGGAGTAGACCGCGCCGCCCGCGCAGGGCCCGACGACCAGGGAGATCTGCGGGATGACGCCGGAGGCGTGGGTGTTGCGGCGGAAGATCTCGCCGTAGGCGCCGAGCGAGGCGACGCCTTCCTGGATGCGGGCGCCGCCGGAGTCGTTGATGCCGATGACGGGGCAGCCGGTCTTCAGGGCGAAGTCCATGACCTTGCAGATCTTCTGGCCGTAGACCTCGCCGAGGGCGCCGCCGAAGACGGTGAAGTCCTGGGAGAAGACGGCGACGGGGCGGCCGTCGACGGTGCCGTAGCCGGTGACGACGCCGTCGCCGTAGGGGCGGTTGGCGTCCAGGCCGAAGTTCGTGGAGCGGTGCCGGGCGAACTCGTCCAGTTCCACGAAGGAGCCCTCGTCCAGCAGCAGCTCGATGCGCTCACGGGCCGTCAGTTTGCCCTTGGCGTGCTGCTTTTCCACGGCGCGTGCGGAGCCGGCGTGCGTCGCCTCCTCGATGCGGCGCTTGAGATCCGCGAGCTTGCCCGCGGTCGTGTGAATGTCGATCTCTTCCGGCTCGGACATCGGGATCGCGGCTCCCTGCCTGCTCAAAAGGGGGGACGGTTACTCATCCGTAGACTAGTGCGGCGCCTTCCGGTCAGCAGTGCGGCGTTTCCCACACCTAATGTGGCTTGCATGACGCCGCGAGATGCATCAGACGACAGCCGTTGGTCCGACCTGGACCGCCCGCCCCTCAACGCCGCGGCGCTGCGGCGCGGGCTGGTGCGGGTGGGGAGCCTGTGGTCGGAGGTGGAGGTGGTGCAGCGCACCGGCTCGACCAACTCCGACCTGGTCGCCCGCGCCGAGGCGGGCGAGGCGGCCGAGGGCGCGGTCTTTGTCGCCGAGGAGCAGACGGCCGCGCGGGGCCGGCTGGACCGGCAGTGGACGGCTCCGCCGCGCTCGGGCCTGTTCTTCTCGGTGCTGCTGAGGCCCGAGGAGGTGCCGGTGGCCCGCTGGGGCTGGATCCCGCTGCTGACCGGCGTGGCGGTGGCCACGGGCCTGTCCCGTGCGGCGGGTGTCGACACGGCCCTGAAGTGGCCCAACGACGTCCTCGTCACCGTCGGCGGCGAGGAGCGCAAGGCCGGCGGCATCCTCGCGGAGCGGGCCGGGCAGGGCGGGGTGGTCGTCGGCGTCGGCGTCAACGTCACGCTGAAGGCCGAGGAACTGCCGGTGCCGCAGGCCGGGTCGCTGGCGCTGGCCGGGGCGGTCAGCACGGACCGGGACACGCTGCTGCGGGGCGTCCTGCGGGCCCTGGAGGACTGGTACGGGCGGTGGCGGTCGGCCGGGGGCGACCCGGCGGCGTGCGGCCTGCAGGAGACGTACGCGGCGGGGTGCGCGACGCTGGGGCGGACCGTGCGGGCGGAGCTGCCGGGGGATCGCTCCCTGATCGGAGAAGCGGTGGCCGTGGACGGGGACGGCCGGTTGGTGATCGCCACGAAGGAGGGCGTGCAGGAGCCGGTGGGAGCGGGGGACATCGTGCACCTGCGTCCCGCGTGAGTGAGGGGGGACTGTGCCGACCCCAAGGGGCGCGGGGAAATGCGCGACCAGCCCCCCACGACCCGCACGTGGACGACGAACGGGGGTCCTGGGGGCAAAGCCCCCTGCGGTCGGTCACACCAACCGGCCTCGACGACGAAGCGCCGCTCACCGCACCCCCGCCCCGCCTGACGGAGTGAGTGAGCTGGCGCACACCTGCCGTAAAGTTGGAGGCCGGTCGATACCTGACCGCGGCAGATCGGAAGGGCAGCAGGCGTGACCGTCGACGACTCGGGCTCCGGACCCGATGCCACCGACTCCGGTGAGGATCCCCTCGCCCTGCGCCTGGAACAGCTGATCCTCGGCGCCGAGCGGCGCTACACCCCATTCCAGGCGGCCCGTAGCGCGGGTGTGTCCATGGAGCTGGCGTCCCGTTTCTGGCGGGCCATGGGCTTCGCCGACATCGGCCAGGCCAAGGCCCTGACGGAGGCCGACGTGCTGGCCCTGCGCCGGCTCGCCGGTCTGGTCGAGGCGGGCCTGCTCAGTGAGGCGATGGCGGTGCAGGTGGCCCGGTCGACGGGCCAGACCACCGCCCGGTTGGCGGAATGGCAGATCGATTCCTTCCTGGAGGGTCTGACCGAGCCGCCCGAGCCCGGCATGACCCGCACCGAGGTGACGTATCCGCTGGTCGAGCTGTTGCTGCCGGAGCTTGAGGAGTTCCTGGTCTACGTGTGGCGCCGCCAGCTCGCCGCCGCGACCGGCCGGGTGGTCCAGGCCGGCGACGACGAGGAGATGGTGGACCGCCGCCTCGCGGTCGGCTTCGCGGACCTCGTCGGCTTCACGCGGCTGACCCGCCGTATGGAGGAAGAGGAGCTGGGCGAGCTGGTCGAGGCGTTCGAGACGACGGCCGCCGACCTGGTGGCCGCGCGGGGCGGACGGCTGATCAAGACCCTCGGCGACGAGGTGCTGTACGCGGCGGACGACGCGGGCACGGCGGCGGAGATCGGGCTGCGGCTGATCGAGACGATGGCGAACGACGAGACCATGCCCGAGCTGCGGGTGGGCATGGCCTTCGGCACGGTGACGACCCGTATGGGTGATGTCTTCGGTACGACCGTCAACCTGGCGTCCCGGCTGACCTCGATAGCGCCGAAGGACGCCGTCCTCGTCGACAGCGCCTTCGCGGAGGAGCTGATCCGCACCGGGGAGGCACCGGCCTCGGAGGCGGAGGCGGCCGAGCAGGCGGCGGCCGCCGAGAAGGAGGGCGAGGAGCCGCCGGCGTACCGCTTCGCGCTCCAGCCGATGTGGCAGCGGCCGGTGCGAGGTCTCGGCGTCGTCGAACCGTGGCTGCTCGGCCGCCGCGAGGACGGCAGGTCGTAGCGGAGCCCGGGGCTCAGCCCAGGCCGATCCCGACGCAGATGCCGATGACCGGCAGGCACAGCCCCGGCCCTTCCGGGTCGCCGGGCTGCCCGGGCGGCGGCGTGGAGGGCCGGGTGGTGTGGGACGGGCGGGGCGTGGGCGCAGGGGCCGTGGACGAGGGCGGGTCGGCGGGGGTTGTCCCCGGGGCGGCGGAGACCGAGGGGGCGTCGGGCCGCGGGGCGGTGGACGACGGGACGACGGCGGACGCCGTGGCGTGGCTGACGCCGCTCGGCGTCGGGGTGGCGCTCACCCCGCCCATGACTTCGGGCGCCGAGGTGCGGGGCCGCGGGGAGACGGTGACGGCGGTGCCGGCGGACCGCGCGCTACCGCTACGGCTGCTGCCGGGGCTGTGGCCGGGGTCCTGGCCGGTGCGGGGCCCTGCCTCCGCGGTGCCGAGCCCGGGAACACCGGACTCGGGCGCCAGCTGTACGAGGCTCAGCACGCCGGCGGCCAGGGCGAGCCCCCCGGCGGCGAGCAGCACCACCCGCCGCCGAGGCCTCCGGTGCCGCCCGCGAACGCTGTGCTGCGCTTCCGGTGCCGCTGTCTCCGGCATAGCGACCCACCCCCTTCTGCCCCCACGCCCCCGATGCGCCGTGGCGACGCACCATATGCGCTCCCCCGAACGGCGGACCCGACTTCGCCCGCAATGTCACTCGAACGGGTAATCGGGGACCCTTCCCCCGGGTGGCCCCGCCCCTTTCCCGGGAAGCCCCCGCCTGCGATGATCGGCCCGTTGCCGTTTGTTAACCCGCGTTAACCGGGAGGGTGTCATGAGCGAGGAGCGGTTCGGGGAGTTCGTGCTGGTGCGCAGGCACGAGGGCGGGCATGTCGCGGAGCTCGCCCTCGATCGGCCCAAGGCGATGAACGCGGTCTCCACGGAGATGGCCCGTTCGATCGCCGGCGCCTGCGCGGCGCTGGGTGCCGACCGGGACGTACGGGTGGTCGTGCTGACCTCCACGCACGAGCGGGCGTTCTGCGTCGGCGCCGACCTGAAGGAGCGCAACTCCTTCACCGACGCCGACCTGGTGCGGCAGCGCCCGGTCGCGCGGGGCGCGTACACCGGCGTGCTGGAGCTGCCCATGCCGACGATCGCCGCCGTGCACGGCTTCGCCCTCGGCGGCGGTTTCGAGCTGGCCCTGTCCTGCGACCTGATCGTGGCCGACCGTACGGCCGTGGTGGGGCTGCCGGAGGTGTCGGTGGGCGTGATCCCGGGCGGCGGCGGCACCCAGCTGCTGCCGCGCCGGGTGGGGGCCGCGAAGGCCGCCGAGCTGATCTTCACGGCCCGCCGGCTGGAGGCGCCGGAGGCGGCCGGGCTGGGGCTGGTGGACCAGCTGGTCGACGCCGGACGGGACCGCGAGGAGGCGCTGGCGCTGGCCGCGCGGATCGCCGGGAACTCGCCGGTGGGCCTGCGGGCGGCCAAGCGGGCGCTGCGGCTGGGCCACGGGCTGGACCTGCGGGCCGGCCTGGAGGTCGAGGACGCGGCGTGGCGCGCGGTGGCCTTCTCGGGCGACCGGGCGGAGGGAGTGGCGGCCTTCAACGAGAAGCGCAAGCCACAGTGGCCGGGGGAGTGACCGAGGGTCACCGGTAGGCGCCGGTGCCTGGCCCCACCGAAGGGGTGCGGGGAACGGCGCGACCGGCAACGACCGAGGGCCACCGGTAGGCGCCGGCGCCTGGCCCGACCCAAGGGGCGCGGGGAACGGCGCGACCGGCCACCCACAACCCGCACGCGACCAACAAGACCGGCCCCCGGGGTCTGGGGGCGCAGCCCCCAGGACGGGCCGGCACGCCAAACCCACCCGCACCGCACACACCTGTTCGCCCCATTAACGCACCGATCCAGCCAAAACCTCCCTAGCCTGGAGCAATGGGTGAGGACAGGCGACTCGCGGCGGTGGTGGCGCTGGCTCAGGGGATGGCCGCGGCACACAGCCCGCGTGAGTCGTGGCGCGCGGCGGCGCTCGGCGGGTGCCGCGCGCTGGCCGGGAGTTTCGCCGCGCTGTCGGTGTGGGAGCGGGATCTCGGCCGGCTGCGGGTCCTGGTGAACGTGGGGGACCGCGCCCCGGAGGAGGAGGAGTTCCCCGGCGACGAGACGTATCCCGTGCACCAGTTCCCGGAGATCACCGAGTTCCTGCACGAACGCTGGGCGGCCGGCGGCGAGCCCAACGCCTGGGTGGAGACCGCCGCGGGACCGGCGGCCGGCCAGGCCGGCTACTGCCACCAGCGGGTCGCCGCGCTGCGCCGCCGCGGCCGGGGCTGCTGCGTGGTCGCGCCGATCGTCATGCACGGCCGTGCCTGGGGCGAGCTGTACGTGGCCCGCCGGGCCGGCGCCCCCGTCTTCGACCGGGGCGACGCCGACTTCGCCACGGTGCTGGCCGCCGTGGCCGCCGCCGGGCTCGCCCAGACCGAGCGGCTCCAGGAGGCACGCCGGCTGGCCTTCACGGACGCCCTGACCGGCCTCGCCAACCGCCGCGCCGTGGACGCCCGGCTGGACGAGGCGATCGAACGGCACCGCACGGAGGGCGCGGTGGTCAGCCTCGTGGTGTGCGACGTGAACGGGCTGAAGCACGTCAACGACACCCAGGGCCACGCGGTCGGCGACCGTCTGCTGGAACGATTCGGCTCGGTGCTGTCGCTGTGCGGGGCGATGCTGCCGGGGGCGCTGGCGGCCCGGCTCGGCGGGGACGAGTTCTGTCTGCTGGTCGTCGGCCCGCCCGCCCAGGACGTGGTCAAGGTGGCCGACGAACTGTGCCGCAGGGCCGCGGAGCTGGAGCTGGGGGAGGGGGTGGCCTGCGGGGTCGCCTCCACCGAGGAGCCGATCGGCCCCGTCCGCTCCGCCCGCCGTCTCTTCCGCCTCGCGGACGCCGCCCAGTACCGGGCCAAGGCCGAGCGCTCCACCCGCCCGGTGGTGGCCGGCCAGGAGGGCCCCGACGACCCGGTGATCCGCCTGGCGGACCAGCCGACGGGCGATGCCACCCCGGAACGCCGGAGCTTCCGGGGCCGTCTCTAAGCTCTCCGCACCCCGGTAAGGGGCGGAGACGGCACCCACTGGTGACATCCAGCTCTTCAATGCGTACGCTCCTGAATATGGATATGCACACTGTGGTGGTGGGGACGTCCGGGGTGACCGCGTCCGACGTTCTCGCGGTGGCGCGCGACGGCGCCCGCGTCGAAATCTCCCAGGAGGCGGTGGCCGCCCTCACCGCGGCCCGCGAGATCGTGGACGCGCTGGCGGCCAAGCCGGACCCCGTCTACGGCGTCTCCACCGGATTCGGCGCCCTGGCCACCCGCCACATCAGCCACGACCTGCGCACCCAGCTCCAGCGCAACATCGTCCGCTCGCACGCCGCCGGCATGGGGCCGCGGGTGGAGCGGGAGGTCGTCCGGGCCCTGATGTTCCTGCGGCTGAAGACCGTCTGCTCGGGCCACACCGGCGTGCGCCCCGGCGTCGCGCAGACCATGGCGGACATCCTCAACGCCGGTATCACGCCCGTCGTCCACGAGTACGGCTCTCTCGGCTGCTCCGGCGACCTCGCGCCGCTGTCCCACTGCGCGCTCACGCTCATGGGCGAGGGGGAGGCCGAGGGTCCCGACGGCGTCGTCCGGCCCGCCGCCGAGCTGCTCGCCGAGCACGGCATCGAGCCGGTCGAACTGCGCGAGAAGGAGGGCCTGGCGCTCCTGAACGGCACCGACGGCATGCTCGGCATGCTGGTGATGGCCCTCGCCGACCTGGAGCGCCTCTACAAGTCCGCGGACGTCACCGCCGCCCTGTCCCTGGAGGCCCTGCTGGGCACCGACAAGGTGCTCGCGCCCGAGCTGCACGCCATCCGCCCGCACCCGGGCCAGGGGGCATCGGCCGCCAACATGCTGGCCGTGCTGAAGGGTTCGGGGCTCACCGGGCACCATCAGGACGACGCGCCGCGCGTCCAGGACGCCTACTCGGTGCGGTGCGCGCCGCAGGTCGCCGGCGCCGGCCGCGACACCATGGCCCATGCGCGGCTGGTAGCCGAGCGGGAGCTGGCCTCCGCCGTCGACAACCCCGTCGTCCTGCCCGACGGGCGGGTCGAGTCCAACGGCAACTTCCACGGCGCCCCGGTCGCCTACGTGCTGGACTTCCTGGCCATCGCCGCCGCCGACCTCGCCTCCATCGCCGAGCGGCGCACCGACCGGCTGCTGGACAAGAACCGCAGCCACGGGCTGCCGCCGTTCCTCGCCGACGACGCGGGCGTGGACTCCGGGCTGATGATCGCCCAGTACACCCAGGCCGCGCTGGTCAGCGAGATGAAGCGGCTGGCCGTACCGGCGTCGGCGGACTCCATCCCGTCGTCCGCCATGCAGGAGGACCACGTGTCCATGGGGTGGTCGGCCGCGCGCAAGCTGCGCACCGCCGTCGGCAACCTCACGCGGGTGATCGCCGTCGAGCTGTACGCCGCCACGCGCGCCATCGAGCTGCGCGAGGGCCTCACGCCCGCGCCCGCCTCGCAGGCCGTCATCGCGGCCGCGCGGGCGGCCGGCGTCGGTGGCCCCGGGCCGGACCGCTTCCTGGCGCCCGACCTGGCCGCGGCGGACGCGTTCGTGCGCGACGGCGGGCTGCTCGCGGCGGCGGAGTCGGTCACCGGACCGCTGCTGTAGGGAACCTGACGGTCGAGGCCCTGCCGTACCTCTTGGTGCGGCAGGGCCTCCCGCATTGCCGCAGGCTCAGAAGCCGAGGCGCTCCCGGCGTACCGAATAGACGACGAAACCGGCGCCCAGGGAGAGGAACACGGTCCCGCCGACGACGTACGGCGTGGTGTCGAAGCTGCCGGTGTCGGCCAGTTGCGTCTCCGCGCCGTTCGAGGCGGCCGGGCCGGTGAAGGCGGACGTCCCGGTCGCGACGCCGGTGTCCGCCGCGACGCTCGTCCCGGACGCCGTCTCCTGCGCTCTCGCCTGGGTTTCGGACGTCGCGTTGGCGTTCGGGACGAACCACAGGGCGCCCAGCAGGGTCGCCGCGGCGGTGGCGGTCAGCAACGGACGGCGAGCGGATGACACGGACTATCGATCCCCTTGTGGCGCTGGCGAATTGGCCGGCGAATTGGCCGCGCGGGCCAATGCTTGGGGGCGATGCTAATGAAAGGCGCGGGTCGCGGGAAAGCTGTGGGAGCGGGGAGCCTTACGCTCCCGCCATGACCACTGAAGAGACATCACGTTTTGTGCGGCTTCGCGTGGAACTCGTGCTGGAGGTCGAGGACGAGGAGGCGGTGACCGCCGCGGCGCTGCGGCGCCTCTCCGACGACCCGGAGATGCCGGACACGGAGCGGGCGCACGCCGAGGCCGCTGTGACGGAAGACACCGCGGAGGCACTCGCCTATCTCGTGGACCCGTTCGACCTGGTCAGCGAGGTGCCGGGGGTGGAGCTGCAGCAGGCGTCCTGGTCCAGTGAGCGGATCGACTACGACCCTGACTCGCCGGACTGGGACCGGGACGAGGATGATGGCGAAGAGGACGAGGACGACGACCAGGGGCGTACCGGCTGAGGCCGCGCGGGGGGCTGTGCTGACCCCGGGCGGCAACCGCCGCCCGGGGTTTCGTCGTCTCAAGAGGCGCACCGACCCACATCCGCAACACCGGCCTGCCCGGGCGGCGTGGTGTGCCCCACATATCCAAGGGATATGGAACGGGGCGAAGCGGTCGTAGCGTTGAACGTTCTTACGGGGACACTCGGGGATTTCGGGAATCGGCAACGATGGAGAAGCGTGTGATGACGGAGGGTAAGCGGCGCAATGGCCTGATGGCCGCGTCCGCACTGCTCGGCGGCGTGCTGGTGCTCACCGGC
Organism: Streptomyces sp. Ru71; assembly: GCF_002920535.1. Lineage (GTDB taxonomy): Bacteria > Actinomycetota > Actinomycetes > Streptomycetales > Streptomycetaceae > Streptomyces. Next base: position 13,065 of record NZ_PQSS01000110.1, on the reverse strand, counting down.
TGTTCCGGCGGCGAGAAGGCGTCCGCCGGCGACGGGGGCAACGACACCTCGCAGGCCAAGGTCGACGAGGCGGCAGCCCAGAAGGCGTCCGAGGCCCAGATCACGATCACGCCGAAGGACGGCTCGACCAACGCCTCCATCAACAACTCCGCGACCGTCACGGTGAGCAAGGGCACGCTCACGAACGTGACGATGACGTCCAGCGACGGCAAGCAGATCGAGGGGCAGCTGTCGGCGGACAAGCTGAGCTGGAAGCCGAGCGTCCAGCTGTCCCGCTCGACCACCTACAAGGTGGCGGCGGAGGCCACGGACAAGGACGGCCGGGTCGCGCACGAGAACGCCTCCTTCACCACCGTCTCCCCGGCCAACAGCTTCATAGCCAACTTCACGCCGGAGGACGGCTCCACCGTCGGCGTCGGCATGCCGGTGTCGATCACCTTCAACAAGGCGATCACCAACAAGGCCGCCGTCCAGAAGGGCATCACGGTCTCCTCCAGCAGCGGCCAGGACGTCGCCTGCCACTGGTTCAACGCCAACCGCATGGACTGCCGCCCCGAGCAGTACTGGCAGGGCGGCTCCACCGTCACCCTCAAGCTCGCCCTGGACGGCGTCGAGGGCGCCCCCGGCGTGATGGGCGTGCAGCAGAAGACGGTCTCCTTCCACATCGGCCGCAACCAGGTCTCCTACGTCGACGCGAAGACCAAGCAGATGAAGGTCACGCAGGACGGCAAGGTCGTCAAGACCATCCCGATCTCCGCCGGCTCGCCCGACAACAAGACGTACGAGGGCCAGATGGTGATCTCCGAGAAGTTCAAGGAGACCCGGATGAACGGCGCGACGGTCGGCTTCACCGACGACGACGGCAAGGGCGAGTACGACATCAAGGACGTGCCGCACGCCATGCGCCTGACCAACTCGGGCACCTTCATCCACGGCAACTACTGGGGCGCGAAGTCCATCTTCGGCTCGGTCAACACCAGCCACGGCTGCGTGGGCCTGTCCGACACCAAGGGCGCCAACGACCCGTCGACCGCGGCCGCCTGGTTCTACAACCACTCCCTCATCGGTGACGTGGTCGTCGTCCAGAACACCGGCGACAAGACGGTCTCCCCGGACAACGGCCTCAACGGCTGGAACATGAGCTGGTCCCAGTGGAAGGCGGGCTCGGCGATCTGACGCCCCCTCCTGAGCGACGCGAAGGCGGCCACCCACGGAAAACCCGTGGGCGGCCGCCTTCGCCGTTCCGTAACCTCCGGTCCGTGACCGTCCACCTGGAACGCCTCCGCCTCGACCACGCGGCCGCGCTGCTCGCCTTCGAGCGCGAGAACCGCGCGTACTTCGCCCGTACGGTCGCCGACCGGGGCGACGCCTACTTCACCGACTTCGCCGCCCGCCACGCGGCCCTGCTGGCGGAACAGCAGGCCGGCATCTGCCACTTCCACGTGGTGCTCGACGCCGAGGGCACCCTGGTCGGCCGGGTCAACCTGATGGACGCCGACGCCGGTTCGGCCGAACTCGGCTACCGCGTCGGCGAGCGCTTCACCGGGCGGGGCGTGGCGCGCGCGGCGGTGGCGCAGGTGTGCCTGCTGGCGGCCGGCGAGTACGGGCTGTCGACCCTGACGGCGAGGGCGGCGCTGGACAACCGGGCCTCCCGGCGGGTCCTGCTGGGCAGCGGCTTCGTGGCCGTCGCCGCCACCGAGGTCGGCGGGCGCCCCGGCATGCGCTTCGAGCGCCGGCTGCCCTGACCCCGCCGCGTTCTCATCCTTCTCTTATGGCGCCCTTATCCCCTCATCACGCGCCCTCCCTACGTTCCCCCGCATGTTCTTCACCTATCTCAGGCGCGAGTTGCGGCGCCGCAGAAAGGCGGCCCTCGTCGTCGCCTCCGGGCTCGCGCTGGGCATCGCCCTGGTCATCGTCGTCAACTCCGTGTCGGCCGGCATGGGGAAGGCGCAGGACAAGGTGTTGCAGTCGCTGTACGGGCTGGGCACCGACATGACCGTCACCAAGGCCGCCGCGCCCACCGCCGACGGGGCGCAGCGGCCACGGTTCCAGTTCGACGCGCGCGACAGCGGGGACGCAGCCGAGCAGAGCAGTGACCGGGTGATGGTCCAGGGGTTCCAGACGCTGGCCTCCTCCACCGTGACCCAGGTCGGCAGGCAGAGCGGGGTCGCCGACGCGGTCGGCGGGCTGAGTCTGCAAGTGCTCAAGGTGAGCGGGCAGTTCACCCGGGGGCAGTTCCAGCAGGACGGCGGCGAGCAGCGGGGCCCCGGCGGGTACGGGCAGCCCGGCGGTGAGGTGAAGGGCGGCGGCGCCGACTTCGACGTCAACAACTACTCCGTCTACGGCACCGACGTCACCAAGCCCGCCCTCGGCCCGCTGACCTCCTCCAGGATCACCAGCGGGCGGACGTTCCGGGCCACCGAGACGAACTCCGCCGTCGCCGTCGTCGACTCCGCGTACGCCAAGGAGAAGAAGCTCGCCGTCGGGTCGAGCGTCACCATCAAGAGCGTCAAGTTCGCCGTCATCGGCGTCGCCACCGCGGACAGCGGGGACTCCGCCGCCAACCTCTACATTCCGCTGAAGCGCGCGCAGACCCTCGCCGACGCCAAGGACAAGGTCACCACCATCTACGTCAAGGCGGCGGACTCGCAGAAGATCGACGGCGTCAAGGCGGCCATCCAGAAGAACGTCGCCGGCACCACCGTCACCACCTCCGCCGACCTCGCCGACACGGTCTCCGGGTCGCTGTCCACCGCCTCTTCCCTCGCCACCAGCGTCGGCAGGTGGCTGTCGATCGTCGTGCTGGTCGCCGCGTTCCTGGTCGCCGGGCTGCTCACCTCCTCCGCCGTGTCCCGGCGGGTACGGGAGTTCGGCACGCTGAAGGCGCTCGGCTGGAAGTCGGGGCGCGTCACCGGGCAGGTCGTCGGTGAGGCCGTGGTCAACGGGCTGCTCGGCGGGGTGCTCGGCATCGCGCTGGGGCTCGCGGGGGCGTACGCCGTCACCGCCGTCAGTCCGACGCTGCAGGCCCAGTTGGGCGGCGGCGGCAACGGAGGCGGCGGTGGCTTCGGCGGGCCCGGACGCCGCGTCGCCGCCAAGACGCTCGATGTCGCGCTGACCGCTCCCGTGTCGCTCGCGACCGTCGCGCTCGCCGTCACGCTCGCCGTGGCCGGCGGGCTGATCGCCGGGGCGTTCGGCGGCTGGCGGGCCTCCCGGCTGCGGCCGGCGGACGCGCTGCGCCGCGTCGAGTAGACGGCCCCACGGCCCCCCGGCCCCCCGGCCCCGGCCCTGCGGCTCCCTCCCCCCGGCAACCCAGGAGTTTTCCGACCCATGTACGAACTCAACGGCGTCACCAAGCGCTACACCCGCGGCAAGGACACCGTCCACGCCCTCGACGACGTCGATCTGACGATCCACGACGGCGACCGGCTCGTCATCCAGGGCCCGACCGGTGGCGGCAAGTCCACGCTGCTGCAGATGCTCGGCGGTCTCGACCGGCCCACCTCCGGTGACGTCGTCCTCGACGGTGTCGATCTGGCCAAGTTGCCGGAGGCCCGGCTGACCCGGGTGCGCAGCGAGACCATCGGTTTCGTCTTCCAGTCCTTCAACCTCATCCCCACGCTGACCGCGCAGGAGAACGTCGAGACCGCCCTCGTACCGCTCGGGGTGAAGGCGAAGGACCGGCGTGAGCGGGCCGCCGAGGCGCTCGCCTCCGTGGGCCTCGGGGAGCGGCTCGGGCACCTGCCCGGTGAGATGTCCGGCGGTCAGCAGCAGCGCGTCGCGATCGCCCGGGCGCTGGTCAAGCGGCCGAAGGTGCTGCTGGCCGACGAGCCCACCGGCAACCTCGACGAGGGCATGCGGGACGAGGTGATGGACGTGCTGGAGCGGATGTGGAAGGAGCACGGGCTGACGTTCGTGATGGTCACTCACGACTCGGCCATCGCACGCAAGGCACCCAGGCTCGCGACCATACGCAAGGGGCGGATCACGGTGACGGAAAACCCCGACTCGTGAGGCAGCGCCGTATTGAGGCACTGATCACCCCCCGGCATACTGCGTGCTCCGGGGGGTTGACGTGCGGACGTACGAGACTGCCCCCGGCCGGGTGACAGGGGAAATCACCCGGTACTCAGCAAGGGGGAGTTTTGCGCAGACAAGTGAAGAGTGCGGGCGCGGCCGCCGTCGCCGCCGCGGCCGCCGTGGCGCTCGCCGCGGGCATGACCAGCCCGGCGGCGGCCGCCCGGCCCGAGCAGCGCGCGACCGGCGCTGCCCAGGCCCAGCAGGCGCTGAAGGCCAAGCACCGCGTCACCCTCATCACCGGTGACCGGGTCGCCGTCGACGCCAAGGGGCGTGTGGTCGGCCTGGAGCGGGCCAAGGGCCGCGAGAACATACCCGTCCAGATCCGCACCGTGCAGGGGCACACCGTCGTACTGCCCGCCGACGCGGCCCGCATGGTGGCCACCGGCGCGGTGGACCAACGGCTGTTCGACGTCACCGAGTTGACCCGGTCCGCCGGCCTCACCGCGCAGCGCGGCGGCCTGAAGGTCATCGTCGGCTACCGGGGCGCCGCCACCGCCGCCAGGGCCGAGGTACGCGAGGCCGGCACCCTGCGCCGCACCCTCACGTCCCTGAACGCCGACGCCGTGCAGACGCCGCAGGCCGACGCGCCCGCGCTGTGGGACGCCGTCACCAACGGCGAGAGCACCGCCTCCGGTGTCGCACACGTGTGGCTCGACGGCGTCCGCAAGGCCAGCCTCGACAAGTCGGTGCCGCAGATCGGCGCACCGGCGGCGTGGGCGGCCGGCTACACCGGCAAGGGTGTGAAGATCGCCGTCCTGGACACCGGTGTGGACGCCACCCACCCCGATCTGAAGACCCAGGTCGTCGCGGCGAAGAACTTCACCACCGCCAAGGACGCCACCGACCACTTCGGGCACGGCACGCACGTCGCGTCCATCGCGGCCGGCACCGGCGCGAAGTCGACGGGCAAGTACAAGGGCGTCGCGCCGGGCGCGCGCATCCTCAACGGCAAGGTCCTCGACGACAGCGGCTCCGGTGACGACTCCGGCATCATCGCCGGCATGGAGTGGGCGGCCGCGCAGGGCGCCGACGTCGTCAACCTCAGCCTCGGCGGCAACGACACCCCCGGCGTCGACCCGCTGGAGGCCGAGGTGAACAAGCTCTCCGCCGACAAGGGCATCCTGTTCGCCATCGCCGCGGGCAACGAGGGCCCGGAGTCGGTCGGTTCGCCCGGCAGCGCGGACGCCGCGCTCACCGTCGGCGCGGTCGACGACAAGGACAAGCTGGCCGGCTTCTCCTCCACCGGCCCGCGCGTCGGCGACGGCGCCATCAAGCCGGACGTGACCGCGCCCGGTGTCGACATCACCGCCGCCGCGGCCAAGGGCAGCGTCATCGACCAGGAGGTCGGCGAGAATCCGGCCGGCTACCTCACCATCTCGGGTACGTCGATGGCGACCCCGCACGTCGCGGGCGCCGCCGCGCTGCTCAAGCAGCAGCACCCCGACTGGAAGTACGCCGAGCTGAAGGGCGCGCTGACCGGGTCCGCCAAGGGCGGCGCGTACACGCCGTTCGAGCAGGGCAGCGGCCGTATCGCCGTCGACCGGGCCATCAAGCAGAACGTCGTCGCCGAGCCCGTGTCGGTGAGCTTCGGCACGCAGGCCTGGCCGCACACCGACGACAAGCCCGTCACCCAGCAGCTGACGTACCGCAACCTCGGCAAGAGCGACGTCACCCTGAAGCTGTCCGCGACCGCCACCGACCCGCACGGCAAGGCGGCCCCGGCCGGCTTCTTCACCCTCGGCGCGAGCAGTGTGAAGGTCCCCGCGGGCGGCAAGGCGTCCGTGAACCTCACCGTGAACACCAAGCTGGGCGGCACCCTCGACGGCGCCTACTCGGCCTACGTCACGGCGAGCGGCGGCGGGCAGAGCGTGCGGACCGCCGCGGCCGTACAGCGCGAGGTCGAGTCGTACGACGTCACCGTCAGGCACATCGGCCGCGACGGCAAGGCCACCGACGGCTACCTCACCGACCTGTTCGGATACACGGGCCTGGCCCAGGGCCGGCACTACCAGCCCCCGGTCGTCGCCTCCGGCACCACCACGCTGCGCGTGCCCAAGGGCACCTACCTGCTGGACGCCTGGATCGCGAAGGACTTCAGCGAGTTCAAGGGCGGTCTCGACTGGCTCGTCCAGCCGAAGCTGACCGTCACCGGGAACACCACGCTGACCCTGGACGCCCGCACCACCAAGAGGGCGGACATCACCGTCCCGGACGCCGCCGCCAAGCCGCTGTCCGCGACGATCGACTACAGCTACGAACCGGCCGGATTCATCGCCGGTTTCAGCCAGCGCTCCTTCGCCGACGTGCGCATGGCCGCGCTCGGCCCGGACGTCACCGGACTCACCCAGACCTGGGGCGGTCAGTGGGCCAAGGGCGCGACCGCCGAGTACGACGTGGCCACCAGCGCCAAGGTCAAGCGCGTCCAGGGCGACAAGGTCCGCCACTTCACGGCGCGTGAGCTCGCCACCGTTCGCGCGGGCCTCGGCGCCTCCGCGCCCGGCAAGACCGGCGGCCTGACCCCGATCGGCATCCTGCCCGACGACGCCGCCGTGGGGCTGCCGGTGGAGCAGAAGCTGCCGAGCACGCGCACGCTGTACCTGTCGACGGCCGACAAGGTCCAGTGGACGTTCGACTTCGAGCAGTACGCGGGCAAGGACGCCGACGGCTTCCCGGTGGCGGACGCCGGCTACTCGCTCGGCACCGCGCAGACCTTCGCGGCGGGCCGGACGTACACGAAGACCTTCAACACGGCCGTCTTCGCCCCGCACGTCGACGCCGACTACGGCCTCTTCCGCGAGGGCGACACCCTCTACGGGCTGCTGCCGCTGTTCGCGGACGGCAGCGGGCACGCCGGGTCGTCCGACTTCACCTCGGCGACCACCACGCTGTACCGCAACGGCACCAAGGTCGGCGCCAACCACGACCCGCTGCTCGGTGACGGCGCGTTCACCGTCCCGGCCGGCGACGCGGCGTACCGGCTCACCACGTCGGTCACCCGCAGCGCCAAGGTGGCGGGCGCGTCCACGAGGATCGACGCCGGCTGGACGTTCCGCTCCGCCAAGCCGGCCGGCGACCAGCAGGTCCGGCTGCCCGTCTCCACCGTCCGCTTCAACGCCGTGACCGGCCTGGACAGCAAGGTAGCCGCGGGCCGGACGGTCACCTTCCCGGTCACCGTCGAGGGCGCGGCCGCCGGCCGCAACCTCAAGTCCCTGACCGTGTGGGTGTCCTACGACGGCAAGACCTTCCAGGAGGTCAAGGTGACCGGCGGCAGGATCACCGTGAAGAACCCGGCGGCGGGCAAGGCCGTCTCCTTCCGCGCCGCCGTCAGCGACAAGAAGGGCAACACCGCGGTGATCACGGTCCACAACGGGTACTACGGCAAGTGAGCCGGGCACGCTGACCAGCGGTCGCCGAACACACCGCCCGCCGGAGGGAGCGCCTCCGGCGGGCGGTGGTGTGTTCGGGCCAGGTCGCTCTCAGGTGGCCGTGGACTGGGTGCCCGCGCGGGTGGCGTCCGTGCCCCAGCTGGCCAGCAGACGCAGCGACTCCGCCGACGGGGAGCCCGGCTCGGCGTGGTAGGTGATCAGGGACTGCTCGCTGCCGTCGGTCAGCCGGAACGACTCGAACTGCAGCGCGAGATCGCCCACCAGCGGGTGGTGCAGATGCTTCACGCCGTGCGTCTTGTCCTTCACGTCGTGCGTCGCCCACAGCCGGCGGAAGTCCTCGCTCTTCACGGACAGCTCGCCGACCAGCGCGGACAGCCGCGGATCGTCCGGGTAGCAGCCGGCGTCCATGCGCAGCGCGCACACGATGTCGATCGCCTTCTGCTCCCAGTCGACGAACAGCTCCCGGTAGTCGGGCCGCAGGAACACCAGCCGCGCCCAGTTCCGCTCCGCCGCCGGCAGCTCCCCCCAGTCCCCGAAGAGAGCGGCGGCCATCCGGTTCCACGCCAGGATCTCCGAGCGCCGCCCCACGACGTACGCCGGAACGCCGTCCACCGCGTCCAGCAGGTGCCGCAGCGCGGTCCGCACCTGCTGCGGGCGTGCCGTCGGCTTCTTCTTGTGCCGCTTGGGCTTGGCCAGATGGGTGAGGTGCGCGTGCTCGGCGTCCGTGAGCCGGAGCGCGCGGGCGATGGAGTCCAGCACCTCCGCCGACACGTTCCGCCCGTTGCCCTGCTCCAGGCGCGTGTAGTACGCCACCGACACCCCGGCCAGCTGCGCCAGCTCCTCACGCCGCAGCCCCGGCACTCTGCGGTGCCGGCCGAAGTCGGGCAGGCCCACGTCGGCCGGGCGCAGCCGGGCCCGCCGGGTGCGCAGGAACTCGCTCAGCTCGGCCCGCCGGTCGAGCGCGGCCTCGGGCGCGGGCTCGGCGCCGGCCTCGTCCGCGGTCTGGGGGTGGTCGTCCATGCCTTCCAGTATTCCGGGTCGTACGCCCAGGAGCCTGACCCCGCCAGTGGTAGGCACAGCGTGCGTACGCAAAGCCGTGACCTGGGTGGATGCCCCCGGCTCGGGCAGGCTGGAGGGCGTGCCCGGCCGGAAGGCAGGCCGGGCGCGGACGTTTCTTCGCTAGGAGTACCCCGGCATGACCACCCCTGTTGCTGCGTACGCCGCACCCGCCCCGAAGGCGCCGCTGGAGCGCACCACCATCGAGCGCCGCGCGGTCGGTGAGCACGACGTCCTGATCGACATCAAGTACGCCGGCATCTGCCACTCCGACATCCACCAGGCCCGCGAGGGCTGGGGCGAGGCCATCTTCCCGATGGTCCCCGGCCACGAGATCGCCGGAGTCGTCGCCGAGGTCGGCTCCGGTGTCACGAAGTACAAGGTGGGCGACCGCGTGGGCGTCGGCTGCATGGTCGACTCCTGCCGCGAGTGCGACAACTGCAAGGCCGGCCTGGAGCAGTACTGCACCGGCGGCGGCATGGTCGGCACGTACAACGCCGTCGGCAAGGACGGCGAGCCCACCTACGGCGGCTACTCGCAGAAGATCGTCGTCGACGAGAACTACGTCGTCCGCATCCCCGACGGCCTGTCCCTCGACGTCGCCGCGCCGCTGCTGTGCGCGGGCATCACCCTGTACTCCCCGCTCAAGCAGTGGGGCGCCGGCCCCGGCAAGAAGGTCGCCATCCTCGGCATGGGCGGCCTCGGCCACATGGGCGTGAAGATCGCGCACGCGCTGGGCGCCGAGGTGACCGTGCTGTCGCAGTCCCTGCGCAAGAAGGACGACGGGCTGCGGCTGGGCGCCGACCACTACTACGCCACCAGCGACCCGAAGACCTTCGAGGAGCTGGCGGGCCACTTCGACCTGATCGTCTCGACGGTGTCGGCGCCGCTGGACTTCAACGCCTACCTGTCGCTGCTGAAGGTCGGTGGCGCCCTGGTGAACGTGGGCGCTCCCGAGGAGCCGATCTCGCTCAACCTGTTCTCGGTGATCGGCGGCCGCAAGACGCTCGCCGGTTCCATGATCGGCGGCATCGCGGAGACCCAGGAGATGCTGGACTTCTGCGCCGAGCACGGCTTCGGCGCCGAGATCGAGCTGATCCGCGCCGACCAGATCAACGAGGCGTACGAGCGGGTGCTGAGCAGCGATGTCCGCTACCGGTTCGTGATCGACACGGCGACGATCTGACGTCTGCGGCCTGGTGAGGGCCCCGGGGTGCTGTCCGCCCCGGGGCCCTTTCGGCGGTCAGTGCACCGGGCCCTTGCGGGGTCAGTAGTGGGTGCCGCCGTCGATGCGGATCTCGGTGCCGGTGATGAACCTGCCGTCCTCACTGGCCAGCATCGCGACGACCCCGGCGACCGCCTCGGGTCCGGCGAAGCCCTCCCCGAGCGCCGGGGCCAGCTTGGTGAACAGGCTCCAGTCGGTGTCCTCGGGCAGCCCCGGCCCCTGGCTCTGCTTGCTCTGGCCGGAGCCGTCGGTCATCCCGGAGGAGATGGAGCCGGGCTGCACGGCGGTGAAGCGGATGCCCTGCTTGCTGTACTCGGCGGCCAGCGCGTGCGTCATGGACTGGATGCCGCCCTTGCTCGCCGCGTAGGCCGCCATGTAGGGGTGGGCGAACATCGCGGACGTCGAGCTGAAGTTGACCACGGCCGGCGCGTCGCCCTCCAGCAGTGCCGGTATCGCCTCGCGGATCATCAGGAAGGTGCCGGTCAGATTGACCGCGATCACCTTGGTGAAGTCGGCCAGGGACGTCTCGTGCGTGTGCGAGGAGCGCAGGATGCCGGCGGCGTTGACGAGCACGTCGAGCCCGCCGAGCGCGGTGACGGCGGCGGCGACCCCGTCCCGTACGGAGGTCTCGTCGGCGATGTCGACGACGAGGGTGGTGAGCCGGTCGGCGGCGGCCCCGGCCTTGTCGGCGGTGTCCTTCAGGCCGGCCTCGCTCACATCGGCGGCGACCACGCGGCCGCCTTCCGCGAGCAGGCGCAGCACGGTGGCCTGGCCGATGCCGGAGCCGCCGCCGGTGACCAGCGCGCGGCGTCCTTCGTAGCGGTTCATGGTGTCTCCCTGGGGTGCGGGGGCGAGGGGCGGGCGTGTGGGGCAGCCCTGTGCGGGCCGTGTGTGGCAGCCCTGTGCTCTGTGCACCGTACGCCTGCGTGACACGTTTTGCCACTAAGGCATTTCGTGTCGGCAGGCTCGATGATCTCCTCCCGCCCGCCGCGTACGCTTCCTCGCATGAACCAGCCCAGGACCTCGCTCACCGAGCGCCGCAAGGCGGCGACGCAGCTCGACATCGCCCGCGCCGCGGCGGAGCTGTTCGCGCGGCAGGGGCCGGGCGCCACGACCGCCGAGGAGATCGCGGCCCGCGCCGGGGTCGCGCTGCGGACCTTCTACCGGTACTTCCGCAGCAAGCAGGACGCGGTCGGACCGCTGCTGGCGTCCGGCGGCGACCGCTGGCGGACCCTGCTCGCCGAGGCCGGCCAGGGCGGCGATCTCGCTCAGGCGCTTCAGGACGCGGCCGTCGCCTCCCTCACTCCGGCGGACGACACGGCGGAGGAGGCACTGCGCTGGACCCGCGGGCTGCTCCGGGCGGCCCAGGACGATCCGGCGCTGCGGTCCGTCTGGTACGACGTGAACCGCGAGTCGGAGGAGAGACTCCTCCCGGTCCTGACGGAGCTGGCCGCACCGGAGGCCGACCCCGTGGAGGTGCGGCTGCTCGCCGCCGCGGCGACCGACGCCATCCGTGTGTCCCTGGAGACCTGGGCGGCCACGGACGCCGGCACGACCGGCGAGGGCTCCCCGGCGGAACTGGCGGTGCGCTGCCTGCGCGAGGTGGCGGGCGGACTGCGGCTGCTGGCGCGCTGACGAGGCGGGGGGGGGAGGAGGAGGCTCGGCCGGCCGGGCCGGAATCGCTGGGCGCCCTCGTGCGTTGAGCGGGGTGGGCAAGCCGACAAGTTCTGGAGGGTCGCGATGGCTGCGCAGACGCAGAGGGCCGTGCTGGCGGGCGGATGTTTCTGGGGGATGCAGGAGTTGATCCGCCGGCTTCCGGGCGTGACGGCGACCCGGGTCGGCTACACCGGGGGTGACGTGCCGAACGCGACGTACCGCAACCACGGCACGCACGCGGAGGCCATCGAGATCCTCTTCGACCCGGAGCAGACCGACTACCGCACCCTGCTGGAGTTCTTCTTCCAGATCCACGACCCGAGCACCAAGAACCGCCAGGGCAATGACATCGGCATGAGCTACCGCTCGGCGATCTACTACGTGGACGACGAGCAGAAGCGGATCGCCGAGGACACGATCGCCGACGTGGACGCCTCCGGCCTGTGGCCGGGCAAGGTCGTCACCGAGGTGGAGCCGGTCGGCCCGTTCTGGGAGGCCGAGCCGGAGCACCAGGACTATCTGCAGCGCTACCCGGACGGCTACACCTGCCACTTCCCGCGCCCGGGTTGGCGGCTGCCCTCCCGCGCGGAGGGCTGACGCGAGACGGCCCGGCGAGGGGTCTCGCCCGTGGGGCGCTGCCGCGCGGCAGCGCCCCCGTTGTTTGCGCGGCGGCGCCCGCCCGATCAGCGCGGCGCCGCTCCCGCGCTCGGTGCGGCGGCGCGCGCCGGCTCAGTGCGGCAGTGTCGCCGGGCTGCCGCCGTTCGCCTCGTAGCCCGCCACCGCCAGCGCCCGGTAGACCGCGAACTCGCCGGCCGGGTCCGGGGAGAGGGTCCAGGGCAGGGCCCCGACGTGCCCGTCCACGTGGACCAGCTGGTTCATGGCCTCCGCCCAGCGCTCCGAGCGGACCAGGAAGAAGACCAGCAGGTGCCGCACGTGCGCCGACATCGGGTCGTCCGCGCGGGCCGAGTGCACCGCGTGCAGCGCGCCGTGGATCGCCTTGGTGACGACCTCGCTCTGCCAGAAGCTGCGGACCAGGTTCACCTCCGGCAGGTGCTCGAACACCGCGAACAGCGGCATCGCCGCCAGCAGTGAGCCCTGCGGCGCCCGCGCGGCCGCCGCCTGAGCGAACTGGTACGCCAGCTCACGCGAGCCGTGCCACTTCTCGCACCAGTAGTGCAGGGCCGCCAGATGGGCCCCCATGTGGTGCGGCGCGCGGTCCAGGATCTTCAGCCACAGCTGCTCGAACTCCTCGCGCGGATACGCCAGGCCACGCGCCACCGACAGCTCGATGATGTACGGCACCGGGTCGCCGGGCGCCAGCAGCGCGGCCTCGCCGCACGCCGCCCTGGCCTCCTCCATGATGATCCGGAAGTCGTCCGTGCCTGGCGTGGACGTCCGCCACGCCTGCTGCACCAGGAACTCCGCGTGCACGGCGGCGCCGCCCGCGTCCTTGGGCTGCTCGGCCCGCCACACCCGCAGCCACTGCCCGCCCGGTATCTCCCCGACCCCGCCGGGCCGCTGCTGCAGCTCCAGCGCGGCCGCGCCCGCGAACGCCTGCACCCGCTGCCAGCGCAGCTCGCCCTGCGCCTCCGTACCGGCCAGCAGCTGGGCCGCCGCCTTGTACTCCTGGCTGCGCTGCACCACGTCCAGGACGTCCAGCAGGTC
>NZ_PQSS01000109.1 GCF_002920535.1 Streptomyces sp. Ru71 | reverse complement strand
CACCCCGCCAGCCCCCCCGGCCCGCCGGCACCCCGCCAAAGCGCCACCCCCGAGCACCCACCCGCCCCCGGCACCCCCGTGGCAAAACCCGCGCACCCCCCCGCCGAAAAAAGTTCCACTCCCCGCGACGGACGCCCCGTCGCTCCCCGTAGAGCAGGTGTCGGAGCCGCTCACGGGCTCCCGGACGCGGGCACGGGCTGAAGGGTGGGACCGGATGGGTGTCGAGATCTGTGTGGAAGGGCTGACCAAGTCCTTCGGTCACCAGGTCATCTGGCAGGACGTCTCGCTGACGCTGCCCGCCGGGGAGGTCTCGGTCATGCTCGGCCCGTCCGGCACGGGCAAGTCGGTGTTCCTGAAAACGCTCGTCGGCCTGCTGAAGCCGGAGCGCGGCTCGGTCACGATCCAGGGCCGGGACATCACGAAACTGCGTGAGCGCGAGCTGTACGAGGTGCGCAAGCTGTTCGGCGTGCTGTTCCAGGACGGCGCGCTGTTCGGCTCCATGAACCTGTACGACAACATCGCCTTCCCGTTGCGCGAGCACACCCGCAAGTCCGAGAGCGAGATCGGACGGATCGTCCGGGAGAAGATGGACATGGTCGGGCTGATCGGCTCCGAGGGCAAGCTGCCCGGCGAGATCTCCGGTGGCATGCGCAAACGGGCGGGGCTGGCCCGGGCCCTGGTGCTCGACCCGGAGATCATCCTGTTCGACGAGCCCGACTCGGGCCTCGACCCGGTGCGCGTGGCCTACCTCAACCAGCTCATCGTCGACCTCAACGCACAGATCGACGCGACCTTCCTGATCGTCACGCACGACATCGCCTCGGCCCGGCAGGTGCCGGACAACATCGGGCTGCTGTTCCGCCGCGAGCTGGTGATGTTCGGTCCGCGCGAACGGCTGCTGACCAGCGACGAGCCGGTCGTACGGCAGTTCCTGAACGGCCGGATGCAGGGGCCGATCGGCATGGCGGAGGAGAAGGACGCGGCCCAGGTCCGCCAGGAGCTGGCCGGGCTCGACGACGGGCCCGTCAGCCGGGAGCTGACACCGCGGCTGCTGCCGGGCCCCGGCATCACCCGCCCGCCCCGCTGGGAGGCGATCGCCCGGCGCGAGGCCGAGCTGCACGGCCGGCGCGAGGCCGAGCCGCACGGAAAGGCGGTGGCCGACGCATGAGCCTGTCCCCCACCGGGGCGCTCCGGCACTGCGGAAACCTTTTCGCGATGGCCCTGGACGTCCTGCGCACCCTGCCCAGACGGCCCTTCCAGACAAGGGAGTTCATCCAGCAGGCCTGGTTCGTCGCCAGTGTGACGATCCTGCCGACGGCGCTGGTGTCCATCCCGTTCGGCGCGGTCATCGCGCTGCAGATCGGCAGCCTGACCCGGCAGCTGGGCGCGCAGTCCTTCGCCGGGGCCGCCTCGGTGCTGTCGGTGCTGCGCGAGGCCTCGCCCATCGTGACCGCGCTGCTGATCGCGGGCGCCGGCGGCACGGCGATCTGCGCGGACCTCGGGGCGCGCAAGATCCGCGAGGAGATCGACGCGATGCAGGTGCTGGGCATCGACCCGATCCACCGGCTGGTCGTGCCCCGGGTGCTGGCGTCCATGGTGGTGGCGGTGCTGCTCAACGGCCTGGTGTCGGTGGTCGGCGTGGCCGGCGGCTACTTCTTCAACGTCGTGCTGCAGAACGGCACCCCGGGCGCCTATCTCGCCTCCTTCACCACCCTGGCCCAGCTGTCCGACCTGTGGGCGGCGGAGATCAAGGCGCTGGTGTTCGGCGCGATCGCCGCGATCGTCGCCTCCTACAAGGGACTCACCGCGAAGGGCGGCCCGAAGGGCGTGGGCGACGCGGTGAACCAGTCGGTGGTGATCACCTTCATGTTGCTGTTCGTGACGAACTTCGTGATGACCGCGGTGTACTTCCAGGTCGTCCCGCAGAGGGGCTGAAACCATGGCACTCTGGCAGAGCCTGGAGCGGCTCGGCACCCAACTGTCCTTCTACGGCCGCTCGTTGGCGTGGACGGGCCGTACCGTGCGCCGCTACAAGAAGGAGATCCTGCGGCTGCTCGCCGAGGTGAGCTTCGGACGGGGCGCGCTCGCCGTGGTGGGCGGCACGGTCGGGGTGATCGCCTTCCTGTCGTTCTTCACCGGCACCGAGGTGGGCCTGCAGGGCTACGCCGCCCTCAACCAGCTCGGCACCTCCAACTTCGTGGCGTTCCTGTCGGCGTACTTCAACACCCGGGAGATCGCGCCCCTGGTGGCGGGGCTCGCGCTGTCCGCCACGGTCGGCGCGGGCTTCACCGCCCAGCTCGGCGCCATGCGGATCAGCGAGGAGACCGACGCGCTGGAGGTCATGGGCGTGCCGTCGCTGCCGTTCCTGGTGACCACCCGGATGATCGCCGGCTTCGTCGCGGTGATCCCGCTGTACGTGATCGGGCTGCTGTCCTCCTACCTGGCGGCGCGCACGATCACCACCGGCTACTACGGCCAGTCGGCGGGCACCTACGACCACTACTTCCACCAGTACCTGCCGCCCGTCGACGTGCTGTGGTCGTTCGGGAAGGTGCTCGTCTTCGCCGTCCTGATCATCCTGGTGCACTGCTTCTACGGCTACCACGCGAGCGGCGGCCCGGCGGGCGTCGGCGTCGCGGTGGGCCGGGCGGTGCGCACGTCGATCGTGGCGATCAACGTCGTGGACTTCTTCCTGTCGTTGGCGATCTGGGGCGCCAACACGACCGTGCGGATCGCGGGGTGAACCGTATGAGGGCGCTGAGACTGCGGGTGTACGGGGTGGTGTTCCTCGCCGTGATCGCGCTGTTGCTGTCCCTGTCCGTCGCCGTCTACCGGCAGGCGTTCACGCCGGTGGTGCGGGTCCGGCTGGAGGCCGACAGCCTCGGCAACCAGCTGGATCCACAGGCCGACGTCAAGCTGCGGGGCCTGCTGGTCGGCGAGGTGCGCGCGGTGCACTCCGACGGGACGAAGGCGACGCTGGACCTGGCGCTCAAGCCGGAGTACGCCGCGTACATCCCGTCGGACGTGCACGCGCGTCTGCTGCCCAAGACGCTCTTCGGCGAGAAGTACGTCGACCTGGTCGCGCCCGCGTCCCCTTCGGTTCGCCCGATCCGCGCCGGCGACGTCATCACCCAGGACCGCACCCGCGTGGGCATCGAGCTGCAGCAGCTGACGAACGACCTGCTGCCGCTGCTGCGGGCCGTGCAGCCCGGCAAGCTCAACGCCACGCTGTCCGCGTTCGCCACCGCCCTGGAGGGCCGCGGCGACCGTATCGGCGACAACCTGACCCGCCTGGAGGCCTACCTGCGCCGCCTGAACCCGCATCTGCCCTCCCTCACCGAGGACATCGCCCGCTTCGCGCAGGTCACCGAGATCTACGGCGACGCGGCACCGGACCTGATGAACATCCTGCGCAACACCGTCACCACCAGCCGCACGATCGTCGAGGAGAAGGACCGGCTGGCGACGGCCCTGAAGTCGACGGCGACCGTCGCGGGCACCGGTCAGGACTTCCTCGCCGCGAACGGCGACCGGCTGATCACCCTGGGCCGCGTCTCCCGCCCCACGCTGAGCCTGTTCGCCCGGTACGCGCCCGAGTACCCCTGCCTGCTGGCCGGCCTGGTCCAGGAGGAGAAGGCCTCGGAGGAGGCGTTCCGGGGCGGCCGGATGCACATCACCCTGGAGGCCGTACGGCAGCAGGGGGCGTACCAGCCGGGCGAGTATCCCCGCTACCGGGAGCGTTCCGGGCCCGACTGCCGTGGTCTGCCCGGTCCGCCGGTCCCCGCTCCCGGGTTCCCGCTGAACGACGGCTCCCGGCACGGCGGCTCCCCCGCGCTCGCCGGGGTCACCGCGACCCGGGCCGAGCAGCGGGCCGTCGGCTCGCTCGTGGCGCCCGTCCTGGGTGTGCCCGCCGATCAGGTGCCGGCGGTGGCGACGCTGCTGTTCGGGCCGATGGCGCGCGGGACGGCGGTGAGCGTCGCATGAGGCAGACCGCCGCACCCCTGCTCAAGTTCAGCCTGTTCGCGCTGGTGACCGTGCTGGCGACGGCCCTGCTCGCCGCGACCATCGTGAACCTCTCCTTCACTCCCGAGCACACCTACCGGGCGGTGTTCAGCGACGTCACCGGCCTGGAGAAGGGCGACGACGTCCGGGTGGCCGGGGTGCGGGTCGGCGAGGTCGAGGGGATCCGGATCAAGGACCGGACGCTGGCCGAGGTCTCCTTCACCGTCCGCGCCGACCGGCCGCTGCTCACCGGCACCCACGCGGTGATCCGCTACCGCAACCTGGTGGGGCAGCGGTACGTCGCGCTGACCGAGGGCGCCGGTGACGCCCGCCCGCTGAGGCCCGGCGGCACGATCCCGCTCTCGCGGACCCAGCCGGCGCTGGACCTCAACGTGCTGCTGAACGGCTTCAAACCGCTGTTCGCCGCGCTCAGCCCCAACGACGTCAACCAGCTCGCCACCGAGATCATCCGGACGCTGCAGGGCGAGGGCGGCACCGTCAACAGCCTGCTGGTGCACACCGCCTCGCTCACCACGACACTGGCCGACCGGGACCGGCTCATCGGCTCGGTGATCGACAACCTCAACACCGTCCTGACCACGCTGGACCAGCGCGGCGCCCGCTTCTCCGAGCTGCTCACCCAGCTGCGCCGGGTGATCTCCGGGCTGTCCGCGGACCGCAAGCCCATCGGGGACTCGCTGGTGAACATCGCGGACCTGACCGGGGCCACGGCGGGGCTGCTGAAGGACGCGCGTCCGCCGCTGAAGGACGACATCGCCGAGCTGACCGATCTCACCGGGACGCTGAACAGGAACGAGAAGACCGTGGAGGGCGTGCTGCAGCGGCTGCCGAACAAGCTCAACGAGCTGACCGGGACGGCGTCCTACGGCTCCTGGTTCAACTTCTACCTCTGCGACTTCGACGGCCGGATCGTGCTGCCGAAGACCCGCCAGACGCTCACCCCGGACCTGCACGTGGCGAGGGCGAGGTGCGGATCATGAGCCCGAGGAAGCGTCCCGAGCCGCTGGTGAAGGTGCGCGTGGAGCCGCCGAGGCTGCCGCGGATACGGCTGCCCCGTCGGGCGCCCCGTCCGCCCCGGC
Organism: Streptomyces sp. Ru71; assembly: GCF_002920535.1. Lineage (GTDB taxonomy): Bacteria > Actinomycetota > Actinomycetes > Streptomycetales > Streptomycetaceae > Streptomyces. The sequence goes on along the minus strand of NZ_PQSS01000109.1, from coordinate 17,257 downwards.
CGCAGCCGCTGGTGAAGGTCCGCATCGACCCGCCGAGGCTGCCGCGCCTGAGGCGCCCCCGTCTGACGCCGCTCCGCGTGGGGGCGCCTCCCACGCCCTTCAGGCAGTGGGGGAGCAACCCGGTGGTCATCGGTGCCGTCGGGCTCACCGTCCTCGCGCTGCTGGCCGTGGCCGCGTTCAACGCCGACAGCCTGCCGCTGATCGGCGGCGGGCAGACGTACAGCGCGGCCTTCTCCGAGGCGGGCGGGCTCAAGCCGGGCGACGAGGTGCGCATCGCCGGCGTCAAGGTCGGCAAGGTCGAGGACGTCGACCTGGACGGCGACCACGTCAAGGTCACCTTCAAGGTCAAGGACGACCCGGCGTTCGGCACCGACACCGGGGCGGCGATCCGGGTCAAGACGATCCTCGGCGCCAAGTACCTGGCGCTGTACCCGAGGGGCCCGGGGCAGCTGCGGGCCGGCAGCGAGATCCCGCTGCGGCGCACGGTCTCGGCGTACGACGTCGTCCAGGCGTTCAGCGATCTGACCACCACCTCCGAGCAGGTGGACACCGAGCGGCTGGCGAAGGCCCTGGACACCCTCTCGACGACGTTCCAGGACTCCCCCGCCGAGGTGCAGTCGTCGATCAAGGGCCTGTCCCGGATCTCCCGGACGGTCGCCTCGCGCGACAAGGCGCTCGGCGAGCTGCTGAAGCACGCGAACGGCGTCACCGGCGTACTGGCCGCGCGCTCCAAGGACTTCTCCGCCCTGGTCAAGGACGGCGACAAGCTCTTCACGGAGATCAGCAAGCGGCGCACGGCGATCCACAACCTGCTGAAGACCTCGGCCGCGCTCGGCATCGAGCTGTCCGGCCTCGTGGACGACAACGAGAAGGAGATCGGGCCCGCGCTGACGGGTCTGAACCGCGTGGTGCAGATGCTCGAACGCAACCAGGCCGGCCTCGACCGGAGCATCCGGCTGCTGGCGCCGTATGTGCGGCTGTTCACCAACACCCTCGGCAACGGCCGCTGGTTCGACTCCTACGTCCAGAACCTGGTCGCCGCCCCGGTGGTACCGCGGACGGGGGGCCGCCGATGACCCGCCTGCGCAAGGGCCTCGTGCTGCTCGTCGCCCTGGCCGTCGTCGCCGCGCTCATCCACGTGCTGTGGCCGCGGCCCGACACCGTGCGCGTCACCGCGTACTTCCCGCGCACCGTCGGCATCTACCCGGGCTCGGACGTCCGCGTCCTCGGCGTCCGGATCGGCAAGGTCGTCTCGATCACGCCGCAGGGGCGGCGGGTGCGCGTGGAGCTGGAGTACGACGCCGGCCGCAAGGTGCCGGCCGGCGCCCGGGCCGCGATCATCAACTCCTCGGTGGTAAGCGACCGTTATGTGCAGCTCCTGCCGGTCTACCGCCGGGGCCCGGTGCTGCACGGCGGCGCCGTGATCCCCGAGTCGCGCACGGCCGTCCCGGTCGAGCTGGACCGGATCTTCGACAGCCTGCACACCACCGCCGAGGCGCTCGGGCCGAAGGGCGCGAACAAGGACGGCTCACTGTCCCGGCTGCTCGGGGTGAGCGCCGAGACCCTGGACGGGCAGGGCGGGAACCTCCACCAGAGTGTCGAGGACCTCTCGCAGGCGGTCAGCACACTGTCCGACGGCCGCACCGACCTGTTCGGCACGGTGGATCACCTGCAGGTGTTCACGGCGGCGCTCGCTGCCGACGACCGCAGCGTGCGGTCGTTCACCACCAGCCTCACCGAGGTCGCCGACCAGCTCGCGGGCGAGCGCAAGGACCTCGCGGCGGCGCTGAGGAACCTGGGGACAGCGCTCGGCGACGTCTCGGACTTCGTGAAGAACAACAAGAAGGGGCTCACCTCCGATGTGACGGGCCTGAGCAAGGTGACCCGGGTGCTCGTCGCCCAACGGGCCGCGCTGGAGGAGCTGCTGGAGGTCGCGCCGACGGGCCTGTCGAACCTGAACAACGCCTACAACCCGTCCGCGGGCACCCTCGACACCCGCAACAACGCCGACCAGGCCCAGGACCCGGCGTCCCTGCTGTGCTCCGTCCTCAGGACGACGGGTGAGAAGACCGACTGCAAGGAGCTGCGCGACTTGTTCGACTCCCTGCCCCAAGTGCCGCAGGGACCGGCGGTGACGGGCACGACCGACCGGACCCTCGGCGGAATCCTGGGGGTGGGCGTATGAGCCGGCTGCGCAGGACGGGCGCCCTCGCCTGGGCAGTGACCGGCTCGCTGCTGCTGTCCGGCTGCGAGTTCGACGGCTGGTACGACGTCCCGCTCCCCGGCGGGGCCGCCGACGACGGCCACGCCTACCACGTCACCGTCGAGTTCCGTGACGTCCTCGACCTCGTCCCGCAGTCCGCGGTCAAGGTCGGGAACGTCACCGTCGGGGCGGTCGAGAAGGTGGAGCTCGACGGCTGGCACGCGCGCGTACGGCTGCGGGTCGCCGGCTCGGTGAAGCTGCCCGCCAACGCGATCGCCGACGTACGGCAGACCAGCCTGCTCGGCGAGAAGTACGTGGCGCTGTCCGCCCCGGCCGGCACGGCTGCGGTGGGCCGGCTGCACGACGGCGACCGCATCCCGCTGTCCCGCAGCGGCCGCAACCCCGAGGTCGAGGAGGTCCTCTCGGCGCTGTCCGCGCTGCTCAACGGCGGTGGCGTGGCCCAGCTCAAGACGATCACCGTGGAGCTGAACAAGGCACTCGACGGCCGGGAGAACCGCGTCAGGTCCCTGCTCACCCAGCTGGACACCTTCATCGGCGGCCTCGACAAGCAGCGGGGGAACATCGTCCGCGCGATAGCGGCCGTCGACCGGCTCGCGAAGCGGCTCGGGGCGGAGAAGCAGACCATCGCCACGGCCGTCGACACGCTGCCGCCGGCCCTGAAGGTCCTCGCCGGCCAGCGGCGCGATCTGACGGCGATGCTCACCGCCCTGGGCCGGCTCGGCACGACCGGCGCCAAGGTGGTCAAGGCCTCGCACGACGACACCGTGGCCGACCTCAAGCTGCTCCGGCCGATCCTGCAACAGCTGAACAAGGCGGGCGACGACCTGCCGGGCGCGCTGGAGCTGCTCACCACCTACCCGTTCCCGCGCAACGCCGTCGACGCCATCAAGGGCGACTACGTCAACCTGCACATCACCGCCGACCTCGACCTGGCGGCCCTGTACGGCAACCTCACCGGCAAGCCCGGCGGGGGCGGCAGCCCGAAGCCCGGCACGCCGGACCTGCCGGAGCTGCCGCAGCCACCCGCCGTACCGGAGCTGCCGGATGTCCCCGACCTCCCGGACACACCCGCCGTCCCGTCACCCACCGCGCTGCCGAGCGCGCCCGGCACCGGCGGCGGGCCGCTGTGCCCGCCGGTGTGCACCAGCGCCTACGTCACCCGCGGGCGGCCGCCCGAGGGCATCGACCTGGGCCTCGCCGAGCTGCTGCTGAAGGGGGTCCAGCCGTGATCACACGCGGGGTGAAAGCACAGTTGCTGGCGTTCGCCACGGTCACCGCCCTCGGCGTGTCGTACGTCGGCGCCGAGTACACCGGCCTGGCGGACGACCTGCTGGACCGGGGTTACACCGTGCGCGCCGACTTCGCCGACTCCGGCGGCATCTTCCCCGGCGCCGAGGTCACCTACCGCGGGGTGCCGGTGGGCCGGGTCGGGAAGCTGCGGCTGACCGGTGGGGGCGGGGTGTCCGTCGCCCTGGACATCGACGAGGGGGCGCCGCACATACCGGCGGACACCCTCGCCGTGGTGGCCAACCGCTCGGCGGTGGGCGAGCAGTACGTCGATCTCCAGCCGCGCACGGACGACGGGCCGTATCTGCTCGACGGCAGCTCCATCCCACGCGGCAGCACCCGGGTGCCGCTGCCCTCGACGGACCTGGTGCTGAGCCTCGACCGGCTGGTGAACTCGGTCGGCAAGGACGACCTGCGGGTCACCGTCGACGAGTTGGGCAGGGCGTTCGCCGGCACGGGTCCGAACCTGAGCCGGCTGGTCGACTCGGGCAACGCGCTCGTCGACTCGGCGTCCGCGTCCCTGCCCGAGACGATCTCGCTCATCGAGAACTCCCGGACGGTCCTGAAGACGCAGGCCGACCAGGGGTCGTCGATCAAGTCGTTCGCCCGCGACCTGGCCGCGCTCACCGCCCAGGTGAAGGCGAGCGACGGGGACCTGCGCAAGGTGATCGGCAACGCGGCACCGGCCGCGCAGGAAGTCAACTCGCTGCTGAAGGGCCTGTCCCCGCGGCTGTCGGTGCTGCTGGCCAACCTGATCAGCGGCGGCCAGGTCATGGTGGCCCGGCTGCCCGGCGTGGAGCAGGCCCTGGTCACCTTCCCGGCCCTGGTCTCGGGCAGCTACACCGTCGCACCCGGTGACGGCACCTTCCACTTCGGCCTGGTGATCAACGCCGACGACCCTCCCGCGTGCACCCGGGGGTACGGCACCGCGCGGCGCGACCCCGCGGACACCAGCACCCGCCCGGCCCACACCGGCGCGCACTGCACCGCCCCGCGCGGTGGCCCGACGTCGGTGCGGGGCGCCCAGAACGCCCCCGGTGCCCGTGGCGCGGGCGGCGCCGATCAGACGGCGTACGTCACGCCGTACGACCCGGAGACCGGCAGTGTGACCGGCCCGGACGGAACGCCCGTCGAGATCGGCTCGACGGGCGGCCAGCAGACCGTCTTCGGAAAGGAGTCGTGGCAATGGCTGCTCGTCGGACCGATGGCCTGAACCGGGCCCTCACGGCCGGGCTCGTCCTGGCGACCCTCCTCACGGCCGCTGCGGCGGCCTGGCTGGGCCTGCGCCTGGCGGACCAGCGGGAGGCGGAGCAGCGGCGCCAGGACGTCCTGGCCGCGGCCCGCCAGTCGGCGCTGAACTTCACCTCGCTCGACTACCGGCACTACGACCGGGACAGCGCGACCGTCCTCGACGGCGCGACCGGCGAGTTCAAGAAGCAGTTCGCCGCGCAGACCCAGCAGCTCACACAGCTCGTCGCCGCGAACCGCTCGGTGTCCGAGGGCCAGGTCCTGGAGGCGGGCATCGTCCGCTCCGACGCCCGTTCGGCCCGGGTCCTGGTGGTCGCCGACAGCAAGGTCACCAACACCGCCGTACCGCAGGGCGAGTCCCGCACCTACCGGCTTCAGCTGGACCTGGTCCTCGCCCACGGCCGCTGGCTGACCTCCGACGTCGAGTTCGTCGGCTGACCCTCACAAGGAGAACGACCATGACGAGGACGACGACCCGGGTCGGCGGCGGCCGGGGAACCGGCGCCCGGCGCACCATGACGGCGGCAGCCCGCGCGGCGGCCAAGCGCGCGGAACGGGGGCGCGAGGAGGCCGGGGCCGAACGCGCGGAGCGCGGCCAGGACGAGGCCGCGGGCGCGAGCCCGGCCGCGCGGCCGCCCGCCGGGCGCACCCTGGTCGTCGAGGCGCCGAAGGACGGCTGGCAGGACCCGCCGGAGCCGGGGACCACCGAGGACGACGACGCGGAACGGGACGGCACCGGGGACGCCCGCGCGGCCGGCTCCTCGCCCCGGCGCCGGCGGCTGCTCACCGCGCTGCTCTGCCTCCTGCTGGTGGCGGGGCTGGTGGCGGCCGGCCTGCTGGGATGGCGCTGCCGGCAGGGAACGCGGGCCGAGGAGGCACGCCGGCAGGCACTCGTGGCCGCGGAGCAGGCGGTGCCCGTGGTGCTGTCGTACGACTACCGGCGTCTGCCGAAGGACTTCGCCGCCGCGCGCGCCCGGCTCACCGGGACGTTCGAAAAGGAGTACGACAAGACCACGGCGGGCGTGGTCGGGCCGACGGCCCGAAAGTACCACGCGGTGGTGAAGGCCACCGTCGCGCATCCCGCGGACGGCGGCACCCCCGCGGCCTCGGTGGTCTCGGCCTCGCCGGACCGCGTCACGGTCCTGCTCTTCGTCAACCAGGTCACCCGGAGCACCCAGGTCACCGGTTCCCGCCTGGATCTGAACCGGGTCCGGCTGACGATGACCCGTACCTCGGCCGGCTGGAAGGTGAGCGGCGTCGACGCCCTCTGACCACCTTCCACCGGCCCCTCCCAGCGCCCCCGCGTCCCCCACGCGGGGGCGCTCTTTTGCGGCCGCTCTTGACAGTCGCCCCCTGCCACAGGCAATCTTCCATTACGCAGAAACGAACTTCCGTCATACGGAAACTCGACACACGGAAGGGAGCGCGGCCCCCGATGGGATTCGCAGACCAGCGCTTCAACGTCAACCTGTCGATCCTCTTCACGGAACTCCCGCTCCTGGAGCGTCCCGCGGCCGCCGCCGCGGCCGGCTTCACCGCGGTCGAGCTGTGGTGGCCCTGGATCGAGACCCCCACCCCGGAGCAGTCCGAGCTCGACGCCCTGAAGAAGGCGATCGAGGACGCGGGCGTACAGCTCACGGGCCTGAACTTCTACGCCGGCCAACTGCCCGGCCCCGACCGCGGCGCCCTGTCGGTGCCCGGTGAGGAGTCGGAGAGGTTCCGCGCCAACATCGACGTGGCGATCGCCTTCGCGCAGTCCCTGGGCTGCACGACGTTCAACGCCCTGTACGGCAACCGCGTCGACGGCGTCGACCCGGCCGAGCAGGACGCGCTCGCCCTGGAGAACCTGACCCTCGCGGCCCAGGCCGTCGGCCGGGTCGGCGGCACGATCCTGATCGAGGCCCTCAACCAGCCCGAGTCGCCGAAGTGCCCGATCGTGAGCGCTCCCAAGGCGATCGAGATCGTCGACAAGGTGAACGAGGCGACCGGCCTCGGCAACGCCAAGTTCCTCATGGACCTGTACCACCTGTCCATGAACGGCGAGGACCTGCCGTCGGTCATCGAACAGTACGCGGCGAAGACCGGCCACGTGCAGATCGCCGACAACCCGGGCCGCGGCGCCCCCGGCACCGGCTCGCTGCCGCTTGAGGACTTCCTCGACCAGCTGAAGAAGGCCGGTTACGACGGCTGGGTCGGCCTGGAGTACAAGCCGGGCGACAAGCCCAGCGCCGAGGCCTTCGAGTGGCTGCCCCGCGAGGCGCGCGCCGCCCGCTGACACCCGGGGCGTCCGTCAGCCGGGCGCCAACTCCCCGACGTAGCACAGCAGTAGTGAGAAAGAGGCACCCCCGCATGAGCAACCTCCCCAAGATCGCCTGGATCGGCCTCGGCATCATGGGCTCCCCCATGTCCGAGAACCTGATCAAGGCCGGCTACCAGGTCACCGGCTTCACCCTGGAGCAGGAGAAGCTGGACCGCCTGGCCGCCGCCGGTGGCACCGCGGCCTCCTCCATCGCCGAGGCCGTGCGCGACGCCGACGTGGTCATCACGATGGTGCCCGCGTCCCCGCAGGTCGAGGCCATCGCCTACGGCCCGGACGGCATCCTGGAGAACGCCAAGTCCGGCGCCCTGCTGATCGACATGTCCTCGATCACCCCGCAGACCTCCGTCGACCTGGCCAAGGCCGCCAAGGGCAAGGGCGTGCGCGTCCTGGACGCCCCGGTCTCCGGCGGCGAGGCCGGCGCCATCGAGGCCGTGCTGTCGATCATGGTCGGCGGCGAGCAGGCCGACTTCGACGAGGCCAAGCCGATCTTCGACGCCCTCGGCAAGACCATCGTGCTGTGCGGCCCGCACGGCTCGGGTCAGACCGTGAAGGCCGCCAACCAGCTGATCGTCGCCGTGAACATCCAGGCGTGCGCCGAGGCCGTGGTCTTCCTGGAGAAGTCCGGCGTGAACCTGCAGGCCGCCCTGGACGTCCTCAACGGCGGTCTGGCCGGCTCGACCGTGCTGACGCGGAAGAAGGACAACTTCCTCAACCGCGACTTCAAGCCGGGCTTCCGCATCGACCTGCACCACAAGGACATGGGCATCGTGACCGACGCCGCCCGCAACGTCGGCGCTGCCCTGCCGGTCGGCGCCGTGGTCGCCCAGCTGGTCGCCTCGCTGCGCGCCCAGGGCGACGGCGGCCTGGACCACTCGGCCCTGCTGCGGGCCGTGGAGCGCCTCTCCGGCGCCCAGGTCTGACCCTCCCGGAACCACGCATGCCCACCACTTCAACAAAACGTTGAAAATGACTTCAACAAACTGTTGACGCTCCTGGTCGCGCGTCCTTACGCTCACTTGCACCGTCACCAGGCCTCAGCAGTCCCGTTCGGAAGGTCCACATGTCGAAGCGCGTGCTCACCACCGAGTCCGGCGCCCCCGTCGCCGACAACCAGAACTCCGCCTCCGCCGGTGTCGGCGGTCCGCTCCTGATCCAGGACCAGCAGCTCCTGGAGAAGCTCGCGCGCTTCAACCGCGAGCGCATCCCGGAGCGTGTGGTGCACGCCCGCGGCTCCGGCGCCTACGGCCACTTCGAGGTGACCGACGACGTCACCCGCTTCACCCACGCCGACTTCCTCAGCGAGATCGGCAAGCGCACCGAGGTGTTCCTGCGCTTCTCCACCGTGGCCGACTCGCTCGGCGGCGCCGACGCCGTCCGCGACCCGCGCGGCTTCGCGGTGAAGTTCTACACCGAGGAGGGCAACTACGACCTCGTCGGCAACAACACCCCGGTGTTCTTCATCAAGGACCCGATCAAGTTCCCCGACTTCATCCACTCGCAGAAGCGCGACCCGTTCACGGGCAAGCAGGAGCCGGACAACGTCTGGGACTTCTGGGCGCACGCCCCCGAGGCCACGCACCAGATCACCTGGCTGATGGGTGACCGCGGCATCCCGGCGTCGTACCGCCACATGAACGGCTACGGCTCGCACACCTACCAGTGGACGAACGCCAAGGGCGAGGCCTTCTTCGTCAAGTACCACTTCAAGACGAACCAGGGCGTCCGCTCCCTGACCAGCGAGCAGGCCGCCGAGCTGGCGGGCAAGGACCCCAACTCGCACCAGACGGACCTGCTGCAGGCCATCGAGCGGGGCGTGTACCCGTCCTGGACCCTCTACGTCCAGATCATGCCGGCGGCCGAGGCGGCCAACTACCGCTTCAACCCGTTCGACCTGACCAAGGTGTGGCCGCACGCCGACTACCCGCTGCAGCGCGTGGGCCGCCTGGTGCTGGACCGCAACCCGGACAACGTGTTCGCCGAGGTCGAGCAGGCCGCGTTCTCCCCGAACAACTTCGTGCCGGGCATCGGCCCGTCGCCGGACAAGATGCTCCAGGGCCGCCTGTTCGCCTACGCGGACGCGCACCGCTACCGCCTGGGCGTCAACCACACCCTGCTGCCGGTCAACTCGCCGAAGGCGGTTCCGGGCGGCGCCCGCAACTACGGCCGCGACGGCTTCATGGCGCTCAACGCCCAGGGCCGCGACGCGAAGAACTACGAGCCGAACTCCTACGACGGCCCGGTCGAGACCGGCCGCCCGCTGTCGGCGCCCCTCGCGGTGTCCGGCCACACCGGCAACCACGCGGCCCCGCTGCACACCAAGGACGACGACTTCTTCCAGGCCGGTGAGCTGTACCGGCTGATGTCGGAGGACGAGAAGTCCCGCCTGATCGCGAACATCGCCGGCGGCCTGTCGCAGGTCTCCCGCAACGACGTGATCGAGAAGAACCTGGCCCACTTCCACGCCGCCGACGTCGAGTACGGCAAGCGCGTGGAGGAGGCGGTCCGCGCCCTGCGCGAGGACTGATCCTCCAGGCCACGAGGCTGCGTCCGGACCCGGCGGGGAGGTCGGGATCCGGACGCGTACGACCCGCCGCCGCGCGATCCGGATGAGGGGTGATCGCGGGGCATGGCGGGCAGGGCGAGACCGCGGCGGCGTGCGAGCCAGTGCGGTGGTGAAGGAAACGTGACGTCCCTGCCGACGTGAGGCAGGTACGTCCGGCTCCGTCGCATCCGCCGCGGTCCCAGCCACTCCCCCTGTACGAGGGGTTCCCCAGACTCCGTCCGGCGGCGCGAATGTCCTGTCGCGCCCAGTCTCGCGCCGTCGGACGGCCACAACCGAAGAAGCCTCACCGGCCGAGCGGCGCCGGATGCGGACGGTCCCGCATCCGGCGCCGCTCGGCGTTTCCCGTCCCGGCGCCGCTCGGCGTTGTCCGGGGTGCGGCCCTGTCACGGCGGCAGCAGCCTGGAGACATGACGCACGCAACGCAGCACCCGCATGTCGTGGTGCACCCGCCGGCGCTGGACGGCTCACGGCGGGTCACCGAGGGCGACGCGACCCTGGGCGTCGCCACGCACATCGACGACGTGGCCGAGATCCTGCGGCTGGCCGACCTGTATGTGACGGACGTGGCGGAGAGCGACTTCATCGAATGGCAGGGCGGCGGCCCGGACGACTGGCCGGGCCTGTCGGAACACCACGAGGCCCCCGAGGACGTACACAAGGCGACGTAGGGGCCCTGCGCAACCCTCAAATCCACCTCTGAACCGGCCCCCGCAAGGCTTCGCCGGCCTGCCTGCCGGGGCACATACCGGTCACACGCCGGGCGGGCGGGTGAGCGGCGACGGGGGTGGTGGGTATGAGCGATGCGCGGGCGACGGGGCGGCTGGGGCCGCACGAGGCGGCTCTGCTGCGGGCGGGGGCACGGGCCGCCGTCACGGTCGCCGTGGTCGCCCTGCATCTGCGGGGCACCGTGGACGCCGGGCGGCCGGGCACCCTGCGCAGGAGCGGCACGGCCGCCGACGCCACGGTGTTCCGGCACCCGCTGGAGAAGGCCGTACGCACCGCCCTCTACCGCCCCGCCGGGCCGCGGGAGTTGCTGGAACGCGCCGTGGTGCGCCGGGCGCTGGCGCGGATGCGGGCGGACCTGGTGGCGGCCGGGCAGCTGCGCCCGCTGCCGCCGCGCCGCTCGCGGGCGGTGCGCCGGCTCCTGGCGGAGCTGCGGGAGCGCCACCCGCTCCCCGCGGCCCCGGACGGACCGCTCGCGGAGGAGGAGACGCTGTACGCCGTCGCGCTGTACGGCGAGCGGGCGCTGACCGTGCTGCTGCCGCGCTTCTCCCGGCAGGCCGGGCTGACGGGCCGTGGCGCGCTCGCGGACGAGGGCCTGTTCCCGTTCGGCCGGGGCAGCGGGGTACGCCGTTTCGCGGGCGGTGAGGACCTCTTCGACTGGGTGGACGACGACCGCGACGGCGGCGGCACGTCGGACGGCGCAGGCCACGGCGGGAGCCACGCGCACGACGGCGGTCACCACGGCGGCGGGCACCACCACGGTGGCCACGACCACGGCGGAGGCTTCGGCTGCGGCGGGGGCGGCGGAGGCTTCGACTGACACCCGCGCCGGACATGCCGAAGGGCGGCCCATCCGCCGGATGGACCGCCCTCACCGCAACCGGTGTCAGACCTTCAGGGTCTTGATGGAGGTCGGCGCGTGGCCCGGCTCGGTGGCCAGGTCCTCGAACTCGCTGATGTCGCTGATGTCCATGGTGCGGCTCATCGAGATGTTGGTGATCCGCTCCAGGATCGCCTCGACGACGACCGGCACCTGGTACTCGGCGGCCAGCTTCTTGGCCTGCTCGAAGGCGGCGCCCAGCTGGTCCGGCTCGGTGACCCGGATCGCCTTGCAGCCCAGGCCCTCGGCGACCTTGACGTGGTCCACGCCGTAGACGCCGAGCTCGGGCGTGTTGATGTTCTCGAACTCCAGGTTGACCTGGAAGTTGATGTCCAGGCCGATCTGCGCCTGACGGATCAGGCCCAGGTAGGCGTTGTTCACCAGCACGTGGACGTAGGGGATCTTGTGCTGGGCGGCGACCGCGAGCTCCTCGATCAGGAACTGGAAGTCGTAGTCGCCGGAGAGCGCGACGACCGGGGACTCCGGGTCGGCCTTGGCGACGCCGATCGCGGCCGGGATGGTCCAGCCGAGCGGGCCGGCCTGGCCGCAGTTGATCCAGTGGCGCGGCTTGTAGACGTGCAGCATCTGCGCGCCGGCGATCTGGGAGAGGCCGATGGTGGTGACGTAGCGCGTCTCCGGGCCGAAGGCCTTGTTCATCTCCTCGTACACGCGCTGCGGCTTCATCGGCACGTTGTCGAAGTGCGTACGGCGCAGCAGCGTGGCCTTGCGCTCCTGGGTGGAGGCGACCCACTCGCCGCGGTCGGGCAGCTTGCCCTCGGCCTTGAGCTCCTTGGCGACCTCGACGAACAGCTCCAGCGCGGCCTTGGCGTCGGAGACGACACCGTAGTCCGGCGGGAAGATCTTGCCGATCTGGGTGGGCTCGATGTCGACGTGGACGAACTTGCGCTCGCCGCGGTAGACGTCGAGCTTGTAGCCGGTGTGGCGGTTGGCCCAGCGGTTGCCGATGCCGAGGACGAAGTCCGACTCCAGGAAGTTGGCGTTGCCGTAGCGGTGCGAGGTCTGCACGCCGACCATGCCGGCGTTCAGCTCGTGGTCGTCGGGCAGCGTGCCCCAGCCCATCAGGGTGGGGATGACCGGGGTGTTGGTCAGCTCGGCGAACTCGACCAGCAGGTCGGAGGCGTCGGCGTTGACGATGCCGCCGCCGGCGACGATGACCGGGCGCTCGGAGGCGAGCAGGAAGGAGATCGCCTTCTCGATCTGCGCGCGGGTCGCGGTCGGCTTGTAGACCGGCAGCGGCTCGTACGTCTCGGGGTCGAACTCGATCTCGGTGAGCTGGACGTCGATCGGCAGGTCGATGAGGACCGGGCCGGGACGGCCGGAGCGCATCAGGTGGAACGCCTGCTGGAAGACGCCGGGGACCTGCGCGGCCTCCAGGACGGTGACCGCCATTTTCGTGACCGGCTTGGCGATCGAGGCGATGTCGACGGCCTGGAAGTCCTCCTTGTGGATCACGCTGGTGGGCGCCTGGCCCGTGATGCACAGGATCGGGATGGAGTCACCGATCGCGGAGTACAGACCGGTGATCATGTCGGTGCCGGCGGGGCCGGAGGTACCGATGCAGACACCGATGTTGCCCGGCTGGGTGCGGGTGTAGCCCTCGGCCATGTGCGAGGCACCCTCGACGTGGCGGGCGAGGGTGTGGCCGATCCCGCCGCCCTCCTTGAGGGCCTTGTAGAACGGGTTGATCGCCGCACCCGGCACACCGAACGCCTGGGTGACGCCCTCGCGCTTGAGGATCTCGACTGCCGCGCGGGCAGCGGTCATACGAGCCATGGAGTTACTCCTGCTTCGGCTGTCGGATTCGCTCTCCCCGTCGCGCCCTGCGGTGAGTTCGTGTCCGCGTCCAGTCCAGCTCCGCTAGCCGGTGATCCGGGCTCCCCCGTGATTTCCGTATAGCGGAAACTTATTTCTACTATCTGGAAGCAATGTAGGGGGCGGGGCGAAGACCGTCAAGAGACGGACAAGGGGTGGACACCTGGAGCACCATGGGAACGCCGAGCCGACGCCACGTCCGGGAGGGGGCCGGCCATGTCCGAGAGCGTTCCGGTGCGCTGCCCGTCCTGCCGGCGCGAGCGGCGCTATGTGCTGCCGGTGTACCCGTGCCCGTGCGGCGCCCCGGTCGTGCCGCCGCTGGACCGGCGGGCCGCGCCGACGGCCGTCACGCACCGGGTGTGGGACGAGCAATGGGTGTCGCTGCGCTGCGGGGCGTGCGGCCGCGCGGGTGAGTGGCCGCAGCCGGAGCTGGGCTGCCCGTGCGGGACGGTGGTGCGGATACCGGTGGCGCCGGACGAGCCCGGGCCCTGGGACGCGGTGGTCGCGGCCGCGCGGCTGCTGCACCGGCTCGGCCACCGGGAGCTGCGCCGCTCCGGCCGCCGCCCGCCGAACGGCATCGGCCTGGTCGCGCCCGGCCTGCTGGCCCACGTCGTCCCGGGCGGGCGGCCGGCCTCACTGCGGGACGTGGAGTGCCTGTGGCTGACGGCGATGACCCGCGCCGTGGACTGCGTCCACTTCTCCCGGCCGGGCCACACCGCCGAGGCCCGAGCCCGAGCGGAGGGCCTGTCCATCCCCCTGTTCACACTCCCCCCGACGGCCCCACCCCACCCGGCCAACGCGGCGGCCCACGCCTTCACGACCAAACGCCTCGCGAACTGAGAAGCGGAGCCCGACCCCGAGGCCACACGGGCGCCCGGGGCGGTCCGAACCCCGGAGCACAGGGCGGTCCAGCCCCCGGGCCCGAACTCGGTGAGGGGGCGAAGCGTGTGGTGGCCGCCGGCAGGTGAGGCGTGGCGGACCGGTTGCAGGCGGGCTCGGCAGAGCCGGCCGGGCGTGGGTGAGCGGCCGAGGCAGCCGCCGGGCCCGACATCCCAGCCCGGCCCGGGCCCGGCCCTCCAGCCTGACTCGATGCGCGCTCCAGTGAGTCTGGCCCGGAGATCCACCACGACTCGATGCGCGCTCCAGTGAGTCTCGCTCCGACACCCACCCCGGCCCGACGAGCACTCCAGCGAGCCCGGCCCCGACACCCACCCCGCCCCGGGTGCCGGTGGGGACGTCAGGCGCTGTGGCGGCGGTGCCAGTAGTGGAGCGTGAGGGTGGCCAGGAGGGGGCCCCAGGCCAGGAGGGGGAGGTAGCAGGCGTTCAGCAGCCACAGGCCCCAGCGGGTGATGGCCATCTCCGCGTGCAGCGTCGTCCACACGAACAGCACGCCGTAGACCGTGCAGGCGAGCGCGCCGAGACCGGCCGGCACCACGGCCGCGAGCACGGGGATGCGCCGGCCGCCCAGCACAGGGAGCTTTCGCGGCCATCTCTCGCCCCACGGGCGCACCAGCCCCAGCGTCAGCGCGGCCAGCGCCTCCTGGGCCAGGGACAGCAGCGGCAGCACCAGGTAGCCCCAGCCGGGGACCAGCATCGCGTCGTACTCCGCGTCGCCGAGGCCGAGCGGTACGCCGAGGACGACGGCGAGCCGCCACAGCCCGGAGGGCAGGTTCACCCAGACGACGGCGGCGGCCGCCCGCCGCGCCCACCGGGGGACGGGCGCGGCGGTGTGCGGCCTCAAGCGGGCGGGGTGCGCGGCGATGGCCATGGGGTGGGCTCCTTCGACATCGGGTACGTGCGCCGACGCCCCGATGCTGGCGCCCTCCCCCCGCCCCCGCGTCCCGCTGAGGGGCCAAGCCCCTCCCCCGCCCGGCGGAGGCCCGGTCAGCCGGCGTACTTCCGCCGGAGTTCCACCTTGCGCACCTTGCCCGACACCGTCATCGGGAAGGTGTCCAGGACCTGCACCCGGCTGGGGACCTTGTAGTGGGCCAACTGCCCCTCGCAGAAGGCGCGGACGTCCTCCAGCGTCGGCGGGTCGGCCGGGTCCCGCGGGATCACGCAGGCCAGCACCTCCTCGCCGTACCTCTCGTGCGGGACGCCGACGACCTGGACGTCGCGGATCTTCGGGTGGCCGTAGAGGAACTCCTCGATCTCACGCGGGTAGATGTTCTCGCCACCCCTGATGATCATGTCCTTGATCCGGCCGACGATCTCGACGTACCCGTCCTCGCGCATCACCGCGAGGTCCCCGGTGTGCATCCAGCGCCCGGCGTCGATCGCCTCGGCGGTCTTGTCGGCCTCCTGCCAGTAGCCGAGCATCACGCTGTAGCCCCGGGTGCACAACTCGCCCGCCTCACCGCGGGGTCGGGTGATCCCGGTGGCCGGGTCGACGATCTTCACCTCCAGATGCGGCAGTACCCGCCCGACGGTGCCGGTGCGGTGCTCCAGATCGTCGTCCATCCGGGTCTGCAGCGACACCGGGGAGGTCTCGGTCATGCCGTAGCAGATGGAGACCTCCTCCATGTGCATCTCGGCGACCACCCGCTTCATCACCTCCACCGGGCACGGCGAGCCCGCCATGATGCCGGTGCGCAGGGACGTCAGGTCGTACGACGCGAAGTCGGGAAGGTTGAGCTCCGCGATGAACATGGTCGGCACGCCGTACAGCGAGGTGCACCGCTCCTGCTGCACCGCCTCCAGCGTGGCCTTCGGGTCGAAGGACGGCGCCGGGATCACCATGCAGGCGCCGTGCGAGGTGGCCGCCAGGTTCCCCATGACCATGCCGAAGCAGTGGTAGAAGGGCACCGGGATGCAGATCCGGTCCTGCTCGGTGTAGGCGATCAACTCGCCGACGAAGTAACCGTTGTTGAGGATGTTGTGGTGGGAGAGGGTGGCCCCCTTGGGGAAGCCCGTCGTGCCCGAGGTGTACTGGATGTTGATGGGGTCGTCGCAGGACAGCGCCTCGTACCGGACGTCCGAGCCGGCGCGGGCGAGCAGCGCCTCCCAGCTCGGGTCGCCGATGTACACCACCTCGCGCAACTCCCGGCACTTGGCGCGCACTTGGTCGACCATCGCCCGGTAGTCGCTGGTCTTGTGGCTGAGGGAGGCGACGAGGAGCGAGACACCGGCCTGGTTGAGGACGTACTCGACCTCGTGGGTGCGGTAGGCCGGGTTGATGTTCACCATGATCGCGCCGATGCGGGCGGTGGCGTACTGGACCAGCACCCACTCCGGGCAGTTGACGGCCCAGATGCCGACCCGGTCCCCCTTGGCGACCCCGCTCGCGACGAGGGCCCGCGCCAGCTCGTCGACGTCGGCGCCGAACTGCGCGTACGTCCAGCGCCGCCCGGACGGCACGTCGACGAGCGCCTCGCGCTCCGGCCAGGCGGCGACGGCCCGGTCCAGGTTGGCGCCGATGGTGTCGCCGAGCAGGACCGTCTCGCTCGTGCCGTGCGTGTAGGACAGCGCGCTCACCGGAAGTCCTCCTCGCGGTACTCGTTCTCCGACCCCGCCGCCGTGGCCTCGCGCAGCTCGATCCGGCGGATCTTCCCGGACACCGTCTTCGGCAGCGCGCCGAACTCCAGCCGCCGGATGCGCTTGTACGGCGCGAGCACCTGACGGGAGTGCTCGAAGATCACCTTGGCGGTGTCCGGGCCGGGCTCGTAGCCCTCGGCGAGGACGACGTACGCCTTCGGCACGGCCAGGCGCAGCTCGTCCGGCGCCGGCACGACCGCGGCCTCGGCGACGGCCTCGTGCTCCAGCAGGGCGCTCTCCAGCTCGAACGGGCTGATCTTGTAGTCGGACGCCTTGAAGACGTCGTCGGCCCGGCCGATGTAGGTCAGGTAGCCGTCCTCGTCCCGGGCGGCGATGTCCCCGGTGCGGTAGTAGCCGCCGGCCATCGCCTCCGCCGTACGGTCGGCGTCGCCGTGGTAGCCGGTCATCAGGCCCACCGGGCGCTCGGACAGGTCGAGCGCGATCTCGCCCTCGGCGGCGCCGGGTGCGCCGGAGACCGGGTCGAGCAGCTCGACGCGGTAGCCGGGGCTGGGCCGTCCCATGGAACCGGTCTTGAGGACCTGCCCCGGCGTGTTGGCGACCTGCACGGCGGTCTCGGTCTGCCCGAAGCCGTCCCGGATGGTGATGCCCCAGGCACGCCGCACCTGCTCGATGACCTCCGGGTTG